>PLND01000036.1 GCA_003141675.1 Anaerolineae bacterium
CCCGGGAGGCGGCCGATAAGGCCGGTCCCGGAAAGCAGCCAAACCAGCGCGCCAAGCACGACGAGCACGCCGCCGGCGAGGAGGATGAGTTTCCCGAGGAATCCGATATCGTTCATGTCTGATAAAACAGATAAAAAGCGTTCTCCCTCCCCGGCTCATTTTACAACAAACTCGGAACAATCATAACCGCCGCACCATCACACAAAATTGGACTCTTGAGATCATTGAGATTGGTCTCTATCCATTCATGCATTAAAAAGTGCGGATGAACTCCAATGCTATCTGAGCCGCATTGCACAGCGCCGTCCGGTTGACTTTATCATAGGTATCCGACGGTTGATGGTAAAACTGAACCATCTGGGAGGGGATTTTCATGCTGAACAGGCAGGCCGCCCGGATGCCTTTCTCCCGGAAGGGCAGAGCGTCGGTCCCCCCGCCCGCGAACGGAAAATGCGAGATTCGGCTGGGGGCTTGGACGGTCCGCGCGGCCTGCGCCAGCCCTCGGACGACATCCGGTGAATTTCGAAGCGTGCCGTTGCGGTCTCCGGTGAAGATTTCGATTTCCGGATCATAGATGCTCTCGATATTGACCAAGACCGCATCCGCCGCCCGCAGCTCCGCTTCATGGGCGCGAACATACGCCCGCGACCCGCGCGTGCCCGCCTCTTCGCACCCGAAAGTAACCAACCGGATTTCCGTATCGTCGGGCTGCAATTCCGGATGCCGTTTCAGGATGCGCCCGAGCATCAGGAGAATGGACACCGCGGAGAGATTATCAATCGCCCCGGGGACGGAACCCCCATTCTTTTCCCGTTCGGTAAACGTGAATCCGATAAATACACAAACGGGCAGAAAGATCCATAGATACCACGGAAAAATGCCGACCAGCCAGACCCAGGACAAGGAAAAAACCAGACCCAGCCATCGGAGCAGCAAACCGGCTGTGAAAATGACCACTCCGAAAATCAGGATTCCCTCGGCGACATAATAGCCATGTTTGAAATACCGCAGATAATTGAATTGAAGCGCCGAATCGTGGTGTCCGCCGAAGATCAGAATCCGGCGCGGCTTCCGGCGGGATGTGGGCCTGAGGATCCCGACAATATTTTCGGACGGCTTCCGCGGATACAGTCCGTCGATAAATTCCCGGAACAGGAAAAATTCCATTACCAGGATGAGAACAATGAAAATTGCGATACCCAACGCGATGGTTGTGCACACAACCGGATAATTTGGCAGCAGGCCGAGGTAATAGAATAACGCAGCCACCACGGACAGCGTGGAGGCGAATGGAAACCATTTGAGAAACGCATCGGGCGCACAGGTGAAACTTTCCGCCTTCGTCTCATCCGCCACTTTGTCCATTTCGGTTTTTATCGCGACGGCGCGGGCGTGCTCCTGGGAACTGCAGGGCGACCCGGGCCCGATATCAACACAGATCCGCTTGATAAACTCGTACGCATAGGTAAGATCTTCTTTTTCGACCAAAGCCGTCTCCCGCCTTTCCTTTGCTCTTGCTCGACAACGCAGTCTGCAAATTGCGCCGCGCCGTAGTTTTACCCAATGCTATGCAGGCCGGGCGAGATTACCACGAGGGTGCGGTTGGCCGCATATTGCTCCAGCACCTTGCGGTCGGGCGCGCTAGGCAATCCAACGGCATAGAGGATTCGAGGCGGCAAGTGGATGAGCCGAAGAATAATTATTGGGGTTTGATCGAAGCTGGCCAAAAAACTCTCTCCTGTAAGCATCTGTCCGCCTGTCCCTATTTTTGCAATAGGTTTTGCACTCTTCCCACCTTGCCATCCTCCAGCATCACTTTAATACCATGAGGATGCGCCGAGCTTTTCGTCAGGATTCGCATGACAATGCCTTCCGTCAGCAGCCCCGTTTGCTGGTTTTGTTTTTCAACAATTTGAACATGACAACCAGAGTGGATTTCGCTGCGATTGGGCACGGACATGAATGCGCTCCTATGCACCCTCAAATAAAATAATGGGGTGCGGTAAAAAAATCCTGAATCGGCAACTTAATATGATAATCCACGAGGAACACGAAGAAAGCACGAAGGAGTGCGGTTCGGGGTTTCCTTCCAAATTACTTCGCGCCCATTCTTGTTCCCTGGTCCGACCCCTGGCCTCGCCCGGCGCCCACGGCCCACACGGCGAAGCCGGGGCGGGGCCGCCGCGACGCGCTTCGTGGATTAATATTCCCTACCCCGGCCGTTCCGGATCAATCTTCTTCCCGAGGAAATCACACCTTCTTTTCGAAAAAGTGCCGTCGAACTTCCGCCGCGATCTGCGGGTCCGTCAACTTATCGGCGGTCTCCAAGCCGGCTATGCTCTTGCCCAACCCTTTGCCTTTCAGAAGTTTTTCGAGCTCGCCTTTGGCCTCCCCCGGGCCAAATAGGAAAATGGCTTCGGCATCCCGGATTGCCGCGAAGACTTCTTCATAATATGCGGCAAGATGACCGGCAAATTGTCTCTCCCGAATGTCCTCCGTCGAGCCGTCCTCCGAAGATCCGCTGGCAAATCGGACATGCTTCTCCATCCCGGATGTAATTTGTTTTATCTCTTCCCCGTTCTCGGTCAGGGTGACGAGAATCGCTTTTCTGTGATCAATCCACACACCGACTCTTTTCTTCATTGCTTTCTCCTTTGTCTTCAAAGATCACTCGATGGCGGATCCCGGCGGTCGCGCCATCCCCATGCCGGGATGGATGCCCTTCGGGCCAACCATCGTGTGTCTACTCATCCCACTTTTTTAAAATCGATGAATCCGCGCTGTACGTCCGTCAACGTGAGCTGCACGCGGACTCGGTTGCCCACGTCCAGGCCCTGGAAACCCTGGGTGAGCCGGCCCTCGACGGGAAGCTCCACGAGCCTGACCCACGTGCCTTTGTCGGAAGCGCCGGTGACGAAGGCGTCGAACTGCTCTCCGATCCGCGATTCCAGGAGAAGCGCGGCGGCCGATTTGCCCACCTGCCGTTCGATTTTGTTGACCGCATCCTCCGCGTCCGTGCAATGCTGGGCGAGCGCCTGCAGTTCGTCATTGTCGTACGGCAAACTTTCTCCCTGCACAGCCGCCTTCAACAGGCGCTGGGTGATCACGTCCGGGAAGCGGCGGTTGGGCGCCGTGGAATGGGAGTAATCCTTGACCGCCAGGCCGAAGTGCCCAGGGGCAAGACCTCCGGGAGGCTCCGCAACGTACTCGCCGGACCCGAGAAGTTTGATCACCGCCAACGAGAGATCGGGGAAGCGGTCCGGATCGGCCGCCTTCTGCCTTAAGAGGAACTCATCCAGCGCCTTGGAATCCGGAATGTCCGGAAGAGTTACCCCGTGTTCTTTGGCCAACTCGACGATCCGGTCCCAACGCTTGGGAACGCGGACCACGCGGCGGATGGAAGGGAAATTCTTCGACGCGAGATAGCGGGCCACCGCGCCGTTTGCCGCGATCATGAAATCCGCAATGATATCCTTGGCGCGGTTTTCCTTCTCCACCTCGAGATCGCGGAGCTCGTCGCCGACAAAAACCGGTTTGGCTTCGATGGTTTCGAGGTTGAGTGCCCCCTGTACGTGCCGGAAATTCTTCAGCTGTTGCGCCGCCCGATCCTGCAGATGGAGGTTGTCCGCCAGTCCGATCACTGCGGCGACCGCGTCGGGCATCGCCCCGCCCGCCTCGAGCCAAGCCGCCACGCTGTTATAAGCAAGCTTGGCACGATTGTGGACGCGCGCCGGGTAGATCCCAGAATCCTGCATCGAGCCGTCCGCCGCCACCATCATATCCACGACCATCGCCGCCCGATCCGCGTCGTAATTGAGCGAAGTAAGGCCGGTGGAAAGTTTTTCCGGAAGCATGGGGAAGATCCGTGCGGCGGTATAGATCGAAGTGGTATTTGTCTTGGCGTGCACGTCGAGGGCCGATCCTTTTTTCACCAGTGAATCCACGTCGGCCACGGCGACCAGAACCTTTATTTTGCCGTCCGGCATCGCCTGCGCAACGGTCAGCTGATCCAGGTCGAGCGAGTCGTCGTTGTCTATGGAGCACCAAAGCAGACCGCTCAGATCGCGGACCGTTCCATCGGATATCGCCGCGGGCGCATTAATATTCCCGAGTTGGGCGATGGCTTCGGGGGAAAAGTCCGGAAGCAATCCGGCCGCCAGCATCGCCTTGCGGGCGATAGCCTCCAAAAGGGCGTGATGCTGCTGATCATGGGCATTCATGGATTTGCTTCTCTCCTTCCGTTCGAAAATTACCTCTCAAGATGCTGGAATATTCAATGGATATCATTACGAGTTCCCGCCCCGCCAATTTCCTTTGCGGCCAGTTTAACCAAATAATGATTTTTTCTTGGTGGGCGGATTGATCTTTTCCACGGCCTTGAGCGCTTCCTCGCAGAATTTCCGCGCCGCCTCTTCCGGTCCCATAGCCAGATTTCCCTGGATGTGTTCCTTGGAATCACCGATGTATCCGGATATTTGCAACTCTGTTTCCTTGGTTATCCGGGAGGAATATGCCTTTACCTGAATATAATTGAGATCGGCTCCGAAGACTGTCGTTTTGGATTGGTCGCCTGTGCGAGCCCAGAGCAACCTACGGTCGGTGAGGATCAGACCGAGAAAGCCAGTCGAACCGGGGTTGCCGGTCAGCAAAGTATCCAGTATGCCGGGCTTTTCCTTCTCCGAGAAGGTTTCACAGCACATTAGCGTTTTTTCCGTCGGGTCCCCAAACTTGTGCTTTGAAAAATACTCCTCAAATGCGTCCAACAGCTTGGGATTCAACTCACTCACGGAACATTCGCGCGTGGCGCGGTTAAAGCCGGACATATCTTTACCTTTCTACGTCCTATTTTTGATTCGTCCAATCAAGTTTGTTCGCCGGTCCATCACATTTTCTCCCGGATGCACGGACACAAGGTAGATCCCATCCTAGTGTCGGCGAACGCATTGACGATATTCCTTCGCAGTCATCCGAGTTAGTGTGCCCAATTCCAGATTGACCCATAACACCGGGTCGAGGTCTCTATTGTAAGCCTGCTTGGGGAAAACCCCGTTGCCCGATTCATCGTATCGTCTCACCGTCCGTCCGCAGCGATCACCAGTACAATCCTCCGGTTCGTGTTGGAAAGAATATCCTCTGCGACAAGGTGCAAGGCATGGTCATATTCGTGCGGCTGGTAGCGAATGCCATATCCGTAGTCGCGGAGGATATCCAGAAGGTGGCGAGGGCGAATGAAGATCGCAATGGAAATATCATTATATATTCACGAATCAGCTCCGTTTAATAACGATGCGGACTTAAGACCGCATCGTTATTAATCCGCCCTTGACTCCTTCCCTTCATCTGTGCTAAAAATGCGTCAAACTGAGCAAGAAAAACGTCGACGAGGACGAGTAGGCATCAGCGCGGCGGTAAGCGAGCCGGGCGGCAGACGGTGAAAGCCCGGTACGCAAGCAGATGCCGAATGGACCTCCGAGTTGAGCGGGCGAACTGAGTAGCCCAATCCGGCGCCCCCGTTAGCGGGCAACGGTATTAATCGGTACTCAATCCGAGCGTACCCAACAGAGTGAGGCTGGCTTCGACCCCGTCGCAATCACAACGGGGTTTTTTGTTCCCGGCGCAAGCCGGCGAGGCAGTCTAACCAGGGTGGCACCGCGGGATCCCCTCCCGTCCCTGAGACGAGAGGGGATTCTTTTTTAACCCCTCCCCCAACCTCCTCCCCATTCTGGGGAGGGGAAACAGAGGAAGGGTAAGGATGGCGCCATGGTTGTTGAAGCTCCTATAAAAACCTCCGCTCCCGCGCTCGCGCCGATTGTGCGCGAACTCTCCGCCGACCTGGAGACGCCCACTTCGGCCTACCTCAAGCTGCGCCGGACCGGCCCGTCGTTCCTGCTCGATTCGGTCGAGGGCGGCGAGCGCATTGCGCGCTATTCGTTCATCGGGGTCGAGCCGCGTTGCATCTATATCGTCCGCGGCCGGACTCTCGAACGACGCGGGAACGGATCGACGCAGATCCTCACCGCCGAACCGGGCAGCGACCCATTCCGCCTGCTCGAGAAGGAGATGAGCGCGCTTCACATGCCCGCCGCGCCCCACTCGCTGGTCAAACTGCCGCGCTTCCTGGGCGGGTTGGTGGGCTATATGGGCTTCGAGTGCGCGCGCTACTTCGAGCCGCGCCTCGATCCGCAGATGCACGCCTCTCCGCTCCCCGAAGCGGTCTTCCTGCTGGCGGATACGATCGTCGCCTTCGACCATGTCCGGCGCAGCATGTTCCTGATCGCTTATCCATTCGACGGGGAAAAGGAAGCCCGCCGCAAGCTTTCGACCCTCGAGAAACGGCTCCGCCGCCCGCTCCCGGCCGCCGACTCCGCCCCCGCGGCAGGTTCTTCCGCGCCTCCAACAGCCTTTGAATCCAACGTCGGGCAGGAACGCTACGAGCAGATGGTGCTCGCCGCCAAGGAACACATTGCCGCCGGCGACGTCTTCCAGGTGCTTCCCTCGCAACGGCTTTCGCGCACGACAAAAGCACAACCCTTCGACATCTACCGCGCGCTGCGCCGGCTCAACCCCTCGCCTTATATGTTCTTTTTCGATTTTGGAACCTTCGACGGCGAGCCCTTCTACCTGGCCGGATCCTCGCCGGAAGTCTTCGTCCGGCTGGAGGGGAATCGCGCCAGCCTGCGCCCGATCGCCGGCACCAGCCCGCGCGGCGCTACGCCCGAAGAGGATGCCGCGATCGAGGTGAAACTCCTGGCCGACCCGAAGGAGCGCGCCGAGCACGTGATGCTGGTCGACCTCGGGCGCAACGACCTCGGGCGGGTGTGCCGCTACGGCACCGTGAGCGTTCCGGAATACGCCGTGATCGAACGCTACTCGCACGTGATGCACATCGTCTCGCAGGTGGAAGGCGAGATGCGCCCGGGCCAGAACGCCTTCGACCTGGTGCGCGCGGCATTCCCGGCCGGCACCGTCAGCGGCGCACCCAAGGTGCGGGCGATGGAGATCATTGCCGAGCTCGAACCCGACGGGCGCGGGCCGTACGGCGGCGCAGTCGGATATTTTTCCTTCGACGGATCGATGGACACATGTCTGGCGATCCGCACGCTTGTCGGCCGCGGCAAGAGCGTGTCCGTCCAGGCCGGCGCCGGGATCGTCGCGGATTCCGATCCGCAACGCGAATACCAGGAAACGATGAACAAAGCCCGCGCCGTGTTGATGGCAGTGGAGCAGGCGGAAGCGGACTGACCCTTCCTTACCTCCCCCTTTCTCCCCCTCCTCCCCTTCCCAAATTGGGAAGGGGAGGAGGGGGCTGGGGGCAGAGGGGAAGAGTCCGCAAAGGAGGACTCATGATCGCCGTAATCGACAACTACGATTCATTCACCTATAACCTCGTCCAATATCTGGGCGAGCTGGGTGCTGAGCTGGAAGTATTCCGCAACGACCAGGTGACCGTGGAGCAGATCGCGGAGCGCCACCCAACCCACTTGGTGATCAGCCCCGGCCCCGGCACACCGGACGATGCCGGCATTTCCGGAAAAGCGATCTCCTACTTCAACGGGAAGATCCCAATCCTGGGAGTATGCCTCGGCCATCAAACCTTAGGCGCGGTGTACGGTGCGAAAGTGGGCCGGGCGCCGGGAATCATGCACGGGAAGACATCGAAGATCCACCACACCGGCGCAGGGATTCTTGCCGGCCTGCCCACTCCCTTCGAAGCCGGCCGCTACCATTCGCTGATCGTATTCGATCCCGTGCCCGCCGAGTTGGAAGTGATCGCCCGCGCCGAGACGGGCGAGATCATGGCGCTGCGTCACCGGACGCATCCGACCTACGGCCTGCAGTTCCACCCGGAATCGGTGCTCACCGACGTAGGCAAGCAGATCCTGAAAAATTTTCTCGCCCTGCCCTCCGGGCGGGCGGCATCCGAAAAAAAGGAGGAATGGAACATGTTGAAACCATTTATCGCCCAGGCGATGAAACGCGAAAGCCTGACCGCGGCCCAGGCCGAGCAGGCGATGCAGGTGATCATGACCGGACAGGCTTCACCGGCGCAGATCGGTTCGTACCTCACCGCGTTGCGGATGAAAGGCGAGACCGTCGAAGAGATCACCGGCTCGGCCCGCGCGATGCGCGCGAACGCCTTGCCGGTGAATTTCGCGAGCCGTCCGGAAAAACTGTATGACACCGCCGGGACGGGCGGCGACGGCGCGGGCACCTTCAACATTTCCACCGCCGCCGCGTTCGTCATCGCCGGAACCGGGCGCAAGGTCGCCAAGCACGGCAACCGCGCCGCTTCCTCCAAGTGCGGCAGCGCCGACGTGCTCGCCGCGCTCGGTGTGAACATCGATATGACTCCCGAGCAGGCCGTGCGCGCCATCGATATGGTGGGTATCGCGTTCTTCTTCGCAGTCAAGTACCATCCGGCGATGAAGCACGCCATCGGTCCGCGGCGCGAGATCGGCCAGCGCACGATCTTCAACCTGCTCGGACCGCTGACCAATCCGGCCGGGGCCGAGGTGCAGGTGATCGGCGTGCCCGATCCGGCGCTGACCGAGCCGCTGGCCAAGGTCTTGGGCATCCTCGGGGCGAGCGCCGCCTACGTAGTGCACGGCTTCGGCGGGATGGATGAGCTCAACGCCGGCGGCCCCAACCGCGTGAGCCATTTAAGAGAAGGCGCTGTGCGCACGTTCGAACTGGACCCGCGCGACGTGGGTATCCCGCGCGCCGATCCACAGGCGTTGAAGGGCGGCACTGCCGAGGAGAACGCAGTGATTCTGCGCACGGTGCTCGAAGGAAAGAGCACGGAACCCATGCGCGATGCGGTCTTGCTCAACGCGGCCGCGGCCATCGCAGCCGAGAGTGGGGATTTTTCCGAGGCGCTTGTCGAATCGCGCAAGGCACTCGATTCCGGTGCGGCGCTCAAAGCGCTGGATGGGTTGATTGCTTTTGGAAAGGGATGACCCTCACCTTCCACCCCAGCCCCTCCCTCCTCTCCCTATACAGGGAGAGGAGGGAGGGGAAAAAGGGGAGGGTGGAGAGGGCAGACAACCATGCTCGCTCAAATCCTCGAATACAAGCGTTCCGAAATCACACGGTTGGATTCTTCCGAGTGGAAGGCCCGGGCTACGGATGCTCCCGCACCGCGGGAGTTCCTGTCCCTCGACCCGGCGCGCGCCTCGCGCCCGCGGGCCGCGCCGATGCTCATCGCCGAGATCAAGCGCGCCTCGCCTTCGCGCGGCGAACTGAATGCGCGGCTCGATCCCATTCGGCAGGCGCATCTCTACGCGGAAAACGGCGCGGCGGCAATCTCGATTCTGACCGACGAGAAATTCTTCCGCGGGAGCATCGACGATCTCTTCGCGCTCCGCCGCGAGGGATTGGAAACTCCCGGCGGGCAAGCGCTGCCGCTCCTGCGCAAGGATTTTCTGCTCGCGCCGGTCCAGCTTTATCAGACCCGCGCGATCGGGGCGGACGCCGTGCTACTGATCGCCGCCGCGCTCGAAGGCGAGGCGCTTGCCGATATGCATGCGCTTGCGCTCGAGCTTGGGCTCACGCCGCTCCTCGAGGTCCATACGGGCGACGAGCTTGATCGGGCGCTGACGATCCCCGGTCTGCGCTGGGTGGGTGTGAACAGCCGAAACCTGGCCACGTTCGAGGTCCGGCCGCAGACCAGCCTGGAACTTGGTCCGGAGATTCCGCCCGCGATTGGATCGGTCGCCGAATCCGGTATCATGAACGCCGAGGATGCCGTTGCGGCTGGGAAGGCCGGCTACGACTCGATTCTGGTCGGCGAAGCGCTGGTGACGGCGGAAGATACCGCGGCGAAAGTCAGGGAATTGGCGATTTCCGCCCCCTTCGCTGCCTCTCCCCGACCTAACCTCCCCCCGTTTAGCTCCGCTAAACAGGGGGAGAAAAAGAGGGGGGCATGATCATCAAGATCTGCGGCCTGACTAATTTTGATGACGCGCTCGCCGCGGCCGAGTTGGGTGCGGATTATCTCGGGTTTAACTTCTACCCGAAAAGCCAGCGCTGCATTGCCGAGTCGGATTGCGGGAAGATCGTCGCGGCGCTGCGGATAGGCTTTCCGGATCTCTCGTATACGGGTGTCTTTGTCAATCATCCGGTGGCGGATATCACCCGGATTGTGAAGCGTTGCGCTCTCGATACGGCCCAGCTTTCCGGAGACGAACCGCCCGGTGCGCTCGCGGCGCTGGGCGCCGAAAAGATCCGCGCGGTTAAGGCAATCCGCGCGGGAACGGAAGCCCATACGCCGTTGGAATTCGCCGCCTTCACCACAGGCAAGCCGGCATTACTACTGGACGCGACTGCCCCCCACCTCTACGGTGGAACCGGTCACACGGCTGATTGGGATTGGGCGGCGTCGGTCGCGTCGCGCTACCCGGTCTGCCTTGCCGGCGGGCTTACCCCGGAAAACGTCGGCAGCGCGATCCGCAAGGTGAAGCCCTGGGGAGTGGATACAGCCTCGGGCATTGAATCTTTCGCGGGTAAAAAGGACCGCGATAAAATGGCCGCCTTTATTGCGGCCGCCCGACGGGCGGGAAGGGAAATCCATATAACCATCGAGCCCGCCCAAGCCGGCGACGCAGCCGAGATCCTGGCGCTGCAGAAGTTGGCCTATCGCAGTGAAGCTGAGCGCTACCGGGATTTTACAATTTCGCCTCTGACTCAGACTCTTGCGCAAATCGAATCCGAATTCGGCCGCAAATTATTCCTGCGGGCGAAAACGGAAGGCCGGATCGTCGGATCGGTACGCGCCGAACTCCGCGACGGTTCCTGCAATATTGGAAGGCTGATCGTCCATCCCGAATGGCAGAACCTGGGCACCGGCTCCCGCTTGTTGCGGGAGATCGAAACCCGCTTCCCGCAAGCCAACCGGTTCGAACTGTTCACCGGCGAGCGCAGCGAGTGCAATCTGCACATCTATCAAAAATCAGGTTACCGGATTTTCAAACGGGAGCCGATGAATGAACGGGTGACGCTCATCTACCTTGAGAAAGCGGCGGAAAGCCTATGAAAAAAATATCCCTTTCCGGAATCAAGCCCACGGGAACACCCCATTTGGGCAACTACCTTGGCATGATCCGGCCGGCGCTGGAATTGGCAAAGGATTTCCAGGCGTTTTATTTCATCGCCGACGCACACGCCTTGAACCAAATTCACAACTCCGACGAATTGGAACGCCTGACCTGGGAAGCGGCAGCGGCCTGGCTGGCGCTTGGTCTGGACCCTGAAAAAATCACATTCTTCCGCCAGTCCGACATCCCTGAAGTGTTTGAACTGGCGGTTCTGCTGGCTGCTTCCACAAGCAAGGGATTGCTCAACCGCGCCCATGCGTACAAAGCCACGGTTGAGGCCAACCTTGCAAAGGGCCGCGATCCGGATGACGGGGTGAATATGGGAATATATACATACCCGATCCTTATGGCCGCCGATATTCTGCTTTTCGGAAGCCACGTAGTGCCGGTGGGGGAAGATCAACGCCAGCATGTGGAAATCGCCGCTGATATCGCCCAGGCATTCAACCGCGAGTATGGCGAGGTCTTAGTGATCCCGGAAGCGGTCATTCGCGAAGAGGCCGCCGTTGTTCCCGGCATCGACGGCCGTAAAATGAGCAAGGGCTACGGCAATGTCATTCCGATTTTTTCTCCGCCGGAACAACTGCACGCGCGGATCATGGGCATAGTCACCGATTCGCGCCCGCCGGAGAAACCCAAAAACCCGGAAGAAGACAACCTGTTCGGCATCTACAAACACTTCGCCACGCGCGAGGAAACCGAGGCCATGCGCCGGAAATATCTGCGCGGAGGGTTTGGCTACGGCGAGGTGAAACAAGCCCTTTACGAAGTGCTGGAGCGTACCTTCGCCGCAACCCGCACCCGATACGAAGGCTACCTGCTGGACCGGCTTTCTCTGGATCGCGTGCTGATCGCAGGCGCCGAGAAGGCCCGCGCCAGTTGTGCCCCATTAATGCGCAAGGTGCGTGAGGCAGTCGGCTTTCATGTGGCGGGAAAAACCGAGGAACATAGAAAAGTATAAAATGCGCATCGACGAACTCATTCGAAAAAGGGGGAGCCATGACGGAATTGATCTTTCGCGAAGAGACCTTTGCCATCCTCGGGGCGGCGATTGAGGTGCACCGGGAACTTGGGTCCGGATTCCTTGAAGCTGTCTATCAAGAGGCACTGGAGATCGAATTGGAAAGTCGGAAGATTCCTTTCGAACCGTATAAACCTTTGACTGTTTCCTACAAAGGTCGGCCGCTTAATAAAACATATGAAACGGATCTGGCGTGTTATGAAAAAATCATTGCCGAATTGAAAGCACTCGACCGGCTCTCGGGAAAGGAAGAAGCTCAAATCCTGAACTATCTGAAAGCTACCGAACTGCGAGTTGGCCTCCTAATCAATTTCGGAAGCCACGGCCGATTGGAATGGCAGCGATTCGTTCTATAAATCCACGGAGGGCACGAAGGAACACGGATTTTTTCATGGAATTATTCCGTGAACTTCGTGTACTCCGTGGAAAAAGTCTTTTCGATCCAATGCTGTTGGACAAGAATATTGTAAAAAGGAATACTCTATGACTCTTCTCTTCACCAAATTCGGCGCTTATGGCGGGCAGTACGTCCCGGAGACTCTCATGCCGGCGCTTGAGGCGCTCACGGCGGAATTCGAGCGAGTCCGGGGAGACAGGCAGTTCCAATCCGAGCTGAACTCGCTGCTGACGGATTACGCCGGCCGGCCCACACCGGTAACGCTTGCCGCCCGGCTCAGCGCGCACCTCGGCGGCGCGCGAATCTACCTCAAGCGCGAGGACCTGGCCCATACCGGCGCGCATAAGATCAACAACGCACTCGGCCAGGCGCTGCTGGCTCGGCGGATGGGCAAGCGCCGCATCATCGCCGAGACCGGGGCCGGGCAGCACGGCGTAGCCTCCGCCACCGTCGCCGCGCTGCTCGGACTGGAATGCGTCGTCTATATGGGCGAAGTAGACATGGCGCGCCAGCAGCCGAACGTGTTCCGTATGCGGCTCCTGGGGGCCGAGGTGCACCCGGTTGCGAGCGGCAGCCGTACGCTCAAGGACGCGGTCAACGAGGCGATCCGCGACTGGGTGACGAATGTGGAGACGACCCACTACCTGCTCGGGTCGGCGCTCGGGCCGCACCCTTACCCGGCGATGGTGCGTGAGTTCCAGAAGGTCATCGGCAACGAGGCACGCGCGCAGATGCTTGCCAAGATCGGCCGCCTGCCGGATCAGTGTATTGCCTGCGTGGGCGGCGGCTCGAACGCCATCGGGCTCTTCTCGGCCTTTCTCGAGGACCCGGCGGTCAAGCTCATCGGCGTGGAAGCCGGCGGTGAGGGGATCGCCACTGGCAGGCACGCGGCGCGCTTTGCGGATCCGTCGCGCGGCCAGGTGGGCGTGCTGCATGGAACGCGCACGTTCGTGCTGCAAACGCCCGACGGGCAGATCGCCGACACGCATTCCATCTCGGCCGGGTTGGATTACGCCGCGGTCGGACCGGAACATTCCTTCCTGCGCGAACTCGGCCGCGCGGAATATACGGTCGCCACCGACGCCGAGGCGCTCGAGGCCTTTTCGCTTCTGTGCAAACTGGAGGGGATCATCCCGGCGCTGGAAAGCGCGCACGCCGTCGCCGAAGCCGTCCGCCGCGCGCCAAAGATGGGGCAAGATAAAAATATCCTGATCTGCCTCTCCGGAAGAGGCGACAAGGATTTGGATACGGTGATGAAATACCTGACCTAACCCTATCACCCCCCAACCCCCTCCTCCCCTTCCCTTAAGTCCTTTCCTCGAGCGAAGCGAGGGGAGGAGGGGAAGAAGGGGGGAAGTGAGGTTAGGTCGGAGCCAACCGAATGGAGTTACCCATGCCGCTTGCCGATATCGAACGCGCTTTTAAAAGGAAGCCCGCCTTCATGCCTTACTTCCCGATCGGGTATCCGACGGCGATGGATTCGCTCGACGCCATCGAAGCCCTCGCCGGAAACGGCGCCGACCTGATCGAAGTGGGAATCCCCTTTTCCGATCCACTGGCCGACGGGCCGGTGATTCAACACGCCACCCAGATCGCGCTGCAAAACGGCGTAACCGTTCCCGGCGTGCTCCAATCGATCGCGGAATTGCGCGGGCGCGGGGTCGGCATCCCGCTCATCCTGATGGGTTATTACAATCCGATTCTTCACTTCGGTCCGAAAGCGTTTTGCGAGGCAGCGGTTGCGGCGGGCGCGGACGGCCTGATCGTACCGGATTTGCCGGCCGAAGAATCCGCCGAACTGGAAGATGCGCTGGGCGGCAAGATGCCGCTGATCCGCATGATCGCCCCGACCACGTCGGCCGATCGTACGCGCAGGATTTGCGCCACCGCGGAAGGTTTTCTCTACCTGGTATCCGTCACCGGCGTGACCGGCGCGCGCGAGAGCGTCCCTACGGGGTTGCGGGAATTCGTCGACCGCGTGCGCCTAGCCGTACCAAAAGGGCTGCCACTCTGCGTCGGATTCGGAATCGCCACGCCTTCCCAGGGGGCGGAGGTGGGCAAGCTCGCCGACGGGGTGATCGTCGGAACGGCCTGCGTGCGGGCCGTCGGTGAGTCGGCCGATCCAAAACGCGCGGCGGCGGACTTCGCCGCTACGTTCCGCAAGGCGCTGGACCTATCCCACGGGACTCTAAATCCCGTGTAATCCCGGTGGCAGTCCCAATTCGCCGGAATTTTCCCCGGCGATCCAGGAAAATCGGTTGAGAGATGGATATTCGAGAGTTTTAAAGATATTGTAAAAATAATTCGATCTTTTTCCAGATCCGCCCTCAATACAATTCTATTGCATCGGCAACACGGCCGCTTGTGTGTTGGGATCGTCTTCTTAAAAAACAATGCCAAATTGTCTACTCACGGATGCTGACCAGAGTCCCGATGTCCGCCCATAAAAATAACCGGTACGCATCTTCCGACCCCAACACAATGCAACCATAGGAAACCGGCGTGCCAAGCTCCGTTCCCCAGATCGTCTCTCCGTCCGGCAGCACCGGTAGCGCGTGGATACCGTTTTCCATGTCGGGGTTTGGATAATAAATTCCCATCCAGTCCGGCATCCAGAAACCCCACGGGGCGCTATAGGCATCGGGAATCTTATCCAATATTTCGAAATTTCCCAGCGCCGTGCCGCCGCCCCGCCCGGTGGAGACTACATAGTCGTAGACAGGCGCATCCCCCGCATAAGCGTACAGCCGCTGTTGTGACAAGCTGACCACAATACTTTTTAATCCCGATGTCTGTATGGAAATGGAAGGTACCACGATCGCCGGCTCCGTGGGCAGGATGACCGCTGTGGCGGTCGGTTCCTGGGTGGGTATCGAAGTCGGCGTTTCCGTAGGACGCGGCGTCGGAGAAACCGGGAGAAAGGGCGTCGGCGTGATCGCCGGCATTGCTCCCATCAGATTTTCAGCCGCCCGAACATGCCAGACTGCACCCAACGCAACGCAACCGGCCGCGAGGATGAATGCCGTAAGCAGAAATCCGTACCTCCCAACTTTTTTGGGTCGTTCCTTGCGTCCTGATTGAGATGAGAAAGCTGGCTGCTTTGTTGAAACCGGGGCGGATCTATCTTCCGGGCTTTCCTGCGACCGTTTCGTCGCCCAGCGCAAACCGGCGCGAGCCCACCGGCTATTTGGGTTGATCTGGAGCGCCTGCTTCATATAATAGATACTGGCCAGCGGAGTGGAAAATAGCCCCAGGATCAACCATGGTTCACACCGATCCGGAATGAGCACCGTGATTCGCCAGGTCCACCGTCGGACGGCGAGCTGGTCCCTACAGGACAGCTGTTCATATGTTTTTTGAATAAATTGGTCATCCGCGTTCATCAAAGCTGCCATCGAGGTGCTTCCCAACAGCTTTTTTCATCCGAAATTATGGATGGATCGGATCCACTGGCAGGATGAAATTGTTTTTATAATTATAATGAATTATTTACTCCTATAAAGTATGAAGATAATGCGAAGAAATTATGAAGGCCCTAGAGTTTAAAGCCGCTATCCCTCGATGGCTATTTAATAGTTCCGTCCCTTTTTACTGCTTCAACGATTATCGCCGCCTCGATCAGGGAACCCCGGACGGAGAGGGAAAAGAACATGCCGATCTTTTGGATCGACAGCCTGCGAATCCAGCAAGCGCTGTCGAACGTTTTGGGAATCGCGACCCGTAATATGGCGGAAGGATATATCCAGCGGGAGATCTTCCGGAAGAGGCCATATCGTTTTCCAGGTGTTTTTACGAGTGCAATTCGGTTGAGCCTCTTTTCATTCCGCGAGGTACCAAGGATGGGCACAACTGGGAATATGGACTGTTACAGCACGACGGAAGATTCCGAAGATCCGACCGGCGTCGAGCTCACTCTCCATGGAAAAACCAAAACCGAAACGATCGCCTCCGCCTGTGCCCTCGATGGATACCCGCCTCAGCCTGCGGACGGAATCGTCGCAGGCCGCGGGGTACGCCCGCAAGCGGTTCGCGTTTTCCCCGATGGACACGAATCGGAATATAAAAGATCATCCAAGGGAAAGGGGAATTGCGCGCATGGCTCAAGGTGGAAAAACCAAGCTGAACAACCATCGCCCGTACTGCCTGATGCGGGAAATCGACATAGACATGCTCTATGACCGCGACCGGGACGGGTATTACTGCCTTCGCTGTTCCTTCACCGGCAACGAGCTGGACGTGCTGCGCCTGAACCCCCAATTCCGGCAAAAATACCGCAATCGGCAAAAAAGAATCCCCAATTTCTGGACAGCCGGATACGAATAAACTGCGTGTCATTGCGAGCAGGCTTTGATGTTTTTGGATTTTCATCAAAGCCGACGAAGCAATCTGGTTTTTCACAAAATCGATTCCCTTTTCCCTCGCTCGAATCATTTTCCTTCTCGATGGGCTGGGAGATTGCTTCGTCGCTTCGCTCCCCCGGCCTCGCAACGGCGGAGCCGGGGCGGGGCTCGCAATGATAAATCCAGACTTTTTCCAAAGCCCGCGATGGAGAACTCATCCCTCGTGGAATTTGCGCGGCAAGAATAGGCTGAATTTTTCCTCCCCCGCTCCCCCAAATGGGCCATACCTCCCTTCGATGAAATAACCTCTCCGGGCGCTTGACCCTGAATTCCCGTCGAATTATCATTGGGAAAGATAAATAGATAAACAGGCCAGGAAGCCCGTCCCATGAGGGAAATCTCATGCGGCGGGTTTTTTATTTTACAACCCAGCCTGAAGATCTACTTGAAGGAGGCATGATGTTGATCAACGAAAAGACAAAGATCCAGGACGTAGCATCCGCAGAACCGCAGAAAATTTCCAAACCGGCGGAAGTGATTGCGTACGCCCGCAAGCTGGGGCTGAAGATCGTCGACTTCAAGTTTGTCGACCTGCCGGGAACCTGGCAGCATTTCAGCATCCCGCTGCAGGAGCTCGAGGAATCGCTCTTTGAGGAAGGGATCGGCTTCGACGGATCGTCGATCCGCGGGTTCCAGGCCATCAACGAAAGCGACATGTTGCTCATGCCGGATCCCACCAGCGCGGTGATGGACCCGGTATGCCAGGTGCCCACCCTGAGCCTGGTTTGTTCGGTGCTCGATCCGCTCACGCGCCAAGCCTACAGCCGCGACCCGCGCTACATCGGCGCCAAGGCCGAGGCCTACCTGCTCAAGACCGGGATCGCCGATATCTCCTACTGGGGGCCGGAAGCTGAATTCTTCATCTTCGACAACATCCGTTTCGACCAGAACCAGTATAGCGGATACTATTTCATCGATTCCGAAGAAGGCATTTGGAATTCCGGACTCGATGGGGGGAACAAAAACCTGGGGTATAAAATCCGGAACAAGGAAGGCTACTTCCCGGTTGCTCCCGCCGACGCGTTGCAGGATCTCCGCTCGGAGATGGTTCTCAATCTGATCGCCGCCGGAGTGCGGGTGGAAGTGCACCACCACGAAGTGGCCACCGCCGGACAGACCGAGATCGACATGCATTACGGCCCCTTGGTGAAGATGGCCGACAGCCTGTTGATGTACAAGTACGTCGTGAAAAACGTCGCCAAGGCCCACGGCAAGACCGTCACCTTCATGCCCAAACCGGTCTTTTCGGACAACGGCTCCGGGATGCACGTGCACCAGTCGCTTTGGAAAAAAGGCGTCAACCAGTTCTTCGACAAGGCCGGCTACGGCTTGACCTCGGAGATGGCGCGCTACTACATCGGCGGTCTGCTCCGGCACTCGCCCGCGCTGCTGGCGATCTGCGCCCCCACCACCAACTCCTACCGAAGATTGGTACCCGGCTTCGAGGCACCCGTCAATCTGGTGTACTCGCAGCGCAACCGTTCGGCCGGCGTCCGCATCCCGATGTATTCCACCAGTCCGGCCAGCAAGCGGCTCGAATACCGCTGCCCGGATGCAACCTGCAACCCATACCTGGCCTTCTCGGCGATGCTCCTGGCCGGCTTGGATGGAATCCAGAACAAGATTGATCCGGGCGAACCTGCGGATTTCAACCTCTACGAAACCGACGCCGAGACCGCAAAGAAGATCAAAACCGTCCCCGGGTCGCTGTCGGAAACCCTCGACGCGCTCGAAGCGGACCACGAGTTTCTGCTCGCCGGTGATGTGTTCACGAAGGATGTGATCGAGACTTGGATCGACTACAAGCGCACCCATGAGGTGGATCCAGTCCGCCTGCGCCCCCATCCATACGAATTCTGCCTTTATTACGACGTGTAAATAGAACGCTTTCTAGAATTTCTGTTCCCGCCATCCCTCGCGAACGCGAGGGATGGCCTTTTTTACCAACATTTGTCATTTTTTTCCTAACATTCTTCGATATTTCTTCATATCTCTCTAACAACTTCTTTATCCGGATATGGATAATAATGAGTTTAGCATCCAACCTTTGCAAAGAAGGAAAAAAAATAATGTCGTCTTCGTCTAAACCAACCCAAAACAAACCCTCACATTCCCGGAGAACAATCCTTCTTGGCGTCCTGGCAATTTTAATTATAGCCGCCGCCGGAACCGGATATTATTTTTGGAAAAAACAGGCCACCCCCGTGGCGGCCAAAAGTTCCGCTGTGCAAACCGCGACGGTTACGAAAGGCAACATCAAACTCTTCGCCAGCGGAACGGGGACGCTTCTTGCACCGGCCCAGGCCACCTTCGGATTCAAAGCCTCGGGTCAGGTGGCGAAGCTATCGGTCAAAGTGGGCGACGTCGTCGATGCCGGGCAGCTCCTGGCCAGCTTGGACGACACTTCGGCGCAACTGGCATATCAACAGGCACTCAACGCGCTCAGTGAGCTCTCTTCTCCGTCGGCGATCGCCACCGCGCAATTGGCCGTCGCCACCGATAAGGTGAGTGTAGATACAACCCGCTCCACTCTCGCCTACCTGATCAGTCCGGATGTGGTGTACTGGGAAGGGCAGGTTGCGCTTGCGGAGGAGGCTTTGCAAAAGGCCCAGGCCGACGCGGCCGCCACCCCCTCGGCGGACACCGCAACGGCCCTTAAGAAGGCGCAAACAACCCTGTCGGCGGATAAAAATTCACTGGCGCAAGCCTGGCTCGACTATTGGAACGATTACGTTCCGAATACCTTCCTTACCGTGACCGGCAGCGGTCGCAACGCCACCAAAAAGGTTATTCCGCCTTCGGATGGGGACGTGGCCAAGGCGCGCGCGGATTATGCCCTGGCACAAAGCACCTTGGTCGAGGACCAGGATTATCTGACCGCGCTGACCACCGGGACCAT
>PLND01000067.1:0-6023 GCA_003141675.1 Anaerolineae bacterium
CGGAAGAAGACGTTGAAGTTGTGGAAATCGCGCCCGGCGGCGCCCATGATAAGCGTACGGATCGGCATGCCCTGTTCTCCTTTTGCGTCAGAAATCAGTCGATTCCGTTCCCGGCGTACCGCACGCTGAATTGTTTGCCCCCGCAATCCGGCATGCGATCCAATGATACTCTTGTTTTCTCGGCGCAGGGTTTAATCCGGGATGAGGGGATCCAGATATTCTTCCAATAACACCAGCACCTGCTCTGCGGCCGCGGCTTTATTTTGCAGCCGGTCGCCCGGAAAGCGAATCGACTTGGCCTGGGTGCCGCCCTCGGCGGCCAGCGCCAGCCACATCAGCCCCACCGGTTTATCTTTTGTTGCGCCGCCCGGCCCTGCGATTCCGGTGACAGCCAGGCCGATATCGGTGCCGAAACATTTCCGCACTCCCTCGGCCATTTCCCGAGCCGTTTGTTCGCTGACCGCGCCGTGCTCCGCGAGCGTCTCGCGCCGGACGTTCAGGAGTTTTACTTTTGCGTCGTTGGAATAGGCGACAATCCCACCCAGGAAATACGCTGAGGAACCCGCCACATCGGTCAACCGCGAACCCACCAAACCGCCGGTACAGGATTCCGCCGCGGCAAGCGTCAAACTCAAGCTCTTTAATCCTTCGCCGATTCTAACTTCGAGGGGTTTGGTCATATCGCCGTCCTTCTTAAATAGTATAGGAGAAAATGACGATAGAGACAATATTCCGGTTTGGGTTTTCCCTTCCGTGGTACCGGGATCGCTATTCCAGCCGTCGGATTGCGACATTCCATTCAATCCCGGATATGGATTTGTTACAATCCGTCTTTCCAGGAGGAACTGCAATCTCCGGAGAAATGATAGGAGCGATGACAATGGATGTATCCGGCAAGGTTGTAATCATCACGGGCGCGTCGGAAGGAATCGGCCGGGCCGCGGTCCAATGTTTTACGGAGGCCGGCGCGAAAGTTGTGCTGGTCGCGCGGTCCCGCGAAAAGCTCGAATCGCTGGCGGAGGAGTTGCGCGCACAAAAACGGGATGTGCTCGTATTGCCGACGGATATGCGCGATTGCGGCGCGGTGAAGCTCATGGTCGACCAGGCGTGCGATCATTTCGGACGAATCGATATTCTGATCAACAATGCCGGGCAGTCGGCGGCAGGGCCGGTGGCAACGATCGATGTCGCCCATTTCCGGTTGATCATGGAATTGAACGTTTACGGCGCGTTGTACGCTATCCAGGCCGTTGTGCCGAAAATGCGCCTGGGCGGCGGAGGCGAGATCCTCAATATCAGTTCGATGGTTTCCAAACTGCGCCTGCCGGGGCTCGGAACGTATGCGGCCACGAAGGCGGCCCTCAACCTGCTTTCGGCCACGGCGCGGGTCGAACTGGCCGCGGAGAACATCCGGGTGATCACGGTCTTCCCGCGAACAACGGCGACCGACTTTGGGAAACACGCGGTCGGCGACACGGCGCTGCGGGAACGGCAACGCTCGGGCGCCGCGCGGAGCGGCCAGGTCATCGACAGCGCCGAATATGTGGCGAAGAAAATTCTCGAGGCGGCTCAGACCGAACCGGAAGAAATGTATATGGAAGGCTGAACCCCGATTTCAAAAAGTTGGATGGATGCCAAGCATAACAAACCTTCCTAATAATTCCGATATCACCGACGAGGATCGCCTTCGCTTCGCCCGCCAGATTATTCTTCCGGAGATCGGGATCGAAGGCCAGGCCCGACTTAAGCAGGCGAGCGTGCTGGTGGTCGGCGCCGGCGGGCTGGGATCCTCCGCATTGCTGTACCTTGCCGCGGCGGGTGTCGGCCGGATCGGAATCGTCGACCCGGACAAAGTGGAACTCGACAACCTGCACCGGCAAGTCATTCATGGAACGTCGACCCTGGGCGAACTGAAAACCGAAAGCGCCCGCCGGCGCCTGTCGGATTTGGCTCCGCAGGCGCAGATCGATTCCTATCCGCAATCGTTCTCCGAATCGAACGCCGAAGGCCTGGCCCGTCCTTACCATATTCTGCTCGACGCCACCGACAACCTCGCTGCGCGAAAATTAATCAACCGCGTTTGCATCCGGCAACAAAAACCGATGGTATTCGGAAGCGTGTTGCGGTTCGAAGGTCAGGTCAGTGTATTCGATGCACATCGCGGGCCGTGCTACCGGTGCATCTTTCCGGATCTGCCGGATTCCGGCGCAATCGAATCTCCGTCGGAAGCCGGCGTGTTCGGGCCCTTGCCGGGAATTATCGGTTCGTTGCAGGCTCTGGAGACGCTGAAGATTCTGTTGGGTGCCGGCGAACCGCTCATCGGCCGGTTGCTGATATTCGACGGGCTATTCGGGAGGTTCGAAGAAGTCAATCTCCGCAAAAATCCACGCTGTCCGGAATGCGATAATCCCAGCGGATGAAACTGTTGTGAAATGCCATCCCCGCAATGCTTAGGCCTGGAGTTTTATATATACAACTCGGAAAACGGGTCTTTAACCTCATATTTTCAATCGAGGCGAACAAGTAAACGAGCTTGTTTTTAGATAGTTACTCTTTTTCGACAATCCTTGGGTAATTCTCTCTAAATATAACAATTCAGTCTGAAAATAGCCCATTTTTTAATTATTGCGTAACCTTATCGTAGAGCAACCGTCGGGAAACGGGTTTTAACCGCATGCTATAATTTGCCGTTGTGAAGTGCGGGATGTGCAAAACAGACCCGCACTTTTGTTCGGGAGACTGATTTGAACTTCCTTGTAACGGGTGCAGCAGGTTTCTTGGGCTCCACACTGGCCAATACTTTGGTGAAAGCCGGGCACCAGGTGCGCGGCTTGGACGATTTATCGACCGGCGACCCCGCCCGGTTGAACCCCTCCGTATTGTTCACCCGCGGCGACGTGCAGGACCGCCCAAAACTTTGGACCTTGCTCCAAGACGTCGAATGCGTCTACCACCTAGCCGCGCGCGTCTCGGTCCAGGAGTCCGTCCTTTATCCGCGCGAGTACAACCTGGTGAACGTCGGCGGAACGGTAAGCATGATGGAAGCCATGCGCGATGTGGGCGTCCGGCGGGTGGTGTTCGTCTCCTCCGGCGCGGTCTACGGCGAGCAGCAGGCGCAACCGGTGGTGGAAAGCGCCACCCCCAATCCGGATTCCCCCTACGCGGTATCGAAGCTGTCGGCCGAGTATTACGTCCGCACCATCGGGACGCTGTGGGGAATCGAGACGGTGATCCTGCGCGTGTTCAATGCCTACGGGCCGGGCCAGCCGCTGCCGGCCGCGCATGCGCCGGTGGTCGCGCGCTTTTTGCGGCAGGCCGCCGGAGGCGGATCGCTGGTGGTCCACAACGGCGGATATCAGACGCGCGATTACATTTACATCGACGACGCCGTCGAGTGCCTGGCCGCTGCGGCCACGGCGCCGGATGTGGACCGTAAAATCATCAACGTTGGCAGCGGGATGGAAACCTCCGTGCTTTCGCTCGCCGACCAGATCCTCCGTCTGGTCAGGCAGGGCGAAGTGCTAAAGACCCCATACGAGGAGGGCGGCGTCTCGCACCTGTGCGCCGATATCACCCTAGCGCGGGATCTGCTCGGGTTCCGCCCCAGGATTTCGCTCGCCGAAGGTTTGCGCCTCACCTACGAACGAGATCCGCGTTTTCAAACCGTCCCCGTCTCCTGACCGCTCCTGTGAGAATTTTTCGGACCGGCCCCCCGGCCCACGCGCCGGGGTACTCTCACCGAATCCCCCGATCCTTCTTTTCGCAACCCACTCTTTCCGTCGCCCGCCGATTGCTTGGCGCGCGATTGGTTAAAATCGAGCGCGGCCGCACGCTCTCGGGCATCATCGTCGAAACCGAGGCCTACATCGGCCGGGACGACCTCGGCTGCCACGCCAGCCGCGGCGGGCTCACCCCGCGCAATGCGGTGATGTTCGGACCGCCGGGCCGGGCGTACGTCTATTTCACGTACGGGATGCACTGGATGCTGAATATCGTCACGGAGGCGGAGGGTTCTCCCGCGGCCGTGCTCGTTCGTGCTATGATTCCGGCCGAAGGCCGGGAAACCATGCGGCGCCGGCGCCCCGGCCGCAAACCGATTGCACTCGGCCCGGCGATGCTTTGCCAGGCGCTGCAGCTCGACAGCCGTTGGAACGGACATGACCTTTGTGAAAAAAACTCCCAACTCTTTCTGGAGCGGGCGTTCCGCATTCCGGAAGACGGCGTGACCATCGGCCCCCGGGTGGGGTTATATACCGTGCCGGAACCTTGGAAGAGCATCCCCTGGAGATTCCGCGCTACTCCGGATGCAGTTCAAGCGATAGAACGATTATTACAGGAAAGAGCCGTCCGGACGCCGGGCGGTTCTCGGAGGAAGGAATGACCGAAACTAAGAACATCCGCTCCGTGGTCCTGATCAAACAAGTGCCCGATACGCACCACGTCACCGGCGAGGTGATGACCAAGGACGGCACGATGAACCGCGGCGCGCTTTCGGCGATCTTCAATCCGGAGGATCTGAACGCGCTGGAGATGGCGCTGCAGGTGCGCGAGAAGCACGGCGGGACGGTGACGGTGATCACCATGGGCCCGCCCAAAGCAGCCGACATCCTGCGCGATTCGCTCTACCGCGGCGCCGATCGCGCGATCCTGCTGACCGACAGAAAATTCGCCGGCGCCGATACGCTGGCCACCTCCTACACGCTCCAATGCGCCGTGGAAAAAAGCGGCCCCTTCGATCTGGTATTCTGCGGCCGCCAGGCCATCGACGGCGACACGGCGCAGGTCGGACCGCAACTTGCCGAGAAGCTCAACGTACCGCAAATCACGTACGCCGAATCCATCCTGGAACTCAAAGACGGCGGGATCACCGTGCAACGCGCGCTGGAGGGCGGCACCGAGATTGTGCACTCGGCGCTCCCCTGCCTGATCACGGTGGTCGCCTCGGCCAACACGCCGCGCCCGCCTTCCGCGCGGCGGCGGATTGAATACAAGCTGGCCGCGACGGAGCTTGAGATCCCCGCGCAGCTTGCGCGCTGGCCTGAATTTAAAACCGAAGCGCAACTGCAATCGTTCCTCGCGGCGCGCGGCCAGATCATTCCCGTCTGGACCGCCGCGGATATCGGCGTCGAAGAAGAAAAGATCGGTCTGGCCGGTTCGCCGACCCAGGTGCATAAGGTGAATTTCGTCGTGCTGGAATCCACAGCCAGCAAAGACGTCGCCCCCACCCGGGAAGGAATCGCGGCGATGATCGAAGAACTCGTGAAGGAATACATCGTCGGATGAGGCAGCCATGACGGACAAATCCAGCCTGTGGGTTTTCATCGAACAAAACGAGGGGAAGATCGCCGACGTGTCCCTGGAACTCTTGGGTAAGGCGCGCGAACTGGCCGGCACGCTGAATTCCGAAGTGGTCGGATTGCTGTGCGGCCGCGATATCCAGGACCTGGCGCAGAGTGTCATCCAAGCCGGCGCAGACCGCGTGCTGCTGGCCGACCATCCCGAATTGGAAACGTACCGCACTCTGCCCTATGCGCGCGTCGCCATCCAAGAGGCGCGCGCCCGCAAGCCGGATATCTTTCTGATCGGAGCCACCTCCAGCGGACGGGACCTGGCCCCGCGGGTGGCGAGCGCACTCCGCTGCGGCCTTACCGCCGATTGCACCGATCTGCAGATCGGCGAGTACACCGTCAAGAAGGAAAATAAAACCTATTCCAATCTGCTGTTTCAGATCCGGCCGGCGTTCGGCGGCAATCTGATCGCCACGATNNCCCCGATCCCTCGCGCAAAGGAATCGTGGAGAAGATCCAGCCTTCTTTCGAAAAGGGCGATCTGGCGCTCACGATCCTCAGCCGCTCGATGCGGCCGTCCACCGTCCGGCTCAAGGACGCGCCGGTGATCGTTTCGGGAGGCGCGGGCGTCGGGAGCGCGGAGGATTTCGAGCTCCTGCGCGATCTGGCCAACCTGTTGGGCGGTGAAGTGGGCGCCTCGCGCGCCGCGGTCGACGCCGGGCTGATCTCCCGCGA
>PLND01000067.1:6062-7782 GCA_003141675.1 Anaerolineae bacterium
AAATAACAGGGAGCAGGCCGATGACCGCAAATTTCTTCCTGGATAATCCCGATTTGCAATTCCGCCTCGCGCAAATGGATTTACGCAAGGTGTTGGAGCTCAAGGAAAAGGGATATTCCGAGGCCGCGCTCTATCCGACTGCGCCGCGCAGCTACGAAGATGCCGTGGACAATTACCGCATCCTCCTCGAAGTGCTGGGAGAGATTTGCGCGACGCGGGTTGCGCCGCGCGCCGCGGAAGCCGATGAAGAGGGTGTGCATCTGGTCGACGGCGAGGTGGAATACACCGCGCCCACGCGTGACGCGATCCTCGCCCTGCGCCAAGCCGGCCTGTTCGGCTGCATGCTCTCGCGGAAATACGGCGGGCTCAACCTGCCCGAATCGATCTACCAGATGATGGTGGAAATCGTCTCGCGCGCGGAAAGCGGGCTGATGACCATCTTCGGGCTGCAGGAGATTGCTTCATCGATCGAAGAGTTCGGCGGCGAGGAGGCCAAGCAGCGCGTGCTGCCGAAGTTCGCCCGCGGCGAAGTGAGCGGGGCGATGATCCTCACCGAAGCCGACGCGGGTTCGGATCTGGGCGCCGTGCAGACCCGCGCCGTTTACGACGAGGCGGCGAAGATCTGGCGCCTGACGGGGGTCAAGCGGTTTATCACCAACGGCAACGCCGACGTTTCCCTGGTGCTGGCGCGCAGCGAAGAAGGCTCCAGCGACGGGCGCGGGCTCTCGCTCTTTCTGGTGGAACGGGACGACACAGTGAAGATCCGCCGGCTGGAAAACAAGATGGGGCTGCACGCCTCGCCGACTTGCGAACTGCAATACAACGGAACGCCGGCCGAACTCATCGGAAAGCGGCGCTTCGGGCTGCTGCGCTACTCCATGGCGCTGATGAACGGCGCGCGCCTCGCGGTGGCGGCCCAGGCCCTGGGCATCGCCGAGGCGGCGTACCGGGAGGCGGACCGCTATTCCCGCCAGCGGATCCAATTCGGCAAACCGATCCGCGAGCTGATCCCGGTGGGAAGAATGTTGATTTCGATGCGCTGCGAGCTGGAAGCCGCGCGCGCTCTCCTCGCCGAAACCGGCACCTGGGTGGATTTGCTGAAAGCGTACGAACGCGCCTCCGCCGAGGGCGAAAAAACGGTGGCCGACGACTTCTCGCGCATCCGCCAAAAGCAGGCTTCGACGCTGGCCGAGACACTCACCCCGATCGCGAAATATTACTGCACGGAGATGGGAAACCGTGTGTGCTACGTCTCCATGCAGGTGCACGGCGGCGTCGGCTACATGCGCGAATTCAATATCGAGCGGCTTGTGCGCGACGTGCGCGTGACCAACATTTACGAAGGCACCAGCCAGCTGCAGATCGTGGCCGCGATCGGCAAGTTGCTCGGTCATTCGCTGGATCCGCTCCTGGCGGAGTGGAAATTAATGAAGATTCCCCAGGATCTGGCTGGCGAGGCGGCGCAATTGGCCGAAGCTACCGAGCTTTACAAGAAAGCCGTCGAACATCTGAAAAACCAGGACCGGCCGGTGATCGACTATTACGCCGGCGACCTGGTCGACATGGCGGCATGGATCATCTGCAGTTGGCTGCTCCTGCGGGATGCCGGCATCCTCGAACGGAAGAAGGATCTGTTCCGCGCCTATTTAGCGGATCAACTCCCGAAGATCCGGGTGGCGGGTGCGGTCGTGCTGGAAAGCAACCTTGCCGCCCTGGAAAC
>PLND01000090.1:0-2088 GCA_003141675.1 Anaerolineae bacterium
AGGGGCGGTCGGCGGGTCGACAACCCATTTCCCGCGCAGTCCCGCTTCACTTGCCGTGAGTTCAAAATGACACATCGCGATCCCCATGTCGACGCGCTGAATATCCGCCACCCGTATGAGGGTTTGGAGGAAGCCGGTGCGGTAACCCTTCGTCCTTTGCAGGTAAAAATGCCAGGTCTTTCCGCGGCGAAGGATCCTCCACGGCTGCTTGTTGGAGGCCGACGGCCCCAGGCGGACCATTTCCAGCGGCCCGGCGTAGGCGCCGGCATCCGAAATGCTCAGCGGCACTCCGAACTCCTCCCGGAAGAAGAGACTCTCCCGCGGCAGGCGCCGGTCGCCATTCACCCGGCGGCGGAGTTCCCCATTGCGGGCGCTTCCCAGATCGGCGATGCGGCCGATGGCGGCCACGGCCGGCAGTTCCTCCCCTTTTCGAAGCGATATCTTTTTAGCAAACCCGCTTTTATTGAACGTGCCGCCCAGCCAGCAACTTCCCAACCCGAGGTCCGTGGCCAGGAGGATGATCCGTTCCAGAGTGCAGCCGTAATCTTCCAAATATTTATTCGACCGGACGGCGGCGCCGGCGATGAAACCAGTTTCGTCGCGGATGAAGCCGTACGTTCCGAGCCCCCGCAAGGAATCGCGGTCCGTGTCGGTGGCGGCCAGAAGTTGAAAACGGAGCGCTGAGCCCAGGGGACCGGCGGTAAGGGCGGCCATGAATTCTTCCAGTGTGCGCCGGTCCTTCGCTTCGATCGGTTGGGAGTCGTAGGTCCGGCATGAGAAACGCCGCCGGATGATTTCGGTTACGGGTTGGCTGTAGGTCATCGGTGACTTTCCGGACGCAGAAGGCAGTTTCATCTCGGTTTCCTCGCAACCACGAATGGTTTATGAATGGTGGTCCGTTCTCGGACCGCGGATTATGTTTTTTCCGGATTAAGCGTTTTTTCCATCGCCACGTGGGGGATCGTCACTTGCATGAAAACATCGGACGTAACCCGGTACCCCAGCCGCTCGTAGAATCCGCGGGCAGACAGGCGTGCGTGCATCGTCAATTTACGGGCCGGCAAAGCGCGCGCGATGGTCTCCGAGTGCGCCATCAACCCGGCGCCGATTCCTTTTCCGCGGAAGTCCTCCTGGACCGCCATTTGGCGGATGCGGGCGGTCCCATCCGCCGCCGGCACGATCAGCACGCAACCCGCGACCTCGCCGCGTTCGTCCACCGCGACGACGTGGATCTGTTGCTCTTCGCCGCGCACGTCTTCTTCGGAAAGCGTCCGGCCCAGTGGCGCGCGCAACACCCGGTTGCGAAGGGCCTTCTCCGCTTCGTATTCCCGGTCGGCGGTGGTTATCTGGCGGTAGGTGATCATGGGCGGGAGATTACTCAATTATATGTCATTGCGAGCCCGCCGAAGGCGGCGAAGCCCCGGCCTCGCCCGGTGGGTTTACCGGGCGCGGGGCAATCCGAGTTCGAGCGAAGAACAGATTGCTTCGTCGGTCTCGAGGCCAAAGGGCACGGCCTCGAGGCCTCCTCGCAATGACAAAGTGGGTTTATACCTTTCAATCCGTCGCCGCGTCAATTACTTTTCTCAATTATGCGATCCGATGAAATCATTCGTAGATGGGAGAATGACAATTACACGTTGCGAGCGGAAGTCACAACCTATGTCATTGCGAGCCGCCGAAGGCGGCGCGGCAATCTCCCATCCCGCTTGCGCCAAAGCTAATCCAGCCAATGGTCGTGACATTTCCATTTTATCGAACATTTATCATCCCTTCTCATACAGATCGCGCCATTCCGGGTTTACACTGTTAATCAAAGATAATTTTCTAACACGGGATCCGGCTTTTAATTGTTTTTCTCTCCGAAGGGCGAAATGAATGTTGTTCGTGGTTTCGAAATAAACGAGCTTATAGACCTTGTATTTCTTCGTAAAGATACTTCCAATCCCGGCTTTATGTTCAAAAATCCGGCGTTGGAGGTTATTGGTAACGCCGATGTATAAAACGGAATTGTGCAAATTGGCGAGAATGTAAACCCAATATTGGCGTTTGGATGACATTATGATTCCCCCATAATGAATTAATTATATC
>PLND01000090.1:2114-2725 GCA_003141675.1 Anaerolineae bacterium
CAAAGCAGGTTTTTACCTTTCAACCCGTCGCCGTGTCAATTCCTTTTATCAAATACGCAGCCTGAGTTCGTGCGAAGAACAGATTGCTTCGTCGTACCGGCGGCTAAAAATCAGCCGCCGGCACTCCTCGCAATGACATAGGTTGTGGCGTCCACTCGCAACGTTCCTTCGTCTTACCGGCGGCTAAAAAAACCGCCGCTGGTACTCCCCCCGCTGCGCGAGGGCAGGCTCGCAATGACAAAGTTGGTTTTTGCCTTTCAGCCCGTCGCCGCGTCCGGCGGGAAGGCGGCTCAGAGGATCGCCTCGATCTGCTTTATTTCTTCCGCCGAAAGCGGCGGCGCTTGAAGCGCGCCCACCGCGTCCTCGATCTGAGAGACTTTGCTTACGCCGATCAAAACTGAGGTGATTTCCTTCCGCTGCAGAACCCAAGCGAGCGCCATCTGCGAGAGCTTCTGCCCGCGGGCGGCGGCGATTTCGTTCAGCTTGGTTACCTTGGTCATCAGCTCGGCGGTGATGTTTTCCGGCCGGAGGAAGACGCTCCGCGCCGCGCGCGAATCCGCGGGGATTCCCTTGAGGTAGCGGTCGGTCAGCAGCCCCTGCGCCAGCGGCGA
>PLND01000027.1 GCA_003141675.1 Anaerolineae bacterium
TAAAAATTTTTCCTTCGCCATGGTCGCTTCTCCTCATAAAAAATGAGCGTGTTCTTCCGGCCGACGAGAGCCCGCGATGGGAATTGGACCCATGACCCCACCCTTACCAAGGGTGTGCTCTACCAACTGAGCTACGCGGGCTGGAGGGCAGGCGTGTTTCGCCTTCTGGTGGGCGGTGAAGGATTTGAACCTCCGAAGGCTGCTGCCAACTGATTTACAGTCAGTCCCCTTTGGCCACTTGGGTAACCGCCCATATACGCCGTCGCCGGCGGGAGACCGATCCGGTGAAGGGCGTTGAAGAAGCGAAGCATGCTTCGCCCCTACAACACCCCCTATACCGGTCCGGTCGCCCGCCTGCCACGCCCGCCGCCCTCCAGCGCGGATCGGATTTTGTTAAGTCCAGTCCCCTAATATGCTCGCCCAAGCCGACGACGGGAATCGAACCCGTAACCTACCACTTACAAGGCGGTTGCTCTGCCGATTGAGCTACGTCGGCGTAGTTAAAAACGCCCCTACTTCGGGCCACGCGATTATACCAGAGCGGTCCCACCCCGGCAAGGCAAGAGGCTGTTTTTCGTCTAAAAACTGGGAGGCGAGGCATCCCTCTTTGCCGAGATTATTGGCCGACTTCCCGCTTTTTTCGCTTAAAATCCCACCTCCGGCGAATGGCGGTACGCGGGAAGCGGCTTCCCGGCTTCCCTGATACAATCCCTTTATGAAGCGTATTTGGTCCCCCTGGCGGATGAAATACATCGAAGGCCACGGCAAGGAAACCGGCTGCATTTTCTGCGACGCGCTCAAGCAGAACGACGAGCAGGCGCTGATCGTCGCCCGGATGACGCGCGCCTATGTGATCCTCAACCGCTACCCCTATACCGCCGGGCACCTGATGATTGTCCCGCACGAACATGTCAATTCGATAGAAAAGCTGCCGGAAGAGACCTGGTTGGAGATGTTCGCCCTCACCAAGCAGGCACTGGCAGCGCTGCGGGCGGTCTACCGCGCCCCGGCGTTCAACCTGGGAGCCAACATCGGCGAGGCGGCCGGCGCCGGCGTGGCAGATCATGTCCATCTGCATGTGGTCCCGCGCTGGTCGGGGGACACCAACTTCATGTCGGTGCTCGGTGAAGTGCGTGTGTTGCCGGAGAGTTTGGAGGATACGTGGAAGAAAGTCAGGGGAGCGTGGAAAGAAAAATAGGAACCCTATTTGTATATTCCTCGACAAATAGCATAGAAAGATTCCAATTCCAACGTCGATCAATCGTTTTTATCATTTCATAATCCAAGGAAAGCGTAATTTTTAGTTATCTTTTTTCATCACCACCGGCCCCTTCCCGGCGTTGATCGCCCGGATCACGACACCGAGGATCCGGAACAGCCTGCGGAAATACGGGGTCATCTCGTCCTTGTCAATTCTTCGAAAACCGAATCGTATGTAGAAGGGCACCATGGTGTCGCGGCAGGTGAGATACAGCGGACCATGTTCCTGCGCCAGCAGCGTTCGGATGACCAAGCCTGCCACGCCGCGGCCGCGCCATTCCGGCAGGACAGCGATCGAGGCCAGCTCGCGCGAACCGTCGGCGTGCTGCTTCACAGCGCCAATGCCGACGATCTTCCGCTGTGAATCTTCGGCGAGAAGAAAATTTTTCCAATGCAAACTCAGCGGGTTGAGGCCTTCATTGCGGATGATCGCCCGGACCGCGGGTTCGTCCGCTGCGGAAGCCGGGCGAAGGGAAATCCCTGCGGGAGTAGGATCGGACATGGGGCGGATTATATTACGCGCGGGGTTCGCGCGGGCACGGATATTCGCGCCAGGATACGATGCCCCTTCGGGGCGGTACCAAACGAAATGCTCAGCCTCCGACAGGAGGCTTTGTATCCTTGCGCCGCCATGAATGGCGGCGGTTCGCGCGGGGATGAATCCCCGCGCCAGGATATAATGCCCCTTCGGGGCGGTACCAACCGAAATGCTCAGCCTCCGATAGGAGGCTTTGTATCCTAGCGCCGCCATTCATGGCGGCTCGGCGGGCGGGCTTGACCAACCTTTATACAAGATAATCAGGTTTTTCCGCGTGCTGGCTCGAACCGTTGGCGCCCGGCGCCATATCGCAATACAGCGTATCGGGAAGGCAATTCTCGCATTCCATTTGAAGCGTCAAGTGCTGGATTCCATATTTGTCGCACAGCAGCGTGCCGACGGCGATCTGAACCGCGGCGCTATCCCGCACCGACATTTCCCCCACCAGAATATGCGCCGAGAGCGTGCGCATCTCGCGGGTGATGGACCAGACGTGCAGGTCGTGCACCCCCCGGACTCCCTCCACCCGCAGGACGTCCTTCACCATGCGCTCCACGTCGATATCCTCCGGCGTGCTTTCGAGGAGTATATGGACGGTCTCGCGCAGAATGCCCCACGCGTTCCATAGGATGAGCACGCCGATCAAAGCTCCGGCCAGCGCGTCCCATCCGCTCCATCCGGTTAATGCAATCGCGACGCCGGCGACGGCGGCCCCAAGCGTCGAGAACACGTCGCCCATGAGGTGGACGAACACACTGCGCAGGTTCAGGTCCCGTTCGCTGCCGCGCCGGATGAGCAGCGCCGTGACAAGGTTAATAACAAATGCACCGGCGGCGACGGCCGCAAGAATCCCGGCGCGGACTTCCGGGGGTGAAACGATCCTCCGGTATACCTCATAAAAAACCCCCAGCGCGACCAAAACCAGGGTGGTGGAGTTGACGAGCGCCGCGAGAATCCCCGCACGGTGGTATCCGTAGGTCTTCCCCGAGTGGGCGGGGCGAAGCGCCAGGCGCACGGCGTACCAGCTCAAACCCAGGGCGACTACGTCGGTGGCGTTGTGGGCGGCGTCGGTCAGCAGCGCCAGGCTGTTGGCAAATAGCCCCGCGACGACTTCGGCCGCGACCAAGCACACGGTCAAACCGGCCGACACCGCGAGCCGGAGCGAGATCCCCTGCGCGCTTTCCTCCATGTGGGAATGATGATCTGCCATAAGGAAAAAACCAGCCGTTGGGCGGGATTATATCCCCGCCCGAGGGAATTCTACTTGGTAGCCTGACGCAGGCCTGGAATCTATCCCATGGCATTGCAATCGCCGTCTTCAGGAGATGCGTTTTTTCATTTCGATGGAAAAGGAGCACGCCGATGTACGCCCGGTCGGTTTTCACTTCCTTTTATATGGGCCGGCCAGGGCAATTCACGCCCCGAAGCGGATGCCACCCGCCTGCGCTATAATCGCCTTCTATCCGTGCGGAGATCGCCCCGCAAAAGCCCCTGAGGACACCGGATTATGTCGAAGGTTCCCCTGGAATTTGTTTCTTTCTTGATTGTTCTCCTTGTCATTGTCGCGGCGTTCGATTTATGGCTGCTCCGCGCCTGGAACCGATCCCGCCGGCTTCAAAAGCGGAACACCGTGGAGAAAGATTTCACCCCTGCTTCGCTTGACCCCGGGTCAACCGAGAAGGGGTTTGTCCAATCAGCCGTGCCGGGTGTGGGGTCCAAACCGGGCGCCGCAACCTCCGCGATAACCGGGAGAAGACCACCCAGGGGCTCACAATTATCCCCTCCCGTTATTGAAATCGGCGTCGCCGATCCGCCGGCGGGCCGTTCCAAGCGCGCCGGGAAGACTGTTTCCCAAAAAGCGTCCCTTTCCGTCCAAGGAAGTTCCGGACACACCGCCCACGTGGATATTTCCATGGAACTCCCGGAAGGGGAAAGCATCCGCCTGACGCTGGAATCGATTGGTCCCGGTACGGCTTTTCCAGCGGCGGGCAAGGTAAGTGCGGAAAGCGGCCGCGTACAAACGATCGATGCAGGGGTGGCGGCCGCTGCGGTCGCGGCGCAGCCCCGGCTGGGACGCGGCGGGTCGCTTCGTCCTTCCTTTTTTCACAACATCCAAACCTCAGGGCGCTCCCTTTTTTCTTCCTTTTTTCGCGACGCCCAATCCACCGGCCGGACCCTGTTCTATCTCTCGCTGGGAATATATCTCCTCACGCGTTTGATCGGTCTGGCACAATGGCCGATCTACTTCTTCACCGACGAGGCCGTGCAGACCAACTTCGCCGCCGGCCTGGTGAAAGGCAATTTTGTATGGCAGAACGAATTTCTTCCGACGTTTTTTAATAATGCCGGCCAGTTTGAAATGAACGTAAGCGTTTACGTACAGATCATCCCCTATCTGATTTTCGGGAAATCTGTGTTTGTCACGCGCGCCGTCTCGGTGCTGATCACGCTGCTGGGAGCTGCAGCCATAGGCTGGATCCTGCGGCGCATTTTCCGCCTGCCGCTGTGGTGGAGCGGCGTACTGCTGTTTTCCATCATCCCGGTCTGGTTCCTGCATACCCGCACGGCATTCGAACCGGCGGAATCCATCACATTCTATATTGCCTTTCTTTACTTCTACATGCGCTACCGGGACGACAAACCCTGGATGCTGCTCCCGGCGCTTGTCTTTGGTGCGCTCTCCGCCTACACCTACAGCCCGGCGCAGATAGTAACGGCGGCAACCGGGGGATTGCTGTTCCTTTCGGATTTGCCGTACCATTGGAGGCACAAGCGGATCGCACTGGCCGGGGTCGGGCTGTTGATCATCCTCGCCTTGCCCTACGTCCGCTTCCTCATCCTGCATCCCGAAGGCAACAGCGAACAGTTGGCGATCGTCGGATCCTACTGGGTGAACAATATTCCGCTGATCGAAAAGCTGAAACTGCTCTTCATGGAATACCTGAAGGGATTCGATCCGCGCTACTGGTATTTGCCCTATCCTCCCGAAGGCGTTTACCAGACCATCATCCGCCACCTGATGAAAGGTTACGGGCACTTGGCGTTGTGGACCCTGCCGTTCACGCTGGCCGGCCTGCTGCTCTGCCTGTGGAATATCCGCCTTTCGAAATTCCGGACGGTGCTGATTACATTGTTGGCGGCGCCGCTCGGCGGTGCGATCGCACAGATTACCATCACCCGGGTGTTGTTCATGGTGGTTCCTTCCGCACTGCTTACGGCGCTGGGTGTGAGCTGGGTGCTCGGATTATTCGAGCGCTACGACGGTCCGGAGCTTCCCGATTTTCTTGCCGTTTGGAGGGAACGCGCAGCCGGGCTGGTGACTGCTCTGCCCGCGTTCCGGGAGACGGCCGCAGGGCAAACAAACGACTTGAGTGTGCGCGAGTTCTTCCGCCGGTGGAAGAACCGCACAGCGCAATCGGCCTCCGCATCGCTCGGATTGGCCCGGGTTCCCTATCTGACCATCGCCCTGGGCCTGTTTCTTATCCTGGGGTCGGTGAACGGATACATGCTGTGGGACGCCCTCGTGCACGGGTCCACCTGGTATCACGATTACTCGCTCTACGGCATGCAATACGGCGGAGAGCAACTCAGCAGCGCACTGATGAAATATAAACAAGACCGCCCGGACGCGAACCTGATCGTCAGCACGTCCTGGGCCAACGGCACCGATGAAATCTTCAGCTTCTTCCTGCCGGATGGAATAATCTCCAGTACGGACTCGATCCGGAGTTATATTCAGAACTATATCCCGATCAACGCGCAAGACGTCATCGTCATGACCGCGGAGGAATATAAAAACGCCCTGGCCAGCGGAAGGTTTTCCGACATTCCAATTCTGCAGACGCTGCCCTACCCCGACGGAACACCCGGCTTCCTCTTCACGCACCCGGTTTATATCGACAATATCCAGGAGGTAATTGCGGCGGAGAAGGCGGAGCTGGCCAAACCTGTGGAAGAGGATGTGAACCTCAGCGGAGAGATTATCCACGTCGTGCACTCGCGGCTGGATATGGGGAACCTCGCGAATGGGTTCGACGGAGACCCGTATTCCGTCATCCGCACCCTGCAGGACAATCCGATGTATTTGGATCTGTTTTTCCCTGCAGCCCACAGCTTCACGGCATTCCATGTGCGCGTCGGCGGTGCCCCAACCCAACTGACCGTGAAAATCTATCCCTTGGACGGCAGCGATCCCATCGTCTACACAACCGAGGTCCCGCGCGCTTCGGACTACCGCGATCTGGTGATAACGCTGCCCGCGCCGGTCGACAGCAGCCATATCCGGCTGGAGATCGAGACGGTCGGCGAGAGCCCGCCGACCCATGTGCACGTGTACGAAATCCAAATGGAGGGCGTGGGATGGAAAAGCGGCACCGCCAACCCTACGCCGTAACTCTGACCGCCTACGGCGTGTTGATTCTTGGTGCGGGGTACTGCCTCGGTGTCCTCCACGCCATTTTCACCTATTCCACAATCGAAAGCCTTCCGCTTTCGGTCCCGGCGTGGTATTTTCCCCTTAGCGGGCTCGTGTGGGGGGGAGTTTGGCTTGCCCTGGGAATCGGTCTTCGGTTTGGAAAAGAGTGGAGCCGACGGGCGGCCCTTGTCGCCATTCCGATCTGTTTCTTCGCCTGGATGGCGGACGAGCGGCTCCTGAGCCGCTCGGCGATCGCGTTACAATCCTTCTGGTTTGAAGCCGTCCTGAGGCTGATCCTGGCCGCGATCGGCATGGCGGTTCTGATCGGGGCGGGAACGCTGAAAAATTACAGGCCGAATCCGGCCCCACCCGGGCGGGATTTGTCTATGGAGAAAACGACGACCCATGTCGAATGACAAGCAAATCCAAAAATTAATCCGATTGCGGGAAGAGACGCTCCAAGGCGGCGGCCAGGAGCGAATTGAAGCGCAGCACCAGCGCGGAAAACTTTCCGCTCGCGAGCGAATCGAACTTCTGGTGGACAAGGGCTCCTTCCGGGAATTGGATGCATTCATCCAGCACCGATCCGACCATTTCGGCCTGGACCGCCACCGGTTCCTGGGGGACGGCGTGGTGTGCGGCTGGGGGACGGTGCAGGGCCGGCTGATGTACGTTTCCTCCCAGGATTTCACCGTTATGGGGGGGAGCATCGGTGAAGCGCATGCCGCCAAAATCTGCAAAATTTTCGATTTGGCGATGAAAAACGGCGCTCCGGTAGTCTGCCTGAATGATTCCGGCGGGGCACGCATCCAAGAGGGCGTCAACTCGCTTGCAGGGTGTGCGGAAATTTTCCTACGCAACACACTGGCGTCCGGCGTCATTCCGCAGATCAGCGCCATCCTCGGCCCGTGCGCCGGCGCGGCGGTGTATTCCCCCGCCCTGACGGATTTCACCTTCATGGTTCAGAACACCTCGCAGATGTATCTCACCGGACCGGACGTGGTGCGCGCGGTGACGCACGAGGACGTGACCGCCGAAGAGCTGGGCGGCGCCGATGTGCATGGGAGCATTTCGGGCGTGGCCCACGTGACGGTCGGCAACGACGCAGAATGCATGGAACGGATCCGCAGCCTGTTGCTCTTCCTGCCGCAGAACAATCTGGAAGATCCGCCCTCCCTGCCCGACGGCGACGATCCGTTACGCACCGAAGAAGCGCTCGACCACCTCATTCCGGACGACCCGTCCAAGCCGTACGATATGCGCGAGGTCATCCGCCTGCTGGTGGACAAGGGCAATTTCTTTGAAATTCACGAGGCGTATGCGCCCAACATCGTGGTCGGGTTCGCCCGGTTTGCCGGCCGGTCGACGGGGATCGTGGCCAATCAGCCGGCGGTGATGGCGGGCTCGCTGGATATCGCCGCCTCCAACAAGGCCGCGCGGTTCGTCCGCTTCTGCGACGCGTTCAACATTCCGCTCGTCACGCTGGTGGACGTACCCGGGTTCATTCCCGGCACGGCGCAGGAGCACGGCGGGATTATCCGCTCGGGCGCCAAACTGCTCTATGCTTATTGCGAGGCAACGGTTCCGAAGGTGACCGTGATCACGCGCAAGGCGTATGGCGGCGCGTACATCGTGATGTCGTCCAAACACCTGCGCAGCGACGTCAACTTCGCCTGGCCAAGCACGGAGATAGCGGTAATGGGGCCGGAGGGGGCGATCAACATCGTCTTCCGCCGGGAGCTGGAAAGCGCCAAGGATCCGACGGAGCGTCGCGGGGAGCTGACCGCCGAATACCGCGAGAAGTTCGCCAATCCTTATGTGGCCGCGTCGCGCGGATATATCGACGACGTGATCGAACCGCACGAAACCCGCCCGCGGTTGATCAACGCCCTGGCGATGCTCGCGAACAAACGCGATAGCCTGCCTTCCAAAAAGCACGGAAACATCCCGCTCTGACCCGGGCGCGGAAAGAGGCCGGATTGCTAGTCAATAAAGTGTTGATTGCCAACCGGGGGGAAATCGCGGTGCGTGTCCTACGCGCCTGCCGCGAGCTCGGGATTCCCACCGTGGCGGTGTATTCCGAAGCCGACCGGCAATCCCTGCACGTGCGCTACGCCGACGAAGCCTACTTCCTGGGACCCTCTCCGGCGCGGGATTCCTATCTGCGCGCCGATAAGATCCTGGAGATCGCCCACCGTTGCGGCGCCGACGCGATCCATCCCGGTTACGGGTTCCTGGCTGAGCGCGAGGATTTCGCCCGCGGGTGCGAAGACGCCGGAATCGTCTTCATCGGTCCCAAGCCCTCGTCGATCGCCGCGATGGGCGATAAGACCACCGCGCGGGCCACGGTCGCCAAAGCCGGGATCCCGGTGGTTCCCGGAACCGAAGGGGAAGGGAACCTCTCCGACGAGGAACTCATCCGCATCGCCGCGCAGGTGGGTTTTCCGCTGCTGGTCAAGGCCAGCGCGGGCGGCGGGGGCAAGGGGATGCGCGAGGTGAGAACCCCCGAGGAGCTGCCGCACCTGCTGCAGGCGGCGCGCCGCGAGGCTGAGGCCGCCTTCGGCGACGGGAACGTGTACCTCGAGAAACTCATCCTCACCGCGCGCCACGTGGAATTCCAGATCCTGGCCGACAAGGAAGGCGACGTCATCTACCTCGGCGAGCGGGAATGTTCGTTGCAGCGCCGGCACCAGAAGCTCCTCGAGGAGGCGCCCTCGCCCTTTATCGGCAGCGACGAAACGCTGCGCCGGACGATGGGCGAAGTGGCTTGCCGCACGGCCGCGAGCGTCGGCTATTACAACGCCGGAACGATCGAATTTCTGGTCGACAAGGACCGCAAGTTCTATTTCCTGGAGATGAACACCCGGCTGCAGGTGGAACATCCGGCCACCGAAATGATCACCGGTATCGACATCGTCAAGGAACAGATCCGTATCGCCCGCGGCCGGCCGCTGCGCTACCGCCAGGAAGATGTCAAGCTTTCCGGCTGGTCGCTGGAATGCCGGATCAACGCGGAAGACCCCTACAACCAGTTCACTCCCTCGACCGGACGGCTCCAGCTGGTGTTCGTGCCCACCGGCCCGGGTGTGCGGGTGGACACGGGCGTATATTCCGGGTTCGAAGTCACGCCGTATTACGATTCACTCATCTCCAAGTTGATCGTCTGGGGGGAAACGCGCGCGGAGGCCATCCTGCGCATGCGCCGCGCGCTCGAAGAATACCGTATCATCGGGGTGAAGACCAACATTCCCTTCCACCAGGCGCTCTTGGAATCCCCACGCTTCCTGGCGGGACTGTTCGACACTCGGTTCGTCGAGGAGCGCTTTGCGCTCAACGGCGAAACCGGCGGAGAAGACTACCATCCCGAGATGGCGGCCATTTTCGCCACGCTGATGGAACACCAGTCGTCGCAGCGGGCAGCTCAGATTATGCAGCCCGCCCGGCAGGCGGCCTCGCGCTGGAAGTGGTCCAGCCGCGGCGAGGGGAAAGGTCGGTGAAATACGTTACGACCATCGGCGGACACACCTACCACGTGGAGGTGATCGACGAGCACCATATTGTGCTCGACGGGAAACCGTACGAAGTGGATTTCACCGCCATCGCCAACCAGCCGGTATATTCGCTGCTGATCAACGGCCGCTCGCTGGAAGCCAACGCCTTCCAGACCGGGGAAGGCTGGCAGGTGCTGCTCCATGGAAAGATGTTCGAAGCCCGCGTGGAAGACGAACAAGCCGTCCGCGCGCGGGCCGTCGCGCATGCCGCCCCCGAGACCGCGAACGAATGGCTGCTGCGCGCCCCGATGCCCGGCCTGGTGGTGAACATCACCACGTCCATCGGAGCGGAGATAAAGAAAGGCGCGCCGCTGGTTATACTGGAATCCATGAAAATGCAGAACGAACTCCGATCCCAAAAGGACGGAACGGTGAAGGAAATTCGAATTCAACCGGGCCAGGCGGTGGATCTGCATCAGGTGCTGGTCGTGGTGGGATAACCCCCGGCCGCATCCATCCCCTGCCCGCGGGAAGGTGAACGTATGAATGCATCGGAAAAACCCGCCGCGCTGGAACAGGAAGTTAAATTCTTTCTCGAAGACCCGGCCCGGATGCGCAAGCGGCTCTCCTCGGTCGGCGCGCGGCCGTATCAGCCGCGGGCGCACGAAGCCAACATCCGCTTCGACACAGCCGACGGCGCGCTGACGCGCGCCGGAAAGGTGCTGAGGTTGCGGAAAGCCGGGCAGGTGATTCTCACATATAAGCAACCCGAAATCCCCGCCGCCGCCCTCCCTCCCGCCCCGGCCCGCCGCAGCCTGGAAACCGAGATCATCGTCGACAACCTCGAGAAAACCTCTCATCTCCTGCAATCGCTGGGATTCCGCCCGATCGTCCGGTACGAAAAATATCGCGAGGTCTTCCGTTGGAAATCCGTCCTGGTGATGTTCGACCAGCTGCCGTTCGGAAACTTCCTCGAATTGGAAGGCCCGGACCTGGGGGAATTGCGCCAGACGGCCGGAGTGCTTGAGCTGGATTGGAAAAACGCGTTGCAGACTTCGTACATGGGCATCTTCCTCGCGCTGAAAAAAACCAACCATCTGGCGTTCCTCGAAGTTACATTCGACAACTTTTCCGGCTGGGATTTCCGGCAAACGCAGGAAATCCTCGCCACACTCCCCCACGAAGGATTGTATGACCGGCAAAACCTCTGAAGCCCTGCGCCGCTGGAAGGAACAAGTGCTCGGACCGGCGCTGAAAAAATTCCCGGAACGCAAACCCCGCTTTCAAACACCGTCCGGAATCCCGCTCGAGGGCGTATATCCGCCCGCAGATCCGGCGGAGGACGTTCCGGAGCGGATCGGCTTTCCAGGGCAGTATCCGTTCACGCGCGGCGTGCAGCCGACGATGTACCGCGGCCGGCTGTGGACGATGCGCCAGTACGCCGGGTACGCCACCGCCGAGGAATCCAACGCCCGCTACCGCTTCCTGCTCGGGCAGGGACAGACCGGCCTCTCGGTGGCGTTCGATCTGCCCACCCAGATCGGCTATGATCCGGATCATGAGCTGGCGGGGGGCGAAGTGGGACGCGTGGGCGTATCGATCTTCAGCCTGGAGGAAATGCAACGGCTGTTCGCCGGGATCCCTCTGGATACGGTGAGCACGAGCATGACCATTAACGCCCCGGCGGCGGTGCTGCTGGCGATGTACATCGCGGCGGCCAAGCGCCAGGGAGCGGAGCCGGCCCGCCTGCGGGGCACGATCCAGAACGACATCCTCAAGGAATATATCGCCCGCGGAACCTATATCTTCCCGCCCCAGCCCTCGATGCGTCTGGTGACGGATATCTTCGCCTATTGCCGGCAGCAGCTTCCGGAGTGGAACACCATCTCCATCTCGGGATACCACATCCGCGAAGCCGGGAGCACCGCGGTTCAGGAGGTGGCCTTCACGCTGGCCAACGCGATCGCCTACGTGGACGCGGCGTTGCGCGCGGGGCTGCCGGTGGATTCGTTCGCGCCCCAGTTGACGTTCTTCTTCAACGCGCACAATAATTTTCTGGAGGAAATTGCCAAATTCCGCGCCGCGCGCAGGCTGTGGGCGCGCATCATGCGCGACCGGTTCGGCGCCAAGGATCCGCGCTCGCAGATGCTGCGCTTCCACACCCAGACCGGCGGCTCCACGCTCACCGCCCAACAGCCGGAAAACAACGTGGTGCGCGTGACGGTGCAGGCGCTGGCGGCGGTGCTGGGCGGGACGCAATCACTGCACACAAACAGCATGGACGAGGCACTCAGCCTGCCCACCGAAAAGGCGGTGCAGGTGGCGCTGCGCACCCAGCAGATTCTGGCCAACGAGTCCGGCGTGGCCGACACGGTGGATCCGCTGGCCGGTTCGTACGCTGTGGAGGCGCTCACCGACGAGATCGAACGGCGGGCGGAGGAATACTTAAGCAAAATCGACGCACTCGGCGGGGCAATCGCCGCGATCGAACGCGGATACGTCCAGGCGGAGATCCAGGAAGCCGCCTACCGCGCGCAGAAGGCGGTGGAGGACCGCGAACAGATTGTGATCGGTGTGAACGAATATACGGACCGGGAGCAACCCGATTTGGAGACGCTGCAAGTCGATCCGGCGATCGAGCAAAGACAGAAAGACCGGCTGCAAGCGATCCGTGCGCGGCGCGATCCGTCGCGCTCGGCCGAACTCCTTGGCCGGCTGTCAACAGCCGCGAAGGGGAGCGATAACCTGATGCCCGTGATCCTCGAATGCGTCGAGGCGGAACTGACACTGGGGGAAATCTGCGGCGTGCTGCGCGACATTTGGGGCGAATATCGTCCGGAGGGTTGATGGCGAAGATCACGGGAATAAACCACATCGCATTGGTCGTGCCCGAGATGGAACAGGCGCTGAAATTCTGGCGCGATATCCTCGGCCTTCCGCTGCAAGGCGTGAATGACGTGCCGGAGCAAGCCTCGCGAATCGCGTTTCTCCCCGCGGGCGCCGGTGAGGTGGAACTCCTGCAACCCACCACGCCCGATTCCGGCGTGGCGAAGTTTCTCCAAAAGCGCGGGCCGGGAATTCATCACGTGTGCTTCGAGACGGACGATCTGGACGGGATGATCGACCTGCTGAAAGGAAAAGGGGTTCGCCTGATCGGGGAGAAACCGTCCACCGGCGCCGGCGGCAAACGAATGATCTTCGTGCATCCGGAAAGCGCGGGCGGCGTGCTGGTGGAATTATACGAAAGCGCGTAATTGATTTCCTCTTCATTTCCGCGCGTCTCTGGCGGGAATCCCTTTTTCCCTTCCGTTATCGACACACATACCAAATTGATACATCCCGGCTATTTAATGTATTGTCGGCTTACTTTCCGTAGGGTGACCTTTTTCAAAGGAGAGTACAAATCTGACGGCTTGACCGGAGTAGAATATCAGATGGATTTGACCGCCCGCTTGGTCCCCGGCTGGACGGCCTTTGCCGGGGAATTTTCGCCATCAGCGGAGACCTACACCGTCAGTCGCTGTGCGCAACCCGGCAGGCCCAAAGCCGTTATCGCGGCAGAGGCTGGAATCCCATATCATTTCAACACGTAAATCAAACGGAAAAAGAATATTCTTACGTCTCCGGCTCGCCTACGGGTCGGGAGAGCGCAGGGATTCCAAAAGGTTAGGGGAATTTCCTAGGGGGATGAAAATCTGGCCGGGATATCGATAGAGGATATCCCACGCGACTCCTCAGCGGACCGGCCATCGATCCGGCAAGCGACGAATCCCTTGATCAGTCACGGTCGGCGGCCGCAAGGTCGATAGACTCTCGGGTTCGGGGAAAACCACAAGCGCGGTATCCGCGACGGGCTGGAAGAAATTGGAGGGTCGATGGAAACGTTTATCCATTACGCGAAACGTGTTCTTGGCACGATCGGATTGTCTGTGTTGCTTGCAGCCGTAGGAGGCGGCTGCGCGCCCTCTTCCAATCCTGCGCCGACCGCAACCGAACCGCCGACCATCACGCTGGAAACTCCAATAGACGTAAAGTTATGGCTGACAACGGCGGACCAATCGCGGCTGCTTGCGCCGCAGCCGGATCTTTCGTTCGGACGCGGCGCCGCATCCGGAACCGCGATCTATGTCAACGAGAACCATCGGTATCAGACCATGGATGGTTTCGGCGCGGCAATGACGGATTCCTCCGCCTGGCTGATCTACACCCAACTAAGCGAAAAGCAGCGCAGCGGTCTTATGACCGCGCTCTTCTCCCGCAGCGATGGGATCGGGATCGGCGTGCTCCGCCTCCCGATGGGCGCGAGCGATTTTGTGGTCGGCGACCATTACTCCTACGACGACATGCCCCCCGGGCAGGCCGACCCGCAACTCGCGCACTTCTCGATCGAGCACGACAAAGCGTATATCATTCCTGCGTTGAAGGAAGCGCTGCGGATCAACCCCGATCTGAAGATCATCGCCTCCCCCTGGAGCCCGCCAGGCTGGATGAAGGACAGCGACTCGCTCCTGGACGGCACCCTGCAAAAGCAATACTACGGGGCCTTCGCCAATTATTTTGTGAAATTCATCCAAGCCTACCAAGCCGAGAGGATCCCCATCTACGCCGTCACCCTCCAGAATGAGCCGCATTACGAACCCCACTTCTATCCGGGGATGCGCCTCGAACCTGCGGACGAGGCCGAAGTGGTGAAGAACTATTTGGGGCCTGCGTTTTCGACCTCGGGGATTCACACCAAGATCCTCGTTTGGGATCACAACTGGGACGAATGGGAATACCCGGTCGAGGTTCTCAATGATCCGCAAGCGAAACAATACATCGCCGGCTCGGCGTTCCATTGTTACGCGGGGTCGGTCCTCAGCCAGGGGCTGGTCCACGACGCTTATCCGGACCGGGATATCTTCTTCACCGAATGCAGCAGCGGCGTGGTGAGCTATACCTTCAGCGGTGGCCTCAAACGCGATATGCAGGATCTGATCATGGGTGCCGTCCGCAACTGGGCAAAGACCGTCATCAAATGGAACCTGGCGCTGGATACGTCGTATGGTCCGCACATGGGCGGATGCGGCAATTGTATGGGGACCGTGACCATCGATCCAAAATTGGAATCCGGGTATGTTCCCAACGCCGAATTTTATTCCCTCGGCCACGCCGGTAAATTTGTTCTTCCGGGCGCCTATCGCATCGCCTCGACGACGTTTCCGTACGGCAGCCCGGAGACCGTCGCCTTCATGAACCCGGACGGCTCCAAAGTATTCATCGCCTACAATCCCGGAACCGCCGATCAGCCGATTGCGGTCGTCTGGGGCGACCGGAGCTTTGCGTATACGCTTCCCGGCGAATCCATCGCCACATTCGTCTGGAAAGGCACGCAGAGGAATTCGCTCCCCCCGACACCGCCGGAATACCCGAGCGCCCGGTTATTCGCCGGCAAGGTGGTTGTGCAATGGGATTTTTCCCCGCAGGCGGATACGTACGCCGTCAAGCGCGCCGACCAGGCGGGCGGCTCCTACACCGTCGTCGCAACAGGCATCGGAATTCCCGAGTATTTCGACACGAACATCGAAACGGGAAAAACATATTATTACGTCGTGCGCGCCTTCAACGAATTCGGCGAGAGCAAGGATTCGGTTGAGGCGGCCACAACACAAACCGAATAGCACCAGGAACTGCAGTTGTTAAGTTTTAGGCTGCGAATTGCTATGCGCGGCAAGTGAATTCCTTTTTCGGTCATTTTCTTTTCCGCCGGTCCTTTTTCGAAAGGTTCTTTCACTGAGGTCCTCAAGGATGCCCGGGCCATCACTCGAGCTGACGAAAAAGGGGACGTTCTCTCCATGGAGACCGGCGAAGCTATTGCGACTCGATAGCCGCGCGTAGGAATTCCACGAGCAGCGGATGCGGCCGATCGGGGGTGGAAGAAAGCTGCGGTAAGAACAGCATAGCAATGAAGAATCGGTGGTTGGGCAATTCCACGATCCGCGCTTCCCCATCCGGGCCGACACCGGAAATTCTCAGCCCGCTTTGGGTGATTGTCTCCAAATATTCCGGGTTGAGTCCGTAACTGCAGCGAAATTGTTCAGTTGATTCTTCTTTACCGTATGCTCGATGTGTGAGGGTTCCCTGCGCGATTTTTACCTTTTCCGACTTCCCAGCCATCGAGCAAACCATTTTGCTGATGATGAGCGTCGAGGCCTGCGGCGCAGACTCTTCGTGCTCCGCATCCCGGATTTCCAATACATTGCGCGCATACTCTACCAGAGTATGTTGAAACCCCCCTCAGGTGGCGACGAACGGCCGGTCCTTTTCGCGGGCGAATCGAATCCCCTCGAGCGCACCGATCATACTTGCATACGGGCTGCCGGGTGCACACCACAGGGCGTCGAACGGTTCCAACGCGAGTTGGACGCCTTCTTGCTCCAGCATTCGCGTGGGCAGCCAGGAAATATCAATCGCCACGGAAATCGCCGTCGCGGCATGGTTTAGGGCCGCATCGGTGGCGGTACGCGAGGGATGACTCGGATCCAAATCTCCGATGATCCCAATTTTCACAGGCAGTTTCATCTCATTTGCTCCTTCTTCGCGCAATCAGGAAATTTCGTCCCGGCATAGACCAAGCTTGGACATGGATTCTATGCCGATCGACCAATATCCTTTCGCAATCGGAAGGCGATCGTGCGATCCGGCTGCAATTGAGCTTTACCGGCGACGCCATAACCCATTTTTTGCCAGAATTGACGGGCTTGGGGATTGTTTACCTGAACTCCCGCCAGAATGACGGTAATCCGCACATCCCGTTTGATCTCATTCTCGACCAGTTCAACGACCGCCGTACCAAACCCCCGCCTTCGAAACGGGGATGCGATCATGAGAAGGGAGAGGAAAACCGCTTGGNNCCGCTTGGGGATTTCCTTCAAAATTCCGGGGCACAAAATCGACAACCCCGATCATTTGTCCCCCGGTCGTAAAAACACAGCAAAACTTTCCGCATTCGCGCCGCGAACTCCCGATATCCTTCAGGACCATCGCCTTCGAAGCGGCAGGCTCCGGCCCCAACCTTAAAAAGTCCTCACATTGCCGGTAGACTTGGAGAACCGGTTGAAGGTCATGGTGCGCAACGTCTCGTATTTCCAGCGATTTACCGCGAATGAACAATCTCATTGCATGAAGGAAAGCGGCTCCATGTATTGCACAATTTACTTCCCCGTCTGGATGATTGCGCAACGTCTGTCCTAACAGTTTTGCGGACGGACGAAGAAGAAATAGGCGTACGCAAGAGCCAGGATCCCGTACAGGATAGGGTTGCTCCAACCAAAAGCATTCACGCTCCCGGTCAGTTGGATCTCCATGGAAGCGATGAATCCGATCCCATCCTGCACCAAGAGGGCCAGAGCGATCGCCCGGCGGGCTTCGACGGAGGCCGCCTTAAATCCATACCACATCAGGGTCGCAAAACCCAGAATCGACCCTCCCACCAGGCGGGCCGACCAGATGGCGGCGTCATCGAACGCGGCGCCGTACAACTGGAAGACCCAACGGGGGAAAATGGAGCAGGCCAAACCGAAAAAGACGGCGATACAGAAATTGACCGCAAAAAGATGGCGCAGCTTCATGATGGCCTCCGGTAAATATTCGATCAGAATAAAAACGGGATGAACATTTTCGTTTGCTTACGGTAGGTTACATAGGGCGTGCCGAAAAAGCGGATGCATTCGGTTTCGTCGGCTTTCGCCGTGGCCAGGAGAAAGACCGTCGCGAGCAACGCAAGTGCCGCACCCGCGATGGATGGGATTTTAAAGAAGATACCCCAGGCCAGCATTAAGAGTGAACCGTACAGCGGATGGCGGATGTAATGGTAGATCCCGGTCGTTACCAGGTTGGTGGTTTTTTCAAAGGCGAGAAGCTGGGGTTCCCCCGCCCTGCTTTCCTGCGGTTTTCCCTTGCGGACCAAAGACTGGACCCCAATAAAAAGCGGGACGCAACAAGCGATCAGCAAGAACCAGGAGATCACCTGATACCACGACAAAGGATTTTGAAACCAGGAATCCACATTCCAGAGGAACAGGACGAGTATACTTTCCCAGGCGAAGAAGCGGTAGAAACCGTGCGAGCCCGGTACGCGGAGTGAACCGTGGGATACGTAAACGAAAAATGTTGATATCACAACAAACGCGATTATGTTTACGAACATGTCAGCTCCGGGAGATAACGCCTCATTTTACATAAAAAGGAGATTCCCCGCGCGGAAGATGGCCGCGCCTCTCATCGCCATCGCCGCCCCACGCGCGATACATCGCAGCGCCGGTAAACAAAGACCCCGGCCCGCACGGCGGAGCCGGGGCGAGCTGCCTCATGCGCTATGCCTCCCCCGAACGTGCATGGTGTATCAGCGCGGGGATTTATCCCCGCGCGAATGATTTTATGTGACGATCCGAATAGTCCAGAAATCGGCCGAGAGATCAGGGTTGAGAAGGTATTCAAATGGAATGGTGCCATACCCGCGCTTCCCCCAGCCCGTCCCCCAGGAATTACGCACGATAAACCGCCGCTTTGAATCCTCGTATCCGACGATCAGCATGGCATGCCCCTGATGGGTGCTGTCCACGTTTCCCGGCATGGGGATATCGCCGGTGCGGGTCTGCATGGGGAAGTTCGCATACACGGAAATCCCAAATACAAACGGATAGCCCTCCGCCAGGCAGCCTTTCATCTGGGTCACGTTGTAATCGATCTTGCGATAGGAGATCGCCTTGTATTTCAGGGCATCCCGGTAGCATTCTTGTGACGGTTGATCGGCGAACTTCTCAATCACATAAGGCCATTCCGATTCCGGGCAGTCGCCCTGCTTGGCGACGCTTTTTACCCCGTCGCGGATCGATGCGCCGGCGTCGGACTCCACCGTGTCTTCCATTGCGCGCTCGTTGTAATAAATGAAAAGACGCGACGGCGTGAAATCCCGGAGGTCCTGCTTCAGCCGGTCAAACTCGATTCCCGCGGCGATGGCATTGGCCGTGCAGCTGCCCAATTGTCCCTGGTCGTAGATGACGGGGCATTGTTTGCGCAGATCCACCTTATGCGGAAGCGCCCTGAGCACCGGGCCGGGCGTTGCATAGCGGAAGTCACGGTGATCGGGCCGGTCGGGGATCCAACCGAACCGGTGGGGCAATCTGGAATTCGTCATAAGTCCTCCCTTTCCCTTCACGAAAGATTTTTATTCGGCGGTCTGCATTTTAACGCTGATGTGTCGATCGGATAAACGCGTGTTTCAGCGGACTGCTTCGAAGAGACCGGAATCCTTAGTGACATGAAAGGCTCCGCCGCTGTCTGCCAATTCCCGCTCGACAAATTTTGCGATCTTCTCCCGGTTTTCAACCGCCGTCTCGATCCGGCCCGAGAGAAGATAATCAACCAGCGGCGCGGCTTCGGTGACGATCAGCGAGTCTTCGTAGCGGCGAAGCGAAACCTGCGAGAATTGTTGCGAGAGTTGAGAGGCTCCGTTCTCCAAAAGAAACGAATCCGGCGAGCGCCACCCCCAGGAAGCCAGATCAGGGTCAAACCGGCCGATCAGTTCCCCCAGCTCGCGGATATGGTTCCGTCCGATAGTGGAGGCATAAAACCGTCCGCCAGCTTTCAAAACACGATGGATTTCCGAAAAGACCCGGCTCCTGTCCGGCACATGGTAGAGCATATGGTCGGCGATGACAACATCGAAGCTTTCCTTCTTATAGGGGATGGCTTGCGCATCGATGATACGAAATTGAAAAGGATGGGTTCGGCCGGCGAGGCTTCGCCGTGCTTGACGCGCCATTCCGGGGGAAGAATCCGAGATGGTGATCGTCCAAAGTGCGGGAATCCGATCCAGATTCTCGAGCCACAGGTCGCCGGGACCGCTGCCTAGTTCCAGGATCCGGCATTGCGGCGGAAGATGCAATTGGTCGAACACCCAGCGGATCCACCCATAAGGATTGGTGCTGAACCGCCGATGCAGCATGATGCGGGCATTTAAATTATCTGCGTTCCGGTATTGTTCGGCGACGTATCGCCGATCCGATAAAGCCGCAATGGGGTTCATGCGCACAATCTCCACTATCCGGCGGATAAATAACGGTACGGTTAATTCGCTATTCCGTCAATCGCTGGCGAGCGGCGTCAGGAAATTAATTCCACAATCGTCTAGCGTTCAAACGAGAGGAAATATTTTAAGGCCGTTCACGGAGCAAATCCTCTTGGGTAAGGACGTGAACCATAGAGATCGGCAAAACCGCCGGCCTTTCTCGGCGACTTTTCAATATCTCCAGAACGAAGGGACTGCGGAGCTCGAGCCGGGCGGCTTCGGCCTCGGAAAACCAGCCCGCGCAAATTGAATGTTCATCCTCGGATTGCTTGAGCTCACCGCCGATCGGTTTTCCCAGGAAGACAAACCGGATTCTATTTCCACGCTTGGTTGGATCCGAATCGACGAACTGGTCGAGAAACAACAGTCCGGTCAGCTCGACGGTCAGCCCCGATTCTTCCCTGGATTCCCGCACCGCGGCCTGAAGAATCGATTCGCCCGGCTCAGCTCTTCCGCCGGGCAAAAACCATTTATTCCTGCATACTTCTTTGGATTCCTTGATCAGGAGATATCTTCCTGCTTGTTCGACAATAACAAGAGCCGCCAATAATAACCGCGAATCGTTTCGGTTCGGCATTTTTACCAAGCATGCTCCGCTGCATCCACGCGGTCTGACCGTTATTCGGAAATTTATTATACGGCAGAACGGCTGACGGCGCCGGCTTCCGGCTTCCGCGCGCGAAGGATTAAAAAGAAAGCCGTCACTTGGGCATCCTGTAATACCGGATACCGGCGGACCGTTTGATCATCGGGCCGCGGCTCCTCCAAATGTTCCAAGTTGAAGCCTGTATCCGTAATCAAATTCAACCATTCGCTGATGGTCCGGCTGAAGACCGGAATTTTAAAATTCGGCACCCCTTCCGTTTCCTCGGGCGGCGTGGCACTGAAAAGCCATTCGGCCAGTTCCCCATCCGTTTTTTCGAAGTATCCGCCAACTTCAACGGCGTACGTGATGCCGTTTTCATCGCGTAGGTTCCGATGATGTAACGTGTTGAAACACGGATGCGTGATCGAGAATTGCAGGAAGGCGCCGGGCTTGAGGACACGGAAGGCTTCGGATAGAACGCGTTCGGTCTCCGGGATATCCATGAAGCTCATGAAGCCCGTGGCGAAATCGAATTTCGAATCGGTGAAGGGAAGCTCCACGGCGCTTGCCAATAGGTAATCCGCCGCCCATTGTTCCGGCGCCGGAGGCCGCCGGGCATGACGGAGGAAAATCTCTGAAACGTCCAGCGCCGTCACGCGGGCACCCCGCCCGGCCAATAAGCGGGTGTTGCTGCCCTCCCCGCAGCCGATGTCCAGCCCCGAAAGCCCTTTCACGTCCGGGAGCATCGCGAAAAAGGCCGGGGTGTTAAGATGGTCCCGGTAAACGTCGTACCCCCGCCGGGAGAGCCTGGTCCATGCGTCCGCATTTCCTTCCCAATAGCGCTTCACGTCGGTGTGCTTCATCGGATTATCCATCCAAACTGGACTTTTCTTGAAAAGACGCAAAATTCCGTTGAATGATTACATTACCCGGTCCTGTTCCAAAGGCCAGGGGAAATTCACGCGCGCCCAATCGAGGAGACCATCTGAAACAACATCGAGCAGGGTATAAACCCCGTTGGAGACCAGTGCCAGCAGATAAAACAATCCAAACAACGCGAACATCGCGATGGGGCTGGTGCCTTCAGCCAGCTTGGCATGCGGAATGGCGATAAACGCCGCCAGGAAGAATAGGGTGATGGCTGCACAACCGATGATGAACCGCCGCGTTCCGGCGCGAATCAATTGCCGGATGGATCGGGTGTTCGCCGGGCCGGAGTTGTCCACGCCGTCGGCGGGAGGCGCCGGTGAAATCACCTTTCTCAGGCCGCGCGTCAACGTTGTGCCCGTTATCGCAAGGATCATGAAGATCAGGCTCAGAAGCGAGAACACACGCAGGATGTCACTTGCACCAATCGTCGCCGTTCCATGGGAATCAATCGGGAGTAAAAAAGCCAGATATTTCAAAAAGGAGACCCGGGGGCCGATGAAAGTAATATATGCGAACGCCAGCGCGGAAAAGCAAAGCAGTACAACTCCCGTCAAGAAATTATACGCTGAATATTTCATCAGAAAACCAAACAAGCCGGCAAGAGCTGCCGAAAAAGCCGGCGTTCGTTGGAGATTTTTATTGTCATTCATTAAGAAGACCTGTCCTTCGCTTGCCAATGCCCGGAGGTCACCGGCCGCCGTTGCCATCAGCTGGTATCCCACTGTCTCCAAGTTCAATTCAACGGCCAATTCCCGAACGACTGTAAATATTTCTCTCCGCTTTACGGCAGTTTGATTTCCGTCACCTCGTAATTCTCCGCATCGCCGGCGCCCAGCCCCGCGGACGCGGCAGCCTGCAGCCAGGGTCGAGCCATCCCCCTCAACAGGGAAATATTTCCGCCGCTGTCGGTGACGAGTTTATCCAGGACGGTGAAGCCAAACGCGTCGGTCGCAAGCGGATCGTAGCTCATCAGAATTGCGTCGCCCCGGTAGTCGGCCTTCCAATAGGGCCACGAGGACGTATATTTAAGATTGGCCTCGAGCATATCCCCGATCACGAGGCGGGTGCGGTCCTTGATGGCCGGCAATGCGTTGAGCCGGGGGATTCCCTGACTTACTTCATGCAAGGCGCTCGGATTGTCTGTGCTGCCGAAGTGATTCTTGAGCGCGAAGGTCATCCCGGCGATCATATGCGATTTGAGCACCGGCATATTGATCAGCGCATCCGATTGCAGTAGAAGGTCGCTCAAGCGGATAGAGGGGTTTCCGGCCGGGAAAGAGTCCGTATAACTCCCGTCGGTTCCGCGGCAACGGACGCCCGGCCCGTCGGGGTTGACAGCGTACTTGGCGGTCTCGAACTCGCTGGTTTGTGCATCATAGATGAGAATCTGTTCGGCGGGAATGCCTGCCCCGATCAGACCGGCTGTGACCGCCTGGACTAGCGGATAGTGCGTCCAGATCAGGCTGTTGCCGAAGACGTTCACCTTGATCGCAATGCGTTCGCCGGGATCAAAAAGGGCCCGCCAGGATTCCGAAGCATCATTGAGCCCGGTCAACTTGGTCAGCGCCGTGTCCAGCATTTGACTAAGCGCCCCCGCATTCAGCGAGTCACCCGACCATACTCCGCCATGGTGGGCGTAGATTACATTGCTCTTGGATGCCGGATACATTTTGATGATCTCCGGCCGGCGCAGGGATTTGGGTCCCGCGGCGATCGTCGCCATCGCTGTGGAAGTTGGAGTCGGTGTGGAAGGAATCGAGGTTTGGGTGGGTGGGACGGGCTGGGGAGACGAACAGCCGGCGAGCATCGAGCCGGTGACGGCGCCGCCGATACCGGCTCCAACAATTTGAAGAAATTCCCTTCGATTGATTCTCGGCACAACACGCCTCCAGCAGAGCAGAATCTGCGGAATCATATCACCGAAATAATACCAACCGTACCCCTCCCCGGGATTAAAAAGATGCGCGGATATACCAGAGAAAAATCCCTACGATCGGCCCAACAATTTTTCAATCTCTTTCATCTGATCCGGTTTCAGCGGGCCGAATTGCATCGCGCCCGTGTTTTCCCTCACATGTTCCTCCGTGCGAAAGCCGGGGATGGGGATGGTTTGCGGGCTGCGCGCCCACAACCAGGCCAGGGCGCCCTGCGCCACCGTCCTCCCATTGCTGGTCAGGATCTCGCGCACGGCGTCGCGTTTGGCCATCCATTCCGGGTTGGGCCGGCCGCCGGAGAAATATTTCATCCACTCGGGACTCTTTTCGCCGCGTACGTCGTCGGCCGAGACTTGCGTTTCGGCTTTGTATTTGCCGGTGAGCAGCCCCATCGCCAGCGGGCCGCGGTTCAAGGCGGCGAGTTGATATCGTTCGCACAGCGCGATCACGGCCGGGTTGTCGTCCAGCACATTAAGTTGCAACTGGATCGCCGTGCAATTCGGCCCGCGGGCGAAGACCTCCACCCGGTCGGGAAAGTCGGTGCTCCAGCCGTAGGCGCGGATCTTCCCCTCGCGCACGAGATCCTCGAGCGTTTCGCGCACCGGCCCGGCCTTATCTGCGGGGAATCCGTTGTCGTGGAATTGGTATAGGTCGATATAGTCAGTGCCCAGGCGGCGCAAAGATTCTTCGCAGGCCCGGCGAATCCCCTCCGGCGAAGAATCCGATCCCGTCACCTGGCGCGTGGTTTCGTCGAATACAGAATTGAACTTAGTGGCGATGATCACCTGTGTCCTGCGGCCGGAAATCGCGCGCCCCAGCACCCGTTCGCTGTGCCCCGCCCCGTATACGTTGGCCGTATCGAACAAAGTCACACCCCGCTCAAGCGCGGCGTGGATGGCCCGTACGGATACTTCGTCGTTCACCTCGCCCCAACCTTGCGGCGTTTTCCCTTCCCAAAAGGGTCCGCCGATCGCCCAGCAGCCCATTCCGAGCGCGCTGACTTCTATTCCGGAACGTCCCAATTTGCGTTTCATAGATCATCTCCTTTTTACGAGTGCCGTAATTATGAACTCTTCCCGTTGTTTCAACAACCAAATGCGTTGGTTCCTCCGGCCAAATGTGTCCGCTGAAAAGCGTGCGGCTATCCGGAACCATCGAACGCCATTTCCCAATAATGGTCGATTTCCAGCGTTTCCCGGTACACCTGGAACATCAACAACCAGGGCAGTCCCTTCCACTTGGAGCCTATTCCGCGCTGAAAATCAGCGTGGTTGGCCAGGTTATCCCTTTCCCAGATTTTCATCATAGCCTGTCCGGCATCTCCCAACCGGATCAGCAAGTAATACCTCGCGCCAAGGCGAAGTACCTTGGCCGGAACATCGCCGCTCATCCATCCGGAGGAATACTCCCATCGCTCCAAAATCGTTTTTTGTAACGAATAGGAACACAAAATATATTATTTTTTCTTTTTTGCTTTTTCAATATTCTCCATAACTCTATATTTCGTAATCTTTGAAATTAGGCCGTACGGAATTGGCTTTTCGATTGGAAAGCTAACAGTTCCCTTTGATGTTTCGTAAACACCAAGCTCTTTTTTAAATTTTGCGATGCCACTGGATGTCGGGAAAAAACTAATATGTGTGGAAAATGCGGCAAAATGCACCAAATTGCCGCCAAGCTTGAAGGTTGGTATTTGATAACTTATCGCTTCCTTTGCGTCGGGTGCGGCTTTCTGTATGGTCACACGAATCTTGCGCAGGATTACTTGTATTTCTTTCGGATATCTCCCGATATATTCGTCAATATTGGCTGGAGAAGAATTATCCATTTTGATCCCTCATCACATCTCGGAAGGAAAGAAACCGTCTCCCGGCTTTGCGACTACAAAACATCCCCGGGACCCTCACATTTCGGCCGCCGACAAGAACTGAGGCGGCTTCCGCGCCTGACGGGCTTGCTCGAAGGCGTAGGCCATCCCGAATAGGGCTGGTTCGTGCCACGCCTTCGCGAAAAACGATATTCCCACCGGAAGACCGAAGATCGAACCCGCCGGGATGGTGATGTGGGGATATCCTGCGACGGCTGCCGGCGATGTGCTCTCCATATCCCAGCTCTTGGGATCTCCATTGGCCAGATCAATCGTCCACGCGGGTCCTCCGGAGGCCACCACGATCGCGTCGAGGCGTTTCTTCGAGATCAGCGCGTCGATGCCTTCCTTCCGGGTGAGGCGACGGTTCCGCGCGAGTGCTTTGCGATATGCCTTGCTCGAGAGCGAGCCCTTCGATTGCGCCTCGGTCATCCGCTCTTGTCCGAAGTACGGCATGACGCGGGATTTGTTCTCTTCGTTGAACCGGATCACATCCTCCAGCGAGTGGACCAGGGAACGGGAACTGAGCGAGGCAAGATATCGATTCAAGTCGGATTTGAACTCGTAATAGAGCACTTCGAGCTCGGTCTCCCCAAAACTGTTCCAGTTTGGTAGATTGGCAGGATCGACTATCACCGCGCCCAAATCGCGCATGAGCTGTAGCGACGACTCAACGATCGCGATAACTCTCTTGTCAGATCCAAGCATGTTCCGGGCGACCCCAATCCGCATACCCTTGAGCCCATCCACGGTGAGGAATTGAGTGTACTCACGTTGCGCATGCATTCGTGCGGACCGAGTGACGCGGTCTTCGAGGTCGACTCCTGCAATAGAGCTTAGCAATACAGCTACATCCTGTACCGTTCGACCGATCGGGCCCGCCGTGTCTTGGCTGTGAGCGATGGGGATTATTCCGCTTCGGCTGATGAGCCCCAAGGTGGGTTTGATGCCGACGACGCCGCAAGTCTGCGCAGGGCAGATGATTGAGCCGTCCGTTTCGGTTCCGAAGGCACCTGCGCAGAGGGAGGCGGCAACAGCCGCCGCGGATCCGGATGAGGAACCGCAGGCGGAACGATCGAGAGCGTATGGATTGCGGGTGAGACCGCCTCGGCTGGACCAACCGCTCACGGAGTGCTTTCCCCGCCAGTTGGCCCACTCACTCAAGTTGGTCTTGCCAAGAATGACAGCCCCCGCTTTCCGGAGTCTCTTCACCAAGAAGGCATCGGAGGGTGCATTAGACCCTTCAAGCGCCAGCGAGCCGGCTGTTGTGGTCATCCTGTCCCGCGTGCCAATGTTGTCTTTGAGAAGGACTGGAATCCCGTGCAAAGGGCCTCTCACCCTGCCGACAGCTCGTTCTTTATCGCGCTCCATGGCGACGGGGATGGCATCCGGGTTAAGTTCGATTATGGAGTTGATGCACGGACCGGACCGGTCGATGTTCTCAATCCGCTTGATGTAGTCTTCGGTAATTGAGACAGAAGTGATTTCGCCAGACGCCATTCTCGAGGACAGTTCGAGGATTGAGACTTCTTCCATAGTCAGGTCTCCCAGCGGGCAGTCGACGACAATGACGGATGCCTGGTTGCCGCCAAACGTCCTACATCAGCCGCCCGAAGCTCGGCCGCCCCGGAACCACGCGCGAGAGGATCGTTTCGTCGGCTCTGCGCACATTCCCACGAGTGAACGAAGCGAACGGGTCGGCCGGATGGAGTGATTGTACGGTGTTCCTTGCCCTCCTACGACTTCTCATTTGCCGCAGGGGCGAGGATTACTATCTGTTTAGGCATGTTCGCCGTGATTTGCAACGTGCTCCCCTGCTTCACGATAGTGAGGTCTGATGGAACTATCTGAAGAAACTCATCCAGAGTCGCTGAACCATAATAGCGCGGTTCGCCATTAATACTGTAATGTGTTGGGATAATGGGTCGCACATTGCGCTCCGGCAACTGATTCAATTCACCCGTCAACGGGTGTTGAGCATCCCCCATAATATCGACGATGATCACATCAGCGTTCTCCATTGCCGCCAGAATATCGCTTTGAGTCACTCCCCCGGCCGCTCCGAGATGAACGATTTTCACTCCATCTATTTCAAAGAGAACACGCCCGCCGACTAAACCAGCCGTAACCCACGACGTGTGCGTTTGCTTATTAACGAATTATCCCCGACACCTACTCCAGCTTAATCACCGCGCGCGCGTGAATGTGGCGGGAGGAACTGCCGATTTGAATTTCAAACTCGCCCGGCTCCACGATCCACTGCCGCCGGCACGCGTCGTAGAACGCAAAAGCGCGCGCATCCAATTTAAAGGAGAGCGTTTGTACCCCGCCGGGTTGAAGCGCCACTTTAGCGAACGCTTTCAGTTCGCGTGGCGGGCGCGGCACACTGGCCTGGCGGTCATGGACGTACACTTGCACCACTTCCTGCCCGGCCCGCGCGCCGGTGTTTTGCACCGTCACTTGCACCGTCACCGTCTCGCCGGCTTTCGCCGTCTCCGGGGCCTTGACGCTCTTGTAAGCAAACGTGGTGTAAGAAAGGCCAAAGCCAAACGGGAAGAGCGGCTCCAGCGCGCGCTGGTCAAAGCCGCGATAGCCTACAAACACGCCCTCGCCGTATATCACGTCACGCGCGCCGGGGTAGGACGAGCACAAATAGCCCGGTATGTCCTCCAACCGTTTGGGGAAAGTCACCGGCAGTTTGCCGGACGGGTTGACGGCACCCAGCAGGATATTGGCCAGCGCGTGTCCATTCTCCTGGCCGGGGTAGTAAGCTTCCAATAACGCAGGCACTGCATCCAACCATGGCATGGTGACGGCAACGCCTGTGTTTAGCACCACCACGGTACGCGGATTGACCCGCACCACCGCGTTAATCAGTTCATTCTGTGCACCGGGCAAATCCATGTTCGGCCGGTCAAAGCCTTCGGACTCATAACCTTCCGGCATTCCGACGCACAGCACCACCACGTCGGCGCGTCGGGCCAGCGCCACCGCGCGCGCCAAGCGCTGATCTTCGCCGGGACGGTAATTGCGGCCCAGCCCCAGCCGCCAGTTCGCAAATTCCTGGCCGGGATGCTGGGCATACTCCACCTTAATTTCATACTGCACACCGGCAGTTAATTCTCTCATGGTTGCGGCCATAGCAAAGGAATCTTCAATGTTCATCATCGCCGGGCCGACGTTGTCAAACAATACAGCGCCACCCCAAAATACGCGGCACCGGCCGGTGCAAATGAGCTTGAGCGCATATTGCCCGCTCTCCGGCACGGTAATGCGTCCCACCCAGCGTGCGGAAAAATGATTGCTGGCGATGTTATCAGCCGGACCACTGCCAAATCCCCAGAATTCCAACTGACCGTCGATGCGCACCAAATCCGGCTGGCCCGCCCAGTTGACGTTGTTAAAGTACTCGCCGCGCAGGCCGGGTTGGCCGTCGGGCGTCTGCACCCAGGCCGGAAGCACCGCGGGAACGTCGGTTTGGTTGTCACAGCCCGGTTCATATTCCACCGCAACCTTTTTTCCCAGCGCAGCCTTCAGCCCTTCCAGGGGGCTGATGCGATGCGCGCCTTCCACGCGCGAACTGCCCGCGCCGCTCACCGCTACCGCCGCATTCGGGCCGATGACGGCCAGTGTCTTAATCTGCGCGGCGTCCAACGGCAGAAGGTTGCCGTCGTTCTTGAGCAGGGTGATGGATTCCTCCGCCAGCGCGCGTGCCACTTGCTGATGTTCGGGCGTATTGACAGCTCCGGGGGCGGGTGTTGCGGAGGTCTTCACTTTGCCTGCCATGAAGAGCGTGCGTAAAATCCGGCGGGCGCTTTCGTCAATGACGGCTTCATCAATACGCCATTCATATACGGCATCGGTGAGCAGGCGGCCGTAATACTTGGCTGGGCCGGGCATTTCCAAATCCAACCCGCCCACCAGCGAATCAACCGTGGAGTGGTTGGCGCCCCAGTCTGAAACCACCAAGCCGGTAAAGCCCCACTCGTCTTTGAGAATCTCGCGGAGCAGGTGGCGGTTCTCGCAGGCGTAAACGCCGTTGATGCGGTTGTAGGAGCACATCAGCGTCCAGGGGCGCGCTTCTTTCACCACCGTTTCAAAAGCGGGCAAATAGATTTCACGGAGCGTGCGCTCATCTACGTTGGAACTGGCGCGCCCGCGCTCAAATTCATAGTTATTGCAGGCATAGTGTTTCACGGAGGTGCCAATGTTCTGACTTTGCACGCCTTTCACATACGCTGTGCCGATGCGCCCAGCCAGATGCGGATCTTCCGCCATGCTTTCGAAATTGCGGCCGGCGCGCGGGTCGCGGACGATGTTGACGCACGGGCCAAGCAGAACATCACAGCCCATGGCGCGCGTTTCCGCGCCCAGCGCCGCGCCAACCTGCTCGACCAGGAGCGGGTTCCAACTGGCGGCCATGGAGACGCCGGCGGGAAAGAACGTGGTGGCGCCGGAGATGCGCCCGGCTTCATGTTGGTTGGCGCGCACGCCGTGCGGACCATCGGTTACCACCATCGAGGCAATGCCTAGACGCGGCAGGGCGGCGGTGCGCCAGTTATCTATACCGGAAAGAAGGGCTACTTTTTCCGGCAGAGTCATTTGACTCAGCAGTTCAGTAATACGCTGTTCCACTTCATTAATGGACGACATAGGGGATCCTTGAGGGTCAGTCGGCTAGACGCATTCTATTATATCGGCGCTTTCCAAAAAAACAATCCGAAAGTGCCGAAATTGTCAAAGGTTATCAAATAGCTTCCGAAAGGTTTCGGCGCGAGGAACAACGAGTTGAGCAGGAATGACAATCCGGAGTTCCATGCGTCCTCTATTTTCCCCATTTCGTAGAGTCGCTCAACGGTTTGGTTCAGAGTCAGCGGCAGGCTGCAGCCGCGCGTTGGGCTCTATACCCAAATGTTGCCCGATTCCGTGAGCGCACCAACCGTATCTCCAGTATTGACTACACCCCGTGGCTCAATTACCAGAGCCTGACACAGATTATCAGCGCGAGTTCGATGTTCGGTCCCTTTTGGAATTACAAACAGTTCACCCTCCTTAACACGGGCTGCACCATCTCGAAATTCAATATCCATTTCACCAGAAAGCACAATAAATACTTCGTCGGTATCTTTGTGACTGTGCCATACAAACTCACCAGTAAATTTCACAAGTTTGAACTGATAATCGTTCATTTCCGCAATGATTCTCGGAGACCACAGTTCTACGAATTTGGAAAACTTCTCGTTAAAATTTATGGGTGAGTACGATTTCACATTACCCTCTGATTGCCTGTGCCCAACGGCTGGCGGCTCACCCCCCTGCGCAATTCATCACCCACCCAAAATATTGTTGGCGATTGCTCCGGGGGTCAATTTGGTGCCTGGCCACTTCCGCAATGCAGACACCATTTTAACAGGAAATCTTAAATCGCAATTCAGCGTTTTCTCTTTGAACCTTGGCTAAAACTAGTATCCCGCCTGCCCTCGCGTAGCAGGGGAAGCGGGGGTAGTGCATAGGTTCCCGTGTTGTTTGGGAACCTATGCGATGACGAAGCGTAGGCCGGAGCGCCTGCCCTCGCGCTTGCCCTCGCGATGCGGGGGTAGCGTACATGTTCCTGTGGTTTCAGGAACATGTACGGTTGCGAAGCGAGGGGACTGCAGCCGCTGGTGGGCCATTTTGCTCCTGATTATTTACTTTCATGAAACTGATTCCCTTTATGACTTAGTTTCTTATGAAAATTCTGATTCGACCTCTCGCACCAGGACTATATCATCTGAGCTATCCACTGAAATCTCATTTGCGATAGTAAACCCATATTTGCGATAGAACTTGAGTGCTCTGGTATTTCCCTCCGTTATTGTAGCCTGGATTGTGTGGAACCTATTTTTGCTCGCCCACTTGAAGACAGCGTCCATCAAATCCCTCGCAACCCCTTTACCTCTATATTCAGGAGCGACCCACACCTGGATCACTTCTCCAACATCGGCTTGCCTTGCGATTCTGTAAAGTGCCGCAATTCCTATTGGAGAATTATCAGAAAACACAATATACGTCGCTCGGTCGGTTCCTTGAGCAGTACTATCCGCTTGTTCTTGCCAACTTTCAGCGCTCCGACGCAATGCCGACTCGTATGTGGATGAAAAAGCATAAGGCGCATCTCGCAGGGATTCGAGTCTCATTCGTTTGAAGAGATCAGCCTCACCAATTTGTATTCGTTTTATTACTATCATTTGATTATATCGAATGAGTAGACGAGATTGAATGGCCCAACATCCTACTGGTCGGAAATGGCATCCGGCCCTGGAAGCATGTATCTATCCCTGGATTCTTTTCTGAAGAAAATACCGCTGGATGGTTTTCCGGTCGACGATACGATCGCTCGACACCACCGCAATGAATTCATCCGCCAATTTAACAGTATAACGTCCAACGAGTGTTTATCCCGATCTTTTCCGGTCGTAAGTTCTATAAACTTCCTTTCGTCCGACGAATTCCCCGCACGGGTTGGTCAGACGAAAATTTTTCCATGAATCATTCCTTTTCCAATTACGGACACGGGAAGCATTTACTTAATCCCGAATAAAGAACTTTTTCGCCGTCCTCTATGTTATGCCGACGGACAGAAATTCACCTGGCTCGGGATAACCGTCAGGATCGGGCCGCCCGTATCCGGGTCGGCGTGGACAACCTGGTTGGTGACGTAGATGCAATCTCCGGAGTTCACTCCCCGCCCCNNAGGCTGCCACCAGGTGCAACCCGAGGGTTTTATCGGTGAAGAAGTAGATCCGGTACCCCGTCCCGGCCGTCTCGGTGAGCGCGACGGTCCCGCCCACGCATTCCTTCTTGCCGATGTCGTCCTTGGTGACCTCGAGGGCATAGATGCAGTTGGAGGGGAGGTTGGCCGCGCGGGTCGGCGCCGTGCTCGGCGGCGCCACCGGGCAGCGCTTGAGCGTGAAGGGGGTGATCGGCATTACCGGCGAGACGCCGTCTCGCGAAAGCTTACCCTCGGCGTAGGCGCATTCGCCCGCGCGCAAGCCGATCCGGTCCACCCAGTCGGTGCCCATCATATAGAGCTTGCCGCGTACGTTGCTGAAATAAACGTAGTAGGTGCCGTGCGATGAGGCAAGGCTGGCAATCGTCCCGCCCACGCAAAGCGTCTTTCCGTAATCGTCAAGCGTCACGCTGAGCGCATCGACGCAACCGGAGGGCAGGCTCGGTAATCCGGTGGGCGCCAGGGTGATCGTTTGCATCGGAAGAGGCGTATTGACCGCGGGCGTTTCCCCGCCCGCGCCCGAGGTGGGAACGGTGCCGCTCGAGCCGGGGGTTGTTCTGGCCTCACCTTCCGGCAGGGTAAACGCCCCGCCGATAATTCCGCATCCCGATAAAAGCATGCCCAACAGTGCACAGACAATGAGGGGAATAATGACGGACTTGCGCATGGCAATCTCCTTGTGCTATAGCCTCCCTCGTTCACCAACCCGACTTATTCTCACTGTTCCTCGCCTCCGCGGTCGAGGAGTATGTGATCCAACCCGCGCCCGCTCTCCCACGGATAGATGATCCGTGCGTCGGTGGTGGCCCCGAAATATTCCGGGCGCGACGTGCCGAACAGGCTGCGGTACGGGTTGTAATGAAGCACGCACAGTTCCGGTATCCCGCCCGCGCCCAGGATGCGGTTCTTCACGGCGGTGATGGTGCGCCCCGATCCCCACACGTCGTCCACTACCAGCAGGCGCTTGCCTTTGAGGAGCTCGTCCTCCGGAAACTGCACAAAGTTCGGCCAGGCCAGGAGCGGCTTGTCCGCCTGTTCCGGAAAATCCACCGAGGCGGTGAGCAGGGTTTTGATGTCGAGCACTTCGCTGATCAGGCCGCCCGGGACGATCCCGCCGCGGGTGATGATCACCATCGCGTCATACTCGCCGCGGAACTGCGGTATGAGCACGTCGATCAGTTTGTCGACGTCGTTCCAACTCAAGAGCTCGTGTCGTTGCGCCATAAACCCCGTCGCGCTCCATCCCCGCCGGAAGCGGGTCCGGAGCGCACGCCTGGACCGATGATAATGTCCTCCGGCCGGCAATGCAAGCGGGGAATTCCCCGGGCAACCCCCGCGACAGTTACCTGACCGCCTCACTGTTCGAATGAACTAAAAGCGTTTTTTGTTCTTTTCATTTCAAGGATAAAAGACCCTTTTAGATTTCAGTTCATTAAGCTATCGGAAACCAAATTCCCATTCTATCAAGGGGGAATCATAGTCTGCACCCTGCAACCATCCAAAGACGGAATTAAGACCGACGCGGTCCATAAAACCGCCTCGATTTTAAATATTTTCTGCGATCAACACGTAGGGTTTCCCGCGGACTTTGGTCAGGAACAGGATCCGGCTTTCCTCTCCCCGCAATTTCAATTGTCGTTCCAATTCATCCGGTTCCAGCGGAGAGCCGCGTTTCTTCACCGTCACCCGTCCCACCCCGCGCGCCCGCAGCCACTGGCGCAGCCGCTTCAATCCGAACGGCATCGCTTCCTCGATCCGGTAGGCTCGCGCCCAAGGCGTGGGATGGAACTCGTCGGCGGTCAGGTAGGCGATCTCCGGATCGATGCGCGCCGCCCCCAAGCGCGCCGCGAGTTGCCGCACCAGGCCCGCGCGCAGGAGCGAGGGGTCCGGTTCGTAAAGCACCGCGCGCGGCGCAGAGATCGCATCGCTAGAGGGCTCCGTCTCACACATAGTCACGTCCGCGGGAAGGATCGTCGCGCGACGGATTGCGGTGCGGAACGGCCCGTACCACAGCACCGCCTCCCGGAGTTCTCCTTCGAAGGAGACAAATTCCACCTCGCACGGTTCTTCTTCGATCTCCTCCCAGCGCACGCCGGGGGAAATTTTTACGCACAGCGCCGCGGCATCCTCTCCATACAGACGTACGATCTCCGCCAGCGGCGGGGAATACCGGCGGACCGAGAACACACGGTGGGAATCCTCGCGCCGCGACGGATCGCAAAAGAACGCCATGCCCTTCCGCGCGGCGGTGGAAAAGACCGGGCGCAGGAGATCGGCGAGAAGGAAGCGTACCGGGCGGGCGGGCGCGTAGGCGCGGAGATTTTCCCGCGCCATGCGGAGACGCAGCGCGTCCAGGTCCACGGCCCACACCGGCGCGCACTCGGCCAGGGCGAGTGTGTCCCCGCCGATTCCGCACCCAAGGTCCGCGATCCGTTCCAGCCCGCGGAAGCGCGCGGCGCGGTGGCGGGAGAGGGGTTCGGCCGAAGCCTGCTCCAACCCTTCGCGGGTGAAAAACATCTCCCGGGCGCGGGAGAATTTCCTCTCCGCCCGCGCGCGGAGGAGGACCGTCTCGAGCGCGCCGCGCGCAAGCTCCTTGTCCGCGCCCGCCCGCTGCAGGGCGGTCCAGACGTCGAGGAAATGCTCCTCGCCCCGTTCCAATTCCCAGGCCATGCGGAGCGCACCGCATCCTTCCGGGGACGCAAGGCGTCGCAAAAGTTCGATATCCATCGCGGAAACTTTACCCCGCTTTACCAGCCTGTCAACGGGGAGTTAAGGTACAATTTGGCCAAGGAGTGCCGGATGACCGCAAACACCCCGCGGGGCGATAATTCAGCGCGCGATTCCCTTCAGGCCCTGATCGAATCGCTCAGCGCGTATATCGAGCAATACCACGGGGGCGCGGTGCGCTACCTGGGGGTGGAAAACAACGTGCTCAAAGTGAGGCTCGAAGGCGCCTGCCTCGGATGCCCGCTGTCGCCCAGCACCCTGCACGGGTGGGTGGAAGGCACCGTCCGGCAATTCTTCCCCGAGATCGAACGGGTCGAGGCGGAAGAAGAGCGTAAAGCATGACCCTCACGCCCGGCGACCTGCTTCACATCCGTTACCGGATCATCGGCATCGTCGGCAGGGGGGGGATGGGCGCGGTTTACCGCGGCGAAGACGCGGTCCTGCTGGTGCCGGTTGCGATCAAGGAAAACCTCAACCCCCTTCCCCAGGCGGTGAAACAATTTAAACGCGAAGCGGTGCTCCTGGCTTCGCTGCGCCACCCCAACCTGCCCCGCGTCACCGACCACTTCATAGAAGGCGACCTGCAATACCTGATCATGGATTACGTCCCGGGGGATGACCTGAAGACGATTCTCGAACAGCAGGGCGCCATTCCGGAATCGCAGGTGATGTCCTGGTGCGGGGAAATTTGCGACGCGCTCACCTACCTTCATACCCAGCACCCGCCGGTGACCCACCGGGACATCAAGCCGGCCAACATCAAGGTCACGCCGGAAGGCAAACCGGTGCTGGTGGATTTCGGGATCGCCAAAGCCAGCGAAGCCGGCGGTGTAACCACCACCGGCGCGCGCAGTCTCACTCCGGGCTTCGCCCCGCCGGAGCAATACGGCAGCAGCCCAACGGACTCCCGCACCGATCAATACTCACTGGCCGCCACGCTCTACAACCTGCTCACCGGGCAGATTCCACCCGACAGTCTGGACCGGACGCTGAGCCAGGCGCCGCTGAAACCCATCCGCGAGCTGAATCCCAAGCTCAGCCCCGCGGTGGACCGGGCGATCTTGAAGGCGATGTCGCTCAGCCCCTCGGATCGGTTCGCCAGCGTGAAGGATTTTCTGGCGGCGCTGAAGGGGGAGATCCCGGTGTCGGAGACTTCTCCCGACACCGTCACCCCCGCGTCGCGGGAACCGCTCACGGTGATCCGCCGGACGCCCGAAAAACCCACCCTGGAAAAAATCCCCGGCGAACCTTTTTCCGGCGCGGAACCGCAGACGCCCGGACGATTCCGGCCGACGGCCCCGCTCCTGGCGGGGATCGGCGCGCTGCTGTGTTTGCTCGCGACGGGGATTGCCGTCGGAGGGTACGCGCTCAGCGGCGGTTTGCCGTCCATCGGAGCGAAGAATTCCCCCGCGTCGATCATCTCAACATCATCCACCGCGAGCCCGACAAAAATGCCATCCCCCACCGCGACCGGCAAGACCGATACGCCCATCGCGGTGATCCAGCGGCCGACCGCAGAGCCGGTGAAAGCGACGCCCGAACCGACGGCGGTCGGCGGAGGCAGCCTGCTGGCGTTCGTCAGCAACCGCAACGGCCAGCACTACCAGATTTATATCTACAACCTTCTCACCAAGGAAATCCGCCAGCTCACATCCGATGCGGCCAACAAAGGCCGGGTGGCCTGGTCGGCTGACGGGTTGAAAATTTATTACGAGTCGGCGGGAGCGGAGGGCAAGAAGGATATCTTCGTGATGAACGCCGACGGCACGGATCCGGTCAATCTCACCAATACTCCCGGGGACGATGTTTATCCGGCGGTTTCTCCCAAGACCGGGCTAGTTGCATTCGTTTCGTTTCGGAACACCAACCAGGCTCATATCTTTGCGATGCAACCCGACGGATCTGGGCTAACCAACATCAGCGCGTTGCACAAAAACCATCCCTATAACATGCCGCAGGAATGGAACCCGGCCTGGGGGCCGGACGGCTCCACGTTGTATTTCATTCTCAACGTCACCGGAACGACGCGCGTTTACCGGTGGGACAGCCGCCAGACCAGTTCCGATCCGGTCGTGGTCACGATGATGGCCGGAGATTATATCGAAGCCGATCCGGCCGTCTCGCCCAACGGGGATTTTCTTGCCTACACCCGCATCATCGATAACGGCAGCGAGATCTGCGTGGTAACAACGGATCTTTCTAAACGCGCGCCCTGCACCAGCGCGCTCACCGACCGGCTAGGCAATTCCGATCCGGATTGGTCGCCCGACGGGCAATGGATCGCTTACACGACCGCGCGCGGCGGAAGCACGCATATCTTCCTGATGATGATCACCGGGGGTGAGAAAACTCGACTGACGGACGATTCATCCAACGATATGTACCCGGCCTGGCAGCCGAAACCCGCATAACCCAAGGAGCCTTCCATGACAAGAAAAGCGTTCACCACTCTCCTGGCGGCATTTTCGATTTTGCTTTGCGCGTTTTCCGTATCACCGCTTCCGGGGACGCAGGCAAAACCGACGATCACAATCCAAATAACCTCGGTGGTGGGTTCCGGCGGAGATGGAACATTTAAAATGGAAGTTATTCTGTCCAAGGAAATCATGGCGCTGCTTAAAGGCCTTCCCAACTTCCCCGAAACAAATGTCTGCAGCGAGTTCAACGGGAGCCTGCAGGGAATGTCGGGGTGGACCAAGACAGAGCAGGATGGTGGCCTGACCTGTACCGCCTCTACGCCGTTTACGGATCTGGACGGATTGCGGTCCATCACCAAGCAGGCGGTACCCAATGGGTCTTTCGACCGGCTGGAGATCGCCGGAGGTCATTTCTATTATGATTTAGCGGCAAATATCGGTTCGTCCTTCACCTGGGATGCCAACATGCCGTACGGCGTCGATGCGTGGTGGATCGTGGAAGTACCGGGTAATGTGGTCAGCACCAACGCCGATGTAAAGAGCGGCCGCACCTTGAAATGGAATCTGATGACGATGAGCGGTTCGACCCACATCCGCGCGGAAAGCACACTCAGCAGCACGGCTCTGGAGATCGATTCGACGCTTGCGGTTATCGGCACGCTGTGCCTGCTTGCGTGCTGCTGCATCATCCTATTAGCGGCCGGCGGGTTGGTATTCTTCCTGATCCGGCGGAAAAATGGCGCACCCGGAAAGACGCCCGCCGCCACCCGCGCAGGCAATCCGAACAGTTAGCCAAAGCCGAAAATAACCAGCGATTCCAGCCTTTCATCCAATTTGTTTTCCTAGGAGACCTCGTTCATCGGAAAAAGATCCTTTCGTTGTTTCTGTTTCTCCCGCTGGTCCTCTCGGCCTTCCATCCCCCGGAAAAACCCCGGCCCGATCCGAACGCCAAAATAATTCTTCAATTTCTGACGGCCGTCCAATCCGACGGATCGTCGGAGTTCCAACTCGTGGAAATAATCAGCAAAGCCCAAATCCAAACCCTGAGCACCGCCTCCGGATATTCCGAAAGCACAATTTGCCAGAATATGACCATTCAACTTCAAAGCAACATTGGCGGTTTTACCCAGGAGCAACACGGGGAGGATATCTAGTGCACCGCCTCCAAGAGCTTCGACACCCTGGATGCGCTGAAGAAAGGGCTGGCGGATGATTTCAACCGCCTGACCGTCCGGCGCCTGGAAATTCAAAGCGGGACTTTCTACCTCGATCTTTCCTGGAACGGTTTCCCATGCACCACAACCGACGCCGCCCTGTTCAGCTGCGAATGGGCCGTCCAGATGCCGGGGACGGTCGGCGCCAACAACGCGATTTGGGACATGTCCGTTTCCGGCACTCCCTTCAACTTCACAGCGCAAAGCGCCCTCGGCGGCGGATGAACGACCGCGATCGCCATCGTGGCGTTCCTCCTGTGCGGTTGCTGCATGGTAATCCTCCTGATCGGCGGTGGAATTGCCGCTTATCTTATCCTGCGCAAGCGGAATGCTCCGCCGGCCGCGCCCAAACCCGGCGCCTCCCCCGACGCGGCCGGTCCGGCGGGACCGGTTGCCATGTCCTGAACTTCTGCTCCTCCGCACCCGCCGAACGGTTAGGCCCGGTGCCGAAACGCAATCACCCTCGGGCCGGAATCAATCTCCGGCCCGTTTGTATTTCTCCGCCGGAAGGGACTTTCCGGTATGGAGAGCAGCCCGGGCGAATTTATTTTTCACCTTGCCGCTCGTGCTATAATCTGGCCGCTTCTACAACCCCATCACGATTTTCAACGGAAGGTTGCCTATGATCGAACCAACACTGATACCGCCGGCCGACGGCGAACGCATCACGCTTCGGAACGGCCGGCTGCACGTTCCCGAGCGGCCGATCCTCCCGTTCATCGAAGGCGACGGCACGGGAAGGGATATCTGGCGCGCGTCGGTGCGCGTATTGGATGCGGCCGTGGCCAAAGCCTACGCGGGGAACCGCAAGATCGCCTGGATGGAAGTGTTCGCGGGTGAAAAAGCATTCCAGCAATTCGGCACCTGGCTGCCGGAGAGCACCGTCAGCGCCTTCCGCGATTTCCTGGTGGGCATCAAGGGACCGCTGACCACCCCGATCGGCGGCGGAATCCGATCACTCAATGTAGCGTTGCGCAAGCGGCTCGATCTGTACGTCTGCCTGCGCCCGGTGCGCTACATGCCCGGCGTGCCCTCGCCGGTTCTGCACCCGGAAAAGGTGAATATGGTGATCTTCCGCGAGAACACGGAAGACATCTACACCGGGATCGAATTCGAGGAAGGCACGCCCGAAGCGCGGCGCTTCCTCGACATCCTCCGCGAACAATTTCCGAAGGAATACGAAAAGATCCGCTTTCCGGGATCGAGCGCCGTGGGCGTCAAACCCGTTTCACGCGAAGGCACGGAGCGGCTGGTGCGAGCCGCGATCCAGTATGCGCTCGACAACCGCCGGCGCTCCGTTACCCTCATGCACAAAGGCAACATCATGAAATTCACCGAGGGGGCTTTCCGCAATTGGGGCTACGCCGTGGCCGAACGCGAGTTCGGCGAGCGGGTCTACGCCTGGTCGCAATGGGAACGGACCAAATCCGCGCGCGGCGAGGCGGCGGCCAACGCCGAACAGAAGTCCGCTCTGGAGGCGGGACGGCTGCTGATCAAGGACGCCATCGCCGACATCACCTTCCAACAAACCATCACCCGCGCCGACGAATTCGACGTGATCGCCTGCCCCAATCTGAACGGGGATTTCCTATCCGACGCGCTGGCGGCGCAGGTCGGCGGGATCGGCATCGCCCCCGGCGGAAACATTAATTACGTCACCGGGCACGCGGTATTCGAAGCCACCCACGGCACCGCGCCCAAGTACGCCGACCTCGACAAGGTCAACCCCGGTTCGTTGATTCTCTCGGGCGAGATGATGCTGCGTTATCTGGGCTGGCGCGAAGCGGCCGACCGGATTTTGCTCGGGATGGAAGGCGCGATCGCCGCCAAAACCGTCACCTACGATTTCGCCCGCCTGATGAGCGGAGCCAGGGAAGTGAAATGCTCCGAATTCGGCGACGCGGTGATCGAGTGGATGGACCGGAAACCGGAGGCGAAAAAAGCCGCACCCGCAGTCCGAAAGCCGGTCGCGAAGAAGGTTGCGCGCAAAACGGTTATGAAAGTTAAAGGTAAAAAGAAGAGGAAGAAGTAGAAGGATTCTTTTAAGCGTTCAAGTATAGATCATTCAACCCGTCTCCGGCCTTTCAGCCGGAGGCGTTTTTTTATTTTCGCCTCCGTATTCATGANNGGGCATTGTGTCATAGCGCGGGGATTTATTCCCGCGCGACCGACGCGCCGCGATGAATCGCGGCGCTGGGATACGAAGCCCTCTTCGAGGGCTGTATCCTTCGCAGGGCCCTTCCCATTTGGGGTAGTGCACCGCGCAATAGATTGCCCGCAAAATATAAAATTTCCCCGCTGATTAATTCTATTTCTTATTTCTTAAGTGGGCGATTTCATACAGCAGAATTCCTCCCGCCACCGCGGCGTTGAGGGATTCGATCTTTCCACTCATCGGAATGTGGACCGATCCCACGGCAAGCTCGCGCGCCGGATCGCCCGGTCCCGCGGCCTCCCCGCCGAGGATGAGCGCCGAGCGTCCGCTCCAATCCATCGTTTCAACCGGTTTCCCTTCGCGCGCCTCCGCCAGCCAAATGTGGAACCCGTCGAGCAGCGTGCGGATTTGCTTCCAATCCAGCATCCGAATGGGCAACCGAAGGTGCGCGCCCATCCCGCCGCGCACAACCTTGGGATTGAACGCGTCCACCGACCCCGGAGCCAAGATCAGCGCTTGGACGCCGAACGCCTCCGCGGCGCGCATCAAGCTTCCGAGATTGCCGGGATTGGATATTCCATCCGCAATCACGACCCACTCCAGCGGTTGGGGGAGCGCCAGCTCCGGCCATTCCAAGACGGCCAGCAGACCCGCGGGTGTGGCGGTATCGCTGCAGGAGCGCAACACATCGGCGCTGGTTTCCAACACCTCGCCTCCCGCCGAGGCCAAGCGGTTGACCGCCGAGCGTTCGCGCGCTCCTAACCGCCCGTCGTGCAGGATGATGCGCGCCCGCGCCCCTGCTGCGGCCGCCTCCTCCACGAGGCGCGCGCCTTCCATGACGTAAAGCCGCTCCCGCTCGCGCGCCTTCCGCTGCTCCTGGAGCGAGCGGATCAATCGAATCTTTTCGTTGGTCTTGCTGGTGATTATTTCCACCGCTTTTCGAATTCCTTCCGGAAAATATCCAGGGTTGGGTCGTCGAGGATCGTCACGCGGATTTCCCGCAGGGAGGAGCCGGGATTTGCCAGGGCGTAATCCTCGACGGCCTGAAATATCACGCGCGCCCCGCGCTCGCGGGGGAAGCCGAAGATCCCGGTGCTGATCGCCGGCAAAGCGACGAAAACAAAACCAAGCTTGCCGGCGGCATCGAGCGCACCGAGGATTGCGGAGCGCAGCTTGGCGTCTTCGTCCCCCTCGCCCAACACCGGCCCGACCGCGTGGATGACCGCCTTGCAGTTCAGGCGGCCTGCGCCGGTTACCGCCGGCCGATCGTGGGGGACCTCGCCGTGCACCCGCACCCAGGCATCGCTCTCGGCCTGGATCTCCGCCCCGCCCCGGCGTACGATCGCGCCCGCCACGCCGCCGCCGTGCTGCAGACGGCTGTTGGCTGCGTTGACGATGGCATCCACCTGCTCCTGGGTGATATCGCCCTGGACGAGCAGGCAGCATCGTTGTGCATCCAGATTATGGCGAGCGACGATTCGATTCACCGTACCGTGCTCCGGTTCGAGTATAGCACTTTAGACCATAGACTTTGGACCATCGACCATAGACTTTGTTCGTCATCCCCGCGCGCTCTTGGCGGGAAGCACGCGGGCATGAATGCCCACGCCA
>PLND01000092.1 GCA_003141675.1 Anaerolineae bacterium
CGGCGGGAAAGTTGTCGAATCCGGCCGGGAGCGCCTGACCGCCGCTCCGCTTGCGGATACGCCCGTGTGCACGCTCGATTTCACCGGGCGGGTGGACGAAGGCAACCGCCGCGACCGGATTCTGGTTTGCGAGTTGTGGCAGAGCCGGTCGAAGGTTGCTTCGTGCGTATCGCCCTTCGCGCCTTTCAAGCATCTCCCACTGGGTGATCCGGAATTGAATGCGGCCGTCGGCGTCAAAGGCGAAGAGATTGTCATCAAAGTATCCGCTAAAAAGCTGGCGCTGTTTGTAGAGCTCGCATTGGAAGGGTCGGACGCCGTCTTCAGCGACAACTACTTCGATCTTCCCGCCCGGACAACCGCCCGCATCACCGTCCCCCTGCCCGCCGGTTGGAATGCGGCGCGGGTGCGCAGAGCGCTGCGGATAAAGTCGCTGGTGGATTCATATTAAAGGCGTTCCGCCTTTCCATCGACCGCTGACCTAACCCCCGCCCGTAGATTGCACCCGAGATAAAGAAAGTTTTTCCTTTCCTCCCCCTTCCCATAATGGGAAGGGGGAGGCGACTTAATTCCTTCCGTACGGAAGAATCGAATTTAGGGAGGGGGCTGGGTCGGCACCGGAATAAATCACCTTAGTGAAATTTCTCCGCTTCTTTTAATAATGTGATTAAGGAAACGGACAAAACCGCAGACCGGGAGTATATTAATACCAAACAGATATAACCTCAAATAAATGTTTTTTGCAAAGCTGACCAATTGCAGACTCAATAGAAAGGGTGGGTTATCATGGCTGAAACATTGGAAAAGGCAACATTTGCCGCAGGATGCTTTTGGTGCGTGGAGGCGGTTTTTCAGGACGTGCGCGGGGTCGAGCGTGTGATTTCGGGCTACACCGGCGGGGAAAAAACAAACCCGACGTACGAGGAAGTCTCTTCCGGCATGACCGGCCACGCCGAAGCGCTGCAAATCGCTTTCGATCCGAAGATCGTACCCTATAAGGACCTGCTGGAAATTTTCTGGCACACGCACGACCCGACCACGCTCAATCGCCAGGGGCCGGACGTGGGCACGCAATACCGCTCGGCGATTTATTATCACAGCGAGGAACAGCGGAAGACCGCGGAAGAGACCAAACACGAGATTGATGCAGAGGGGGTATGGTCGCTTCCGATCGTCACGGAGATCGTTCCCTTCACCGTTTTTTATCAGGCCGAGGATTATCATCAAAATTATTTCAAGAACAACCCGGACCAGATGTATTGCCGGCTGACGATTAATCCAAAGGTTCGTAAATTCCGGATTGCGTACCGAGCGAAATTAAAGAATCCAGAGGCATATCCATAAACGTAAAATGTAAATAAAAGAATGTAGGGGCGGACGGCCGTTCGCCCCTACATTCTTGTTCATGCCATCTCCGTAATAATGATGATCGATTACTTCACCTGATACAAATCCCTGTAAATCGCATAATTTTCATAAATCCGGCGGATGTAATTCCGGGTCTCGTCGGAACGGATGACCTCCAGCAGCAGGTCGTCGTCGCCGCCGGCGAAGGTTTGCCAGATTGCGGCGTTGCCCGCGCCGGCGTTATACCCGGCGAGCGCCAGAAAAAGATCGCCGGAGAAGCCGTCGCGTTGCATCGCCAGGTATTTCGAACCGAGTTGAACGTTGATCACCGGCCGGTAAAGATCCGATTGGGTCAACCCCGTCATCCCGAGCTTGCCGGCAACCTCCTCGGCGGTGGAGGGGATCAGCTGCATCAGGCCGTGGGCGTTGGCGGAGGAGACGGCCGAAATGCCGAAGAGCGATTCCTGCCGCACTAGGGAAAAGAGCAACAGCGGATCGAAGCTGAAGCGGACGGCCTGCGGGATCAGCAGTTCCTCGAAATATGGTCCGAACCGCACGTGGTTGAAATAGGCGGGCGCGGAAAGCGTCTGCGCGTCGCTCAATCCGTCATCGTCGAGCACATTCCGCGCGGCCTGGATCCCGCCCGAATAATATCCGATGGATAACAGATAGCGGCTGAGGTAAAGCGACTCGGCCGGATCCTTCGCCGCCGAAAGCCACAAGGCGTCGAACTCGCTCTCGGCCGCGTCGTACATCCCAAGATCCCACAGCGCCTGTCCGCGCAGCATGTGCGGATCGTTCCGGGCCAAGGCGTAGTGTTGTTCAAGGTCGGTCGAAGATAATAGCACGACGACTGTCTGGACCCAGATCTCCGCCTGGGCATACTCGGCGTCGAGGTCGAACACCAGGTTGATATCCTTCGCGCTCGTGAAGGCCGCGGTGCCCGCCAGCAGGTCCGCTGCGCGCACCGAATAATAATCGGTGGGCGCGGCCGCCGCAGCCTGTTCCATCGTCTGGTGCGCGCCGTTGGAATCCCCGCGCTTTTCCAGCGTCTTGGCCGTCCAGAAGAGAGCCCGCGAGCGGGTCCAGCCGTCGGTGGAAGAATCCAGCGCGCGGAAAGCGGTTTCCGCCCCGGCGTAATCCCCGGCGCGGTAGAGCGAAATGCCCGCCAGATGCCTCGCCTCGGCGGCATTTGCGTCCGCCGGGTAATCATTCGCAACGCGGTTCCACAATTTCGCGGCGCCCGCCAAATCGTTGCCGCGCTCGGCGATTCGCCCGGCGTCGAACAGCGCCTCCGCCGCCCGCGGATGTGTCGGCGACGCGTCGGCCAGTCCGGTGAGAACAGTGACGGCGCCTGCATAGTCGTCCAGCCAGGCCCAACGCGTGTACGCCGAATCGAAAATCGCCAGGTCCCAGTAACCGGTGTCGGGTCCGAGCGCGGCCGCGGCGTCCAGGTCGGCCGTTGCTTCCTGTGGTTGATCTTGGGCGCGGTAGGCAAGTCCCCGGAAGTAGTGGGCCTTGGCCGGCTCCGCCGCCGGGGAGGCCGATAGATAATAGGAAAGCATGGTGACCGAAGTTGAATATTGCCCGGCGTAGAAATCAATCACCCCGCGCGTCAGGTCGTCCACCGTGTACCCGGCGTCGAGCAAGTCTGCCAAGCACAGGAAGGCGTCGTCGGTTTCGGGATACTGCAGCGCGGTCTGGTAGCGCGCGTAGCCCTCCGGCTTGCGGTCCAGCGCGATAAGGATCCCGCCGATCTTCCGGTTGAGGCGGGCGCGGGCGGTGTCGGACGTCACCAAACCCAGCACGCTTTCGTAGAGGGCCATCGCCGCTTCCGCCGACCCGTGATCGCGCAGTGTGTTGGCTTCCTTTTCCTTCAGGCGAAGCGCATTGGCCGGATCGGAGGCGGAGGCGGCCGCGTCGTAAGCCTGCACCGCCTGATCGGTCAATCCGGCGGCGAGCGAGGAATCCCCTACGCTTTCTTGCGCCACGTCCGTCAGGAGACCCGGAGAGAGCAAAAGAAAATTCTGGTAGGCGGCAATCGACGCCGGGTAGTCCTTCAGCTCGGCTGCGATTTCACCCAGCAGGAAATTGGCGCGCGCCGCGTACTCCCCCGCCGGATGGTTTTGGATCATACTTTGCAGCATGGCGCGGGCGCCGGCCGCGTCGCCGGTAAGCTCGCTCGCCCGGGCGAGGAAGAAAGCCGCGCGCTCGCTTTCCACGCCCGCCGCCAACGCGGCGCTGTAATTTTCCTTCGCCGTTTCATAATCTCCGTATAGCAGCGCGCGATCCCCCAGAACCAGATGCTGATCCGGCGACTGCGTGGGGGTGGAAATCGCTGTCGGCGGGAGCGTGGGAGCGGCCGTTGCCGACGGGATGTTGAGCGTCGCTGTGGCGGTCGGACCGGTCTTGGCGGCCGAACGCGCGCACGCCGCCGGCAGGAGCAGGAGAAATAGAACCGACGCCGAGCGCGCCCATCGGTTAAAACCGGCATGTCCGGATGGCATCTTTTTTGACAAAGGCATTTGCGCATGGTACCATATTTCCGCGGCGCTCTCGCAACGAGGGCGCTTTTTGTGCGGGAGAATCTCATGAATATCGTCCTCACCGGGTCGGTTGCGTTCGATTGCCTGATGACTTTCCCGGGTTTATTTCGCGAACAGATCCTGCCGGATAAACTGGATTCCCTAAGTCTGTCGTTCCTGGTGGACACCATGGTCCGGTATCGCGGCGGGATCGCCGGGAATATCTCCTACACCCTGGCCCTGCTGGGCGAACGGCCGCGGCTGATGGCCACGGTGGGCAAGGACTTCGATGAATATCGCGCCGCGTTGCACCTCGTCGGCGTGGATACTACGCTGACGAAAGAGATTCCGGATTGTTACACCGGCTCCTTCTTTGTCACCACCGACCGGAGCGGATGCCAGCTCGCATCGTTCTATCCCGGCGCGATGGGCAGCGCCGCCGAGCTTTCGTTGCAGGATGTCACCCCGCGGCCGGATTGGGTCGTAATCTCGCCGAACGATCCCGCCGCCATGTTGAAATACGCTCGCGAATGCCGCAAGCTTGGGCTGGCTCTGATGTACGACCCCTCCCAACAGGCGGCGCGCATGGATGGTCCGGAGATTGCGGAAGGCCTGGATGGATGCAGAATCCTGATTTGCAACGAATACGAATACAGCCTGATCGCCAAAAAAACCGGCCGGACACCGGAGCAGATCGAGTCCGCCGTTCCCGTAGTGATCGTCACCCTCGGCGAAAAAGGATCGCGCATCAAAGCCGGCGCCAGAACGTATGAGATTCCCGTCGTTCCCCCGCGCCGCATCGCCGATCCGACCGGCGTGGGCGATGCTTTCCGCGGAGGGCTTTTGACGGGCATCGCCCACGACGCACCGTGGAAAATCTGCGGCCGGCTCGGGGCGCTCGCGGCGACATATTGTCTGGAGGAAGTCGGCACGCAAAACCACCACTTCACCCACGCGGAATTCCTGGCGCGATATACCGAAACGTTCGGAAAGGATCCGCTGGCAGAGATAATTCTGACCTAACCCCCTAACCCCTACCCCGACCCCTTCGGGGTCACCCCTTTCCCCCCTCCATGTAATGGAGATGGGAAAGGGGCAGGGAAAAGGAGTGAGGCCCAAGGAGCAACCATGAAACGCGAATTCGACATCAAGAACCCGAAACTGGCCGACGGCGGGCGGCTGCGCATTGAATGGGCCGAGCAGGAAATGCCGGTTCTGCGCCAGATCCGCGAGCGGTTCGCCAAACAGCGGCCGCTGGCCGGCTTACGCCTGGCCGCCTGCCTGCACGTGACCACTGAGACGGCCAACCTCCTGCATACACTGCAGGTGGGCGGTGCGGATGTGGTCGTGGCGGCCTCCAACCCGCTCTCGACCCAGGACGATGTGGCCGCGTCGCTGGTAACGCATTTCGAAATCCCGGTCTTCGCCATCAAGGGCGAGGATAACGCCACCTATTACCAGCACCTCCACGCCGCGCTCGACACCCATCCGCAGATGACGATGGACGACGGCGCCGACCTGGTTTCCACTCTGCACAAGGAACGGCCGGAGCAGTGCGCCGAGGTGATGGGCGGGATGGAGGAAACCACCACCGGCGTGATCCGGCTCAGGGCGATGGCGGCCGCCGGGGCGTTGCGTTTCCCGATCATCGCGGTCAACGACTCGATGACCAAGCACTTCTTCGACAACCGCTACGGCACCGGTCAATCCACCATCGACGGGATCGTGCGCGCAACCAACGTTCTGCTGGCGGGGAAGAACTTCGTCGTTTGCGGTTACGGCTGGTGCGGCAAGGGGCTTTCCATGCGCGCGCGCGGGATCGGATCCAACGTGATCGTTACGGAAGTGGATCCGGTGGCGGCGGTGGAAGCGGTGATGGACGGGTTCCGGGTGATGCCGATGGACGAGGCCGCCGCGATCGGCGACATCTTCTGTACAGTCACTGGCGACGTGAACGTGATCGACAAAGGGGACTTCGAGAAGATGAAGGACGGCGCGATCGTGGCCAACTCCGGGCACTTCAACGTGGAGATCAACATCCCGGCGCTGGAGAAAATGGCGACCGGAAAGCGCAAGATGCGCGAATTCGTGGACCAATACACGCTCGCCGACGGGCGTAAGATCAACCTGCTGGCCGACGGGCGGCTGATCAACCTCTCGGCCGCCGAGGGGCATCCGGCCAGCGTGATGGACATGTCGTTCGCCAACCAGGCTATGAGCGCCGAATATATGGCCAAGAACGCGGGCTCGCTGGAACGGACCGTCCACCGCCTGCCCGAGGAACTGGACCGCGAGATCGCGCGGATCAAGCTGGCGGGGATGGGCATCCATATCGACCAACTCACCGACGAACAGAAAAAGTATCTGACGTCGTGGGAATCAGGGACCTAATAATAGAACCGGGCGGCCCTGCGGCCGCCCGGGGTTTTATCCTCCACCACCAATAAATCTATGATCTGAAAATTCCCCATCCCATCCTCCCTCTCCTACTCCTCTCCCTCCTTCCCGTATCACGGGAAGGAGGGAGAGGCCGGGTGAGGAAGAATGGGATGGATCTCAATAAAAGAAAAGCAGACTTAGTTTTTGGGGGGTTGGGTCGTTAGGCGAACACCAACTCAGACTTCGCCCAAACCAGTTCGCCGTCCGCCTTATTTCTTCTTCTCCCCCTGCCAGTACTTTTTCAACACTCCCGCCAGCCCCGCGTGTACGTTACAGTTTTTCAGCGCAAACGACTGCATCAGCTTGTCGATCTGCGTCTCCGACAGCCCGCGGAATCGGGCGGCGAAAGCCGGCTGCATCAGATTGGCGAAATATCCCGCCTGCACAGCCTGCGCCAGGTAAACGCGATTGGAAATATGATCGATCGCTTTATCGCCGATCGCCCGTTCGGCACTAACCGCCAGCCGGTTGACTAGTTTTTCAACGACCGTTTTCGAGGCGCCCGCATTCAGCCAGCTATCCACCCCCAGCAGGCGTTTGGTGCGCAGCACGGGCCGCATCAGCCGCAGATAATCGGAATCCGGAGCGACCGTCACCAACCCCATCCTGCCGATATCTTTGTATGTCCAGATCGTCCAATGCGCCCGGCGCTGTTCAAAGATGGATATCTGATCGTCGAGCGACATCAATCGGTAGGAGGCACCGGAAGCGGAACCGTCAAACGCCGCCCCGAATTCCCCCACCCAGAGCGGAACCTTGTTCTCCTCCGTGAAGAGCGTGCCTTCCTGATCCGCAAACACCGCCGCCTGGCGCCGTTTGTTCCAGGTGGTTTTGCCGATTTTGCCCGGATACTTCCCCGCCGTGGTCGACGGCGGGCTGTAGTTGTGGCTGCTGTAGACGAGATTGGGCGCGAACGGCGGGTCGAGCTTGGAAAATTTTTGTGAAAAGTAATCCCCCTCCAGGAAAATAATATGCTCCGAATCCACTTCGCGAATCGCCTCGACCGCGCGCCGGTAGAGGCCGTTGATCACCGCCCAATCGGTCTCGTACTTTGCGGTGAACCGGCCGACAGGAGCGTTCGTCACCGGTTCGTTCATCAGGTTGTAGCCCGCCACGGCTTCCGACTCCCGGAAACGGTGGGCGATCTCGCGCCACAACGCCACGAACCGCTCTTGAAAGTGCGGATGGCGCCAGATCAGCGTGTGCCGGCTGGAATTATCGCAATGCCAGTCGGTGTTTTGCCAGCCCTGGGCCGAATGCAGATCCAGGATCACATACAGCCCGGCGCGCGCGCACTCCCCCACGACGCGCGCCAATCGCTGGAAACCTTTCTCCAAATAGGCGTAGGGATCTGAATCGTCCTCGAAATGCCGGTAATTTAACGGCAACCGGACGACGTTGGCGCCGCACTCCTTCAGGAACGCGACGTCATCCGCGTTGAAGAAATAATCCAGCCAGCGGTCGAAGAGGAATTCCGCCCGGCCCGCGCCCAGCGAGTGCGCCGACGCGCGGCGCACGCCGCTCTCGTCGCCCGGGTAGCCGTTGATGAAATTCTCCATATTCATCCATCCCCCCACACATACCCCGCGCAGCCGGACCGGCTGCCCATCCGAGTTGACGATTTCCGAGTTACGGACCTGCAGCATACGCCTCCTTTGAATCGTACCGACGTCCGGCAAGCGCCGGCGTCATGGAGCGACGATGATGTCGATGTAAAGCGAATCCCCGAAGGCAACCCCAAGCGGCGAAAACGCGCGCCAATCGGAAATATATTCCCCCGGAGCGGTCGGCGCGATCATGGGGATGACGATCGCCGCTTCGCTGCCCGCCGCGGCAGGGTACAGCGCGAATTCATCCTGAGCAGCAAGCTGGGTCCCGCCGGTCCACTGGAACCGGTACTCCGGTCCCCAATCGCACTGCCCGCTGTTCCGCACCTTCCAGTTTTTTTCAAGCCTTTGGCCGGGGAGCACCTTCGTGCGGTCCGGGAATGTCAGGTCGCCCATAAAGGTCAGACCGTCTGTGCAGGAACCAAAGGGAAGCGGGGTCAGCGTGGATACCGGAAACTCCGTGGGGGAAGAAATTGCCGGCGTTTCGGCCGCAGCACCGGTGATCTCTTCGCTGGGAAGAGGGGTTTCCTGGACGGAGAAAACCGTGGCGGCTTTCATCGGAGAGCCCTGATTCTCCTGCGAAACAGCGGGGGATGGCTGGGTTGGCGCAATCTGACAGGCCGGAAGCAGGATTGTCAGGAAAAGGAGAAGCGGGAAAGATGCGGCGGCGCGTAACCGAGGGGAAGTCCTCCCAGAATTGCATGGCGGCCGGTCGTTTTCCATACAGCGATTATAGCCCGCCCGGCTATCCTCCGGCCAAAACGGGGGGTTCCGCCGAATCCCCGCGGACGGTTGCTAAGGTTCGCCATTCCGTATAAAATCCCTATAACAAACGCGGTTCCCCCTCCATATTGGAGAACGGTTTTTTCTTCCCAGGCCGGCGCAAGCCGCCCGCCCGGTCCGAGGTTATCCTTCACGGTGAGGATTTTCGATGGGGAAGATACTCGACGGAATTCGAAAATTTTTCGTGGACGACCAATGGCCTTTCACCGAAATGGAGGGCAAAACCATCCTGCGCACCGGTTTCTCGGGTAAGAACGGTAAATGGACGTGCTTCGCCCAGGCGCGGGAAAACCAGCAGCAATTCATTTTCTACTCCGTCTGCCCCAACATCGCACCCGAGGACAAGCGCCCGGCGGCGATGGAATTCATCACCCGCGCCAATTACGGGCTTGTAATCGGAAACTTCGAGCTGGACGTCAGCGACGGGGAGATCCGTTACAAGACAAGCATCGACGTGGAAGGCGGCGAACTGAACCACGTCCTGATCCGCCAGGTGGTCTATTCCAACGTAATGACGATGAACAAGTACCTACCCGGTTTGATGTCGGTGCTGTACGCCAACGTCTCGCCCGAACAGGCGATCCACACCATCGAGGGCAAGGGCGGTTGATCGCCGGGGCGGAAGAGTTCCACGGGCCGGGAGCTGGTCTTTCCGGCCCTTTTTATTCCGGCAGCCGGACGCGAGAGTAGCATGAAAATTCTTTGCCTGGTCGCCCATCCCGACGACGAAACGGTTTTTGCCGGCGGCACGCTCGCCTTGCTCGCGTTGCGCGGTGCGAAAGTTGGTCTGGTATGCTGCACGCGCGGCGAGGGCGGCGAGGCGGGGGAGCCGCCGCTGTGTTCCCGGGCGGAGTTGGGCGCGGTGCGCGAGGCCGAGCTGCGTTGCGCCGCCCGCGCGCTCGGATGCTCCTCGGTCGAGTTCCTTCCTTTCCGCGATCCGGATGTGGGAACCGACGGCTCGCTGTATCCTTTCGCCCCCTCGCCGGAAGAAGTCGTCCCCCGGATTCAAAGCATATTCAACGCGCATCACCCCGATGCGGTGATCACCCACGGATCGGGCGGGGAATACGGTCACCCCGCGCACCTTCTGGCTAATCGTGCCTGTCTCGAAGCCGCGCGGTTATCGGGCGTTCCTTGCGCATACACTTTCAGCGCGGACTTCGAGGCCCATCCGCGCAAACGCTCGGCCAACCGGGACGATCCGGCGGATTTCGTCGTGGCTGTCGACCGAACCTTCGAACTGAAACTCGCCGCGATGGAATGCCACCGCACGCAAGGCGCGCTCTTTGTCCGCCGCGCCTCCGCCGATGCCGGCCATCCTGTGCCGCTGCGGGAGGTCGTTCTGCGGGTGGAATCGTTCCGCCGGGTCGCTACCGGCCGGGCGACGGAAACGGCCGCCCCCGATATGCTATCTTTGCTGGGAGACGCCGTCCGTCCGGATTAACCAACCTGGTATTGTAGGATCCCAATGCTCGCCTTGGCCGTTGCATCCGGAATATTCTGGTCGATCACGTACCTATTGATCATCAAACGCGGCTTCCAGGATAAAGCCTGCGGCATGCCGATGGCCGCCCTGTGCCTGAATATCTCCTGGGAGTTTCTTTTCTCCTTTGTCTTCCTCCCGGGCGCGGTGCAACGGGTGATCAATATCGCCTGGTTCGGATTAGACCTGGTCATCGCCGTCCAGTTCCTAGCCTACGAACGCGCGCGGCGGCCCGCGGCCGTCTCGGCGGCGTTTTTCTATGCATCGTTCGCATCCATTCTGGCGACGGCATTCCTGACGGTGCTGCTCGTGACGCGCGAATTCGCAAATTGGGGCGGCTACTACACCGCCTTCGGCCAGAACCTGCTGATGTCGATCCTCTTTGTGCGAATGTTGCAGGACCGCAAAGACCTCGCCGGTCAATCGCTCTACATCGGCGCGGCCAAAATGGTCGGGACTTTCTGCGCGTCGCTGATTGTGTTCCGCGCTATTCCAGATTCCACTCTCACGGTGTTCTTCGCCTGGGCGATCCTGTTTTTCGATCTGGCATACCTCGCCCTCTATATCCAAAAAAGCCGACGGTTAGGAATCCATCCGCTCGCGCGTTGGTAATCTCAATGTTACCGGGATTGACGATCCCGGTAACATTACAAATCCCGGTTATGGTACTAATCCCGGTTACAATTCTCCCAAGCTAACCATGAACTGGACATCCATCTCCAACACCTCATTGATCGGCAGACTCCTGCGCCTTCCGCTTCGGCTGATTCCGCGCCAAACGGTTGTGCCCATCCTCCAGGGCCCGCTGCGCGGAAAAAAATGGATTGTCGGGTCCGGCAATCACGGATATTGGCTGGGGAGCTACGAACTGGGAAAACGGGCGCAGTTTATCAGAGCCGTCCCTCCGGGAGGGGTTGTGTATGACCTGGGCGCGAACGTCGGGTATTACACGTTGCTATCAGCGGTTCTGGCCGGACCCCTTGGGCGGGTGTTCGCCTTCGAACCTCTCCCCCGAAACCTGGAATTCCTCAGGCGTCATCTCCTCCTAAACCGGATCGATAACGCAACCGTGATTGAGGCGGCGGTGGCCGACCGCAGCGGAACAGTCCGCTTTGAGGAAGATGCCAGCACCTCGAAAGGCCGGATCGGTGCGCAAGGCGGCTTGGAAGTGCGCTCGATCGCGCTCGACGATTGGATCGAAGAAGGAAAACTCCCGCGGCCTTCTCTCCTTAAAATCGACATCGAGGGCGCAGAATTCCAGGCGCTGCAGGGCGCGCGCAAGGCGCTGATCAAATCACACCCGCCAATCTTCCTCTCCACCCATTCCGGCAAAGCCCACAAGGATTGTTTGTCGTTCCTGGAATCTTTGGGTTATCGCATCATACCCATCGACGGCAAACCGCTGGAGCGTTCGCGCGATGTGCTGGCGACCTTCCCGGGCGGCTGATACGGATCCGCGGAGGCGGGTCGAAACCCGCCCATACCTATGCTTGCGCCGATAATTGTAAGGGCGGGTCGAAACCCGCCTACCCATGCTTGGTATCGATAATTGTAAGGGCGGGTCGCGACCCGCCCCTACTTATGCTTGCGGCGATAATAGGAACACTCCTCCGCTAATCCGATCCAGCACATACAACTCCCCCGCATCATCCACGCCAAACGACGTGATCGCCAGCCCGCTATCAATCCACTCCGCCTTCTGCCAGCCCTGCGCGCCCCGTTTCAACAACCATATTCTCCCGGAGCAATAATCCCCGAAAACGTACATCCCCGATATCTGCGGGAGCGCGGAGCCGTGATAAACGTACCCGCCGGTTACCGAGCAGTTGCCGGCGCCGTGATCGTATTCGGCTACCGGCGGCGTGAGCCCGGAGGGCGTCTGGCCCTGGTAGATATGGAATCCTTCCATAAAGTTCCAGCCATAATTCTCCCCGCCCCGATCGTGGGCCGGTTGAACATCGATCTCTTCGTAGGTATCCTGCCCCACGTCGGCGATGTACAGGTCGCCACTGGGGCTATCGAACGAAAAGCGCCACGGGTTGCGCAATCCATAGGCCCAGATCTCGGGCCGGGCCCCGGAGCGCCCGACGAACGGATTATCCGGCGGGACGGTGTAGGGTTCGATGCTCACGTCGATCCGCAGCAGTTTTCCCAGGAGCATTCCCAGATTCTGAGAATTCCCATTCGGGTCGCCGGCTCCCCCGCCGTCGCCCATTCCGAAGTAAAGATATCCATCCGGTCCGAAGACCAGGTTTCCACCGTTGTGGTTGGAATATTGCGGATGGGCGATGCGCAGGACCAGGGATGCGCCGGCCGGGTCGGCTCGGTCCGGATCCGAGGCGGATACAGAATATCGGGCAGTTACCGAATCGCCGCCGGCGTCGGTATAGTTTACAAAGAAATGTCCGTTCTCCGCGTATTTTGGATCAAACGCCAGGCCGAGCAAACCCCGCTCGTTCCCGCTTGTGTTGACCAGGCCGCTTAGGTCGAGGAATGGTAAAGGCAGCAGCGCGCCGTTTTTTAGAATGCGGATCGTTCCCGTCTGTTCGAGAAGGAACATGCGGCCGGTCCCATCTTGCGCGGAAATCAATCCGGTTGGATGATCCAGCCCGGCGACGATTTGTTGCAAACCTGCCGGCTTGGGGGGAAAGGGCGTCGAAGCGGACATGGATGAACCATTGAGGGTGGCGGTGGAAAGTGCGGATACCGGCGAATTGGTTGGTATGGAAAGAGACGCTTCGAGACCGGAGGCGACGGGAGAGTTGGGAATCGACGGATTCGAGATCGAACATGCGGATAACAATAAAAACATGAAAAAAAAGGACCTTTTCATTGTTTTGCTCCTTTCCCGGAGTATGTTTACAAGACTTCTAGTTACCAGGTCAAGGTGTATCTTAATCCTTCGGTTCGAAGAAGTCGAACAGACCGCCGTCTCCTTCATCCATATTACAGGCATAATTGGATCTTTCATCATCGAATTTCGATTACATGCCTTCCGGGCAGAGCAAGATCTTCATTTTGGGGAGTGGCTTTTTCCAGATATCGCTCTATAATTAATGGATGCCATGGGTATACGAGCCTATCCCATGACAACCTGGCTGGTGACGGCCGGCCGGGGACTAACAGGGAAAGTTCACTAATTACCCAAAGAGGAGGGTCCCAATGGAATCACCCCTGAATATTTCGCAATTCCACGCGCTTCTGCACTCTAAAAAAGAACAAACCCAACTAATGTCGTCGCTTTATTCACTGACCACAATTGGCGACCTGCAGATTTTTGTCGATGGGCTATCACCCATGGGGCTTTGGAGCGGCTGGAGGTAAGCCTGGTTAATTAAAGAGCCAACAAATTGCTCTTTTTAGCCTTTATCGTAGGGGTTTGCCAAAAAAAGCTCAACTTGATAACCATCTTTTAAAATCGTAGCGCGGCCGGCTCGACGCGCTACG
>PLND01000024.1 GCA_003141675.1 Anaerolineae bacterium
TGTCCATAAAACGGGGAACTATTAGCAGACAATGATGACGATCAGTTCATCTGGAGGAAGCTCAAATTCCAGGGGCTGCCCCGGCCGCGTGCGCTGTTCAATCCCTTCGGTTCCCCGGGGACTTATCATCTGCCAAATCTCCGATTGCCTCTCCACCCTCAGCTTCGCCCGGGAGGGGGATCCGTCGGTTTTAAAGACCACAATCGCCTTTTCGCCGCCGCATTTTGCGGTGAACGCTTTCGCCACCAAACCGACCGGCTCGATAGAGAGTCCGTCGGTGTCGATAAACGTGCCCTCGGCGAAAAATCTACTCAGCTGCATCCGGAGTTTTACCAGGCGGAAAAGGTAATCGCTTTCCGACGGTCTTAACAGGAGGAAGCTTTCCAGGAGAAATCCCGTTGCAAAAACATAATTCATCGCGGAGAGGTTGTCCGCCCCCCGGCTGGTAATGCGATGCTCGGGAAAAGTATATTTATACAGCTCGGGGAAATTTCGCAGGCACGTCTGGTCGGACGTCGGGTGGGTTGCATAACCGTGGCTCAGGTCCACGCAGGAAAGAAAAGCGTCGCAGGCCAGTTCGCTCATGATCACAAACTCCGGATCGCGGGAGGCGGCATAATCCTGCAAACGTTTTAACAACCGCACCTTGCCGTCGAAAGCCAGATCGGGTTTGGCATGGGGATGATTCGGATCGAAGCACAAGAACGGCGGATCGCCGGCGATCTGGTCGAACAGGATGCCGGACGCGCCCAGATCCATGACCAGGTCGATCTGTTGCCGCAAAGTTTCATACCATTGTTCGGTGGAAGGGCACGCCAGGGCAAAGACCTTCCCGGGGTAGATGGTTCCTCCTTCATTAAAGGAATACTCGTCGATGTACTCAACGCCATCTTCGTTCTTTAGGCAGACCTGTAAACCGGTTTTTTTATAATACTCGGTCTTCTTATCGATCAACCGGCCTTGGGTGTAGAGAATTACCCGCCCGCCCTCCGCCTTAATCGCCCCGATCGTTTTCCGCAACGTTTCGCGGCCCCCCAAAACCGGAGAAGCTTCATATTCGGGGTAGTCGGAATCATGACCGGATGTAAACCAGGCAAAAACAAACAAGGGCAAATTGATGCCGCGCTGCCGATTGGCTTGGTAAATATCAATCAAGGTTTCATACGAACGGACGATGTGCTTATTCTGTTGGATATGGAAGGCACCCTGCACTCCCGGTACGGACCGTATCCATTCCGGCGCCAATACATTGGGACCACGTTCCGCGGCGGATTTCCGGTAGCAGCGCGCTCCGGCATGCCAATCGCCGGTGTGCGGCCGGAGGATAAAGGCGGCCGACCGCCAGCTTTCGCCCGGCGCAACAAATGGATAACGGCCGAAACCAAGCTGGAAATCCGATGGGTCCGGACGCCCGCGCGCCAGGAGGGCGGTTGTCGGGCAATGCGTATCGTGCGATCCCAGATAGAGACCCTCGGAAGAATTGAAAAAATCCATCCAGGCCATTGATGCCACACCCGGATAGGGCAGCGGGTAATGCGACCAAAACTCGTGCGCAAAAAATTTTCCGCCGCCCCGGTTGATATTCCGGCCGAACGGAAGGTTTTTCGCGGGTTCGTCCAGAATTGCCCCGATCGTCATCGGCAAGGTCAGATGATCGTCCTCGCGGGAAGTTATTTTTGTAAAACCCGAAATAAACGGAAACCAGATTTCCCGAACCGTTTCCGGCGAGCGATTATCGATGCCGGCCTGCGCCTCAATCGCATCGTTTTTGAGCCTAAACGTCAGGGTCAGGGAAATATCCAATCGAGCCTGCTCTTCCCCGATCAATCCGGTAAACCGGATTTCTGCTTGATCGTCCGTCACGAGCACCTGGCCGGTATTCATGGAATCGAATACCTGGTGCTCCCGCCACTGGCCCAGGGAAGTAATGATTTTCCAACCGGTCGGTTGATCGGTGTGGAGGAATTCCGTGCCTGTGACCTTATTGGAAAGGGCGGAAATCTGGCCGTTATTTGTCAGTACCAACCGGAGATGGTCGTTTTCAAGCGAATGATAGGAATTTGGCATTTCAGTATTTCCTTCTTCCAATGGTTACTTTTCTCTCCCAAGACTATACACGCCCCCGGAGATTCCCGGCAACGATAGACGCAAGCCGTCTGACTCAACCGTCAAACCCTGTTGGATTCCATAAAGGGTTTGGATTTCCATCGATCTCTCTCCGGTGAACGGTTGAGAGAAACAGATGCTCACCGGATCATGGGCCGGGTTCAGGCCGACCAATAGCGTCTCCCCGGAAGCGGAGCGTCGAAAGACCAAAGGATATTTTCCGCTTTCGCCGTATACGGTTTGAAAATCAGCGGAGGCCCACAAGGCCGGATGCGCCCGGCGCAGGGCAATCATCCGTCGGACACGATGGAGCAGGGAGTGCGGATCACTCTCCTGAAGGGCAACGTTGGGAAAGCCGGGGGCGGGATCGATGGGAAGGTAAAGTTTTTCAACCGGCGCGCTCGAGAACCCGGCCGCGGGACCGCCCGTCCATTGCATCGGAGTGCGCGAACCGGTGCGGCTCAACCCGCCTTCTTTTGACGGCAGACCCTCCAGAGTCCGCATGCCGATCTCATCGCCATAATAGATGAACGGAGCGCCGGGCATGCTGAGTAAAAATAAAAAGCACATTTCGAGGTCGTCGGCAGTGCGATCCGTGCCCAGCCGAGGGGCAATATCGTGGTTCCCCGTGGTGAGACAAATTAATCCCCGGCCTTTGATTTCTTGATAGAGAGATTCATATTCATCAAGGAATTGCCGGATGTTTCCGTGTCCGGCCGGGTCGAAGAAGCTGAAACCGTAGGGGTCGCTCCCCGCTCCGCCGGGTCGGGATTTGCGAAAGAGGGAAGCGTACCCCGCCGATCCGAAGGGGAGAAGAAAATCCCCATGGAAGCCGGCCTGGATGGCGGCGGCCGGGTGGCTCCATTCGGAGACAAGCGCCGATTCCGGATAGTCGCGGTCCAGCCATGCGCGAATTTCCCGCCAAAGGTTGGTCGTCTCGCGCCAGCCCGGGTCGTTCTTCACCAGCGACGCAGCCATATCCACGCGAAATCCGGAACAGCCCATCACCAGCCAAAATTCCATGATCTCGCGCAATTTCCGGCGGACGGTTTGCGGACCGGGTGCATCGACCGACTGCTGCCATGGATAACGTGGATCAGGATCGGCAAACCCATAATTGAGAGCCGGTTGGAAATAAAAGAAATTGGCTGCGTAACAGGCATCGCGCTCCGCGTATCCGCTGATAAGCCGCAATCCGGGGATCTCCCACGTCCAGCCTGAGTCAGTCCAGAGATACCAATCGCTATACTCGTTCGGTTGGTGCTTGCACGAAGCCTGGAACCAGGGATGGGCATTCGAAGTGTGTCCGGGTACGAGGTCCAGCAGGACATGAAAGCCGCGATTCCGCGCTTCGGTGAAGAGTTGGCGGGCATCCGCGTTGGTTCCATAGCGTGGCGCAATGCGGTAATAGTCGCTGATATCGTAGCCGGCATCTTGAAAGGGTGATTCAAAACAGGGATTGATCCAGATTGCGTTGACACCTAGCGCTTGAAGATAATCCAATTTGCTTATGATACCCGGCAGATCCCCAATGCCGTCTCCATTGGAATCGCAGAAACTTTGCGGGTAGATCTGGTAGAAGACGGCAGATTCCAGCCAGGAAGGATTCATAGGGTCAGGAATATCAAGCCTTGGATCGCGCGGTGTAAGGAAATGGCATTACCAAGCATCGAACCAGCATCAGCTTTGCCATGCCCTCATCCGACACGCGGGATTCATTTCCGGAAAGACGTGATTTAGTGCTTGATCCGGGAATGTCGCATCAGTCGGATCAAGAGACATATTTTCGCCCCCATGGTAGAGGACTATTCGAAGAGGAAGTCGCAAAGTTGCGTAAACCGTTCGGTTCGGGTTTGAAGCATGGGTTGAGCCGTGAGGCAAACACCGTCACATCTGGTCTAGGTGCTCCAGCGCCAAGGCGATACTGGATTGATTATGGATTCCGGTCAAGGCCAGCTCTTTATCGACCAAGCGCTCTTGAATATCCGCGCGAGCTCCAATGAGGGTCACCCGGGTTCCCCGGGTCGTGACCGTTCGGGCAATTTCGATCAGCGTGTTCTCCAGCTTTTCATTCACAACCGAAATGCCGCGAAGATCCAAGAAGAGATCGGACGTCGGCTGTTTTAAAATATCATTGATCGTTTCCGTCATCGATTGCGGCGATTGTTCGCCGGCCAGGATTCCCGCGAGCGGGATGAGGAACACTCCATCTTTTAAGGAAATGACCGGATAGGTCAGCTTTCGGACATGATCGGCCAAGGCCTGTTCATACTCGGAGGAACGCCGCCATGATTCCTGAAGAGTCTCCCGTTCGAGCGCAATCCCGAGAAATCCGGAGCAAATCTCGAGGGTGTTAATAGTATTGTCCTCCAACCAGGGGTCGTACGAGAGCAGCGGACCGGAGACCGCCAGTACCCCCCAATCATGATCCGCCGTCTGCACATTCAGCACCAGACAGGTGGTGATACTGTTCGGTTCGGGCGTTGACGGCAGCAAATCCAGCGGAGGGAATTGGGGTGCACTGAAAATCATGCCCGCCCGGAGCAAACTGCCTTCCTCGCGATGGAACCAACCTGCGATGGCCAAGTTCGGGGATTGGTCTCCGCCGGAGGGCGCCCATAAACCCAAGCATCCGGTAAACATCGGAGTTTCCTTGAGCCAATTGATCTGTTCTGGGGGACATTGCAGAAGAAGCTGACTGATATTGTATTGACTCTGCAAAACCTCCTGCAACGTGCGTTGGGAACTCGTTTGCCGCCGACGGTAGGAACGCATGATTTCGATATGCAATTGATCCAGGAGAGCCGATAGGCGCTGCCGGGCTCGTTCAGAATCCGACCGGTCGGCAATCAAAGTGACTCCTGCAACCTCCAGTACACGCAACATTTCAACCAAAATTTCCGGGTTGGCATTTAAAATAGGAGTCGAGGAAAAAACCGCGTTCAGGAGATGGGGGTCCAACATTTGCGGAGCGGGGTTGTCGATCGTTTCCGCGAGAAGCTGAACAAGTTTATCCACTTCCGGCCAAACCTGGACCGGCGATGGAGGAGGATCCAGCGGCAAGGCGGGGAGCAAAACCCGCACCAGCTCCTTTGAAAGAGCGGCTTGCCAGGCGGAACCGGGAGTAATTTCGGGTACTATCCACTGGGAAATGCGGTTCAGCAAGCTATTGCCGCTCGACTCCCGGGCAATAAAAGTTGTCGGGATGTAATAGGTTTTCGGCTCGACGGTTTGCCCGGCTATTTGGGATAGGAGCAACCGGGCCGCCGTGGCACCCAATTCATCAATCCGCTGTCGAACCGTGGATAATGGCGGGTTTGTAATTTGCGCTTCCGGGATGTCATCAAAACCGACGATGGCAATATCGTCCGGAATGCGAATGCCATGGACTTGAAATTCACGCATTAAGCCGATGGCGGTCCAATCGTTGCCGGCAACTACGGCCGTGCACGGGATATGGTTCTCGACCAATCGACTGGCGGCCAAAGCACCGCGGTCGGCCAAAGGGTTATCGGTGCGGATGATCAATTGCGGATCTACGGGAATCCCATGTTGTGCGAGGACCGATTGATACGTCGTATACCGTTCTTGAATATCGCCAATCGAGGTGTCCCCCACAAAGGCGATGCGTTGGTGCCCTCTGGCCAGAAGATGTTCCATAATGGATTCCATCCCCTGGCGATTGTCGGGAAAAACCGCGGGGAAGGGTTGATGGGGAACCTGGCAACTGACGGTCACCATCGGTTTCCCCTGCGCGACCAGTAATTCGAAACCTTGGGTATAGGTGAGAACAAGCCAACCATCCACGCGCTGCTTTGCAATTTGAGTCGACGCCACGCTTTCCGGTGTTCCGAGGATAGCCAATATATCCACTTGATGTTGCCAAGCCACTGCCTGCAAGCCGCTCATGAACTGTTCGAAAAAACGGCCGGAGATAAATCGAGTGATCAGACCAATCGCGCGGCGGTGCGACATATTATCTCTCCTGATTGGCGTTCGATGGCGATATTCGAGATTTTACCCATATTCCGGGAATATCACAAGATAAAACCAATGCTTCACTTCCTGCTGGAAGAATCATAAGCAATTAACGTTGGGACCTACCATCCGCTGTTCCCCTGCCCTTTCGAAATTGCAAATCTTAATTTCGCCGCGTAATTAAGCAGACCTTCATTTCCCGGAGTTGTCACTGTGACATTGGTAAACATAGCCTCTCCGGAAACCTCCGAGTTGATAAAGATGCCCCATGTGCCGGGATGGATGATTTGGATGTTTTCAAAAATGATCCCGTGGACCGCATAGCCCCCCTGGATCTCGATGCCGGAAAACGTGGCCGAATCGATTAAGAGATCTTTAAAAAGAACATTGGAAATTTCACCCTGCTCGGCTCTGATTTTTACCGCGCCATGTTCCTGATGAAACATGGGTCCGCCGGACCGGATAATCGAGTTGCGCTCCACGCTTGTGGTTCCGGAAAATAGGGCCGAATTGAAAGACTGTGCAATCAGAATGCCGGGGTAGGTGACCACGTCGGAGCACAAATTATCTTCTATTTTATTGTCTTTGCCGCCGTAAATGGCGAAGCAGTTGGCCCGCCATGGAATCTGCACCGTGTTAAACCGGAACACATTGTTGGTGTTGACCCCGCCCGTCAATGAATTCGACCAGGACGCCAGCGCGTCGTCGCCGGTGTTGCGGAAATGCGAATTTTCAACCAGTGAATTGCTGGCCCCATCGTTGAAATTGACGCCATCGGCAAAGAGATCGCGGAAGCGGCTATTGCGAATGATCAATCCGTTGGTCGAACCGGGGCCCACCCAATAACCGACTTTGGTATGCTCCACCCAGATGTTCTCCAGGCTCGATCCGGTTCCCGCGCCGCCATTAAAACCGTTCTCCGGTGACTGATCATCACGGGTTACCGTTTCTCCCAAGATGGCAAAATCCGCGTATCGACAGTTGTTGCCGGTGCAATTAAAGCGGGCATAAAAACCATGAATTGTGGAATACCACATGCCCGCCCCCTGAATGGTAACATCGGATACCCGGAAGGGAACGGTGGCACTCTCAAAGGTCCCGGAAGGAATCCAAACCCCGGTTCCCTGCGAACGCGCCTGGTCGATGCATTTTTGAATTGCCGGGCCGTCCTCCAGACCGTCATCCGGAACCGCCCCGCAATCGGAAACAATCGAAAGGAATCCGGTCGGCATCGTCTTGGGCGGATCAACCTGTTCGAGATCCACCAGGTCAATTACGTAAAATGCGGCCGCATCTCCGGCGTCCTTCTGCAGTTTTACCTTCGCTCCCTGCGGAATATCCGCCACCAATGCGCGCGTTTCATCGAAATAGTGATGAGCTCCCGCCGCCGCGGGTTGGTTGTATGTGGCCTCCTCCCCCCCGTACGACCAGGCATATCGGGAGGTCAGATTGAGTTTCCGAACGAAATGGTCGTTTACATAAAGACTAAGGGTGGCGGAAATCCCTCCCCCTTCCGGGCTATCGGGAATTGTAAAACGCACGACGATTGAGTTGGCGTTCTTTTTGGATATGAATTGAACATAATCTCCGGTCGCGTTCAACTGGACGGCGCGCCGACCGGAGGCCTCGGCCGCAATCGTGCCAAACGTCCGGTCGGGTCCAATGAGCTGACCATTGGTCGTGCCGGCCTCCGCCTCGTACTCCATCCAGGGGACGACCGCCCCGCGGGTGCCGGGCGGGATGGCCGACGTCGGCACCGATACGATCGGAGTGGATGTGCTCTCGGCGATCGTTGCGCCGCCGACCGTTTCCACGACCCATTTCGCGGTATCTCCATCGACGGAAACCCGCCCGTGCCGGAGAGTATCCCCGCCCGTCTCCGTATACAGCACTTCCCAGTTGTGCCAGACGTTGCGAATGACAGTTGGGCCGGCGGACGGGTCGCTGTCGAAGGTCCAACGCGGGCTCATCCATTCCGGTTCGACGGCGATGGCCTCCACATATCCCAGTTGATGTTCGATGGCGAGGTAATCGCCGGTTGCCCGATTTCGAATACGCTTCGTCCCTTGGTAATCTTCCAGCGCCCATTGCGCGGTGGGATCGGCGGGATCGGGATGTCCATACTTGGCTTGTTGTTCCGTTTCATAGATATATGCTCCCTGGGCGACGTTTTTTATTCGAACATATGCCCCATTGGGCTGCGTCAATGCCAGGGTGACGGTGGGGGCTCGGCTCGTCACACTCGGAACGATCGCACCGTCAGCGCCCAGGCTTGAAAGAGAGGTTGTGGAAGAGGGTGGAGTTGTTGGAGAGAATGAGCGTCCCGCCCAAGCAAGGATAACCAATAGCGTAATGATCACTCCTGCCGCCAGCCAGTACCACCACCGGAGCCTAAAACCCGACGACTTCATTTTTACAACGGCCTCCACAGGGACATGAATCCGGATGGCGCTTCTTCCATCCGTCACTCACGGGATTCACTTCCGGATAAACGTCATCGTCATCCCCTATCCGGATGATCCGTTGGGGTCATCTTGAGCCAAGCGACCGGGAGATGCAATCGAACGGATTAGAAAGTCAACCCTCCGCGTATTCGCCGTGACAAGAAGATGGCGGCAATCGTAGGCGGAATCATGGCTATGAAGGAACTGGCCATGAATAGATTTTGGCCAAAACTGCGCGTGAGTGTGTATAAACGAACGGGAACGGTTTGCAGATCGCCGTTCCGCAGAATTAAATAGGGCCACAGAAAATCCCCCCACAACCCTACAAAAGCAATCATGCCAAGCACGATGATCAAAGAGCTTGTGAGCGGTAAAGCAAAGGTGAGGAACATTCGCGCTTCCGAGGCGCCATCGACTTGGGCGGCGTCGAATAAATCCTTGGGAATATTATCGAAGGCATTCTTTAATACCAAAATCATGAAAGGACTGACCGCATAGGGAATCCACAAGCCCCACCATTGATTAAGGGCGCTGATGTGCAGGATGGGAACATTCGTCATGAAAACATACCGCGGAATGAGAAATGCAATTCCGGGGACCGCCATCGACACCAAGATTGAAGCAAAAATGACCTTCTTGCCTTTCGGATTAAGCCGGGAAAGGCTATAGGCCATCATAGACGACACGATGATTTGCCCGATTACTCCTCCGCCGGCGGCAATCACGCTGTTTTGGAAGATACGGATCATTTTAAAGCGATTCCAGGCTTCGATAAAATTATTCCAATTCGCTTTATCGGGAAATAAATGCAATCCCGGCCTAACAATTTCCAGGCTGGTCTTCAGACCCGCCGTGAAGGAAAAGAAATATGGGAAGAAAACGATGACGCTAACCAGGAGTAATAACAAAAGGCAGCCGCCCACGATGATGCGTCCAGTCGGGGAGCGCCACTCGATATCCGACATAATTCCACGATTTGCACTGCTCATTTTCTTCTCCTCGTCCGAACACAAAATACTTTATCCGGAATTTTATCCGCGGTCGAAATATTTCTGGCTCCCCGGGATTAATTCATCCCCGTATCTTCCCTTCGAAGCCATACATAGATCACGGAGAAGATCGAGAGGACGACCAGCATGGAAACGCTCCATGCGGATGCCAAACCAAAGTCACTGTTAACAAAAGCAGCGTTGTAAATCTCCAAGACCGGGGTCATCGTGGCCGAGGCTGGCCCGCCTTGGGTTAAAATAAATGGTTCCGTAAATACCTGCGCCACAATAATAATCTGCAATACCAGCATGATCTGAATCCTGGAACTGATGAGCGGAAGGACGACGTACCAAACGCGCTGGAAAGGCGAGAAGCCGTCCAGTTCCGCCGCCTCGAGGAATTCCACCGGGATCTCCCGCAAGGCCGATAAGTAGATTAACGTTGATCCTCCGGCGCTGAGCCAGGTCATGATGACGATGATCAACGGTTTTGCCAAATTGGGGTCCGAAAGCCAAAGCTGGGGCGGAAGGCCGACAAGCTTCAGCATACTATTTAGGATCCCCGTTTGTTCCGGCTGATAGATCAGCCGCCAGATCAGGAGCCCAACGGCCGACGGAATCAACGCGGGGAGATATACGATCAGCTGGAAAACGGAAGCGAAGCGCCGCATTTCATTGATCATCAGCGCCAATACAATGGGGACAGCCAAGCCCATAATGAGGCTTAAAAGTACAAACACGATGGAATTTCTCCAAGCGATAATAAACTGCGGATCACCGAACATCCGATCAAAGTTATTCAGGCCGACCCAGCCTTTCGAGCCAGTCAGTCCCACATTTTGAAAGCTAAAGAGAACGGTTTGGACCGTCGGATACCAGATCATCAGCAGAAAAAGGATCAGGCCCGGTGCAAGGAAGAGAAACGCCAATCCTTGCCGCTTCCAAATGACACGCCGAGGTGTTTTTCTTTTGAACCGGGACAGGCTCGCTGCTGTGTCTATCATCTTCGAGTCGCTCCATCCTTTTTGGGGAATTTCGGAGGAGGCAACAGTGGAACTGTTGCCTCCTCCGGTAACTAACCCAACAATAAACCGCTAGTTTATTTTCCTATTGCATTTTATCCAGGATATTGGTCTGGAAAGTCTGAGCGGCTGCCGCAAGCGCAGCAGGAATATCGACGCCCTGCTTGGTCACGATATCGCTGACCACGTTGCCCAGGGCGGCATAGTAATCCTGCCCGGCAATCAACGGCTCAGCCATAACGGTGGACGCACCGGTAGCGAATGCATCCTTGAACAACTTGTAGTTGTCGACCGGCAGAGTGGCATATTGCTTCTCTAAAGCAGCCGTCTGAGTCTGGTAGTCGCCGGTGAAGAGCGGCATTTCCGGAGCGCCAACTACCTGAGTCTTATCGGACTTGCTGAGTTCGAAGCGAGTCACGATCTCGTTGGGGTCGAGCTGGTACCAGAGGCGGAAATACGCAGCCGCTTCAATCTGTTCCGGAGTGGCCTTGGCGCTGACGAAGGCGATGTTGCCGCCCATCAGGGAGACGCTCTTCCCACCAGGCCCGGCCGGTAACGGAGCATAGCCGAGTTGAGACATGTCCGCATCCGGGTAGGTCTGTCGGATCCAGGTGAATACGTCGCCCGCTATCAACGTCATGGCGGATTGATTGTTGACAAAAGCGGTGTTATTCGTGTCCCATACCAGACCCGCGCGAGGCAGCACATCATACTTCCAGCGCAGATCATTGATGTACTGCAGGGTGCTTAGGACCGAGGCGGATGAACCCCAGCCCTGTTTGTACGAACCCTTCGCCCCAGTCACAATGTCCACACTATTGAGGCCGAAGTTGTACGCCATGACGGTTGTATGCCAACCAGCCTGATGAGGTTCGCCGGTAATCATCGCAAAACCAGATACCCCGGCGTCCCGATTGGTGAGTTTCTGAGCCATCGTGGCCAGTTCATCCCAAGTCTTGGGCGGCGCCGAATAACCGGCGTCTGTGAGCATCTTCATGTTGTACCCTAGACCCTGGATGTACATATCCATCGGGATGGCATAGTACTTGCCGCCCCGCGATACGAGGGACAGCACGTTGGAATTGTAGACCTTGTCCAGACCCTGAGCCTGATAGAAGCTGGTCAGATCCGCGGCCACGCCCTGGGAGATCATCTTATCCGGATCCGTCACGTAGGCCTGGAACAGCGTAGGAACCTGATTCGCCGCCACCATGGCCGGGAACGTATCGGGCGTGTAGGCATAATCGGTACCATTGATGGCCACGTTGGGATAAAGTTTCTCAAACCGGGCTACTGACGCCTGCCAGGCAGCCAGCAAGGAGGCTTGAGAATCCGGCGGCCGGCCAACTATAGAGATGGTAACGGGCTTTCCGCCCGCTATTTGCGCCGGCATCTTGAGGACGGCAGGAAGCGCGCTTGGCGCTGCCGTTGCGACAACTTCGGGCGCGGCAGTCGCGGGCACGGCGGTCTCGGGCGCAGCGGTTGCGGGTGCGACGGTATTGGCTTCCGGAGTCGCCGTACCACAAGCGCTCAGCAATAGCACCGCCAGGATGCATATAGCAATCAACAACATATTTCTTGATCTGGGTTTCATTTTTTCTTCTCCAATCCGTGATAGGTTATCGGTGATCATCCAATTCGCTTTCGATCTTTCGGTTAAGAAGTATAATCTTTTTGGTTGCCTCCTTTCGCCAGCTGATATCCGATCCTTTCCTGATATTCAGCTGATATGCTGGTATACTGAAACCTGGAAAAAATCTCTCCCGCAATGGACCAATGCAATCAGGACGAAATAACCCATTTTTGGTAGATGTCTCTGGATCACATAGGCAATTAAACAATATATGAAAAATCTCTTCTTTGTTGTACAAACATAGTCTAAACATAGTCTAACCACGACCTCGGGCGTCCACAGAAAAAGGTGAAACGCGAGGAGTCCAGCACAAACGCGGGTATGAAGACAGCGCGAAAAATCGTTGAAATGCCGGCAGAGCCTTGGGATGAGGAACATATTAAGGCAATGCTGCACTTTCCTCGTTTTCCCCCCCATCTCATCCAGCAGGAACCCTGGCAAACATGGATTAACCTTCATGGCGGTATCAAAGCCGTCTATGCGTATCTGCAGAATTTCCCGCTTTCGCCAAGCCACCATCGAATCTTAGAGGTCGTCCTCTCGAGTCCGGAAGAAATATCGGACGTTTATGCAAATCGTCTCAACATCAGCCGGGCAACCTATTTCTATCAGTTGCGCGAACTTCTTCCCGCGCTGGTACTCGCGCTTAATCAATGGGAGATTGGTCAATCTCCGGATCGCGCCCCCCGGCAGGAATTTTCCACCCCGTTCTTACCTTCATTGCCCAATCCCCTCAACAGCCTGGTGGGGGTGGAACACTTCCTAAACACATTAACCCTCCAACTCCAACGCGAAGATGTACGCTTACTCACGCTGCTGGGACCGGGAGGGATCGGGAAAACACGGGTGAGCATCGAATTGGCGAGGCGAATGTCCGCTCGTTTGGGAAATAATATCGGGTTTGTCGATCTTTCCCCGCTCCGGGCCCCCGGCTCCGTGGCGCCGGCCATTGCGCAATCGTTGGGCATCCAACAGGGAAACGATCTGCAAGCATTGATGGCATTCCTGGCGCCGCGGGACTTTCTATTGGTACTGGATAACTTCGAGCATTTGTTATCTGCCTCCGCGCTGGTCACGGAACTATTGGCTGCGGCGCCTCGGTTAAAAATTCTTATCACCAGCCGAATCGCGTTGCGGGTCTATGGGGAACATGAATTCATCGTTCCACCCCTCGCATCCCCGTCAGCGGAAACGATTCGGGACCCGGATCAATTAGCCCGGTCGCCATCCATCGCGCTCTTCGTGCAACGGGCAAAAGCGGTCAATCCCGGTTTCACACTCGATGCAAACAACTCGGAAGCGGTATTTGAGCTTTGTTTGCGCATGGAGGGAATTCCCCTGGCCATTGAATTGGCGGCTTTCCAGGTTAAATATTTTTCGCCCCAGGCGATGCTGGTCCGCCTCTCCAATTCCAAACGTCTGAATTTCCTCAGTCAGGGTCCCAAACGATTGCATCCCCATCAACAATCGCCGCGGGATATTTTGGATTGGAGCTATGAGTTGTTAACGCCGGAGTTGCAGACGCTGTTCCGGCGGCTGTCCATCTTCGCCGGCGGCTGTACCATGGAAGCCGCCACCACGGTTTTCGCCCTGCTTGAGCGGAACGGCCGGCCTCAAGACGTGAATGCTTCCCCGGCGGAAGATCGGGATGGCGTCGCCCACCAAGTGCAGGCCGGCCTCACCTCGCTTGTGGATCAGAGCCTGCTGCAGCAGCAGACCGAACCCAATGGGGAACCTCGCTTTTCCATGCTTGGAATCACCTGCGAATACGCACGGGAATTGCTCGACGCGCAGGGTGAAACCCCGGCCGTGGAACACGCGCATGCCGAATGCTACTTGGCGTTCGCGGAGAAAATTAAATCCGCAACGGAATTGGACATTCGACACCATTGGATCGAGAGGCTCCAGCGCGAGTACGAAAATATCAAAGCCGCCATTCAATGGACGATCAACCAGCAAGAGGGGGAACTTGGGCTGCGCTATATCGTATCGCTCTGGAATTTCTGGAAATTCTGCGGATATCAACATGATTGCCGCCAAATAACCCAAACCGTGCTGGCACAAACAACCAATCTGCGTCAACCCATCCGGGCGCAAGTGCTCCGGCTTTCCGGATGGCTGGCTCATGATTTGCGGGACTATACGGCGATGCTGGTGGCATTTCAAGCCAGCCTCGAACTCTCCAGCTTGCTCGACGATCGTTCCGGCGTTGGTCTTGCCCGATTGGGTCTGGGAGCGCTGGCGCAATTGCGCGGTCAATGGGATCCGGCACGGGATCACATTCAGGCTTGTCTTCAATTATTCCGCGAATTGGATGACCCCCGTCAATTGGCTTGGTCGATTGATCTGATGGGACGGATCGAGTTCAGCCAAGGCAATCTGCCGGAGGCTCAAAGACTTTTCCAGGAAAGCGTATCGCATTTCCGTTCCCTTGGCTCACAATCGGCGACGGCGTTTGCCTTAAGTCACCTCGGGCAGGCCGCGTTCTATCAAGGCGAGATTGAAAAATCGCAATTACTGTTGGAGGAAAGCTTTGCGCTTAGCAACGCCACAGGCGACACACGCGGCCCTCTGATTGCCATCCTAAAGAACTACCTGGCGGAAATTGCCATTCATACCAAACAAATCCCGCGATCCCGGGAATTGATAAATCAATGCCTAACCCTCTGTAAAGATTCGGGGTACACCTGGTGCGCCGAGCTTGGGAACTGCACGGCCGGTTTGCTTGCCCTGCAAGAGGGCGATTTGCCGTCCGCCAGGGGATATTTCCAGATAAGCCTTTCTCTGCAGCAATCCTTGAAGGAGCACTGGCGCTCCGTTGCTTTATTGGAAATTGTCGCCTGCCTCTTGGTCATCCGTCAGGAATGGCTGGCTGCGGCTCGACTTTACGGAGCCGCCGCAAACCTGCGGATTTTCCTGGCCATCTCTGCATTTCCGGTCTATCGCTCCCAACACGAGGAGAGTCTGCAGCAATTGAGAGACCATCTCCAATCGGAAACTATGGATGAGGCGTGGAGCGCGGGACAATCGCTGTCGCTGGATCAGGCGATCCTGTATGCCCTGCGCTGCTTGGAATAGGAATATTCTGCGGAATATTTTTTGCGGCTCAATAAGCTGTTCGCGCCCGGCGATGGGAGGAACCGGCATCACGGAACCACCCAAACGGAATTGAAGATCCTGGGTAAGAAAAACCCTTTTCGTATCAGATCTACAATGACGCGATAAGCAATTCACGCCATATCCCCGGATACGGCACCCATTCATGACGCAAAACTCAATAGTTCGGAGCGCGAATCCCGAACGTCTTTGGACTGTGTTTAGACTATGTTTGTACGCTGATATAGGCTATTTTTTCTATACTCCTCTTCTATAAGCGCGGCTCAAAATCAAACAAAACGGCAATTTGCCAAATGCTGCCGATCGGCAATGGTCAAGCATTGGCATTCGACGTCAACCATAATTTTCCACCTCGGATTTTCGATTGTCCGATCATTCCAACGGATAGCTGGGCGGAGAAGAGCATGGCCAAGATCGCAGATCAATACCTGACGATTGATCCTTGGAAAATCATCGAGGGAGGATTTCACGCGGAGAGAAGCAGGGTTTCCGAGTCGATATTTTCTTTGGGCAACGAGCACATGGGCATTCGGGGGTCTTTTGACGAGGGCTATTCCGGCGACAGCCTCGTGGGGAGTTATCTGAACGGCATCTATGAGGAACATTTTCTTTCCGAGCCGATGACGTATAAGGGAATATCCAACCGGATTTGTTTCATGGTCAACACCGTAAACTGGCTGTATACCCGGATTCAATTGGGGGATGAAGTCCTCGATTTAAATCACAGCCGGTTTTCCAATTTCCTCCGGCATTTGGATTTACGAACCGGAGAGCTGCGGCGCGAGTTCATCTGGAAAACAAAATCCGGCGAGGAGCTCAAGCTGGAATTCTCCCGCTTCCTGAGCATGAAAACCAATGAGCTGGGATTCCAGCGCATCTCCCTTCTCCCGCAAAATTTTTCGGGGCCGGTCACCATCACTCTGGCAATGGATTTTTCCATTCAACATGAAATGTACCACCGCAACTTCTGGAACTGTCCACAGAAGGCGGCGGAGGACGGCACCTGGTCCATCCTGGGAGTGACCCGAAATATCCATCACAAGCTATTCGCCGGCTTTAAAATTCTTACGGAAATGACGCCCGATGTACAGAACCTCGACGAGGACCAATTCATCGGATGCCGCTTTAATCTCAACCTAACCCAAGGGCAGGAACAGCACGTCGACCGAGCGGCCGTTCTTTATACAACGCGGAATCCCGAAGACGGCACGGGAGTCACGTGGTCCCGGGGAAGGTCGCTGCTCGGCCAACTGGGAACCGTCAACTATCCGGAGGCCGTAAAAGAAAACGCCCGATACTGGCAGACGTTCTGGGACCAGTCGGATATCACGATCGAAGGCGATCCGGAAGCCCAGCAAGGGATCCGCTACTGCATTTTCCAGATGCAGCAGACCTACCGGGGAACCATTGAAGGCACGAATATCGGCGCCAAAGGATTAACCGGAGAAGCCTATAACGGCAATACGTTCTGGGATACGGAGACGTATTGCCTGCCCTATTACCTCTTCAGCAATCCCAAGGCGGCCAAAGCGTTGATCGGTTTCCGCCATAAAACTTTGCCGCAAGCGTTGGCGCGCGCCAAAAGCCTCGATTGCCGGGGAGCGTGCTATCCCGTGGCGACGACCGACGGCACGGAAAGCTGCACGCTCTGGCAACATGCCAGCCTGCAACTCCAGCCGACCACCTCCGTTGCGTACGCCATTTGGCATTACGTCAGAATCACCCAGGACTTGGATTTCCTTTTCGGCCCAGGAGCCGAGCTGCTCATCCACATCTGCCGTTTCCTCGCCAACCGGGGGCAATGGTCTACCCGACGAAATACGTTTGGCTATTACGCCGTCATGGGGCCGGACGAATTCCACATGATGGTAAATAATAATTGCTACACCAACTTCATGGCCAAGCAAACCTTCCTGTATACGCTGAAGGTTCTGGCGGACATGCCTCCGGAAAAGAAGAACGGCTTGCTTAAACAACTTGCATGTCCGCCGGAGGAGTTGGGCGCTTGGCAAAATATAGCGGATCACATGTTTCTTCCGCGCAACGCCGAAACGGGGGTTTTTGAGCAGCACGAGGGGTTCTTCGACCTGCCGCATATCGATGTCGACAGCATTCCGGTGCAGGAGTTTCCGCTGTACCAAAATTGGTCGTACGACCGGATTTACCGGTATGACATGATTAAACAACCCGATGTATTGATGTTTCTTTTCCTCTACAACCAATCTTTTTCACGGGAGGAAAAGCAGGCGAATTACGACTATTACGAACCGCGGTGCATTCACGAATCCTCTCTCTCGCCTTCCCTGCACTCCATCATCGCCGCCGAGTTGGGCCGCCAAGAAGAGGCGTTCGATCTCTTCAAGTTCGCCACGCGCATCGACCTGGATAATTACAACCGCAATACCGCCGAAGGCATCCACCTGACCTCCATCGCGGGAGCCTGGATGAACGTCGTCTATGGGTACGGCGGCTTTCGATCCGACGGTGAGCGTTTGGTCTTCCATCCCACCATACCGCCCCATTGGAAGGCCTATCGTTTCCAGATCGTTTACCGCAACTCCATCATCCGGGTGGATGTGACCCAAAAGGAAGCCCGCATTCAGTTGATGGAAGGCGCCCCGCTCCATGCGCTTGTCTGCGGAGGGCTTCGTGAGATCAACCGGGACGGTCTGGTGGTGCCAGTCTAACGTTGGATGCGCTGCTGCGGAAATTTCAGCTATGAGTTGGACGATCACAGAGACGAATCAACTGGACGATATGGCGACCGACCGGCTCGGCAACTCATTCCTGCTGGGCAACGGCTATTTCGGCTATCGGGGCACGCTGGAAGAATATACCAAGGAGCAGAAGACGGCCGCCATCGTTTCGGGATTGTACGATCGAGTCGGCGGCTTGTGGCGCGAACCCATTAATTTTCCCAATGGAGGCTTTATCCAGGTGGTCTATCAAAACCAGCCGCTCCATGCCAAGACCAGCCGCGTGGAGCAACATTCCCAGACCCTGGATTTGCATCATGCGGTTCATGATCGGCACACCGTTTTTTTAACGGACGATGGAAATCGGCTCAGCGTGCACGCGCGACGATTTGTCAGTTCCGCGCGGCTACATCTTCTCTGCATTCAATACACCATAGAATCCAGCCGGGATTGCGAATTGGTCGTTCGCAGCGGAATCGACGGTGACGTGTGGGATTTGAACGGTCCGCATCTATGCGACTTTCAACCCGAAGTTCACCAGCCGCTGATTACGCTTTCGGCGATCTCGCAAGAGCTGCATGTGCCAATTGCAGTTTGTGAAAATACGGTTGGTCCCGGCACATCCCAGACATGTGTGGAAGCGGGTAAACGCATTCTGCGTCAAATCCGTTTGCCGATGAAAGCCAACCAGGCGCAAACGCTCGACAAATTCGTCGCGATCCATTCCGCCAAAGACACAGACAATCCACTGCTGGCCGGGCAGTCTTTATGCCAAGAAGCCGCCCGGGTCGGTTTCGACTCTTTGCTTAACGAACATTGCGCGGTTTGGGAAGCGCGCTGGAAAAGATGCGATCTTCAAATCACCGGCGATGCGAAAGCGCAGCTCGCCCTGCGGTTCAGCATGTATCATTTGCTCGCCATCGCGCCCGCTCATACCGATCGGGCGTCCATTCCCGCCCGGGGACTTTCGGGGCAAGTTTACAAAGGGGGGATATTTTGGGATACGGAAATCTTCATGCTCCCGTTTTTTGCCTTTGAATTCCCGGAGATTGCCCGAAATCTCCTGATGTACCGATTCCATACGTTGGATGGAGCCCGCCGGAAGGCGCGCGAATACGGCTTTCGAGGCGCCTACTACGCCTGGGAGAGCCAAGACAGCGGCGATGATGCCTGCACTGAATTTAATGTAACCGACGTTTTTACCAAACGACCGATCCGCACCTACTTCCGCGACAAGCAGGTGCATATCAGCGCCGACATCGCGCACGCCATCTGGACATATTCTTCCATTACCGGCGACGATACGCTCCTTCTGGATGGCGGCGCCGAAGTAATTTATGAATGCGCGCGCTTTCTGTTGACGCGTCTCTATTACAGCCGGGAAAAAAATCGTTATGAAATCCTGGATGTGACCGGCCCGGACGAATACCATGAACGGGTGCACAACAACGCCTTCACCAATTGGATGGCGGCGCATACCTTTGAAATCTGCTTGCATCTCACCGTCTTTCTGCAGGAACGGTATCCGGCCCAGGCCGAGGCATTGCTGGAAAAAATAGATTTCCAGAAGGATCTCGAAGCTATCCGCGAAGTGTCCGGGCAAGTGTACCGGCCCGCGCCCGATCCGCAGACCATGATTATCCCCCAATTTGACGGGTACCTCGCCTTGGAAGATATCGCCCTCGATGAACTGCTGCGGCGCAAACTCGATCCGAACGAGTATCTGGGCGGAGGCAACGGTCTGGCGACCACGACGCAAATCATCAAACAGGCAGACGTGATTTTAGCTTTGCACATCTTGGGCGAAAAACACTCCCGCGAAGTCGTCGCCGCCAACTGGGATTATTACGAGCCGCGCACGGAACAGGGCTCCAGCTTGAGCACTTGCGCGTATGCCCTCACCGCCGCCCACATTGGGAAGGTCGCTGCGGCCTACAAGTATTTTATAACCACGGCTACCATCGACTTAACCGGCGATTCCATCCAGTATGTCGGCCCCCTGTACATCGGCGGAACGCATCCGGCGGCAAACGGAGGAGCCTGGATGGCCGCCGTATTCGGCTTCTGCGGCATCCATTGGTCCGGCCGGACGCTCACGATTGATCCGCATTTGCCTGCCCTTTGGAGCGAAGTGCACGTACCTCTGACCATCCACGGCCAGAGCCTTCGTCTTTCGGTATCCAAACACGAAGTGACGATTCAGGCCGTCCAACCCTTTCACGGGGAAATCCTCGTCCAAGTTCTGCAGGAAGTCCATGCATTGCCGCAAAAAGAAAAACTTTCCATCCCATTGCCGGCATCAGAGAGCAAACCATGATTAAAGGAATGGACGCCGCCATCTTTGACCTGGATGGCGTCATTGTCAACACCGCTAAATACCACTACTTGGCATGGAAAAGGTTGGCCAAACAGCTCGGCTTTGATTTTACTGAAGCGGACAATGAGAAGCTCAAAGGAGTCAGCCGAACCCGGTCTCTGGAGATCCTCCTGGAAATCGGGGGGATCGAAGCGGACGAGTCGGCTCGGCATGCCATGAGCACGCAGAAGAATACCTGGTACGTTCAATACATCCGCGACATCCAGCCTGCCGACCTTCTGCCGGGAGTCGTTGACTATATCCGCTATATCAAACAGAAAAGCGTCAAGACCGCCATCGCCTCGGCGAGTAAAAATACCGAGCTCATTTTAAATTGTTTGCAGATCGCCCCCCTATTCGATATCGTCGTCGACGGCACCAAAGTGAGCAATGCCAAACCGGATCCGGAAGCCTTTGTGCGCGCCGCCCAAGGATTGGGAATCCAAACGGAAAGCTGCGTTGTTTTTGAAGACTCAGAATCCGGAATCGAGGCGGCAAACCGGGCCGGTATGGGATGCGTGGGCGTTGGCAAACCGGGAAATCTGCTCAATGCGGATATCGTCATTCAGAATTTTCAACAATTGCTTGTCATCAATTTAATACATGTGACACTCCACGGCCGATAAATCGGCGTGGCTTCTTTAGGCGCTCGTGCGTGGGCGATGTCCCGAGTCATAGAGGCGTAGCCTCAACCAAGGACACCGTAGGAGGCGACAAACGCGCTGGACGGTGCCAGCCAGTACGCGCCTTCCCTCGCTCCGTGGTCGGGCGAGCAACGTCCACTCGCTTGCCCAGTTTGCGTTCGTGCGCGGAAGGCCGCACACCATCCCATTTCGGAGATGGCTTTGGCGGGGAAAAGAATCTGTGTCCGATATTGCGCGTGGAATGCCGATCCGCGTTTTCCAGGTGATGACAGGTCGGGCAGTAGACCATGGGGGCACCCTCGGTGTAGCCCACTATAAGTTGACCAGGCGTAAACCTCACCAACTTCGTTCCATCCCAGTAGCAAAATCTACTGGTGCCGGCCGGATTGACCCGGCAGGTGATCTTCCCCTCATTCCACGCTTTGTACTTCGAGAATTGAACAATCTTTCCTCGCAGCCAGTAGGAGCGCTTCTCGTTTCCCCGCACGCTGTACTTTCCCTTGTGCGGTTGGAAGTGCCCCAGATGCTCGAATACAATCACGCTGGCTTCGTGCAGAACGGCAAAATCCACGATCCGGCGGGAAATCCGATGCGCCTCATATTCGCCCATTGCGCGGATATGACGCCAGAGATATTGATTGTCCTGCACGTCCGGCTGGAGAATGCCGGTCTGCGACCTTCGAACTGCCACTCGTCCCAACTCGCGCTTCCTACGGCCGTATAGTGCTTCCGCACCACGTATGTACAGGGTGGCGAGGATCGTGCCGTCGGAGTTTTGGATGGTGCAGCAGGCAAAGTTTCGGCCGATATTGAGATCGACCGCGCAGATAAGAATCTCTTTTTCTTTGCGCTGTTCTTCGACTTTCTTTGGTACTTCGTACTCGTCCTTCTGAATGGGAACATGCAAATACCAATGCCCATTCCGGTTTATTGCTTGCGGGGAACCGACGGACCAGCCATCAGGCACTTCTCTACCGGTAATGCCAAACTTGACCCATGCCCAGTTCGATCCGGTCCACAGCTTGAGCATAACGTTCTTGCCGGTGAAGTTCTTATACAAGCCCTGGTAGAAAGATGGGTTGCGGTTCCACACGCGGGGAGGTACCGGAGGACGCACGCGAAATACCAACTTCTTCTTTTTCTTCCTCGCCTTCTCTTCGAACTTTTCTTTCTGATCCTTCCATTGGTTAAGATTGGAGAAGAAGGACTTGGCCGAGCCCAACGCGGCCATGATTGCCGCCCGCCGAACGTAGGCCGGAAGCGCATCTATCTCGGCGGGAGGCGCGATTTTCGGACGCGGGTTGTGTTTGGTGCGGTGGGTTTTCTTCTCGATGGTGGGCACTACTTCGTTGGATTTGAGATTGAGGAAATCCGGATATGCCTCGAACACTCCGAAGTACCACTCCGCGGAGTGGTTGAAGAGCTTCTTCGTTTCCACGAGCCATGCGCCCGACTGCGGCGTGAGTAGGTGCAGCCGGTAGCGGAGTGTCTTCTTTGGTGCGGAGCGGCGGATCATAGACCCTTCTGCAAGGCGATGTACTTCTGGATGGTTGCAGCCGAGACGTTCCCGGCAGTGCTGGCAAAATAGGATCGCGTCCAGAGGGAGGGGATTTTGTGTAGCGCCGGATATTTAGCGCGTAGTTCGTGAGCCGTGACACCTTTGCATTCCTTAACCACCTCCGCCGCAGAGTCGGACGGCCATACCCGCACAAACAGACGCACATGATCCGGATTGACCGCCAACTCTAATACTTCCCAGGCACGATCCGAGCACTTCTTCTCGATGAGCGCCCGGCAATCGCGGGCGATTGGCCCCACCAGCATGGGCTTACGCCGCGCGGGTATCCAGATCAGGTGGTAGACGATGAGGTGTATCCGGTGTTCGTCGCGCTTGTAGTCCATGTAGAATACCTTATGTTAATTAAATACCTGTTCTACACTGCCACAAGGGTAATATTACGGTTCGGCTGAAGCCCGGATAAACCCGCCCTAACCATTGCCACTGAAGTGGCGTGGATTGCGGCGGGTTCTAACCCCGTTCAATGGCTATTGATGGGACCCAGGACCGTCGAGAGAAGCCGGTCGCTACATAACGCTTCCCGGTGAAATCCTTCTACCCCAGTTCTATTTCATAGTGATCCACGCCGCCCATGGATGGCTTCATCCATACCGCAACACTATCCTTCAAAACCGTGTACCGCGGCTCGACCACCTGGCCATCCAAGTGAATTTCCTTCACCGCAGTAACCTTTGCGCCCGGCGGCAAAGGCACTACCGGCTGGGCTTCCACAATCGCCGTCAGATGAATCGCTTCGGGTGTAAAGGTGGCGAGGACGGTGTTGCCAGCCAGCGCGGCCGCGGCAAAGAAACCGGCCAGTTTACCGGTGATGTACTTCCGCCAGAAAATTTTATTTTCGGGGTCAACGAAGCGCGCCTGCGTTGGCTCGATGGGCGCATGTTGATACACCCGCAAAATGGCGCTCACCCGGCTATAGTCGTCCGCAGCAATGGGCACCGGGTAGCCGCCCGAAGCGCCGCCCATGCGACCCGTACCGCGATATTTGACCGCATACAGAGTAGGGATTCCATAGACTGCTTTGCGGAGAGTGGAGTGGATGAACATCTTACTGAACGCGCTCCAGTCGTCGGTATCCGGCACAGCCACCCCGGCCAGCAGCGCCACCCACGCCCGGTTTTCGTAGAGATCGGTATCATAGCTCGAGGCATCATCCAAGCGGCAGACATCCTGCACGTCGTTGAACAGCGGGTTGGCGAAGGATTGTTCCACTAGCGCGTCGGGTTTTACCGCCTTCACAGCGTCGTACACCAGCTTGGCTGCTTTGTACTGGAAGAGATCCCCCGTGCCCCAGGCCGGGTCATGATAGGTATTGTTCACTTCCGGCAGGAACGAATAACCGTCAATCTTAAAGCCGTCCGCGTTGAACTCGGCCAGGCCGCCGCCGAGCAGTTTGCGGATGAGCCGGGAGAAGTATTCGCGCACGGCCGGGTTGGTGAAATCGGGCGTGTGGATATTCTTCTTCATCCAGACGTGTGTATGCAAACTGCCGTCGCGATTCTTTATCATCCAATCAGGATGCTCGATGGCCAGCTTGGATTCCGCTTCGCAGAAAAACGGCGCAAACCACAACAGAACCCGCTTTCCTTTCTGGTGCATCCGCTCGATAAAAGCGCGCAGATCGGGGAAGCGGTCCGGGTGCGGCAGATGGTCGCCCAGTTTATCCAGCCAGGCATAATCCAGTGTGACCATGCTGTAGGGAATGCGCTGGTCGTCCAGAATCTGGAACCGCTCGGCCACGAACTTCTCGGTGCAGTTGGCCGATGCGCCCGGCTCGTCTTTCATGGCGCCGCTGTCAATGGTGTGCTGGTAGACCTGATCGGCGTAGGTGCAATACATCGGCCCGGCCCACCAATCGGCCCAGGTGGCGGGCTTGGCTGCCAGTCTATTCTCGTAAATGCTCGCGATGTAGCGCGTCAGCACCTCATCCCTTTGCATCGAGAAGAAAAAGCCCACCTTGGGGAAGCGCCGAAGCTCGGCTTTCCCGGCCGTCAGGTTACCGGAGTACCGGAAATTTATACTGTAATCTTCGCGCGTGAGAATAACATGCAGCCCCAGTTGAGAGGATGGAATTTCCATCGTGGCAAGCCCCGTCCACTCGTTGCCGCCGCGCAGCGCGGCGATGTATGGCGGCACCAGATATTTGCCCACATCGCCCCGGAAGAAACCCTCGTCCGGCAGGCGCGTGGTGGAAAGACGCAACTCAACCGTCTGGTTAAACGGCAACATCGACTGATACCGGTCGGGGCACCAGATGAAGAATTCCTCAAAAGAAGCGCGGCTTTTAACTTCGGCGCCGGTGGCGTCCACGCCCATGCCATAGCTCACATCCTGGACAAGCAAATCTTCCGGCGCTTCCACCGCCAACGTGTAGGTAAAATAGTCGGCCAGAAACTCGAGCAGGATGAATTTCTTAATAGCGGGAGTCGAATCCGTACCAGCCGTGAGGTTGACGGCGCTGCCTTTTACCGTGTGCGCCGCCAAGCGGCAAGGTGCATCCACCAGTACATCGCCGGCCGGGCCTGCAGCGCGCTGGTAGCGCAAGCGTCCGGCGAGCGAGAATGTATAGTTCAGCTCTCCGCTTTTAATCTGAACCGTCAGCGCGGTCAGATCAACCACCGCCGAATAGTGGTCGGCCGTCACGACAATGCTTCCCGGCCGCTCCGATATTTCCACACCCATCGTCTGGCCTCCGTATTGACAAACTTCGGGCTCAAGGATTTGTCAGGCGCTCGATTTTATACAGCTTGACCATTCCCGGTTGCTCCACCAGCTTGAAATGGCCGCTCAATCCCGGCCAATATTCGGTGATATACATTGGACGCTGATCCAGATTGGAATCAATAAACGCCAGCAGCGATTTCGCCGCCTCCGTCTCCCCCGCCTGCGACTGCGGATCGAACTGGATGAAAGTAATACCCATCCGCCCGCGTTCCACATGCGCCACGTAATAATCCAGATATAGGTTCATCCACTTGGTGAACACGATGGCATTATCTTCCAAGCCGTCAATCATTCTGCCCGCGATGGCGCGTTGCGGATTAACCCGGGTATCCGGCAGGCCCGATTGGAAAAGCAGTCGGGTCCGGATTGCTTTTTGCGCATAGGTTGGCACCGGCCAGAGCAACCCCGCCAACAAGCACAGTCCTGCCAGATTTGCCGCCAGCGAGGCGCGCTTTTTTATCCAGTCCGTCGGTGCGCGCCGTATCAGCCAAGCTACGCCTTCGCACAAGACGCCCAGCCCGCAAGCTGCCGCCAAAAACCAGAACACAAACGTCGGTATATAAAAGACCACAATATCAAAGATGGCATAGTTGAAGATGAAGATCAGCATCGCGCCCCAGGCTAGCGTTATCAGTACGCCTTCGCGCCAACGCCGAACGAAAAGCGATACCAGTCCCAGCCCCAACAGAAAATCCCAAAACCAAGAGGCGGAAAAATACCGTTTCGCGTTAGCCCAGGTGGTTGCCAGCGGCTGGTTGAACATAAGCGAACGGAACTGTCGCGCTTCCAATTGGAACAGCATCCGTTTAAGAGGGTTGTTAAAATCGGCTGCGGTCAGGCCCCACACGCTGAGCGACGGGCGCACCACGCTGGTGTAATAACTGGAGGGCGCGTTGATGGCATCCAGAAGCATGAAGCCGGCCACGTAGAGTGCCACGCCCAGCGCTGCGCCCCCGATCGCGTTCAGCCAGGCTTGGCGCCGGCGTGCCGTGAGCAGCAGATAGACAATCACCGCCGGCGCCATCAGCGCCACCGTCGAATGAATACCCAGACTCAAACCGCCCAGCAAGCCGGCCACAAAAAGATAGACCCCGCGGTTTTTTTGCCGCCACAGCAGGAGCAGCAGCACTTCCGCCGCGACCAGCGCAGCCGCACCCGTATAGAGTTCCGCAATGACAGCATGAATCCAAAACAGCCCATTGATGCCTAACGCATATACGACCCCCAGCACCGGTAGTCGCCAGCCGACCAACAGGCGCCCGTCCAAATAAAGCAGGGCCAGCGCCAGCGCGGCAAACACCGCCGAAAGCAGATTTACGCGGTAAGCGATATTGCCAATCGGCAGAAACGTAAACAGCTTGGCAATCAGCAGGTATACGGGATATCCCGGCGGATGCGTCATGCCGAGCGTCGAGGCGAGGGTCTGGAACTCAACGCTGTCGCCCGCCAACACTCCCGGTGCGAGCGTGCGGATATACAGCGCCAGACCGGCCAGAAAACAAATGGCGGCCAACATGCCATCGAGGCGCGTCAGTGGATGCAGCTGACCGAGTTGTTTAACTTTTGACGGTTGAGGAGAAACATCTATTGGATTCAAAGTTTGGTCATCCCTCAAATTATTCTTTGCCCTAAACTTAAAATCAGAGGGGGTAAGAAATCGCCAAAATTCTCCCACACCACCACTGTGATGGGGAGGGAGTGTTTGGAATGGGCTTAGCCCGCCCAAAACACTCCCTCCCCATCTTTCTAAGAAGCTATTTACCCTGAACCTTGAAAATGGCAACGCCGGCGGGCGGAATATTCACGGCGCACTTGTCGACAATGGACACACCCGCCCCGCCCGTCTTTCGCAGGCAGTGGTCCAGGCTGGTCTGGGCGGCGGCGATGGGCGCGGGTGCGCGCACGTAAACGGTCTCGTTGTCCGTTCCGTTCAGCACCACCACTTCCTGCTTGCCAGCCGGCCAGGTGAATTCCTTGGCGTCGTGCAAAAGGCTGATGATGGCCGTTTGCGGATTGGCGGTTTCCCACACGTCCATCGCGCCGCTCTGCGGCGTAAGTGCGCCCCTGACAAATGTGTCGAGGTACTTGTTGTACAACGCCAGCCAGGCCCGCAAAACGGTCTTTTGATTTTCCGGCATTCCGACCAAGTCCGCCGAAATCGTCGGCACCCCCGCCGTGATCTGCTTAATAAGCAGGATGGCCAGGTCCTGCTCTGTCTCGGAAGGCGTCCAGCACAGATAGTCGTTATGGACAATGGGCGTATAGGCCCGTGGATACACGCAATTCCAAAAGTTATTGTTTATGTCGTAGGGCGAATCTCCGCCGCGCGTCATGGAGCCGAACTGCGCCGAGTAGACGTTGGCGTAATTATTCTTGGATTCCATAATGGCATTTGGTTTGAGTTGCTTCAACCGCGCCCAATATTCTTTCATCAGCACCATTACGCCCTCGGTCGTGGTCGTGCAATCATGCGGGTGAGAAGCGCCGCAGGGTTCGGTGCCGATGTTGTTATAGAGGTCAACTTTCAGGCCGTCGAAGCCATAGGCCAGTAATTCGGGAATTTTGTCTAGGATCGCCTGGCGTGCTGCGGGGCAAGCCGGACACAGATCATGGAATCCGTTGAGTGATTTCCAGTATTTCCCCTTTTCCACCATCAGCAAATGCTTGAGTTTCTCAAAGCACTCCGCGTCGGGCGAAACCGCCAGCGGGGCAACCCACAGCAACGACTTCAAGTCCAGCGCGCGAATCTTCCCGGCCGTCCCCGGGAGATCAGGAAACTTTTTAGGGTCAGGGCGATAATCGCCCATGTTGCTGACCAGCGAGGCGCTATCGCAACCCGGGCCATACCAGCCGTCGTCAATGATTATGGTGCGCATCCCCAGGCTCCTGGCCAGGCGCGCGTTGTCCAGAACTTTTTTCTCGTCCAGATCGTCGGAGTTCCACGGCACCCAGGAGCACCAGGTGGGGTAAAAAGCCTCTTCGAGAATTTCGAACTGCTTGCCGCTGATCCGGTAATAGGCCTCGGCGTATTTTCGAAGGGCATGAAACCAGCTCCGGTCGCCTTCCGTGACAAAGAGCGCCTCCTCAAAGCGAGTGAACTCGCCCAGCATAAAGTTCCCGGCCGGGCGGCCAATCTGAAATCGGAAACGCCCGTGATCCACCACCAAGGTGTTGCGTACGCTGCGCCCGGGCGATGTGACCGTGAAGCCCAGTTCCACCATCTTGCCAATGATTCCGACGCCCAGCACGACTTCGTCGTGATGGTTCATGAAAGCGGCGAACGGGTTACCATGATTCCCGCCGATCATGGAAATGGTGCGCCCCCAGGAAAGGAGCGGCATGAAGAAGCGGTCGTAATAGCGACCGCAGTCCGGCACCAGAAAGCGGTTGAAGTTCTTGAGCGGCAGGTCGAAATCATATTCGGCCTTATCCACCGTAAAGGGCCGGCCGTCCTGCCGGACGACGCTCAGCTTCAGTACGTCGCCGGCCTCCACATCCAGCACATAAGCGCCGCAAGTCTGCCGGGCGTTGGTCAAGGCAATATCTTTGAATGCCACCGCGTTCCCGTCGGCCATTTTCAAATTCAAATTGAATTTTTCAAAGTACGGCATACGATTCAGTAAACTCCTGATGGATCCATTGCTTCCAGATCAATCCAGCCGCGTGTACCAGGGCAGGCGCGCCAGCGGCGCGTCCACTTCCTGCTCAACCGGACCTTGCACCACGCTGCCATCGTCGCCCTTCCATTTGCCCGAGGGGAAGCGGACCAGGCGCCGGGTTTGCCCTTTCTGGAGCACCGGCGCAATCAGGTACTTTTCCCCCAGCATGAATTGATCCAGCGCTTCTTCCAGACCCGCCTCCGGAAAGTTATATGCCATATAGCGCATAATCGGTTCGCCCGTGCGGGCTGACTCCTGCGCCAGCGTCAGCAGCTCCGGCCCCATCCGTTTGCGCAGTTCGATCATATCCATGCACAATCGCAAATGTTCTTTATCCAGCACTCGGTTCGGCAAAAGCGAATATTGGATGACGGGGAAGAACGTGCCGCTCTGCGCCCAGCGCACAAACAATTCCTGGTCGAGATGCTTGATATCGTAAGTGATCTCCCCGCCACCGACCATATCCGGACAGGTGTAGGGATAACCGACAATCCCTTGCGCCAGCGATGTGGGAATGGTGTCGGCCAGCCCTCCTACGCCCCAGAGATGCGCCTTGTCCCGTACCCGCTGGAGCAGGTGCTGTCCGCCGAGCTTCCAACACGCGCGATACTCGCTCAGGTCATACTTCAATCCCACGCGGGCAAAATCTTCGCAATGGCCATTGGGCGTGCGCGGCTGATTGGAAATATGGTCGGGCATATAGCGAAAGGGGTCGCCGCCATCGAATTTAAAACCGTCGATGCCGTAATTCTCCACCAAGGCATCCAGTTCCCCCTGGAACCAGGCCATGGCGGCGGGGTTGGAAAGGTCCAGTACTGCGCTGAAACCGTTCCACCATTTTTGGATGACTGCCCAGTTCTCAATGCTTTGACCATTTTCCTGATCATCCCCCAGTGGCATCTCGGCATGTTTAATCAGGTAACCCTTACGCTCCAGGAATTCAAATTGCCGGTTATCGGACGTCACCCAGGGGCAGATCCACAACATCACCAAAAAGCCCCACTGGTGAAGCTGATTGACCATTTCCTTGGGTTGCGGAAACGCCTCGGGGTCCCACTGCCACTGGCCGCAATTTTTGTACCAAAAGTCATCAATCATTAAAACGCCGGGGGAAAAACCGGCATCCAGAATGGACTGCGCATACTGGAGCGTTTTTTTCTGCGTGGGATATTTACGCACGTCGATCCACGAATTGTATTGCGGCGCGGTGAAAGACAGGGGGTGCGGAATCCGGCCCGAGGGCGGAAAGAATTTTCGGCAGGTATCCCGATACGCGCCGCGCAGGTTACCGTAGCCCTCGCCCTGCACCACCGCGCCCAACGCTTCGTCAATAAACAGCCAGCCGTCTTTGAATTCCAGCGCAAATGGCTCTTCGCTCCAAATGTATCGACCCCGGCTCGAGACCAGCAATGGACAGCCCTGGTTGCCCATCAGATTCTGATAGAGAGACTGGCGATAGGGTTTAGCGGCGCTGAAGGGCATGCGGTCGCCATGCCGGGTCAGACCGCCCCACCAGTATTCATTCGGTAAAAGCTTAATTTCCAACCTTGGCGTTTCGGACACAGAAAATATCCTCCATGACGATATCAGGGCAATACCAGATAAGCTCCGATCATTGCCCGGCGCGATAGTGCGATTCGCTCAGGCTGCGCAGGCGTTCGGCCGCAACTTCGGGTGTAATGTCCCGTTGGGGCATGGCGAGCATTTCATAGCCGACCATAAATTTCATGATCGTTGCAGAGCGCAACAGTGGCGGGTAGAAATGCAAATGCAGGTGCCACTCCGGATGCGGCGAGCCATCCGTCGGCGCTTGATGAAATCCCATCGAATAGGGAAAGGATGTTTCGAATAAATTATCGTAACGGATGGTCAGCCTTCGAATAATATCCGCCAGCGCCGAGATTTCCGGTGGTCGCAAATCGGGCAATGCCGCCAGGTGCCGGTGCGCCACAATCATGGCTTCAAACGGCCACACCGCCCAGAANNGTTCCTGCCGCAAGTAATCGCACAACAGGCAGCTCTGATGCTCCTGAAGATATTCTTTCTGCGCAATCAGTTCTTTGGCCAGTTCGTTGGGAATCTGGTTGGTGGCCCAGATCTGGCTATGGGGATGTGGATTCGAGCACCCCATGACCGCGCCTTTATTTTCAAAAACCTGCACATACCGGATCCAATCCAGCGCGCTCAACCGGCGCGTTTCTTCCGTCCAGGTGCGCACCACCGTTTCCACATCGGCTTGCGCCATTTCGGGCAGAGTCAAATCATGGCGCGGGGAAAAGCAGACCACGCGGCATATCCCGGTTTCCGGTTCCGCACGCAACTNNCGCAACAGGCCTGTGGCGGGCGAATCCGGCGCGGCGTCCGCCGCCGGCGGCAACAGCGCCGGAAAATCATTATCAAAGCCAAAGGTGGCGGAATAGATCGGGTTGTACACTCCGCCCGCCCGCTCGTTACCGGGACACAAATAGCACTGCGGATCATACGCCGGACGATTTTCTGCCGGCGCTTTTTCGACCTTTCCCTGCCAAGGACGTTTTGTGCGCTGCGGCGAAACCAGCACCCATTCCCGCGTCAGAGGATTGAAACGGCGATGTGGCAAATGAAAATTCATGCCTTGCGTTTTCCCTTTTCTTCCTCGATTTTTCATACCCGGTCCTCAAAGGATAACAAGGGCGATTTTCCGTTGTGACCGGTCAGTTAACGTAATTTATCGAACAGCAAACTCACCCAACGTCAACCAGCCCGCCAGATCTTGATCTTGCGTGGCGTTGGCGAATTTAAGTTCTTTCCCGTTCTTCAAGGGATTTACAACGTGCATGACCAGTTTGTATTCTCCCTTGGCAAGGCCGGGCGCGGACTGGGTAAAACTCAGCTCGGTGTAGGGCGTAATACCTGCCGCGGTGGGCAGGAGTCCGGTGATTTTCCAATCGGTTTTCCAGGTGGCAACTGATTGACCGGAAGTGTCTACCACGCCCAGTTCTACCGGCCAGTCGTAATAGAAAGGCGCCACGCCCCTGTTTTCCAGCCGAATGGAAACTCGAAGGGGTTCGCTCCCGCCCACGTCCGGCAACTCAACGGCAGAGATATAAAACTCATAACCCATTCGGCGGGCGCCTGCCAATGCCTGTTGATATGGAGCGGCGGTTGAGGTCATGCTGCGGGAGGTAAAAATAGAATGGGCGATCAGCCAGGAGACGTGTGTGGCGTCCACGGCCATGCTAAAGTCCTCGGCCTGCTTGGGGATGGGATTGCTCCAGACGGACAGTTGTATCTCGGGGCGCAGTTCCCCTCCAATCGGCTCGGTTTTCCATTTATCCGCTGCGCCGCGCCATTCCATCTTGCCCATGAAATACCAGTCTTTTCCAAAGAGCGTCTCATAGGCATAGGAATCATCGTGGTAGCCGATATTGAGCGCGACGCTTTGGTATGGAACCCGGTAACCCGGGGCCGCATCCGCCCCTTTCGTGGGCATACCCATTGGATAGCGGACGAGCAAACGGGTTGTATTAAAAGCGGCATCATAATCCTTCAGAATGCGCATTTGATTCGCGTCCGAAGGCATCCAATTCTCTTCTTTGGGATCCGGCTGGGCCTTGAGAACCGAATCTTCCCGGGTAAAGCCATCCTGGGGCCAGGTGTGCCATTCGCCCCAGAAACCGATCAAGCCCACCTCGATAAACCCAATGCGCGGATCTCCATCATAGCGTTTGCCCAGCGCCGCGATGAATGATTCCAACGCATTGAGCAGCTTGGGGTCATCGTAATCCGGGCAGACACTGGCGTTTGGCAAGTTTCCAAAGTATGTATAATGCCTGACTTTTAATCCGCCATCCAAAAGGAACTGCGGAATGCCGGTGTAACGCCCCGGATAATCCATATAGACGCGCAAAACAGCTTGATGTCCCCGCCCGGAAATCGAATCCAACTGCGGCTCCAAGCCGGTGTCGAAAGTAAAAATATCCGGTCCGTTCATCAAATCACGCAGCGGTACGTAGAAATACTCCATGCTGTGCGGAAAATCATTGGCGATCGGCGTATCCGCCGACCCATAAGCATTATAGAAAGGCATAAGGCCTTTCAGCGGGTTATCCGCCGGTGCGGGCGCGTAATCCAGCGCTTGCCATTTAGCCGACGAATTAGGTAAATTAGTCGGATTAGGCGGATTAGTAGAAGTGCCTGAAGGCGCGCTGCACGCAGTTACCAGCATTCCATTTATCAACAGGAAAAACAGCGATTTCTTTACCATAGCCCGCACCTCAAAATTCAGTTTCCCGATTCCGTGCAAAGGTTTTTAACCGCGCCGCGCTCCTAAAGCGCGGCGCGGTCGAAGATATGTTTTGCTTTGAAGGTTGGGTGGGCGCCTCATCGGCGCCCACCCAATTGGAACAGTCTCTCTTATTATTTGAACAGATCGTTAATCTTCTGGTTCAGCGGCGGCAGCGCATCTGCAGCCTTGACTTTGCCGTCAAAGATGTCCTGCAACACAGGAGCGACCAGAGATGCAATATCCGAACCGTGATCTGTCATTGGCAGAAGGTATGTGTTGGCCTTGTTCGCCGCTTCATCGGTGAACGCGGTCACATCGAAGCCCGCCGCCTGGTGCTTCGCCAGGGCGGCATCCACACCCGTTTGGATCGCCGGGAAGACTACACCGAAACCGCCAACGATGTTTGCACAATCGGGGGAGGCCAGGAACTTGACCAGTTTATAGGCTTCCGCCGGGTGCTTGGTGCCAGACCAGATCGCATCCGACAGACCGTTGATCGGCGAGAAAACGCCTTTTGGTCCAGCCGGCAACTTGGCGACTTTAGTCTTGAAGGTTGTACCCTTCAACAAGTCTCCAATGCGCCACGAACCATTCAAGGTCATTGCAGCTTTTCCAGCCATGAACAAAGCGCCGGTATCCGTTCCGGACAGCACATTGGAATCCGCCGCGAACTTATTGACGGAAGCCATGTCCGCCCACCACTGCAGCGTTTGCGCCACGCGCGCATCGTCATAATGGAACGCCGTCGCCCATGGGCCATCGGTCAGCTTGAAACCAGTGCTCGCCGCAAAGGCCGACCACTCGGTCTGTCCGCCCGTGCCGGGATCGCCCACGCCACCAGCGAAACCGTACGTAACGACATTGTTCTTGTCGAAGGCCGGATCCAGACCATTCTTGCCGTTCTTATCCAGTGTCAGTTTGGCCATGATCGTCTGGAATGTGCCACCGTCCGTCGGATTCCATGTCCACTTATTGATCTCGTCAGCCGTAACACCAGCTGCGGTCATCATCGCATCATTGTAGAACACCGCGACCGTGTCCCAGTCCTTCGGCAGACCATAGCGCTTTCCATCCTTCACCCACAGGGACGGGTCTACCAGGTAGATGCTCAGATCGACAGGGTCCTTATCCATGTACTGCTGGATGTCGAGCAGCTGACCTTTGTTGAGGAATTCCGGGTACTTCGACAGGTGATCCGTGAAGACATCCGGCGCGCTACCGGAAACAAAGCCGGTGGTGATGCCATCCCAGTACTCACCCCATCCTGCTTGTTCCAGGGTTACGGTGATAGTGGGGTTCTGCTTGGTGAATGCATCAAGGCAGGCTTGGTACGCCGGCTGCTGGTTAGAATCCCACAACGCATAGCGCAGAGCAACCGGTGCTGCAACAGTCGGATTTGCGGGAACGGTGTTTGCCACGGCCGCGGTAGGCTGAACAGGCGCAGCAGTAGCAGCAGGAGTGGCAGTGCCGCCGCAAGCGCTTAGAATCAAGCCCCCCAGAAGAACGAGAGACGCTATCTTGAAACCGTTGACCTTCATTTTAAACTCCTCCTTACATGGCTGGATATTCAAGAATTTTGACCTTACGAGAACGGTACAATCAGGCTATCTCATCCTGTAACAACCACCTCCTTTCGGTATAGAGACTTTCCAGGAATTCGGACATAAAGACGGTTACTTAAAGCCTGTGAACTGAATTGAATCAATCATTCGACGTCCAAAAATCACAAACACTATCAGGATCGGCAGGGCACTGATCAACGTGCCCGCCATCATTCCCGTCCAATCCGGCACTCCTGTCTGCTGTTGAGCACGGAAACTCAATAGCGCTACCGGCAAAGTGGTAGCCGCTTCGATCCTTCCCTGTCCGCCGGCAAAGTATGCCCACTGCAGATTGTTCCAACTATCCGTGAAGGTGAGAATGGATAGTGTTATCAGAGATGGGACACTTATCGGCAGGATAATGTGCCAAAATACGCCAAATAGGTTGGCGCCATCAAGCTTGGCGGCCTCCTCCAGCTCCCGGTTAATGCCCATAAAGAACTGCCGAAGCAGAAATACGCCGAAGGCGCTTCCCAGCAAGCCGGGCGCTATAATGCCCGGAATTGAATTCAGCAAACCCAGGCTCCTAATCAGCAGATAGTTTGGAATCAGGTTTAGGACCGAGGGCATCACCATAACGATCAGGTACATATAGAAAATCACATTCCGCAACGGGAAACGCAGCCGCGAAAAGGCATAAGCCGCCATGGCATTTACCAAGACTGCGGCAATCGTTACGATCAGAGAAACTTCGAGCGAATTAAGAAAATACCTGTCAAAATGCATAATCTTCGGGAAGCCCCCCTGGTTAACCACGGTCTGGATTGGCAACAGGCCCAGGACACGCCTAAAAGCATCAAACGTAAAATTGACCGGCAACAAACTGCCAGGGTTGGCCTGCAGGTTCTTTTGCGTGGAAAACGCCATGCGCGCGATCCAATAAATCGGAAACAGCGTCACGAGAATCCATATCCCCATCACAATCCAGGCCAGGATTCGACCCGGTTTCAGCCTGGGAATTGAACGCCTGGGGGAAGAGATATTTACATCGTTAGTAGTCATGCAATTTTCCTCTTAACAAACTAGCCCAGGTCGGAAGAGTTCGCGCGCAACAAGCGCATTTGAATCATGGCAATGGCAAGACAGATGATAAATAACCCGACAGCAACGGTCGCGGCGTAACCCAAGTTAAAATTCGCAAAAGCCAATTTGGTGATGTACCAGAAGATGACCCGGGTGGCCGACCCGGGCCCACCGGTGGGCACGGCAAAAACCGCCACGCTATCCCACACCTGGAAGGCGCCGATGCTGGAAGTGACCAATACATACGCCAACACCGGGCGCAGCAAAGGAAGGGTAACCGAGAAAAACAATTGAATTTCGTTGGCGCCGTCAATCGCCGCCGCTTCGTAGACATCCTTCGGAATGGCCTGTAAACCGGCGAACAATAGCAGAGTTACATATCCCACATGACGCCAAGTATTAATCCAAGCCAGCGAAGGAATTGCCAGATCACGATTGAGAAACGCCAGTTTCGGCAAACTCAATAACTTTAAAAAATAGTCCATTGGCCCAAAGCTGTAATCCATCATCGTCATCCAGACCATCGTCGCGATGATCATGGGTAGCACATAGGGGACTAGCACAACCCCTCGTACGAAAAGCGACTTGGTCAGCCGCGCCATCATAACGGCCAAAGCCAGAGCCAGAAACGTCTGAAACGGAATGTTCAATAGCACATATTCGAGGGTAATCCACAGTGACTGCCAGAATTGTTTATCAACAATCAAATTCTGATAATTTTTCAGACCAATAAAGTCCTGGCGCGTGAGCATATCTGAATTCGTAAAGCTTAATACGATACCGCGAACGGTCGGCAAAATGGAAAAAGCCAACAGACCGATCAGGCTGGGTAGGATAAAAACAAATGCTACCAGAGCTTCGTTGAAGGATTGACTCCGAAAGCGTATCTTCCCAAATCGGCGAGTACTATTCATAATCCCACCCATGAAATTACCTCCTTACATTCCTTTAAAAAATGCAATAGAAGTATCCACCGGGAAGTAACCGGTCGCAAAACCCGCCGGTTTGGCACCCAGGGGGATTGGGAGGATGAGAGAATAGCAGAAAAACCAAGTTGGTTGGTCAAATCAACCGCTTTCTATCGAATTCAACGTACTTGCGAATTCCTATTTCTTCAGTTAAGCCAGTGTAAATTGTTTTCCCTTTCCGATAGTGCCCCAGAAGTGACCCACAACCCGATTCTCTGTATGGATAGGCGAAAGGTAAGGAAAAAGCTGGCATTCACAGGCATTTGGATTCAACTTAGCACACTTGTTCTAGAGAGTCTAGCAGAAGCAACCAACTGTGAGCGTTGCCGAAGGAATCCATAACCAAGTAAACGATTTAAAAGAATATTTTGCCAATTAAAGGGGAAATGCACATCCCTGAAGTGATCCTTTTTCGAAGGGCAGCAATTCCAGAAGGATAGATAATGGGTATTGAATACGATCACTCGTTTTATGGACAAATATTGACAAATAAGAACATCCGTTCTATTATCAATATGTGAAAT
>PLND01000023.1:0-1530 GCA_003141675.1 Anaerolineae bacterium
ATGCCTGCATATTTCACGCGGGCATGACAAATACAACGATTGGTCGTCATTCCCAAGTGCAATTGCCCCGGCCTCGCCCAGCGAAAGCCTGCCCTCCCGCATTCGGGGACCGGGGCGGGCCTGCCACCGATTGTTCTCATCGGGGAGCGGGAATCCAGTTCATCCTTTTCAATGGATGATCGATTTTGTCGTGGATGCCCGCCCCGGCTCCGTCTCCATTGCCAACCGGGATATCATTTTGTATAATCCGCCGATAACATCCTTTCGGGAGAAAAAATCTCATGCGCAGCGACACCTTGAAAAAACGATGGTTTCCCATCCTGACGGTGGCGGCGGGGCTGTTCCTCTCCTCGCTGGGGTGCAGCAGCATTCCGTTCCTGGCGCCCACGCCGACGCCCACCGCAACCAGCACGCCGACACCCACCCAGACCCCGACGCCCACCCAGACCCCGACGATCACGCCGACCTTCACCCCGTCGATGACGCCGACCCAATCCTATCTCGACTGGCCGGTCGTCCTGACGGATTCCTTCGACGACAATACAAATAACTGGTTCGTGGGGCCAAGCAATGACGATTTTGCGAACAGCGTCGTTTCCATTACCGACGGGCAATACCTTGTGGACATGGCCGCCCTCAAAGGAGTTTTTTGGGCGTTAACTCCGACCGTGAAAAACCTGTCCGATTTCTATCTGACCGTCGAAGCGGAGATGAAAACCGGGCCGGCATCTTCCGATCATGGGCTGGCCTTTCGAATAAACTCCAGTAACAAATATTATTTCTCTATCAGCCCAGACAATCACGACTACAGTTTTCAGGTGCTCAATAATGGCTCGTGGACTACGCTCATCGATTGGACTGATTCCTCGCAAATTAATACAACCGGGTCCAACCAAGTCGGCGTGCTGGCCAAGGGCACGAGCTTCTCGTTCTTTATTAACGGCGAGATGGTCGACCAGGTGGAAGACAGCACATTAAAAACGGGCAAAGTAGGTGTCGGGCTTTCCTTGGCCAATGCCGAGGATAAGGCGCAGATCGCATTCGACAACTTTGAAGTCCGGGCGCCGAATGTCGGTGGGTGAATATTTTAGTCTCCATCCGCCGATGAAATAAAACCATCAACCGCCGGCTTTCTGCCGGCGGTTTTTTATTGTGCCGGTTTGGAAGTAGGTGTCACGGTGGCGCAAAATTCCATGGCCATCCAGCCGGTCTTTCCCGATGACGTCCGCACGGGAATCCACCAGGCGTTGTCGGCCTGCACGGCCGGACCGATGACGGTCACTTCGTCGCCGTCGTTGAGCGAATCGATTTTCTTCCCATTGGGCGCGTCCCGCAGGAACACGCCGCCTGCTCCGGTCCCGTGTACGATCGCTTTCACCGAAGGAAAAGTGGCGGTAAAGGTGGCGCTGGGAATGGGGGTTTGGCTTGGGGGCGGAGTGCCGGTCGCGGTCAGGGTGATGCTCGGTTCCGGCGTTGGAGTGAACGTTGCGGTGGGGGTGCTCGAAGACACGGGGATCGGTGCAGGCGCGG
>PLND01000023.1:1625-7144 GCA_003141675.1 Anaerolineae bacterium
AGATAAGAAACCACGGCGCTGGGCATCCAGGAATCCGGCGCTCCACGCAGGAATCTCCAGGTCAACCAGGCCGACGCCAGGACGGTTGCGATGAGTGCAACAGGTTCCAGAAGCGGATAGATCTTGCCGGGGTCGGAAACGAACCCAAGAAAAACGATCAGCCAGGCTGCGACAAAAGCCAGGATCCACCCCAACGCCAGCGCAGCGAGATTGCGGACGGTGAACGTCAGCGAGGAAGTGACCAGCCCCAGCGCGGCGCCGGTCAGCGGGCTGAGCAACGGCGCGAGAACCAAACCGAGAACCCAGAGCACGGGCCAGGAAAGAATTTGCGCCAAGCTGAAAAGCACGGCGGCCAACAGCGTGAACAGGAAGAAATTCAACCGCGGAAACGCGCGCTGCGCCAAATCGTCCAGAGTCCGGTCGCGTTCCTCCTGTCCAAGGAACGGAAGGAAGGAGCGTGCCCGCCTTCTTCTGAGCGGTCGCAACGGCGCGCTTTCTCCGTCGGCAGGCGGCATCGGTAAAGTCATCGGTCCCTCCCTGGATTCGTCTCCCGCGTTCGGCAGTCCGGACTTGGATCCTGCGCAGGGATCCGGGAATATTCCTCCACCGCTTTCCCTATTTCCGGGTGCGCCGCCAAAATAAATCCGGCGCGGGGTGGCACCGCCCAGACCGAAGAAAAAACCTCTGCCGGACGGATTCTTTCCCCAAACTTCCGCGCATCTCCATTATAGCCCAGCGGAAAAACCATGGTGTATAATCGTCGTATGGCTGGAAAACCTGTCAATCCGCAGCGCAGCAACCGTTTGCGCAGAAGGTTATTTCTCTTCGGCGCTGTCCTGGTTTTGCTGCTGGTGGCCGTTGGAATCGGGTTGTTCCTGCTTTCCCGCAACGAAGCGATGACTAGCACTGCGCGGGATATTTTCCTGATTCTGCTGGCTCTGGAGTTCATGGTCGTCGGCGTAGCGGTGATTGTGCTGGCCGTCCAGATCGCGCGGTTGACGTTGCTGCTGGAGATGGAAATCCGTCCGATGCTGGAAAACGCCAACGACACGCTCGACACGCTGCGCGGGACGACGCTCTTCCTGAGCGAATCCCTCGTGGAGCCGGTGGTCAAACTGCAGAGCTCGCTGGCGGCAGTTCAGCGGGTGTTGGAAGTCTTGGGGCTGTTCCGTAAGTCCGACTAGAATGTGCGCTTGTCACGCGCATTCCCCGACCGGAGAAAGGAGCAACAATCATGGCGGAGCACGATAGCGATCTGGGAGCTTTTCTGGCAGGTTTTATGATCGGCGGTCTGATCGGCGCCGGGGTGGCGCTCTTGATGGCTCCTCAAAGCGGAGAGGAAACCCGCGAGTTGATCCGGGAACGCAGCATCGAATTGAAAGGCCGCGCCGAAGAGGCAGCCGATGATTTCCGCTCGAGAGCCGACGCGGCGATCAGCACGGGACGCGATCGGGTTGACGAGGCGGTTGAATCCGCCAAGCAGCGCGTTTCGCGCCGAAAACCAGGCGCAGCCGAGGGGGAATCCCCGGAATAAGGGGCGAAACGGCGTCTTCTTTCAAGGCGTAAAACAATCGACTGTTCATCAAGCCCGGCGGAAACACAGCGATCGATCAGGTTGGTGTGCTTTCGCCGGGAATTATTTTTTTTCGGCACTCGTCGGGGACATTCGCGGGATACTTGCCAAGCTCTGAATATTTTTTATATTTGCCTGGGTCCAGCCATTCTTACCCAACAAGTAGACGATTTTTCCCCCGCCTATTATTCAACCGTTTGCGGCCGCGGAAACTAACGACCGCTCATCAACCGGAAAAACGCCTGCACAATCGCCGGATCGAATTGCTTGCCGGATTGGCTGCGGATGTATTCATCGGCATCCGCATCCTTCCATGCTTTGCGGTACGGCCGGTCCGAACGGAGCGCATTCGAAACATCCACCAACGCGAAAATCCTTCCGGCAAGCGGGATGTGATCGCCCTTAAGCCCACGCGGGTAGCCGGAACCGTCCCACTTCTCATGGTGGCAGTGCGGAATATCGAGCGCCGGACGCAGGAAGAGAACCGGCGAGAGGATGTCGTAGGCCACTTGCGGATGCCTGCGCACGATGGTCCATTCCTCGTCCGTCAGCGGGCCGTGCTTGAGCAGGATGCCGTCCGGGACGGACATCATGCCGATGTCGTGCAGGATGGCGCCGCGATACAAGTGGGTGAGATCCTCATCGCTCTCGCCCAGCATCTGCGCCAGCCGCATCGCCTCGTCCGCCGCGCGCTGGGTTTCGCCTTCCGCCTCGCAGTCGCGCAATTCCAGCGAGCGCGCCCAGCCTGCCAGGGTGCTGTTGAATGCCAGCTGCAGTTCGTCGCGGGAGGATTGCAGGTTCCCGAACATCTCGGCGTTATCGACGGCGATCGCCGCCTGCCCCGCCAGCATCTCCAGAAATGAATCCTCCTCCGGTCCCAGTTCGAGGATATCCCGATGGCAGACTTCCATCACCCCTTTGATCTGCCCCTTGGCGATCAATGGCAGACAGGCATAGGAGACAAACCCCTCTTTTGCAATCCTCGGAAAAATTTTCGGCTGATCCGTCTTTTCATCCAGCCGCGGCACCTTGATCATCCGGCGTTCCTGGGCGGCGCGGCCCGCATAGCTGTCTGCCAATCGGAGGTATTCCGAGGAAGAGGGCATGGCGTAAAAACCCCGTCCGCAGAAAAATCGGAACCCCTGCATGGCCGGGTGGAAGATCAGGATGTCCGCCGCATGGATTTTCAGCTGGCTGGTCAATTGTTCCAACAGAATCTCCATGACCAGCTCGGATTTAAAGCTGCTGCTGATCGCCATATCCACGGTGCGCATGGCCGATAGCTGCTGCAGGCGCCTTTCCGTCAGCTCATTCACCCGGGCCAACTCCAGGTTGCGCTGGCGCAGTTCCTCGGTCTGGCGGGCTACTTCCGCTTCGGCCCGCCGGCGATCAGTGATATCCCGGGCGTACACATTGACGTAACCCCCTTCGACAATCGGTGTCACGGTGCACCGGAATAATCTCTCTCCCAAATGTGTTTCGACGGTTTTTGCCTGCCGGGAGACGAACGCTTCCCGAACCGGCGTCCGGCAATCCTCCGCCACGAGCTGGCCGATCCCGATATTCCAATGGGTCAGGAATGGCCGGCTGGAGGGATTGGCATACAGAAGCACCCCATCGGGGGTCAGGCGCATCACCGGGTTGGGGTTCTCCTCCGGGAACCGGGAGAGGTTGCGGATTTGCTCCTCCGCCCTTCGCTGTTCGGTGATGTCGCGGGCCGAGGACAGCGCGCCGGTGACATTCCCTTGATTGTCCTTCAGTGTCCGGCACCACCAACCCAACAGGCGCTTCAACCCGTCCTTGCGCCGCTGCCAGCTTTCGAGATAGATCGTGTCTTCGTTGCCGTTGAATAGTGGTTGAACCGCCGCGTACGTGTCCTGTTCGCCTTCAAAATAGGATGCTGCCTCCTTGCCGATCACGTCCTCGCCGAAGAATTCCTTCCCGGCCGGATTGGCCCACGTGTACACTTTGTTTTTGTCCACTTCCATTATGATCTCGGGAATCGCCGAGAGAAGCGCCTCGTGCCGGAAAACCAGAGCGCGTAACGCCACCTCCGCCTGCTTGCGTTCGGTGATGTCAACCATGGCCCCCAGCATGCATTCCCGGCCAGCGATGGAAATGCGCTCTCCACGGAACAAGCCGACGACTGTATGCCCGTCTTTGGCGCGCAAGGTGATCTCCACTCCGGCATCCTGGCCGCTGGTTTTCGTGGTCGCCAGGATCCTGGCGCGGTCTTCGCGGGTCATCGCGCCGATATCGATCAACGCGTGGCCGATGATCTCCTCCCGGCGGTAGCCGAATACGCGCAAGGCCTCCTCGTTCACGTCGAGGCAGGCGCCGCTCGCAAGGTCCGTGATGATGATCAGCACGGGCGCGTCCTGGAACAACTTGGTGAACTTCTCTTCGCTCTCGCGCAGCGCTTCTTCCGCCTGCTTGCGGTCGGTGATGTCCTGCACGTGCGAGATGAAGTACAGCGGATTCCCTCTGGAATCCCGGATCAGGGAACTGGAAACGCACCCCCAAATCACATGCCCATCTTTATGGATGTAGCGCTTGTCGAAACCGGTCTGCGCGGTTTCACCGGCGATCGCCTGCTGCATAAATGTCGAGCTGAGATCCGCATCCTCCGGAGAGGTGATGGTATTGACGGTCATCCGCTCCAATTCTTCGCGGCTGTATCCGAACATCGCGGACATTTGCCGGTTGACCTGGATCAAACGCCCGTCGAGGCCCACGATGCATACGCCGACGTTGGCGTTTTCGAAGGTACCGCGGAAGCGTTCTTCCTGTTCCCGCAGCATTTCGTCCGCCCGTTTGCGTTCGGTGATGTCGCGGCTGATCACCAAATGCGATAATTGGCCCCGGTATTGGAACGGGGCGGCCATGACCTCCACATCCACGGAGCTTCCATTAAGGCGGATGAATTTTTCCTCGAGTGGAGAAGCGGACTTGCCCTCTCGTTCCTGCTGCCGCGATCGTTTTAAAACCATTTCCCGGTAATCCGGATGGACGAAATCCAGCATCGGCCGGCCGATGATTTCCTCCGGTGCTTTCGCTCCCAGCAGCCGGAACGCGGCCGGATTGGCGTACATTATTTTTCCATTCTGATAGACGGCGATGGAATCGGGGGAAAACTCAAAGAGCATTCGATAACGTTCCTCGCTCTCCCGCAGCGCTTCCTCCGCCTGCTTGCGTTCGGTGATGTCGATCACCTGGTTTACGAAATGCGACGGTTTGCCGCTCGCGTCGCACACCAGAACGGAACCGACTTCCGTCCAAACCGTATGCCCGTCCTTGTGGAGGTAGCGCTTGTCGAACCGGGAGTTTTTCCCACCGCCTTCCAGCACCCCGAGCATGGCTTTGCGGCTGATCTCGATGTCGTCCGGATGGGTGAGCTTGAAGAAGTCTGTGGCCAGCAACTCCTCGGCCGTGTAGCCGAGAATGCCGCATAAGGCCGGATTAACCATCAGGTATCGCCCGTTCAGTCCGACCAGCGCCATACCCGTGGTGGAAATCTGAAAAATGGAGCGGAATTTCTCCTCGCTCTCCCGCAGCGCTTCCGCCATCGCACGATCCCTGGTGATATCTTCGATAATCCCTTCGAAATAAAAAGCTTTTTCGTCTGCATCCATCACGGTACGCACGTTTATCCGCCCCCAAAAAGTGCTGCCATCTTTTCGCCGATAGAGGTTTTCGAACATTGTTAGGCGCGGATCCTTTTCCCGCAAGCGGAGGATCTCCCGCCTCCGGGAGGGATCGGCAAAAATATCCGTCCCTATATCGCGCACCGATTTACAAACGTCCTCCGGCGAAAGGTAACCGAACATGCGGGCGAATTCGTTGTTTACCTGGATGAACTTCCTCTTCACTGTGGATTGGAAAACCGCCAAACGGGCGTTCTCGAACAAGCCGCGGTAGCGCCTTTCGCTTTCTTCCAAGGCCGTGG
>PLND01000023.1:7171-54010 GCA_003141675.1 Anaerolineae bacterium
CTTCAAGTCCTCCGGCCAAATCCGGCCGAACAAATTCGCGGAAAGGATTTTCGAATCCGGGGTACCCGAAATGACCTTCGCCGAAGTGTTCCGGTAGAGGATGTTGCCCTTGGAATCCGACAGGGCAAACGCGTCGCTGCTGTTCTCGATTAATGTGCGGAAGAGTTTTTCGTCGCTCCACGGCGCGGCCGGCGCGGGCCGGATTCCGGTATGAGCCGTCTTTTTCACGCCGCGGCGGACTGACTTGGCAATCATTCCCCTAGGGGATCGAGAAGCGGTTTTCAGTTTTTTCTTCATGGATCACCTCGCTCCCGGTGTTCTATTCCTGCGATCGGAGGTCTGACCGGGGAGTCGGGGGAGCGGAGTATCACGCAGCGACGAGGTGGTATCTCCCCGGGGAAAGTATGCCTTTAGAACCGATGAACCATGCTATTTATTGTATACCATCCTCTCGGTTGTTGTCATCAAATCCGTTCTTCCTTCCTCCGACGGGCCGGTTTTTTACAGGTCTTTTATGCAAAGAAAATATCCTCCAGCTGGATGGGCCGACCGCTAGAACGGAGGATGGGCTCGCGTTCGCACCCAATGGCGTTGACCGAGCCACAACGGAAAGTTAATCCACCGGCAGAATGGGATAAGCGCATCCGAATGGGAGGATTGAACGCGCGGCTTTTCAAGGCAGGCGGTGGAAAGGATCAACCACGCGCCTTCGCCCGCGCCGAAGGGAAAAGCCGTACGGGGCGGTATAATTTGCACACCCAACCCTGATCATCCATCGGGAGCATATATGACAGACGTTATTCATTTCGGAACCGACGGCTGGCGCGGGACGATCGCCGAGGATTACACCTTCGCCAACGTCCGCCGCTGCGCGCAAGGTTTTGCCAACCATCTATTAAAAGAAGGCAACGCCGGCAAGAAAGTGGTCGTCGGGTACGACCGGCGTTTCGATTCCGAATATTTCGCCGCCGCTTCGGCCGAGGTTCTGGCCGCCAACGGTTTTTTGGCTCTGCTCACCGACGGCCCCACCCCGACCCCGTCCGTCTCCTGGGCGGTGACCGCCCAAGGAGCGTGCGGCGCAATCAACATCACCGCCTCGCACAACCCCGGCACCGACAACGGGTTCAAAGTCCGCGATTCGAGAGGAGCCGCGCTCGCCCCTGAGGCATTGCTGGAGGTGGAATCCCTCATTCCGGCCGATCCGTCACTGATAAAACGCATCCCGCTCGAGCACGCGCTCACGGCGGGTTCCATCGCTCGGTTCGACCCCGCCCCGGCCTACATCGAACAAATCGGCCGGATGGTCGACCTGCCCTCGCTCAGAGCCTCTCCCCTGAAAATCGTGGCCGATCCGATGTGGGGCAACGGAGCCGGCTGGATGGAACGGCTGCTGGGCGGCGGCAAGCTGGAAATCATCGAAATTCACTCCGCACGGAATCCGCTTTTCCCGGATATGCTCCGTCCGGAACCGATCCAGCCGAACGTGGATACCGGTTTGCGCACGACGGTGGAACGCGGGGCCGACGCGCTGGTGATCACCGACGGCGACGCCGACCGCGTAGGGTTCGGCGACGAGCACGGAACCTTCATCAATCAACTGCAGGTGTATGGCTTGCTGGCGTTGTACATGCTGGAGGTGCGCGGGTTGCGCGGAGCGATCGTCAAGACCCTCTCCACCACGTCGATGCTCGAAAAGCTGGGCAAGAAATACGGCGTCCCCGTCTATTCGACCGGGGTCGGATTCAAATACGTCGCCCCCAAGATGATCGAAACCAACGCGCTCATCGGCGGCGAGGAATCCGGCGGGTTCGCCTTCCGCGGCCATGCCCCGGAGCGCGACGGGATCCTGGCGGCGCTGTTCCTTCTGGACATGATGGTCCGGCTCGATTGCAAACCTTCGCAACTCGTGAAGCATCTGTTCGAGGAGGTCGGCGCGGAATATTTCTACGACCGGATCGACCTGCCGCTCGCTCCCGAGCAGCGCGAAGCCGCGCTTGGGCGGGTTACCGCCGCCCGGCCGGAAAGCCTCGCCGGATTGCGGGTGGTCGGGCGCGATACGACCGACGGTTTTAAATATATCTTCGAGGACGGCGGCTGGATGCTGGTGCGTTTTTCGGGAACCGAATCGATCATCCGCGTGTATTGCGAAACCACCCACGGCGACAAGGTGCGCGCCATCCTGGACGACGGTGTGCGCCTGGTGGACTTGCCGCCGGAATAACCCAGGCTGCCTTCCATGCCTCCCTCCGACCGCCTGGCTTCCGTCCCCGACGACAACCTGCCGGGATTGACCGACACGCATTGCCATCTGGATCTTCCGGCGTTCGATGCAGACCGGGGCGAGGTGATGGAACGCGCGCGACGCGCCGGCCTGGTGCGCATTCTCATTCCGGGACTCGATCTGCCCAGCAGCCGGCGGGCGGCCGACCTGGCGCATTCCGATCCGATGCTGCGTTTCGCCCCCGGAGTGCATCCGCACGAGAGCGGCGGTTTTACCGCCCGGGTTCTGGACGAATTGCGCATCCTCGCGCGCGCGCCGGGCGCGGTGGCCATCGGCGAGATCGGCTTGGATTATTACCGCAATCTTGCCCCGCGCGTACAGCAGCAGGAGGCATTCCGCGCGCAGCTCGGCCTGGCGCGGGAACTCGGACTGCCCGCAATCGTACACATCCGCGAGGCGGAAGAGGACGCGTTGGCCATCCTGTCAGCGGCGGGGAACGGCTTGCGCGGTGTTCTGCACGCATTCTCCGGCAACCCGCTCCTGGCGGAGCGCGTGCCGGAGATGGGTTTCTACTTCGGGATCGGCGGACCGATCACCTATGCCGGGTCCGCGCGTTTGCGCGAGGTATTCCACGCACTCCCGCGGGACCGAATCCTCTTGGAAACCGACGCCCCTTATCTTCCGCCGGAGGGGAATCGCGGAAAGCGCAATGAACCGGCCCTGGTCCTCGCTGTTGCGCGCAAAGTGGCCCGGGAAGGAAATCAGGACGCGCTCGAGTTGGTCCAGACCGCGCGGCGCAACGCCAATAATCTTTTTGCCTGGGAGTAGCTGGTAATGAATATTTCTCCGTTGGAACTTGTTCGCGAGGATTTAAAATCCGTCGAGAAACGGATGCAGAATTTTCCCGTTCCTCCCGCGCGTCTGATCCGGGAATCGCTGGATCATCTTCTCGCCGCGGGCGGGAAGCGCCTTCGCCCGACTCTTTCGCTGCTGTTCGGGCGGATGCTCCGGGTTCCCGACGATCCGCTGATCGATTTTTCCGCCTCGCTGGAAATGATTCACACCGCCACCCTGGTGCACGACGACGTGGTGGACGATTCACCCCTCCGGCGCGGCGTTCCGACGGTGAATTCCCGGCTGGCGGCCGGGACGGCGATCCTGATCGGCGACTTCCTGTTTGCCTGCGCCGCGCAGCTGGCCGCCGCCGCCGGTTCCCTCCCGGTCATGCAGAAATTCGCCTCCACGCTTTCGATCATCGTCGACGGCGAAGTCCGTCAAATCACCAAAGCCGACTCGACTTGCACACTCGAGGAATACGAGCGCCAGATCGGGTCCAAGACGGCCGCGTTGTTCGAAGTCTCCTGCGAAGGTCCGGCGCTCCTCGCGCAAGATCTCCCGGCATCCAAGCAGGCCGCGGATTATGGGAGGGCCTTTGGCATGGCCTTCCAAATCGCTGATGATCTGATGGACTTCAGCGGCGATAGCACAGGCGCGGGCAAACCGGTCGGACACGATCTGCACCAAGGCCTGCTTACCCTGCCGGCGATCTTCTTCTTCCACGATCACCCGGAAGACCCGGACGTGGCGGCATTCCAATCCGGAAAACGCGATCCGGACAGGTTGGAACGCCTGGTGGAGAAGATCGGCGCCTCGGAAGCCGTCGAACTTTCGCGCAAACGCGCGCGACACCACATCGAGCAAGCCGTCGCGGCGCTGGTTTCCTTCCCCACGGGAGACCACCGCAGCGCGCTCGAGGCGCTTGCGCTTTCGATCGTTTGACGGCGTGCAATCCGTCCGGGAATAACAATCCTGAAAATATCTCTCAACGGGGATACCTCTCTCCCCCGAATAAAAAACCGCCGCGCGATTTTTCTGCGCGGCGGTTTACTATAACCGGCCGATCAACTCCTCCCATTTTAAAACATGATCCCGCTCGTGCCACAGCGCGCGGCGGAGCACCTTGCGGGGAGACCATTTCTCACCCAGGATTTCCCGCCCGGCTTCCACCTCGGCCCATTGCGGCAGCACCGATCGCAGCCTCCCCCGGACCGCCTGGAGCTTGCCCACGCCGTCGCTCGGCATGGTGATAATATCCACCGCGGCCCCCATGGTTCCGAGGATCGCGTTCTCCGATTCCCAAATATGCCCCAGCAGGCTGTCCAGCGTTTTCCATCGAGATTCATTCTCCAGCCGTTCGAGGGAATCCGGGACCAGCGAAGCAGCCAGCTGAAGCAGATCCTCCCGGCTCCATTCCAACAGCCGCAGGGCGATGTCCAGATCCCACGCGCGCAAAGGGCGCGCATCGTCCTCATAATACGCGTGGATATACCGCGATGGATCCTTCGGCCAGGGAGACCGTTGAAAGCGTTCCGCGATCTTTACTTGAATGGATTCTTCAAACGGCGCGGATTCGCCGTCCTTCTTCCCGATCCATTCGAAATACTGGCGGACTCGCCGGTCCACTCCGGCAATCGCATCCTCTTCGGTCGGACCGGAACTATAGCAACCGATGAGATCAAACACCGAGAGCACCCAGTAATTCGGGTCCATTTCCTCGACCCCGGCGCGCAGAATCGTTACGCCTCCCGGAGATGCTGAGGAGGACGAACCAGAATCGTCGATCAATTGGATCCTTTCACGCAGAACAGAACCAGCTTATGCGGATTGCCTCACACCAACGATCGCATACTCCGGTGAGCGTCGATTGCGGTCATTTTAATCCATACGTTTCGAAGATGATTTACGCAGGCAACGACCGATCCGCTCCCCCTTTGTCCGGGATTGAAAAGGAAGGGGGTGAAATCCTTTGGGTGCTTTTTTCTTACGCCCGGTCACGCGGCGGCCGATCCATGGAAACCCCCGTATCCGTAATCCGTCCGTAGACGGTGGTCAACTCGCGTAATCGAAGTGCAAGTTCGGGCCGAAGGTCCTCCTCGCGGAAGCGCCAGGTCCAATTTCCGGTTGGGCGGCCCGGAAAGTTCATTCGCGCCTCGCCGCCCAAAGCCAGAACATCCTGCAGCGGGCAGACAACCGTTTCCGCCACCGATGCCATCGCCAGGCGGATGAAATCCCAGGCGATGTCGTCTCCGCCGTGTCCCAGATAGCGCTGCACGCGGCCGCGCTCCAATTCTCCCAGGTCATGGAACCAGCCGAGGGTGGTGTCGTTGTCATGCGTTCCGGTATACACTGCGGTTTTTGAATCGAAATTGTGCGGGAGGAACGGGTTGTCGAAATCGTCGCCGAAGCCGAATTGCAAAACGCGCATTCCCGGAAGGTCGAACTGCCGGCGCAGTGCCACCACGTCGTCGGTGATCACACCCAAGTCCTCCGCCAGGAACGGCATCCCGTCCATCGCGCGGCGCACGCACTCCAGGAGATCCTCCCCCGGCCCCGGCATCCAGGTGCCGATCTCGGCCGTAGTATTTCCCGCCGGGATCGACCAATACCTTGCGTACCCCCGGAAATGATCCAGGCGGATCCAATCGCACGAGCGTAGCGCCGCCTGCACGCGTTCGATCCACCAGGCATAACCTTCGGCCCGGAGAACGTCCCAACGGAAGACCGGGTTTCCCCACAATTGGCCGGTGGGGGAAAAATAATCCGGCGGAACGCCGGCCATCTCGATCGGACGGCCTTCCTCGTCAACGGAAAAATAATTTTTATGGGTCCAGACGTCGGCGCTGTCCAGCGCCGGGAAGATCGGCAAATCGCCGAGAATGAAAATCCCCCTCTCGCGCGCATACCGCCTCAGTGCTGCCCACTGCCTTTGGAACAGAAACTGGCCGAACGCGGTTTCGTCAATCGTCGCAGAGAGGTCCGCGCGTGCTTTTTCCACCGCGTCCGGTTGGAACAACCTGAAGCCGCGCTCCCATTCCCGCCACGGGCGCTCCCCATGCGCCCGCTTGAGGGCGATGAACAGCGCGTAGTCCTCCAGCCAGCGTTCCTCCCGGGCGCGGAACTGTGCGAATTCCTTTTGCAGTGCGGGGTTTTCTCCGGCGGCCAGCCGGCGGTGCACCGTTCCGATCAACCGCGCCTTGAATTCCGGAGCTCCGGCGAAAGAAGCCGTTCCGGCGGGAAAGTCCGGGTGGTTTTGCAATTCACCATCGGGAATTAATCCTTCCGATAATAATTGTTCGGGGCTGATTAAAGACACGTTTCCGGCGAACGCGGAATAGGATTGATAAGGGGAATCGCCGTATCCGGTCGGTCCAAGCGGCAGAACCTGCCAGACGGTGGCGCCCGCTTCCGCGAGGAAATCCACCCACCGGTAAGCCTGCGGGCCGAGATCACCGATGCCGAACGGCCCGGGAAGCGAAGTCGGGTGAAGGAGGATGCCCGCCCTGCGCGCAGCATTCATGGCAATCGCACCGGAAGCGGCGGGATCATGGGCACGGTTCACCCGGCGAGCACGCGGCGATAGACGGCGAGATACGCTTCCGCCGATCGCGCCCAATCGAAATCCTGCTTCATACAGCGGAGTTGCAGTTTATCCCGCCGCTGAGGCTCGCGAAAAATCTCTCCGGCCCGGCCCAGAGCCATCGCCACCGCCGTCGGCGAGGCATCGCCGAACGTCAGCCCGGTTCCGTCCTCTTGCGAGGCGTCGCGAACGGTGTCCTTCAATCCGCCCACCGCGCGGACGATCGGCAGGCTGCCNNATTAAAAATCCGTCTGATCCTCCATAGATCAGGGAGGACAAGCGGTCGTGATATCCGATTTCGACCGCCGCCCTTCCCGGATGGCGCGCGGCGAAGGCGCGGCATTGCTGCTCGAGATATGGGTCGCCCGCCCCGAGGATCGCCGCCTGGTTTCCGCCACCGCACCAGCATTCCAACGCCGGCAGAGCGAGGTCGATTCCTTTTTGTTCGTCCAGCCGGGTGACCATGCCAATGAGCGGCGTAAAAGGATCCGGATCCAAGCCCAAAGCCTTTTGCAGGGAAAGCTTATTGTCCGCGCGCCGGTCGATCGTGGCGGGATCGAAATTCGATTCCAGCTGCGCATCCGTCGCTGGATCCCACACTACCTGATCCAGACCGTTGAGGATTCCCTCGATCCGGTCCTGTTGGGTTCGCAGATATTCCTCTAATCCGGCGCCGAACTCCGGCGTGAGAATTTCCTTCGCGTAGGACGGGCTGACGGTGACGATCCGGTCCGCCGCGGCGATCCCGAGCGGCAGCAGCGTGGAATAAGCCCAATAGGGAAGCGCGGCAAACCGGTCGTATTCCGCGGTGTCGGAAGCGGGACGCGCGGCGGGGATATGCTCCGGTACGCCCAACCCGAACTGAGCCAGCGCCCATCCGGCGTTCTGTCCGAAATAGGGCAGATTGTGAACCGACAGGATGGAGCGCACGCCCCGGAAGAACCGGTCCTGCCGTCCGTGTCCGGCGAGCCAGAGGTTGGCCGCGGCGGTGTGCCAATCGTTGGCGTGCACCATGTCCGGCTTCCATCCCTGGCTGCGGGCCAGTTCGAGCGCGGCCAGGGAGAAAAAAACATATTTGGGGGCATCGCGTCCGGCATCCGCGTGGTAGATCGCGTCGGAGGCGCGCAAGGGCGGGCCGTCGACGAGATAAACCGGCGCGCCGTTCTTCTCGATCAGGTAGACTTCCGCCTGCATCGACGAGCCGCGCGCGGAAACCGCGGGGCGGGCGACGGGTTTTGCGTCGGCGACGAGCGGACGCAACGAGGGGTGCAGCGGCAGGACGAGGCGCACGTCGTGCCCCATCCGGCGCAACCGCGCCGGCAGCGATCCGGCAAAGTCCGCCAGACCGCCGACCTTGATCAGCGGCGCCGCCTCGGCGGAGAGGAATAAAATTCGCAAGGGTTTTTCCGTTCCGTTGGACAAGGATCTTCTCCGGGAAGAAATAACTTCCGTATTATAGTCGCCATCGGAAAGACCGCTTTGAAGGATTGGCAAATTCCCCGCGTCGGAAAAAACGAACACGGATTTCACCGGGGAGACCGGAAAGCACCCAAGAAAAACCCAAATATTTCCCGGTAAAAATCCGGAAGGATACCTTCGGTGTCTTCTATGGGTTCTTTGGTGTTTTCCGTGTACACTTCCCGTCTTCAATCGGCGGAAAGTGAGAAGCGGTATTGAGAATTCGGACCTTCGCGGGCCAGGACCGACAGAAAACCTCCAAAAAACCTCCATCCGGCTTGTTTTCCACAACCGTGGAACCGCTTTTCCGCTACAATAGAATGCATCGAACGGCAATATTCTCTTTTATTTAGGAGGCAACATCATGAAAACCCGGCTTTACCTTCTTCCCATCGCAGGCTTGCTGGCCGCAGTTCTGGCGTGCAACCTTTCCCCAGCAACGAGTGCCACACTCAGTCCGGCGGATATCGAGACACTGTCCGCCCAGACACTCGTCGCCATTCAATGGCAGACCCTGTCGGCGCAGGGGACCGTTCCTTCCCAAGGCGGGACGACGCAGGTTGCCTCGGCCGGTCCGGGCGCCACGGCGACCGACACGCTGCTGCCCTCGGTCACGTCGACGGTGCTTGTGCCCAGTCTGACGTACACACCCACCGCGAGTTCCACGCCCGTCCCCTGCAACTGGGCGAAATTCATTTCCGATGTCACCATCCCGGACAATTGGGAGACGACCCCCAGCGACAGCTTCACCAAAACCTGGCGCCTCCAGAACGCCGGTTCTTGCACCTGGACCTCGGGCTACTCTTTGGTGTTCGATCACGGCGATCAGATGACCGCGCCGGCCGCACAGCAACTCACCGCGGGAACGGTTGCGCCGGGCGGAACAATCGACGTATCCGTGAATTTGGTTTCCCCCAATGTCGCCGGCACGTATCAGGGGTACTTCAAGCTGCGCGCCTCCGATAGTTCGATCTTCGGAATCGGGGACGATGCCAACACGGCCTTTTGGGTGAAGATTAAAGTGAACGCGATCCTGGCGCCGCCCGTAATCGCACCGACGACCCAATATGCGTCCAGCACCGTAGCCGTCGGATCGGGGACCTACGATTCCACCACGGCCACCTGTCCCTCGGGAACAGTGGTGACCGGCGGCGGGTTCATGGTGAATGTCGGAGTTTTGGTGTACACCCAACTTAAAGGGGGGAACGGTTGGACCGCGTACGGGAAGAACAACACCGGGAGCAGCCAGAACTTGATTGTGTATGCCATCTGTCTGTCGTATCCCTCGGCGACCACCACGCAGGTCATGGCGTCGAAATCGGTTAATGGCGGGGATGCTGCCACGGAAACAGCCGTCTGCCCGGCTGGCAGTGTCGTCACGGGCGANNACGACGCTGACGACCACCACCGTTACCGGGAATGTGGATATCGGACCGGGTGCCAATGGATTAGCGCAAGCCGCCTGCCCGGCCGGGAAGGTGATCGTGTCCGGCGGATTTGGGTTGTCGGACGATTTGATGATGTTTTCTTCCTTGATGACGAGCGGGTATTGGCGCATTTATGCACATAATTCCGGGACTCATACCCGGGCGNNAGGACGCCGGCGCCGGCGTCCTGTTTTATTATTCCACTCCATTTCCATTTTAAAGGAGCCCGGGATTCCATAGGTAGACGACTCATCCATGCCGTGGAGATCGGTACATGGAACTCGCGGAAAAATACACGGATGCCGCCGAATAATAAAGGAAAAAATAATTAGATTACCTATTCCGTGTTTTCCGGGTTCTGTCGGTGAATTCCGTGTATTCCGCCTGATGGATACTGGTAACGGATCAGGCGTCGGGATACAAACTCAGCCGCAGAATGATCATTTCCGACTGGCCGGGTTCGATCAAAAAGGAGAAGGTCTGGGTCAATTCCCAGGCCAGCACGCCGGGTTGGAAAGCGGCGGGAACGCTCGCCGCGCGCGAAGCATGGCTCACCAGCACGCGCCCCGTCCGCAAATTGCGGATGCCCGGCGAAGCCCGGCGGCCGAATCGCGCCGGCTCAAGCGCCGGACCGGTGGAAGACAGCAGGGTTGAATAATCCGGACAAACCTCCGAAACCAGCCGCAACCGCACTTTTATAGAATGGTTGTGTACGTTCCGGAAGCGGTATATCGCCCGTACGCCGCGCGCAGTCAGACTCACCCGCTTGGCCATCCTCAGCCTGTACCCGAAGAACCGCAGGAAGGTGACGGCCCCGTCGGACAGGCGGAAATCGAGGCGCGGTTCGGGCGGTTCCTCCGGTCCATCGTCGAGCGAGATGAAATCGTTGAGCGCCCTGCGCCGGACAGGCAGCGAGGGTTTCAACGCGGCGGAGCGAGGCCGCGGCCAGATTGGAAGCGGCTCGCCTTCCTCCGGAAGGTACAACCCTTCCAGCCCGGCCAGCCGTCGCCGGCCTCCTTCCGGCTTCCTCTCCGTCGGCGGATCGTTCTCCGCCGGCAGCCAATCGTCGGGAAGCATGGCGAAATCCGGCGAGCGGGCTTCGATCAGGAGCGATCCGACCGGAACGGCGAGCGGGTTGCCCACGTGCAGCATCCCGCGCTGCAGATCGATCCAATACAGCAGGCGGCCGCCGCAGGGCGAAAGGATCGCCATCCGATCTGCGGTGCGCAGCAGGATTTCATCCTCGCCGTCGCCGGTGAGATCGTCGATGATTCCCTTCCCGCCAGAGGAATCCCGCCCGCAGGCAAGCTCGGCGGATTTGGCGACCGCAATTGCGGCGGCGATACCCTCCCACGCCGGATCACCGCGCCCGCCCGCCCCCACGTCGCCAAACCCGCTCTGATGGGCGCAAAAAACGCGCTCGGCCAGCGCGAACAATTCGCTTCCGGCCTCGGGCGGGGATTTCGTGAGGGCGGCTTCCGCCGCTCTCTCCATCGCCCGCTGCGCCGCGACCATCTTCAGGCGCGTTGCACCGTGAATCTTCCGGAAGTGGCGGAGGCGCGGCGCCCGGTCGATGAAATCCTGCCAATCGCGATAACCTTCTTCATGCGCCGGCGCATCCGGATTCAAGAGCGTCCGATCCATGCTTTCACCCCACCCCGCCGGATCGGAATTAAGTTCCCCGACCGGCTGCGGTGCCTCGTCCAAAAAGGCGCATTCGACCTCTCCGGAGTTTTCAATCCAATCCAGCGCTTCGTCCAGCCCGTCCGCATCGGCGCGCGGATCCAATCCACCGTCGTAGGCGCTCAAACCGAATGCGTCGGCGTTTTCCGCGCATACCGGAAAGAACCGGTCGCAGTCCGGCCGCGATTTCCACGCGTCCAACGTTTCGCCTATCACATCGGGCCGGTGAAACCACGCGGCGAACACCAATCGGTCGCGTAAGCGCGGATCGTCCCATAGAACCGTCAGCGCATCTTCGCCGGATGGAATTTGAAAGGCGAAGGGGGATACCGCGCCGGCTTCCCGTAACGTGCGCGCCTCGAGCGGTAGAAAACGGTATCCGGAACGGACCAGGAGCGACGAGAGGCGCGGGGACCAAGTCCGCTGCGGACTCCAGAAGGCGGCCGGCTCCGCGGAAAAATATTTCTTTAGCGTTTGCCTGTGCAACGCGATCTGATGCGCGTTGTCCCAATCCTCGCCGGCCTGCAGCAGGCTTTGCGCGTATGTGCTCCCCGCCAGGCGGAAGATGCCGTCGGCCAATCCGGAGCGGACCGAAGCCAGGAGCGGCGGATCGAACCAGCACAGCGCGTCGAGCAGCGTGCCGGAGAGCATCAAATTGAATTTCATGCGGGGGTGGTTGTGGAGCACGTCGATCACGCGGCGATAGCAGATGCGGCTTGCCCGCTGGGCGTGTTCGCTCAGGTTTTGGTGGAAGAGGAAACACAACGCCAGGCGGAGGGTCATCGACTGATACCGGAAGGATCGGCCCGGGGATTATAACCGACCTAACCCCCACCCCACCTTTTTCCAACGTAAAGAAGGAGAGAAGTGCCCCCACCCCCTTCCCTTAAGGGAAGGGGGTGGGATCAGGGAGAGGGTTAGGTCAGCAATCCAACGTTATAATCTCACCGATGGAACGCGAAACTTGGCGCGCGATTTTCGATACCCCGCGCGATGGAGCCTTCAACATGGCGGTTGACGAAGCCATCCTCGAAGCGACGGCCGCGGGCGGGCTCGCGCCCACCCTGCGCCTGTATGCCTGGGAGCCGCCGACGCTTTCGCTTGGCTACGCTCAACCTGTCGCAGATTGCGATTTTGACGCGCTGAAACGTCTGGGGTGGGGTTTGGTTCGTCGTCCGACGGGGGGGCGCGCGATTTTACATACCGACGAACTCACCTACAGTCTCGTCGCAGCGGAGAGCCACCCGCTGATGCAGGGCGGCGTGCTGGAAAGCTACCGCCGGATCAGCCTCGGGCTGCTGGCTGGCTTGCGGCACCTCGGCGTGGACGCGGCGGCCGATGCGGGGCGCGCCGGGCGCAACGCGGGCAATCCGGTGTGCTTCGAAGTGCCCTCCCAGTATGAAATTTCCTGCGGCGGGAAGAAACTGGTGGGAAGCGCACAGGCCCGGCGGCTGGGTTGCGTGCTGCAACACGGCGCGCTTCCGTTACGCGGGGACTTGGCGCGCATTTTGCTGGTCCTGGCGCATCCGGATTCGACTCCGGAACGCATCCGGCGCCGTGCTGCGACACTCAGCGATCTTCTCGGACGCGATGTGACCTGGCAGGAAGCCGCCGACGCAGTGTGCCGCGGATTCGCCGGGACTTTTGATATTTCCTTCCGGCGCGAAGCGCTCAGCGAAGAAGAAAAAACGCGCGCCGTCAGATTGGCGCGCGAGAAATTCGGTAACGATGCATGGACGCGAAAAGTCTAGCGGCTCTATCGTTTATTGCACCGTGCACTCCACCGAATCCATCGCCAGGATTGAGCCGTCGGCGGCGCTGAGGTCGGATACTTCCAGGCGGATGACCGCGCCCGCCGGAACGGCGGATATATCGATGGGGGAATTAAACGTGCCGGGCGTTCCCATTCCGGCTGATGCCACCATAATCGGTCCGCTTCCCAGCAGGTTTCCCCCCAAGTCGAAGATCGAATACCCAAGGGTGTTTTCAAACGGCGAAACGGTCACGCTGCCGACAACTTGGGTCGAGCCCGAAACGGCGGCGCCCTGCGCGGGCGCGGTGAGGATGATCTCCCGCAACTGCCCGCCGGGTGGAGTGGACGTGAAGTGGGCGAGGATCAGTTGGTTGTTCCGGAGCTGCAGCGTTTCCTTGACCGGAAAATTCGGGCAACACATTGCGTCCTGGACGCCGTGGATGGTTGCGTCGACGGCGATCCGGCCGTTTTGAACGGACATCCCGTGGATCTGCGCCCGGTCGTCGATCAGGCGGTTGGCTGATTGTACCGGCGCGCCGCCCTGGTTGAGCACCACCACCACTGAGATCCATGTTCCGGTTCCGCCGCTGTTCTCGGAGAGCAGGATGGCCGCATCTTCGACGCCGTCGCCGTTCAGATCCCCGAAGGCAATCGGGTCGAGCAGCGCGGCGTGCACGATATCCGTGTCGGATGTTTTCCGGTCGAACTTGCCATCTACCAGCGTCACCGTCTCCCCCAATTGTGGCAGTTTATATGTGCCGTTCTTGAGCATGTCGGCCGTCAGGAACGCGACTGTGGGAATGGCCGCCGTGGCGGTGAGCGAAGCCGGAGTCGGGCTGCCGTCCCCGACGGGGAGATTGCACGCCGTTGTGGCGATCAAGACCGATACAATCGCTGCGAAGATTGAGGTTCGTTTCATGACGGAAAAGCAGGATTACCGCCGGGCGCTACGGCGTGGGGGTTAGCGTTAGCGTCGGCTGAGGGATGACCGTCGATCCGGCCGGCACCGGCGTGGCGTCGATGAACGTCACCTGCTTGAGGCCGATCGAAAGCAGGAACCGCTGCAGATAGGCTTTGCCGTTGGTGGCCGCGGTCTGCAGGATGCCATCCTCGAGTGCGGCTTGAAGGATCTGCTGCTCCGCGGCTTGGCGCGCGGTCGTCTCCAAATCCTTTTTCGGCGCCAGCAGCCCAGTCTCACGGTGATAGACATACGTCTTGTTGTTGTCCAGCGTGGCTGTAAAAACCTCAGCGGCAGGGATGACGATGAAAATCGATCCCTGCGCGTCGATGCGCACATCGCTTGCTTGGAGCTTTCCAAGATCGATCCCGGCGATCACCACGCCGTGCGCAACCAGCAGCAGTTTGTCTCCAAACAGAAATCCCAACGGACCCTGGCCGCTTTCGGCGGTGATGACCTTCTCAACCGTATATTGCACCGTTTCCAGTCGGGCCAGGGTGCGGATTTCGTTTACCACGGTGACAGGATCCGGATAAATGGTGGGCGTGGGGTGCAGGATTTGACCGACTTTGGTCATCGCATCCTTGGGCAGATTGGAGATGGCTTCCGCCGGAAGACGGACAGCCGTGACGATCAATGCCGCAGCGACGGCTATAATCAGGAGAATGCCGCCGATCAAAACCCAACCTTGTACCTTTGTCATACCCTCATTATACTTCCTTAAAGGATGAACGGTCCCCCTTGGAAGGGATGGATGGGACATCCTTTCGGACAAAACCGCGCAAACGCCGGACCGGCGGGGAAACAGCGCAGAATCCAACCCGGCGGACTTGCACGGAAAGGAGAACCACCATGACCCGCAATCTTTTCGAACAAGAAATGCACCGGCTGCAGGATGAGATCCTGGAGCTCGGCAGCTCGGTCGAACAATCGCTCCTCGAAGTCGTCTCCGCCCTGCGCCGGCGGGATACAACCGCGGCCCGCAAGATCGAAGCCCACGACGAAGTAATCAACAAGAAACGGTTTGCGATCGAGGAATCCTGCCTGACGCTGATCGCCACCCAGCAGCCGATGGCGCGCGACCTCCGGGTTCTCGCGGCGATACTCGAAGTGATCACCGAGTTGGAACGGATGGGCGATTACGTCAAAGGCATCGCCCACATCATCACCCTGCTTGGCCCGGAGCCGTTGCCGCCGGACCTCCTAGATCATTTTGACACCATGGCAAGCCAGGCCACGCGGATGTTGCTCCGTTCGCTCCAAGCGTTTCTGGCAGGCGATGCCGTGGCCGCCAAAGCCATTCCGCGCGATGACGACGAAGTGGACAAGCTTTACAACCTGATCTACCGTGAGTTGGTGAATCAGATGATCGCCAACCCGGACTCGATTGATCACGCCACCCACCTGTTATGGGTGGCGCACAACCTGGAACGCTTCGCCGACCGGGTGACCAACATCTGCGAGCGCACGCTGTTCACCGCCACCGGCGAATTGATGGAAATTTCCTCCACCGGCGACGGCGCCGGATAACGCACGCCCCTTTTTAATATTACTATTCCGCCGACTTGAAGCAGATGATCGAAGCGGATATTTGCGTTGCTTCCCGTCAGTAGAGCAAGTGCCCGGGGCATAGAGATTCACCGGATGGTCATTTAAAATAGCAAATGTCCCAGATCGTCTTGACACCTCAAAGGCACTATGTTATAAATATCACAATCTCATATACAAAGACATCGACGAGGAACATGCGGGCCTGAACGGGGCCCAGAGAATCGGACAGGGGCCATCCCATGGTGAGAGTCCGATCCAACCGCGGGACCGCAGAGCGCCTCCGAGTCGTCCAGGCCAACCCGTTTTATTTGAAGTAGTCTGGGCCGGAACTGCGACCGTTATCCAAGCAGAGGGCGCGGAGACGCGTCCCAAAGAGCGAGGCCGACCGGCGGATTACCGGCATCCCGGAAGGTCTCCCAAGTAGGGTGGCACCACGAGAGACTCCTCTCGTCCCTTCGGGCGGAGGAGTCTCTTTTTTTTCCACTTACCCGGTGCCGGACGACAAAGCAAAAGGAGAGAGCGACATGACCATTTACACAGATCAGAAGACGGGACGCGTATGCAACTTTGCAGCCGGGCCCGCCGTGCTGCCCCAACCCGTGCTGGAGAAAGCGCGGGACGAATTGCTCAACTACGCCGGCAGCGGCATGTCGGTTTTGGAGATGAGCCACCGGTCCGCGCAGTTCGAAGACATCATCACCCGGGCCGAGGCCGATCTGCGCAGCCTGTATGGCATTCCGGCCAATTACAAAGTGCTCTTCCTGCAGGGCGGCGCCAATCTCCAATTCGGCATGATCCCGATGAACCTGCGCGCATCCGGGGCGGCCATTGACGCCGTTCTGACAGGCAACTGGTCGAAAGCGGCGATCAAGGAAGCGAAAAAGAGCGGCCCGGTCAACCTCGCCGCGACGACCGAGGCGACCAATTTCAACCGCATCCCCGCCCAAAACGAATTGAAGCTGGATCCGAAGGCGGCTTACCTGTACTTCACGTCGAACGAAACCATTCAGGGCGTGGAATGGCCGACCGAGCCCGTTCCGCCGGCGGGCGTTCCGCTGGTGTGCGATTCGTCCTCGGATTTCGTCAGCCGTCCGCTCGATATTTCCAAATACGGCCTGATCTACGCCGGCGCGCAGAAGAACATCGGCCCGGCCGGGGTGGCTATCGTGATCCTGCGCGAGGATTTGCTCGCGCGCGTCCCGGCCGACCTCGTCTCGATCCTGGATTACAAAGTGATGGCGGAAAATAAATCGCTCTACAACACCCCGCCCTGCTTCGCCATCTACATAGTCGGTCTTGTGGCAAAGTGGCTGTTGGACATCGGCGGACTTCCGGAAATCGAACGGCGCAACAAGGCCAAGTCCGCCTTGATCTACGGAGTCATCGACGGAAGCGGCGGTTTCTTCAAGGGCCACGCGGAGACAGCCGCCCGTTCGCGGATGAACCTCACCTTCCGCCTGCCCAATGAGGAGCTGGAGAAGAAATTCGCCAAGGAAGCAGCCGCGGAAGGTTTGCTCGAACTGAAAGGCCACCGCTCGGTGGGCGGCCTGAGGGCGTCGCTATATAATGCGCAGCCGATGCCGGCCGTCGAAGCGCTGGCCGGCTTCATGAAGGAGTTCCAGAAGAAGAACGGTTAATACCGGCCGATTCATTTTTGTCGGCGGTAAATCGCGAGGCGATTTCGAAACGAGCAAGACCCTAAGGGTCTCCAGTACCCTTGGGGTCTTTTTTTAAAACCCCCGATAATGAAAGGAAATATCCGGTGCGACGTTCGGAAACTGGATGGAAATCCGTTATGAGATACAATTGGTCGAAATTGTGCCACTTTTTAAGGTCCTTTGGAGAGTAATTCATGACAGACCAGCCAACCGTGACTACCGACACACCGTCAAAACCCTGGGTTAATCTCGACCTACAAATGGCGAAGATCTTCCCCTTGAATTTGGAAAATTTTCTCGCCGTGGTGATTTTAATCCTCGCCGTTTTCACCCGGCTTTATGGGCTGGGCGACCGCGGCATCAGCCACGACGAGGTAAACCACTTTGTGCCCTCCTATGACTTCTCCCAGGGGCTGGGATTCCATTTCGACCCGATGACCCACGGCCCGCTGCAGATGCACCTGATCGCGCTCTCTTTTGTCGCTTTCGGCGATAACGATTTCACCGCGCGCCTGCCCGCGGCCCTGTTCAGCATCGCCACGGTGGGCATCGCGCTTTTCCTCTACCGAAGGTATCTCGGCCGGATCGGGGCGCTCGCTGCCGGGCTGTTTTTCCTGATCTCACCTTATATGCTGTATTACGGGAGGTATCAGCGTAACGAGGCGTTCATCGTCGTCTGGTCGCTGCTGTCGCTCTACGCGATCCTGCGCTACCTCGAGCATGGTGAGACGGGCATGCTGATTCTCTTCACCGTTGTGACTGCGCTCCACTTCACCGATAAAACCACGGGCTACATTTACGCCGGCGGGCAGATGATTTTCCTGGCCGGATATTTCCTTTACCGTCTGGCCCGCCGCAAAGACATCGCCCGCCTGACCCTATTGCGGTTGTTGGCTTGTCTGGCGGTGGCGGTGGTCTTTCTCGTCGCGGCTGTGTTCATGTTGAAGAACGCGGATTCCCTGACGCTAGTCCCCGGGCTGGTGGTGGGCGCCATCGGCCTGGCGGCGGGAATCGCGGGCATCTTCCTGCTGTTCCAGGATCTCGGAGAGGTCATCCGCCGGGAGCGCTCCTTCGACCTGATGATCCTGCTGGGAACACTCACCCTCCCGCTCACCTCTGCGGTGTTCATGGACACGCTCGGAAAAGTGTTCGGGGGCCCGGCGCCGCAGGACATGAACTTTTCCAATGTAGTCAGCCTGGTCGATTTGGTAAGCACCAAGGATTTTTACACTGCGCTCGCGTATATTCTGCCCTTGGCCTTGATTTCCACCCTGATCGGCTTGTGGTGGAACCGCAAATTGTGGCCGGTCCTGGCGTTGATCTTCTTCGGGATCTTCGCGTTCTTTTTCACCACGATCTTCAGCTACGCGGGAGGTTTTTTCGACGGGCTGGTGCGGTTCCTCGGTTATTGGATTCAACAGAACGCGGATGCGCGCGGCGGTCAGCCGTGGTTCTATTACCTCTTCCTGCAAATCCCGATCTATGAATATTTGCCGGCTATCGGCGCGGTCATCGCATTGGTCATCGCCATCCGCCGCAGGCTGTGGGCCAACGCATCTCGCCAGCCGTTCACTCCTTTCTCCGGAACCGATGAAACCCAAGTCCCCATCCCCACGCTTGCCCTGTTCCTTTTCTGGGCGCTGTTCAACCTGCTGATTTTTTCCTACGCCGGCGAAAAGATGCCCCAGCAAACGATGCTGATCTCCGCGCCGATGATCCTGGCCGCGGCCTGGGCAATCGGATACTTTCTGGAAACGGAATGCTCGCGTTCGGCAAGGAGTCTGCGCGGTCTTGTACTTGCCGTTCTCTCGATTCTCGCGATCCTGACCGCCCGGACCGCCTATACCGCCGCGTACATCAACTACGATTATCCTTTCGAATATATGGCCTATGCCCACGGCGGAACCGGGCCGAAGATCGTACTGAAGGAAATCGAACAGCTCTCCTACCTCACCACCGGGACGACCAACCTGGTGGTGGCCTACGATAACGAAGTGCGCTACCCGTTCTGGTGGTCGCTGCGCCATTACCCCAATAAGATCGACTTCGACGTTAACCCGACGGCGGACATTCGCCGCGCGGCGATCGTCGTGGTCGGCGAACAGAACAACGACAAAGTGGTCCCGATCCTTGGGCAGGATTACGTGGGTTTCCGGCTGGTGCGGATGTGGTGGCACAACCAGGATTACTTCAACCTCAAATGGGATTCCTCTTTAATAAATAGCGAGTACCTTGCTAAATACAGCAAGCCGGGAGGTGCGGCGCCCCCGCCGATGTCCAGCTGGGAATATCTGCAACTCGCTTGGGGCCACATCTCCCCGATCCTCTTCGATCCGCGGGTCCGCTCGGCCGCCTTCCAAATCTGGCTTAATCGCGATTTTACCCAATGGGGCAAGGTGATGAACAGCGGCGGGTATTCGCTCGACAACTGGTCGCTCGAGGAAGGAATGTATGTTTACTTCCGGAAAGACATCCTCGACTACCTCGGAGGAGCCACCCAGGTGCAAGCCGCGTCGACGGGGAACGATCCGTACGAGCTCTCGCGAATCGATCTCGTCCCCGACCGGACCTTTGGGCAAAAAGGAACCGATCCGGGACAACTCTCCGTCCCGCGCGGCGTCGCCATAGCGCCCGACGGCAGCCTGTACGTGGCGGATTCGCTTAACAACCGCATCGAGCACTTCGACGCCCAGGGGAATCTGATCAAGGCCTGGGGCAGCTTCGCCGACGTCCAACAAAGTTCGGCGCCCGGCGGAACCTTCAACGAGCCGTGGGGGATCGCGGTCGGCCCGGACGGTTCGGTTTACGTGGCCGACACCTGGAACCACCGCGTCCAAAAATTCTCCGGCGACGGCGCATTCATCGCCATGTGGGGCGCCAAGCCGGGCACGACGACCGACGAGTTGGCTTTCTACGGCCCGCGCTCCGTCGCGGTGGATGCGCAGGGCCACGTTTTCGTAGCCGATACGGGGAACAAACGCATCGTGGTCCTCTCCTCCGACGGAGCGCTCCTCGGACAATTCGGAACGCCCGGCGCCGGCGACGGTCAACTGGACGAGCCGGTCGGCCTGGCGGTGGACGAGCAGGGCCGGGTTTACGTTGCCGACACCTGGAACCACCGGGTGCAGATCTTCGCCCCCAATCCCGACGGGACGTACACTTCCACGGAGAGCTTCGACGTCAGCGGGTGGTTTGGAACCTCGCCGGACACCAAACCATATCTGACGGTGGATTCCGTCCATCACGTTTACATCACCGACCCGGGCAGTTGCCGCATCATCGAATTCAATGAACGCGGCGTGGTGCTCTCGGTATGGGGCACGTGCGGAGACGACCCGAATTCACTCAATACCCCCACCGGCCTGGCGATCGATCCTGCCGGCGGCCTATGGGTGAGCGATTCGCGCCACGACCGGATGGTGCACTACACCCAGCCCAGCCGGGTGCAGGAGACCCTCCAGGCGCCGTGATCTTTGGAGAAATGGGTTGACGCGAAATCAATTGATGAAAAAAGGAACAAGGATGTCATTGCGAGAAGCCCTTGAAGTCTGCTCTTTGGCTTCAAGGGCGACGAAGCAATCTAGTCTTTCCTCAAAAGAAAGCTACCTCTTTCTCCTTGCATGCAGCATTGAAAAAAGACAAGTGGTCGGGAGATTGCTTCGCTCCCTTCGGTCGCTCGCAATGACATTTTATTTTTACCACAAGGATGCTTAAGCACTGAGATAACCATTCGCCTATGCTCCAATCCATCTTTCGCCGCATTCTCTACTCCCTCTCCATCATCCCCGCATTCCTGGCGCTCCTGTTGGTGCTGGCGGGGGATTCCTACCTCCCGCCGTCGACAACCGACAAAGTTCATATGTACACCGCCCCCTACGAATTCGATTTCATCTCCTGGGAAGCGGATGCCATCTGGGCCAAAGGGTTGCAATTTCTCCTGGGCGACGAGCGCTACCTTTCCGAAGCCGACCGGCACGATATGGTGCTGAACTACGACCGGCTGTTGGACAGCATCTTCGCCGACGAGTCCAACTTAGCCAAGATATTTTCCGACCCGGCGGTTTCCAATCCAATGCAGGCATCCACATCGCTGCGGGAAACCCTGGCGCAGAAGCGCCGCCGCCAGGCCGGGGAACAAAGCGTGGTGGAATCCATCCTGCAATCCCAAGTATCCGCGGAATTAAACGCCCAGGGATTTTCCATCGGAGGCGAGGCGCTGCCGCCGGTCCTGTTCCGGTACAGCCAGATTCCATTGGGGCTGGTCATCTCCCCGCGCAACGTCATCCGCCAGGATGCAAACATCCAATTGATTCCCGGTCTCACGCTCGAACAGCAGATCGAACTGGAATCGGAAGTCGAAAAAAACCTGAATGTTTCAGCGCTCGTCGTTCCGCTGGGGGGCTTGGGCACTTACCCCACCATGATCATGGAAAGCTCGTGGCTCAACTGGATTGTGGAAGCCGTGTCGCATGAGTGGACCCATATCTACCTGTACTTCACGCCGCTTGGGCAGCAGTATGAAACCGGGGGGGACATGCGGACGATCAACGAGACCGCGGCCTCATTGGTTGGCAAACAGATCGGCGCCATGGTCATCGAACATAACTATCCCGAACTGGTTCCACCTCCTCCGCCGCCTCTCGCCACTCCGGAGAGTTCGTCCCAAGCCGCCTCGCAACCGCCCGCATTCGACTATTCCCACGAGATGTACATCACCCGGGTGGAAGCCGACCGGCTCCTGGCGGCGGGACAAATCGACGCGGCGGAGAAATATATGGAAGCGCGCCGCGTGTTCATCATGGAGCATGTGGCCGAACACGGAAATTACATCCGCCGGCTCAACCAGGCATTCTTAGCCTTTTATGGAACGTACGCCGACACGCCGGGGGAACGCGGTGAAGATCCGGTCGGCCCGGCCGTGGTAAAGCTGTACAACCAGTGCCCGACGGTCGGCGCCTTCCTGCGCGCAATTTCCAAGGTGACCACTTTCCGGCAGTTGCAGGGACTCACGGCTGCGGGTGGACAATGCGGTTGACGCAATGGACATGCCCTTCTTCCCCGGCCGCAAGCTCGATCCTCCGGAACCACTGGCGGTTTTTCTGCCGCCGTATTACGAAGGAGTGGGCGCGGAGTTCCTCCGCCGCCTCGGCAAGCGGGGCAAGCGGGTAGTCGATCCCTTCGGACAGTCTCCCGCCCTTGCATTAGAACTCGCGCGGGCCGGCGCAGCGCTGCTGGTGGCCGCGCCCAATCCGGTGATCCGGGCGCTCCTCGGATTGCAGGCAAACCCTCCCGCCCCGGAGCTCATCCGCAACGTGCTGGCGCATCTGGCCCGATCCTCACCTTCCACCTCGCCCGATTCCTCAGTCCGTTCCGCCGAAACCCTGGAAGCACTTGTCCGCAGTTTGTACATCGGAACCTGCGCGTTTTGCGGCAAGGAATCCGAAGCCGAGGGATTCATCTGGGCGACCGAGGCGGACCCGAGAGCGCTTTTCCCGGAAGAGGAATCCGAGTCGCCGGAGCTGCTCCAAGAACCGAAAAAAAAGAAACACCAGGCGCGCCTCGTACGGCGGATTTGCAACTGCCCTGCTTGCGGCCACACCGTCGAAGAACCGGTCACATCCTCCGACGAAACCCGCATGCCGCCCGAATCCTCGCGCCGGATGCTGTACAACCTCGCCCTCGAACGGCTGGCGCCGCTCGACGACTGGTACCGCCTCAACGCCGCCGAAGCCCTGGATGTTTACCCCTCGCGTTCGATCTACGCTTTGTTCCTCATCCTTACCCGGTTCGAACTGATGGAACTCGATCCTGAGGAAAAGCGTTGCGCGGATTTGTTGATGCTGACGGTTTTGGACGAGGCGCACATGCTGCGGGGATATTCCCATTCCGCAAGGCTACGGCCCCGGTCGCTCCAGCCTCCTGCGGAATACCGCGAAGTTAACGTCTGGCGGGTGATCGAGAAGGCGGCCGAATATTGGAGCCGTCCCGGCCGGCCCCTTCCGGTCCGAAAATGGCGCAAGGGCGAAAACCTGGAAGCGGGGACGATATCGACCTATTCGGGAAATGCGCGCGACCTGGCTCCGGCGTTGGGCGACCTGGCGGCAGACTTCCTGATCAGTTTCCTTCCGCGTCCCAACCCGGCGGCCTGGACCCTTTCGGCGATGTGGGCGGATTGGCTTTGGGGACGATCGGCCGCCGGATCCCTGGCCGGCGCTTTACACCGCCGCCGCTATGATTGGAACTGGCATGCGCGTGCGTTGACCGCATCGGCCATGTCCCTGGCGGACAACCTCCCGGCCGGAACTCCGGTGGCCATGCTCCTTGGGGAGACAGAGCCGGCATTCTTCGCCGCGGCGCTATGGTCTTTCTACCAGTCCGGATTCTCTTTAAATGGAAGAGCCCTGCGGTCGGATACCGAGTGCGCTCAACTGCTCTGGTCGGCGCCCGGCCCGAATCGCACCCCGGCATCCCACGGCCCGCAGACCCTCGAGCCCGCGGCCGAACTGGCCCGCCTGGCCGCGCGCCAGTTAATCTCCTGGCGGGCGGAACCCACCCCGCTCGAGTTGCTGCATGCCGCGGCTTGGAGCGAGACGGTCCATCGCCGCATGCTACCGCCGGTCTCACGGCCGGACGACGAAAAAGATTTTTCTCGTCACCTGGCCGTTCTCTCCAAGGCTGTTGAGGAGGATCCGGAAATCCGTTCCACCTCTCCCAAGGATAGCGAAACCGGCCAAACCTGGTGGCTTCCGGGAGATGAAGTGCTCACCAGCCCGCTGGCGGACCAGGTGGAGATGGAGGCGGCGCGGATCCTGATGGAGAACGGTCCGCTGACGGCCGAGGAGTTGGATAACCGCATCTGCTCGTTCTTCCCCGGGCTGCTGACACCCGAACTTCGGTTGCTGCAGGCCTGCCTGGATTCCTACGGGCGAACGGTGGAAAACGGCATGCTCATGCTGCGCCCGGAGGACCATCCCGCTTCCCGTGAAATGGAATTGAAGGTCGTGCGCGACACCCTGGGCGACCTGGGAAGGAAAATGGGGTATGCGGTGAAAGCGGAAGGCGAGCAGCATTGGATCGACTCATCCGGAGAAGAGGTTGGTTACTTTCAGTTCACCGCCTCGGCCGCCGTCGGCCATTTTTTACTCCAACCGGTGGCTGATCCCAAACACGCGTGGATCGTTCTACCCGGCGGACGGGCTCCACTGGTTCTCTACAAGCTGCGCCGGAACGTCCTTCTGCGCCGGGCCGTGAATACCGGATGGCGCTTCCTTAAATTCCGGCACATCCGCAGACTGATACAGGATCCTCTCCTGCGCCCGGAGAATCTCGACGAGCGGCTCGGATTGGATCCGTTGGGAACTACGGAAGACAAGGTGCCGTTCTTATAAGAATAACCGTACGGTTTCGCTTAATGGTTGAGGATCAATGATTTCACAGATAAAAATAGATTACACGGAGGCAAACCTATTTGGGTGAAACTCCCCTGTCATTGTGAGCCTGCCCTCGCGAAGCGGGGGGAGGCTTTGAAGGTTTTGGTTTCCCATCAAAGCCGGTGAAGCCCCGGCCACGCCCCGGTAAATGCAACTCTTGCAGAGCAGGGGTCGGGAGGGGCAATCTGGTTTTTCACGGCAGTGATTCCCTATCCCCTTTTCTGAATCATTCCTGCGAACCGGTACTTGGGAGATTGCCCCACCCCGGTAAGCCCACCGGGCGAGGCCGGGGCTTCGCTCCCTCTGGTCGCTCGCAATGACATCCAGCTTTCTCCGAAGCCTATCGGGGATTAATCTTCCGTTTTACTGTCGGATCCGCGGCCGGCAGGCCGAAGAGCGAAACTTTTTTTAGTAAACGCAACGCGGAACTACTTCGTCTCGGAGTAATACCATTCGCTGGCCAATGCCAGCCGGTCGGATTCGTCGTAGAGCGGGCCGAGTGGGATTCCGGCGATGCGTGCATCCACGGCATAGCTGTAGACCGGATGCCAGAGGAACAAAGCGGGGGTTTGATAGGCGAAGCGGTATTGGAAGGTCAGATACAACCGCGCCCGGTCGTCAAAATTCATAGTGGTTCTGGCCTCTTCCAACACTTCGCTGATTGCGCGGTCGTCCAATTGGGAGTAATTTTGGCCATCGGGGGTTTGAGTCTGGTTCCAGAAAGGATACGGATCCGGATCCGGATATGGCGCCAGACTTAAGTCAATCAGCGCCGCCTGATAGGTGCGGGGTGCCAGGTTGTCGTCGATCAGGGAACGGTAATTCGCCGGTTTCAGCGACACCTTCACGCCCACCTTGGCCCATTGCGCCTGGATAGCGGTGGCGACGGCCTCCTGCGGCTGACCTTCCGCATAAAGCAAGGTAAACGAAAACAGGGCGTCTTTATTTTTTCTGACGAAGGCGTCGGTGCCTGGGGTCGCGCCTGCCGGGATGACCCACCCCGCCGCATCCAGCAACCGGGAAGCTTCCTCCGGATCAAAAGGCACCGGATCCAGGTTGGGATCCGCCGCCCAACTCCCGCGCAGGATCGGGCCGACAGCCTGGATCGCCTGGCCGGAAAGCACCATATCGATGATCTGTTGCCGGTCCAGGGCCATCAGCAGCGCCTGCCGGATTTCCCGATCCTGGAAAAAAGGCACGTCGTTGTTTTTTAAATTCAACAAAACCAACGAGGACTGGGGCAACCGGGCGGTATACACATTCCAGTTTGCCCCCTGCAACACGGTATTCAGTTCCTCCGGGGTCAGGCCGCCTAGGCCCATCACCGCACCGGATTGCAGCGCCTTAAAAGCATCCGCATGCGTTGGATAGTAGAGAAAATCAATTTTATCCAAATGCGACTTTACGCCGTAATATCCGGAAAACGGAACCAACGTGACCCCGGCAATGGTATCGCCGTTGAGGATCAGAGTTTCCACTTTGAAAGGGCCGGAACCGACCGGCTTGAGGTTGAACGTCATCCCGTCAAGTTTCGTCACATCCACGCCGCTGAGCAGGTGCTCCGGCAATAATCCGGTGGCCAGATAATCCAGGAACGGCGCATAGGGTTCGGGCAGGGTAAACTGGACGAGTTTCGCCGAGAGCGCTTGAACCTTGACCGTCCGCCAAAGCGCGGCCAGGTCCGCCCGGCCTGAGTATGCTTTATCCTGAATTAAACTGAAGGTATACACCGCGTCCTTGGCTGTTACCGGATATCCGTCCTGCCAGACGGCATCCGGACGGATCACCACGGTGTAGGTCTTTCCCTCGTCGCTGACGACCCATCCCTGGGCCAGATCCGGAATCGGCTTGCCGGTGGAATCAAATTGCACCAGACCGGAGAAGATGAGACGGTCGACGTCGTGATCGGGCGGGTTGCGTATGTCCAGAACGGGGTTGAGCCGCTGCAACGCCCCCACGATCGCTTCCTTGTATTCCCCGCCGCTTGGGGCCTGCTTCGTGGCGGTCGAGGCCGGGGCACCGCTCCCCCGCAACACCAAGATGAGCAGGACGACGAGGACGACGCCAACCCCTGCAATCAGGAATTGCCAGCGAAACCGCATCATGGCCGGATCCGGAAAGGAAGAATCATCTTTGTTTGCAGGTATGCAGTCGGGGATGCATGAAGCTCGCGGAGTAAACCTTACTTGAACGCCAGGACGGTGACAAAGGAGAGAGCAAAGAAGAGGATGCTCAAGACGATCGTCCCATTAAAGAGGGCCTTCTCCACTCCCCGACGGGCGCGGAATACACCGCCCGCGTCGCCACCGCCCAATCCTCCCAGGCCGGCTTCCTTGCTTTGCAGGACGACGGCGGCAATCAGCACGGCACCCAGGATTATTTGGGCAATACTGAGATATGTCTTCACAAGACCTCCAACAGATTCATTGACCCTTGAACGGGGGGCATTATATCAGAAACCCTTTTTCCACCTCCAGATACTGGAATCGATAGAATAGGCCTGGAAAAAGCGGAAAAAGGTATGCATTTATGCGGACCCGTCCGATCTGCGCCTACCAGCGGTTCGAGTGGCGGAAACACAGGCCGGTTCGCCGACCTATTGGTAAAATGTAAGCACTATGGAATCCGGGACGCTTCTAAACGACCGCTACGAACTCGTCAAACCGCTGGCAAGCGGCGGGATGGCGCACGTCTGGCTCGGCCGCGACCGGCTGCTTGGCCGGCCGGTGGCCGTAAAAATTCTCCGCGAGGAATACACCAGCCGGCCGGATTTTCAGGAGCGTTTCCTCAAGGAAGCCCAGGCGATCGCCCGACTTTCGCATCCCAACCTGGTGACCGTGTACGATTTTGGGATTCAGAACGGGCAATACTTCATGGTCATGGAATACGTGGAGGGGGAAGATCTGAAATCGTTTTTGCATCACACTCCCGGCCCCGCTCTCGGAGCGGATCGTCCGCAGCCGGTGGACCTCTGGCTGGATATCACGATCCAGGTGTGCGAAGGGCTCGGGCTGGCCCACCGGGCGGGCCTGGTCCATTGCGACGTCAAGCCGCAAAACATCCTGCTCAACGACGAACTGATTGCCAAGATCGCCGATTTCGGCATCGCCCGGGCGTTGGGCCGCAGCGCCGCAGGGGAAGATCCATCGAAAGGTGAGCTGGTCTGGGGCAGCCCGCAATATATTTCACCGGAACAAGCGGCCGGGGAGATGCTCACCCCGGCAAGCGATATCTACTCCACCGGGGTGATGCTGTTCGAACTCCTGACCGGACGCCTGCCGTTCCCCGGAAAGGATCCGCGTACGCTTTCGCTGCAACACATGCTCGAACCCGCCCCCTCGCCCCGTTTGCTCAATCCCAGCCTTCCCCCCGAACTGGACGAGATCGTCCTGCGGGCCCTGGCCAAGGATCCGGCGCAACGGTATCGCAACGGCGATCAAATGGCGCGGGTGCTGAAAACCTTTTTAGCCGAACATCCCGGCATCCTTCCGGAAGCGGCTGCGTCGGAAATCGAAGCGGAAGAAGAGGCGGTCATCGATTGGAGGGCGGTCGGCCTCGGGTTCCTCGACCTGATTGCCGTCGGAAGCCTGATCCCGCTATGGGTGTACGTCTTTTTTCTGTATAATCCTCCGGGAAAATAGCATCGCAGGATGGGCAGGAAACCTGTTTCTCCCATACCCCGCGTCGGAAGAATCTACAAAGCCGGGGTTAACGGAACGCTGATAAAGCATTGGTATAATTATTGGATGCACATTGCGGACATTCCCGGGGGAGGGTAGTCCGCCGGGGCATGAAGAATCGGAGGCAAGTGTGAATTCGAATCGTTCGCGCAATATCATCGCGATCTTTATCGTTCTCTTCTTCATGGGCTATCTCCTTTTCACCTGGTACAACAACCAGCAGGCGAGCGTTCCCACTATATCCATCAGCCAGGTCGCGCAGGACATCCAAAGCGGACAGATCCAGGAAATCATCGTCGTTACGGACAACCTGGAGATTCACTACGCGGGAACCAAGCAGGCCAAATCGCTGAAGGAATCCACATCAGACCTCACGACTCAACTGACGGCTCTGGGCGTTACAGCCGAGCAATTCTCGAAAGTAAAAATCGTCATCAATCCACCCAATGATTGGGGCTTCGTTTTCAATCTGCTGGGTTACCTGTTACCGGTCCTGGTGCTCGGCGTGTTCATCTACTTCATGGTGCGGCAGATGCAGGGCACCAACAACCAGGCGATGATGTTCGGCAAGAGCAAGGCGCGCATGCTCTCGGGAGACCAGCCCACGGTGACGTTCGAGGACGTGGCCGGCGTCGAAGAAGCCAAGGATGAATTACACGAGGTGGTCGAATTCCTCAAGGAACCGGAGAAATTCATCTCGCTGGGTGCTCGCATTCCCAAAGGCGTTCTACTGGTGGGTTCGCCTGGAACGGGAAAAACCCTGCTGGCCAAGGCCGTCTCGGGCGAAGCCGGCGTGCCGTTCTTCTCCATCAGCGGATCGGAATTCGTGGAAATGTTCGTCGGCGTGGGCGCCAGCCGCGTGCGCGATCTGTTCGAACAGGCCAAGCGCCATTCGCCCTGCATCGTCTTCGTGGACGAGATCGACGCGGTCGGACGGCAGCGCGGAACCGGCCTGGGCGGGAGCCATGATGAACGCGAGCAGACCCTCAACCAGATCCTGGTNNCTGCGGCCGGGCCGCTTCGACCGGCGGGTCGTGCTCGACCGGCCCGACATGCGCGGCCGCGAGGCGATCCTGAAGGTGCATGTGCGCGGCAAACCGCTCGCACCGGGGGTCGATCTGGCCGCGGTGGCGAAAGGCACGCCCGGGTTGGTCGGAGCCGATCTGGAAAACCTGGTCAATGAAGCGGCCATTCTCGCCGCCCGCCGCAACAAGAAGGTGATCGGGATGGAGGAATTCGAGGAATCCATCGAGCGTGTCATCGCCGGGCCGGAACGCAAGAGCCGCCTGATCACCGACGCCGAAAAGCGCATCATCTCCTACCACGAAGCCGGCCATGCGGTGGTGATGCAGGCCATCCCGGAATGCGATCCGGTCCACAAGGTGTCGATCATCTCGCGCGGGATGATGGGCGGGTACACGCTGGCCCTCCCCGAGGAAGACCGCACCGTGCGCGGGCGGAGCGAATACAAGGCGGAATTGGCGGGATTACTGGGAGGACGGGCGGCGGAGGAAATCGTTTTCAACGATATCACCACCGGCGCCTCTTCCGACATGGAGCGCGCGACAAAAACCGCCCGCAATATGGTCACCCGCTGGGGGATGAGCGACCGCCTGGGACCGATGGTATACGGCCAGAAGGAAGAGCTGATCTTCCTCGGGCGCGAGATCTCCGAGCAGCGCGATTATTCGGACCAGGTGGCCAACGAGATCGACGAAGAAGTCCGCAAGCTGGTGAACGACGCCTACGAGGTGTCCAAAAGCCTGTTGCTTAAGCATCGCGAGGAACTTGACCGCGTCGCCGCGAAGTTAATCGAAGTGGAAACGCTTGACGAGGTGGAGTTCAACCGGATCTTCCCCGCTCCTCAGCCCAAACGCAGCGGCACGCCGATCCCGCGCAGGTAGGGAATAATTCATACACCGCCGGTCCGAAATCGGACCGGCGGTTTTTTTGTCTTGATGATAAGAAAGAAACTCCGGAAAAAACTAATAATTGCCTGGTTGCGAAGATCCCGGGAAGAGCAATTTAACCCTTGGGCGGAAGTGTTCAATTACCGTTCCATCATCGCGGCTACGACACCGCCTGCGATAGTTACCCCTGGCTCATCGCCGTCCGCGGCGTGCAAGTGGCGATCAAATAGCTCCATCCGCCCGCGATTTCTTCTTTCACTTTATTAATTTTTCCTTTATATTCTGGGCGCCGCCAGTCGATGGGTTATAATGCTCCAGCCCGGAATCGGATCTTTGTGAGATTGGATAAAGGCACTGTATGGGTTTTGATCTGATTGGAATCATCCGAACGTTTGGATATATCGGGATTATCGCGATCATCTTCGCCGAATCCGGATTGTTTTTCGGATTCTTCCTGCCGGGGGACAGCCTCCTGCTCACCGCGGGTCTGCTCGCCGCGCGGGGGGAATTAAGCCTCGTCATTCTGCTGCTCACGCTTCCGCTCGCGGCGGTGCTGGGCGACAACGTCGGCTTCTGGTTCGGCAAGAAAGTCGGGCCGCCGATTTTCAACCAGGATAATTCACTCCTTTTCCGTCGGAAGAATCTTTTGGCAGCCAAAGCCTTCTACGACAAGCACGGGGGAAAGACGATCACCCTGGCGCGTTTCATGCCCTTCATCCGCACGTTTGTGCCGATCGTGGCCGGCGCGGTCGAGATGGAATACCGCCGGTTCTTTTTCTTCAATTTGATAGGCGGGTTGGTCTGGGCGGCGGGGGTTACGCTGGCGGGATATTTCCTCGGACAATTCTTCCCGCCCGACGTGCTCGACAGGTACTTCCTCCTGATCATTGTAGTGGTCATTTTCATCTCAGCGCTCCCGGCGATGGTCCACACCTGGAAGGAATACCGGCACGAGGTTTGGGATTTTATCGTCAAGCGCTGGAACAGATTGTGGGTTAAAAACCCGGAACCGAACGAATAGGAGAGGATCCCGCATTCGATCGGCGGAAGGATCTCCGACCCCCATGCAGGATTTAGAAAAACACGTATGCCCACTTACACCTACCGCTGCACCAACTGCGGCGTTGAATTCGACCAATATCAAAGTTTTTCCGATGTTCCCCTGGTAAAGTGCCCGGAATGCGGAAAGAACACACTGCGCAAGCTGTTCGTCCCCGTCGGTATTATCTTCAAGGGCAAAGGTTTCTACGCCACGGATAACCGGTCCCCCTCGGGCCAATCCAACGGACCGAAAGAGAAAAAGGAAACCGCCTCGGAGAAGACGGATTCCGCCGCTCCGGCCCCCGCTCCCGCCGAAGGTCCCAAGACGAAAGCCTCCTCGGACAAATCAGGGGATAAATCCGGAGAGAATGGGCAAAAAGGATAACCTCCGCGGAGATCATAAGGGGGCACGGAAAGAAGAAATTAATTATCCGCGATCTTCTTACCTTCCGTGGAATCATTTAAGCATCAAGATTCATTCCATCAAAGGATCCGCAAACACCGTATCCGGAACTCGCCCGCATGCGGATGCGGGAGCTGGGGGAATAATTTATCGATTCTCAAAATCAATCCGAAACAGGAATTTCTCACAAGGATCGCAACCGAACGGGGGTTAACGAAGGAAGACCACCGGGGCTTCCCATGAAACCGTCTACATTTGAAATCCATTCCGTGCGCGGATTACCTTGTAGGCAAAATTTTCCACGTAGTTCATCAGCTTTTCGGAAATTTCCAGCCACTGGGCGGAGGCGAGGAATTTATCCATCGCATCCATATCCGGGGCGATACCTCCCACGGTGATCTGCGGTCCGTCGCCATACGCGGTATACCAAGCATCCGTGGGTTCCACGCCCATCTTCTGCATCCCGGGCAGGAACTCGCGCACGATAAATTCGAAATATTCCTGCGCCTGCCCCGGTAGAATATCCCAGGTCATCAGGAGCTTCACCGGCGTCATGCGCCTCGCTTGTAATCCAGGACCACCACGTGGGTTTCTTCCGGAAGATCGGGCCGCGTGACCTTCAGCGATTCCTGAGGCTGGGGTGCGGAGAGCCCCATCTCCTTGAGAAACTTGCTCAGCGGATCGAGCTTGAGGGTGATTTCGGGGGTGCGGTAATGCATGGGCACGACGATTGACGGCTCAAGCAGGCTGATGACTTCGGCCGCCTGGGAGGCGTTCAGACCGGTTCCGCCGCCGATGGGCACCAGTGCGATGTCCACCGCGCCGAGGGTTTCGATCTGCTGCTGGGTGGGCACGTAATCCAGGTCACCCATGTGCGCCACGGTCAGCCCGTTGAAGTCGATCAGATAAAGGGTGTTGGGATCCTTGCGCGGGGGCGATTTCTTTTTCCCCTCCGCCGCTTCCGCGTCGTGGTGGGTGGCAATCCCGGTGATGAACACGCCGCCGATTTCAAATTCGCCCGGACCGCTGATGATGCGTTTTTCCCCTTTCACCGCTTCCACGTAATTGTGGCCCGGCGCGTCGTGCGAAACGCAGACGATATCGGCTTTCAGGCGCAGCGTTCCGTAGCCGACGCTGTCGTCGTACGGATCGATCACCACCGCAGCCATGCCACGCTCGCTGAACCGGAAGCACGAGAGACCATACCAGACGATTTCCATGGATAATCCTCCGCGGGTATGGATTATACTCGAGTAAGGGAATCGCATTCGGATGAAAGACGATCCATTCCGGCTTTCGGCGCTCGAAATCGGCGGCGGCACTGTGTATTGGTCCGCCGGCGAAGCCGCCCGCGCCGGATGCGCCCCCAGCGCCGGTTCCCCGCCGGCAGACGAAAGGATCCTCCCTCCCAACGATGTGCTCGAACCGTCCGCCGCAGCGAGACCCGGGATGATATCGCTTTTTCATCGGGCGCTGCTTACCTTGCCGCCGGTTAAAACCTACGCCGATGCCCAACTCGACGACACGCAGAACCTCCCGCGCGGCTCCCTGTGCTGGAGGCCGCCGCTCCGTTTCTCCGTTCGCGCGCGCACGTCGATCCCCGCTCCGCCGGGAACGTTCGGTTTCGGATTCTGGAACGATCCGTTTTCCCTTTCCCTGGGGATGGGAGGAGCGGCACGCAAGCTCCCCTCCGCGCCGCAGTGCGCCTGGTTCTTCTACGGCTCGCCGCCGCTCGATTTGCCGCTCGCCGACGGCGTCCCCGGACGGGGATGGAAGGCGGCGACGCTGCGCTTTCGGAACATCCCCGCTCCGGTCCTGGCGCCGATCGCCGTCGGCGGAGCGGTGCTGGTAAATTTGCCTCCTTTGCGGCGGTGGGCGCTTGGGCAGGCGCGGCGGGTTTACCGGGCCGAGGAACGGCTGCTCCCGGTCGATCCTTCGCAATGGCATACCTACGCCATCGAATGGCAACTTCCGTCAGTGGGTTTCTTCGTCGACGGCGTCGAAGTGCTGCGCTCTGTGCATCCTCCCTTGCCCCCGCTCGGGCTGGTCCTATGGATCGACAACCAATATGCGGTCGCTTCGGCGGATAAGGGATTCGGTTTCGGCGTGCTGNNNGCCGCGGTGGGTTCGACTCCCATCCATCCCCGCCTCCCTAAAGCGAGATCATGAATAATCCTTCGGATTTCGATAATCTTTCGCGAATCGTCGCCCGCGTCATGGCGGCGGAAGAGACGACGCTGGGAGGACCCAAGCAGCCGTTCATCTTCCGCGCGCGCGGCCGGTTGCTTATCGATAGCGAACCCGCCTTCGAGGAACTTTCCTCCGCCGTTAAGCCGCTCGGATTGATGCCGGTCCTGCGCGAGGAAAACGGCCGGGTCGAGGTGCTGTTGATAAAGGATGTAACCAGCCAATCCTCCGGCCGCGGCCGGACCAACCTGATGCTATTCATCCTCACCCTGGCGAGCGTGATCTTCACCGCGGCAATCGGAGCGGTGCCATCTTCCGCCATCCCTTGTGAAACCTCGACTGCCTTTGCCGCTCAATGGAAAGTCTTCGTGCTCGAACTTCAGTGGGGCCTGACCCACCTCGGCGCCGGATTGCCCTTCGCGCTGAGCTTCTTGGCCGTCCTGGGTTCGCACGAATTGGGCCACTACTTCGCCGGTCGAAAAAATAAAACCGCGGTCACCCTGCCGTTCTTTATTCCCCTTCCGCTGATCAGCCCCTTCGGCACGCTCGGCGCGGTGATCTCGCTGCGCGAGCCGCCCCGGAACCGGAACGTATTGACCGAGATCGGCATCGCCGGGCCGCTGACCGGCTTCCTGGTGGCGATTCCTCTTCTGCTGATCGGCCTGCTGCTCTCGAAAGTCCAAGCGCTCCCGACCGTGCTCGGGCCGTGCGAGAGTTTCAGCCTCGAGGGCAATTCGATTCTGTATATCCTGGCCAAGCTGGCGGTCTTCGGACGGATGCTTCCCGCTCCGGCCCATTTCGACATCCCGCCCGTGCTTTTCTACCTGCGCTCCTTCTTCACCGGGTTTCCCTTCCCGATGCAGGGCGTGGACGTGTTCATCCATCCCATAGCCTCCGGCGCCTGGGCGGGATTGATGGTCACCGGCCTGAATTTGATCCCGGCCGGCCAGCTCGACGGCGGCCATCTTTTTTACGCGATCTTTGGAAAACGCGCCGGCCGGCTTCTGCCTTGGATCATCGCTGCGCTGGTCGTGCTCGGTTTGTTCTGGCCCGGCTGGTTTCTCATAGTGATTTTAATTTTTCTCTTCGGCCGGGCTCACGCCGAGCCATTGGATACCGTTACGCCGCTCAGCTCCCGCCACCGGGTCTTGGCGGTGCTCGGCCTGATTCTCTTCTTCCTGATCTTCACCCCCATCCCGTTGCAGATCTTCGGTGGCTGAAGAACTCTTCCGCGACGTTACCCCCGAACAATTGCGCGCCCTGCTCGAGCAGGGCCGCGCGCCGCGTATGATCGACGTGCGCGATCCGGAGGAATACGCGCTGGGCCATCTCCCCGGAGCGGAGCTCCATCCCGCCGACCAGATCGCCGATTGGTCCCGTACGCTCGACCCGGACCAGGAAATCCTTCTCTATTGCCATCACGGAATCCGCAGCCTGCATGCCGCGATGCATCTCTCGGCGATCGGATTCAAAAAAGCGAGCCATCTGCGCGGCGGGCTGGACGCATACAGCCTGCTCGCGGACCCGGGCATACGAAGGTATTAATTAAAACTGTAAACCGTTAACCGCATACCCCCGGGGCTGATCCCGCGCTGCGCGCGGGACAGGCGCCCCGAGCTATTAACCGCGCCCGGCTGAGGCCGGGCTTCATACTTATCTCGCGATCGATGATTCTAAAAATAGTATTTCCAAACATTTGAAGGGTCTCTTCGCGGGAAACCTGTCATCCGTTGGTTTATTTGATCTGAAGCCGGGTTTACCCTGCCTCCGCGAAGCGGAGGTAGGCGCTGTTAAAAGCACGGAGCCCTGTCCCGAGCGAAGCGAGGGATTAGCTCCGGGTAAGTACTCACGGGATGCTATTCAGTATCTTAAATAAAAAAGCCCCGGCGATTAATCGCCGGGGCTTTTTTTCAGAGGTTGCAGTTACGCGGGCACGACAGTGACGTTCGCGGCCTGCAAGCCCTTCGGTCCTTTTTCAACGGAGAATTCGACTTTCTGGCCTTCTTCAAGGTTTCGATAGCCTTCGCCTTGGATGGCGGAGAAATGTACGAATACATCCTCGCCGCCTTCCCGGGAAATAAAGCCGTAGCCTTTCCCGCCATTGAACCATTTGACCGTACCGGTGATGCGCTCAGACATTGTGTTTGCCTCCTTTTGGCAAAAAACGGTGTTAGGAACTCAATTCAGTTCCATCGGAGGGACGAACAAAAATGGCTCACGGATATTCCCGTGAGCCACATCGTTTCTACTTCCAACCAACGTGAACCAACTGGTATCCTACGCAGAGGATATTATCACGCAATCGCCATCCTGTCAAGAGCCGTTCCGGGGCGCTTTTACTTGTTCTCTTCCAGCCAGCGCTCGGCGGAGATGGCCGCCGCCACGCCCATTCCGGCCGATGTGGCGATCTGGCGGAAGACCGAGTCCGCCGCCTCGCCCGCGGCAAACACGCCCGGCACGCTGGTTCGCATCCGGTCGTCGATGCGGATATATCCCTTCGGGTCCATGTCCAGCTTCCCGCGGAAGACCGCAGTATTCGGTTCGTGTCCGATGAAGATGAAGACGCCCTCGACGGGCAGGACGTCCTGCTTCCCGGTCTTTACGTTGTGCACCGCGACGGATTGCACACTCTCCTCCCCGCGGATTTCGTCCACCACCGTCTCCATCAGGAAATGGATTTTTTCATTGTGCTCCGCCCGCTCCCGAAGCAGCGTCCCGGCGCGTAGCTCGTTTCTCCGGTGGACGATCGTCGCCTGCGAGACGTAGCGGGTAAGAAAGATTCCCTCTTCCAGGGCGCTGTCCCCGCCGCCGACCACCAGCACGTTTCTCCCCCGGAAGAAAGCCCCATCGCAGGTGGCGCAGTATGAGACGCCTTTGCCTAGCAACGTGTCTTCTCCCGGAACGCCCAGCCGCCTCGGGCTTGCACCGGTGGCCGCGATCAGCGTCTTGGCATGATATTCGCCGGTATCGGCCAGAATCCGGAATGGGTGAACGGTCAGATCCACCTCGTTGGCGGTGGAAAAATCCAAGACCGCTCCAAACCGCTCCGCCTGCTTCTGGAACATCGAAAAGAGATCGCCGCCGCCCACGCTTTCCGGAAAGCCGGGATAATTCTCGACGGCGTTGGTAAGCGCCACCTGGCCGCCAAGGTCCGGCCCGGCCAGCACGAGCGGCTTCCGGTCGGCGCGCGCCGCATAGATGGCTGCGGCCAGACCCGCGGGCCCTGTTCCAAGAATAATCACGTCCTGTTCCACGGCGGGCTTTCCGGCCTGAGTGGCGCCGAGTGAGAATTGCATGTTCCTCCTTGCAAAATTTATTGCGGCCGGCCGATCCTACGGCTTTCCCCCTATCATCCCCGCATTTTCTTCCGGAAAATGGGGGTATCGAGGGGGGGGCAATTCTTGCGCCGGGTTCACCTAATCATTCGAACGATATCCCTATTATACCGAATGTCCCTTGACCCTCCGGCCATCCTGGAGCAGAATCTCCGCGTGCACATCACCGCTTGCGTTATCGATATGAATATTCCCGGGAGCCGGTCGCTGAAAGAAAAACGCGGCCGCATCCTGCCTCTGATTTCCCAATTGAAAAGCCGGTTCGGCCTGGCGGCGGCCGAAATCGCCCGCCAGGATGTCCATGATGGCGCCACCGTCGCCTGCGTGGCTGTGAGCACCGATGCGGCGCAAAACGAGCGCGTGCTCCAATCCGCACTGCACTGGATCGAAACACACCGGCCGGATATGGAAATTATCGACGCGCAAATCGAGGAGCGGTGAGTTTCCCCGCCGCCTGTCCGCCGCCGGGAATAATTCCGCAAGGCAGGTAAAGGAGGAAGGGATGGATCTTGGCTTGAAGAATAAAAAAGCGCTTGTCACCGGCGCCAGCCGCGGATTGGGATTCGCTACCGCGCTCGCGCTCTCCGGCGAGGGCGCTCAGGTGGCGATCAACGCCCGCGACGCCGTGCGTTTGCAGAAGGCGGCCGGCGAGATCATGCGGCAGACCGACGGTAAAATCTTCGCCCTCCCCGGCGACCTCGCCCTGCCGGACCTCGCTTCCTCGCTCCCCCTCCTCGCCGCGGAAAAACTTGGGGGATTGGATATCCTCGTGGTCAATTCCGGCGGACCACCTCCCGGAAGGTTCGAGGAGTTCGACGACGACGCCTGGCAAAAAGCGATCAATGGGTTGTTGATGTCCGCCGTCCGCCTGATCCGCGCGGCGCTTCCCTCCCTGCGCGCTTCGGATTCCCCGTCCGTGCTGACGGTCACTTCGTATTCGATCAAACAGCCGATTCCCAATCTCGTGCTTTCCAATTCCATCCGCGCCGCGGTGGCCGGGCTGACCAAAACCCTGGCGCTGGAGCTCGGGCTCGAGGGCATTCGCGTGAACTCCATACTCCCGGCCTGGACCGAAACCGAACGCGTCCAGGAACTGATAACCGACCGGGCCCGCCGCAGCGGCGCGACTCCCGAGGAGGAAACGCGCAAGCAAGCCGCCGAAAGCGCGCTTGGCCGGATGTCCAAACCGGAGGAGTTCGCCCGCGCGGCGGCCTTCCTGTGCTCGCCGGCCGCCTCCTACCTGACCGGAGTGATGCTTCCAGTGGACGGCGGAATGTACAAAGGCACCTTCTAGAGTGCGCTTTTTCTTGCAGATCGTCCTGCCCCTTGCGGTGGAACCGCAATTTGGAAAGATGCTTTGGACGACAAACTGATCATTCGCCGATACCTGTCCGCCGATCACGACGCCGTATGGGACTTGCACAACGCGGCGCTGCGGGATACCGGCGCGCATCTCGGTAACGGCCCTTGGGACGACGACCTGCACCGCATCGAATCCGCCTATCTCGAAGCCGGCGGCGAATTTCTGGTGGGCGAATTCGATGGCCGGATTGTGGCGATGGGCGCCCTAAAGCCGGTCGATGCGGGCATGGCCGAAATGAAACGCATGCGCGTCGATCCGGCTTTTCAACAGCGCGGGTTCGGTCAGGAAATGTTATCCGCGCTGGAAGCGCGCGCCCGCGCGCTCCGGTTCCGCAAGCTGGTATTGGACACCTCCACCCGCCAAAAGGCGGCGCTGCGTCTCTACCAAAAAAACGGCTACCGGGAGACCGGCCGCCGGAAAATCCGCCATCTCGACTTGATCGACTTTGAAAAGCAACTGGATGAGTAACTTAATAAGAAAAGATGCCGAGGAGAATCCAATGACGTTGTCCATCGACCAAATGACGGAACGCCCGACCATGACGAACCTCCGGATTACATCCCTGCTGATTGGGATTTTCGTTACCGGCTGGCTGGCGCTTGCGCCCTTCCTCGCGCTGATCGGCGGAATGATTCTTTTCCAATATATCCCGGCAAGTTTCGCAGAGTTCACGCTTGTTCCCAAGCCCGGAATCCTCCCCGCGCCGGCAATTGGGCTGATCATTTCCTTCGCCTGCTTTTTGCTTCAGGCGGTTGTGTTTTTCCCGCTGTGGCTGGGTACGCGTAGGCGCGCGAATTGGGAGCCGTTGCACGCGATCGCGGGCGGTCTGCTGGCGACGTCCCTCTACCTATTGGGGTGGTCTCTGGCCGGGCTGCCGTTTTCCGGGCAATCGTTATGGCCGTCGGTTATCCGGATCATCCTCACCTCGATTTTGCTCCTAACGTGGCTGCGTCCGATCCGCCGGTCGGCGCCCGCCGGACTTGGCCGTCCATCCGCGTCCACATTGCTTCTGGCGCTTGGCGCCGCGGCCGTTTTGCTTCTGCCATGGCTGGTGCTGGGTGCGCTGGGAACCGTCCCGCAAACTTTGTCGGCGCTGGTCCAGGCGTTTTCCTACGGGGCGGGAGAAGAATTGCTCCTGCGCGCGCTGATCCCCGCGCTTCTGGCGCGCGCGACGGGCCGGCCGCGGCTCGGTTTTCTTCTGGGGCTGCTGATCGGCCTGGCGATGCAACCTGGATACATCCTCCCGCTTGGGGATTGGACATCCCTCTTCCGCCTTTTCAACACCGTCGCCGTCGGCCTGCTCGCCACCGAGCTCGCCGCCCGCGGGTCGCTGTGGCCGGCGGTCCTGGTCCATACGGCGTTCGAATTCGGCTTTCCCGCGTGGGTGGACCCGCGGATGGAATTTGCGCTCCCCCACCCGGCGGCGGCGGAGAGCCTCGGGTTGATGGTTCTGCTCGTCCTGATCCTATTCTCCGTTCGTCTCCTGGCCAATTGGGCTGTGAAGAAACAATCCATCGCTTTGCGCCTTTCCGTTTCCGGCGGATTTGCCATCCTGGCTCTGGCCGGCTCGGCGATAAGCTACACAGCCTTGGGTCATCCCGGCTTCGCTGCGGACGGATTTCTCATCGTCTTCCGCGAGCAGTCCGACCTCCAAAAGGCGTCTTCTATTTCCGACCGGTCACAGCGGATCGGTTATGTATATCAAACGCTCGTCCAGACCGCTCAGCGCGTGCAAGCTCCGGCGCGAGCCGAATTGGACCGTCTGGGGATCAAGTATCGTCCGCATTACCTGATCGACATGATCGAAGTCCAAGGCGATTCCGATCGGATGTCCGCCTTTGCCGCCCGCCCCGAGGTGAAGGAGGTCATCCTCAATCCGAACGTGCGCATGTCAAATTACGCCGAGACGATGGATCTGACGGCGGTTAATTCGCCGGGTCAAGGGGTGGAATGGAACATTACCGCCGTGGGCGCGCCGCAGGTCTGGGCAAACGGCGTCACCGGCGCGGGGATCGTGGTGGCTGGAGCCGATACGGGCGCGGATTGGACCCATCCGGCGTTGCAATCCAAGTACCGCGGATGGGTGGATGGCAAGGCGACGCACGACTACAACTGGTTTGATCCGTGGGACGGGACGGATGCGCCGTGGGACGACAACGGGCACGGCACGTATACATTGGGGCTCGCTGTGGGCGGTGATGGCGATAAAAATCAAATCGGCGTGGCGCCGGGCGCGCAATGGATCGCCTGCCGCAACATGCGCGACGGCATCGGCAATCCCGGCGCTTACATCTCCTGCATGGAATTTTTCCTCGCCCCGTTTCCGCACGGAGGCGATCCTTTCCATGACGGGCGGCCGGACTTGGCGCCGGACGTCGTCAACAACTCCTGGGGCTGCCCGGCCCGAGAGGGCTGCCGCGCGGATACCTTGAACATCGCGCTTCAAAACCTGAAGGCGGCGGGGATCATGATGGTGGCGGCGGCCGGCAACGACGGCCCGGCCTGCGGAACGGCTGACGACCAACCCGCCAACTCCGGCGCGGTTTTCACTGTGGGCGCAAGCGATCAGAACAACGCGCTGGCCTTCTTCTCCAGCCGGGGCCCCGTATCCGGATTGATCAAGCCCGATATTACCGCGCCCGGATGGATGGTCCGCTCGAGCGTTCCCGGCGCTAAGTACACGTTCGCGTTCGGGACCTCAGCCGCCTCGCCGCACGTGGCCGGGGCGGTGGCGCTGCTATGGTCGGCGGATCCTACGCTTGTGGGCGATATCGACCGAACGGAGGAAATTCTTATGCAGTCCGCCGTGCCAATGAGCATCGGGAAGTATTGTCCTGCAGTTAAAAACGAGGGGGCACAATGCCTATGCGGGCAGGATTCTGAGTCCGCGGTTCCCAACAATAGTTACGGATATGGAATCCTGAATGTGTTTGCGGCGTTTGGGGAATTATCGTCGCAATAAATCCGGCCTACGCATGCCAGGAAACAGCTCCGGAATTCATTCTCCGGCCTTCGCTTGTTCCCAGAGCGCGTCCAGTTCCTCGAGCGACATTTCCTTGAGCGGTTTGCCAAGCCGCTTGGCCGCCGCTTCCACATGCTCGAACCGCACGCGAAAACGCGCGTTGGCTTCCCTTAAGGCCGCCTCCGGATCCACCTTCAGCCAGCGGGCGTAGTTCACCGCAGCGAAGATTAAATCCCCCAGTTCGGCCTCGCGTTCCTCGTCGCCCCGCGCCGCGTCCAACTCGCCGATCTCTTCGTCCAATTTCGCGCGCACCCCGCTGATCTCCGGCCAATCAAACCCGACCCGCGCAGCCCGTTTCTGATAGCCGATCGCTTGTTCGAGCGCCGGCAGGCCCAGCGGCACACCACCGAACAACCCGCGGTCCTCCTTGCCTTCCTGCTCCCGCTCTCCGGCCTTGATCTCCTCCCAATTTCGCAGTACATCCCCGACACCGTTAACTTTGACTTCGCCGAACACGTGCGGGTGCCGGCGCCGGATTTTAGCATCCACCCCGGCGATTACATCCGCCATGCGGAATTCGCCCGCTTCGGTGGCGATCTGGGCGTGAAGCAAAATCTGCAGGAGCAGGTCGCCGAGTTCCTCGGCCAGATGAACCGGATCATCCTGGTCGAGGGCCTCGAGCGCTTCGTATGTTTCCTCGAGCAGATTGCCGCGGATCGACTTGTGCGTTTGCTCGCGGTCCCACGGGCATCCCTCGGGTGCGCGCAAGTGCGCCACCGTCTCCTGAAATTCCTCGAGCGACCCCTTCGTAAGCGGGGGCACGTAGAGCGCGGTGAGGTGGGCGATCTTTTCGCTACGGTCGATCGCATGCAGCGGCAGATCCTCCACTTCTTCCGCGTCGGTTCCGGCCGCGTGCAGCAGGCGCACCGGGTGTTCCTCCGGATATTGGTTCATCAGCGTCAGTTTGACGTCCGTGGCGAGCGTCCGCGAATACAATTGCGCCACGAGCGCATGGACCGACGGCGGAAAGGGCGGATGATAGCGGGATGCGAGTTCCAGCGCATCGGCCAGGTACAGCCCATCCAGCGCGTCCAATCCCAGCGCTCCCAGCGCTGGCTCGATGAAGGACAGCCCTTCCACGATGTGGACCGTTTTTCCGCGCTGGCCGGCCAGCCGGACGATCTGCGCCACGGTCGCTTCCCCGACGCGCGGGCTGCCGGGGACGGCGTAGAAAACGCCTTCCGGCCGCTCCGCGAGCCGCAGAATTTCTTCCGCGATGGCAAGGTAAACGTTGGAGAAATCCTCCTCACGCTCGTAGAAGGAATCCATCGGCTTCCACAGGATGCCGGGCAGTTCCGCGACGGTCGGATGGCGCGCGGTGCGGACCCATACTTCGCGCCCCGCCGAAAGCGCGTCGCGCGCCTCCTGCGTGAGCCAACCGGCCCTGCCCGGACCTAGGCCGACGATAGTAATCGAACTAGTCATGTGGAAACTCCTTCCCAATTCGCAAAACACTTCTTTCGCACGAATAAAACCAGGGAACACGGATTACACGGAAATTATTTTGAATAATTCAACAATAATCCGTGAAATCCGTGGTCCAAAACAACAGGGCCGGGGTAAAGGACGCCCCGGCCCGTGGATATTTCCCTTTCGTATCGCGCCCTGCGGAAAGTTTACCGCTTGGTGTAGGTGGGTGCCTTGCGAGCCCGCTTGAGACCCGGCTTCTTGCGTTCCTTCATCCGGTCGTCGCGAGTCAGCAAGCCCTCTTTGCGCAGCATCGGGCGCAGGGTTTCGTCCATCTTCACGAGGGCCCGGGCCACGCCGTGACGCACGGCTTCGGTCTGGCCGGTCACCCCGCCCCCCTGGACCATCACGGTCACCGTCATCTGGTTCTCGCGCCCCGCCACTTTAATCGGCAGGAAAGCATTCTCCAAATCGCCCAGCCGGGTGAAATAGTCGCCGGCCGCCTTCCCATTCACCGTGAGCGCTCCGGCTTCCGGGATGATGCGCACCCTGGCGCTGGATTCCTTGCGCCGTCCGAGTCCTTCGAAATATTTCGTCGCCATCGATCGATCCTTTCCCTTCAGGCAAGTGGCTTTGGCTGCTGACCCGTGTGCTTGTGTTCGGCTCCCGCGTACACTTTCAGCATTTTGATGATCTGCTTCCCGCGCTTGTTGTGGGGAAGCATGCCCCAAACCGCGGCGCGGATTACGCGGTCCGGATGTTTAGCCAACTGGTCGCGCAGCGAGATGCTTTTCAAGCCGCCCGGATATCCGGAGTGACGGTAATAAATCTTGTCCGTCAATTTCTTACCGGTCACGCGGATTTTCTGGGCGTTGATCACGATCACGCCGTCGCCCATGAGCACGCCGGGCGTAAAGGTCGGCTTATGTTTTCCGAGCAACACCCCGGCCACCTTGCCGGCCAGCCGGCCAAGAATTTGGCCGTCGGCGTCGACCACAAACCATTCCCGATGGATATCGGATGCTTTCGGGATAAAAGTCTTGTCCACGTTTGATCTCTCCAGGAACAGGAACTTGATTTCGTGTTTTCCGTCCGAAGGTTATTTCTCGCCTTCGGGATAATCGATCCGCATCAGGCACAAACCGCAGGCCGGCGCGGGAGGAGCGGATCTTCCCAGCGGAGGAGACAGTAAAAGCTTCTGAAACTCCTCCGGGCTTCTGCGTCCGTTGCCCACTTGCAGCAGCGTTCCGACGATCGTCCGCACCATGCGGAACAGGAACGCATCGGCTTCGATCCAAAAATCCAGGTAATCCCCGAGTCGTTCCCAATTCGCCTGGAAGATCGTCCGTACAGTGTGCGATCCCTTGCGAGGGGCGCTGCCGAAGGCGCGAAAGTCGCGTTGGCCGGGAAGCGCGCGTGCCGCCTCGGTCATCCGTACAATATCCGGAGCCGGCCATACCCGCAGCGCGTACCGCTCGCGCAGCGGATCACGTTCCGGAGCCGGGAGCACCCGGTAGCGGTAGCACCGCTGCAGGGCGTGGTAACGCGGGTGGAAATCCGGCGCGGCAACCCGCAACGCCTTGCAGGAAATGTCCCCGGGGAGGAATGCGTTCAGCGCCCGTTGCAATTCCTCCGGCGGGTGCGTCCACTCCAGGTCGAAGACTGCAACCTGCCCTTCGGCGTGCACCCCGGCGTCGGTCCGTCCTCCGCAAAGCAAGGACCTTCCACGCCAGCCGAGTAGGCTCAGCGCGGAACGCAGTTCCCCCTCCACCGTGCGAAAGTTGGGCTGGTACTGGAACCCCCAAAAGGAGGTTCCATCGTATGCAAGGATCGCCTGGTAACGTTCCATCGGCCGATCTCCCCGTCGCGGGTGCTTTCCGGCGGCGGTTCGGGCCGGAAGCTACTCGACAAATTCCAGCAGCACGATTTCCGCCGCATCGCCTTTGCGCGTCCCCAAGCGCAGGATGCGTGTGTATCCCCCCGCGGTTTTTTCGTAGCGCGGGGCGATGGTGTCAAACAGCCGTTTGACGGAATCGGCATTGGCCAGCCGCGACGCGGCAACCCGCCGGGCATGGACCATCTTCTGGTCGCCCGCGGCGATGCCGATCTTCGCGAGCGTCACCAGCTTTTCCACTTCGCCGCGGATTGCCTGCGCCTTGGCGCGCGTGGTGCGGATGCGCTCGTGTTCTAGAAATTGGTTGATCAGGGTCCGCCGCAGGGAATTGCGCTGTCCGGTGGAGCGGCCCAGTTTTTTGCCCGATATCTGGTGTCGCATGATGCACTACTCCGTATCGCTGTTGGTCGGTTCGGGGGTGTCGGTTTCCGGACCGCGCAGGAAGCCTTTTTCGCGCAGTTTCTCCCGTAATTCGTCAAGGCTTTTCTCACCGAAGTTGCGGATCGAAAGCACGGCGTCTTCGCCCTTATTGAGCAGTTCGAGCACCTCGCCCACGGTAGTGATCCCGGTCCGCTTGAGGGAGTTGAACACGCGCACCGAGAGGTCGAGTTGTTCGATCGGCGTTTCCAGCACTTCGCTGGAGATCTTCGGCGCCACCGCTTCGCTGGTTCCGATCGTCAGGCTTTCCTCGCTCACCCCGGCCAAGTCCCGCAGATGGGCGATAAGAATCCTCGCGCTCTGGCTGAGCGCTTCCTCCGGGCGGATGGTGCCGTCGGTCCAGACTTCAAGGACCAGCCGGTCGTAGTTTGTGTCCTGTCCCACCCGGGCGCGCTCCACGTCGAAATTCACGCGGCGCACGGGCGAGAAGATCGCATCCACCGGCAGTTCGCCGATGGGCATCCGGCCGCGCTCGTCGGAGGGGGAATATCCGCGCCCGTTCTGGACGGTGAACTCGATGTCCAGTTTGGTCTTCGGATCGTCCACCGTAAACAGGTACAGGTCCGGATTGACGATCTCCACTTCCGGCGGGGGAACCACGTCGGCGGCGGTGACGGTGCCTTCCCCGCTCACCTCGAGGCGCATCCGCGCGCTCTCCCCGGAAACCATCTTCAGCCGCATCTGCTTGATCTGCAGCAGCACCTGGGTGACGTCTTCCTTGATGCCAGGAATGCTGGAGAACTCATGCGACACGTCGGAAATCCGCACCGAGGTGACCGCTGCCCCCTCCAGCGAGGAGAGCAGCACCCGGCGCAGCGCATTCCCGAGCGTGATTCCATACCCGCTTTCCAGCGGGCTGAGGATGAAGCGCGCGTAATTCTGCGCCACAGCATCCCGTTCGATCTTGGGCATGACCATGTTGGTAGATATGCTCACTTCGATTCTCTCCTCCGGCGCACCCTGTGGAACCGCGCGCCGGGTGTTCGAACCTGTGCCGGACGGTTTGTCCGGCCTGCGGAGGCGATTATCGCGAGTAGAACTCGACGATCAGTTGTTCGTTCAGCCGGATATCGCTCAGTTCGTGCCGTTCCGGAACCTTGACCAGGTGGCCCGAGAGGTTCCCCAGATCCCGGTTCATCCAGGTGGGGACGTTGCGGCTTTCGGCCGCCTCGGCCAAGCCTTTAAAGTACGTCCGGTTGCGCGATCTGGCGCGAACTTCGACGATATCGCCCGGGCGGAGCACGTAGGATGGGACGTCGGCCCGGTGGCCGTTCACGTTGAAATGGCCGTGGGTCACCAGCGACCGTGCTTTGGCGCGGCTTTCCGCAAAACCCATCCGGTAGACCACGTTGTCCAGGCGCGATTCCAGCATCTGCAGGAGGTTTAACCCGGTCAGGCCGCGTTTTTTCAGCGCTTCCTGATAATAGCGGCGGAATTGCGCCTCCATGATCCCGTATACCCGGCGCGCTTTTTGCTTCTCGCGCAACTGGCGGGCGTAGTCCGAAATCCGTTGGCGTTTGAATTGCGCATCCTTGCCGTGCTGGCCGGGAGCGTATCCGCGGCGATCGAAGGCGCATTTCGCGCTCAGGCAGCGCGGGCCTTT
>PLND01000098.1 GCA_003141675.1 Anaerolineae bacterium
ATGGTTCCATTGTATCCGCACCGAGCCGGGCGGCGCTTCCATCGAAGGTACTACCCCGGTCCGGTTGCAGAATCCTCCGACAACGGGAGCGCGCACTTTGCCCGCAAGGCGGATCCGCTCGGGAAATTATTTTCCGCGTTGAGGCGATTCGGGCAGCAGCTCGTCCAGGAGCGGATCGCGCCAGCGGTGGGCGGCCGGGTCGTACACGCCGAAGCCGGAACAGAATTCCCAGTAGACCCACGAGAATGAAAGCTCAGCGGCCTGGCGGGCGACGGCGGCGGTCCAGCGCGCGCGCGAGTCCATGTCCGCCTTGCTGTACGCGCCGAACTCGCCGAGGAGGATCGGGCGCCCGTGCGCTGTGCCCCAGGCGGAGACGGATTCGAAATCCTTCCGCACCGCTTGTTGCTCCGCCGCGCTTCCGGTCCAGGTCGTTCCCAGCCAGGCGTTGGACCCGTCCACCCAATCCGCCCCCTGGTGGGTAAAGTGGAAGGGCTCGTAATAATGGAAGGTGACAATCAGCCCGCGGTCGCTTTCGGGCAGACTCAGGTAGGGAAGGCCGCCGAGCCCGTTCCATCCCACCGGCCCGACAACCACGATCCGCTGCGGGTTGGACTCGCGGACGACCGCCAGAGCCGAAGCCAGCGCTTCGTTCCATTCCGACGCGGGAACGGCGTCGGTCGGCTCGTTGAGTAATTCGAAAACCAGGTCCGGAGGATAGGCCTTGTAATGCTCGGCGATCTGCGCCCACAGCATAAGGAACCGCTCGCGCTCGCATCGGGGGCAATCCATGAAAGGAAGGAAGTGATGAAAATCCAGGATAACGACCATCCCCCGCGAAAGGCCGCTCTCGACCGCCCAATCGACGCGCTCGAAGAAGGATGGAAAAATCGTGAACGGCGCGGATTCCAATGCGTGGACATACCAGCGCACCGGCAGGCGGATGGTGTTGAACCCGGCGTCTTTCGCCTTTTGAAAATATTCATCCTGCAGGACGATCCCCCATTCCCCCTCGCTCGGGGCTTCGAGCGCGTCGCCGAAATTCACCCCGCGCCCGATGCGCTGGTTGAGCGTGAATGCGTCCGGCCATCCGTAGGCCGGGAGCGCGGTGGAGGAGGCGGCGGCCGTACCCGCGGGAGAAGCCGTGGGGGAGGGCGATACGCCGGGCGAGGAGGGTGAACGGACGGCAGGGGTCATCGACGCGCACCCGCTCTGCAAAACGGCTCCACACAAGGCAGCCAGGACCAATATTCTTTGCATGACAAGCCTTTCATTTTGATTTTCCATCCTTGCAGGATGCCTTCCGGCCCGCAAGCGGATCGAAAGGTGCGGGGAATCATACTCCCGATGTATCCGTTTTCCCGGCGGCGCCGGGGTCCGGGTACGTCACGGTAAATCCGTCGATATGGGCGAAAGGAGTCACCCGGTGAGGCTGGCTGTGATCGGCGTCGAGAATATCCTCCACCGGCAATCCGCGCGCCGTTAAGGCATCGCCGATCAGCGAGCGATGGCAGCGCCAGGGCACAGCTTCGGCGCATAGGATCGCTGTTTTCCGCTCCGCCGCCAAGCCGATGAGCTTTTCTACGCCGTCGCGGAATCCATCCGTTTGCATGTAATCCGCGAAGCCGCGGAAGGACGCGTTGCGCCATCCGGTGTTGGCGGAATCCGGAAGCGCGTGCCGGAACCCGCCCAGCTCGGGCAGGTGGACGTAGGCGATTTCATCCGCGGCGAGCGCCGCGGGCAACGTCTCGCGGTTGAATTGCGGATTGCGCGCGGAGCGGGGCACCGTTCGCACGTCCACCAGGCGCTCGACCCCGTATTTTCGCAGGATGCGGATGAATTCTTCCAGCGTGCGGGTGGAATGCCCGACGGTAAAAACGGACGACGGTGGTTTGTCCATGGGACGGTCAAGCGGCAAGGCGGTTTTTTAGATTCGCGGGTGAGAAGGGACCCGGCTCGGCGATAAGCAGGCGGGCTTTGTCCATCAGGCCGAAGATATTCCATGCCAGCACGCCGCGAACCCGCCCCGCTTTAAGATAATACACGACCCCTTTTTTATACGGCTCGGCCCAATCGGCGATGATTTCAAGGTGCGGGTCCAATTCGCCCACGGCCTCATACCCCAGATCAAACAAATCGGAGTAGAAGAACGGCAGATGCCGGTAGGCGGTTTTTTCACCGGCCATCGAGCGGCCCGCCGCCTCGCCCATGCGCAACGCATTGTCTTCGTGTTCGACGCGAAGGAATTTATCCAGTGTGGGGTTGTAGAACATGGCCACGTCACCCGCCGCGTACACTCCGGGAGCGCTTGTCCGCAATTGCTCATCCACGGCGATTCCACCGTCCCGTATTTCCAACCCTGCAGCCTGGGCCAGATCGAGGTTGGGCTGGATCCCGAGCCCCGCGACCACGCCGTCACTGGCAAGCTCGCCTTTCCCTTTCAATTTCAGCACGGGTTGGACGCCGCCGGTAATGCTTTCCACGGAGTCTCCGGAAATAATTTGCACGCCTTTTTCTTGAAAGTAACGGTTGAGGAATTGGGAGAGGTCCGGCGGAAAAACACGCGCGCAAATCGATGATTCCGGGAAAACCATGACGACTTGCTTCCCGTTGATCGCGAGTGCCGCGGCGATTTCCGATCCGATGAACCCGCCTCCGATCACCGCAAACCGCCGCCCGGCTTCGGTGAGGTTTCGCAGGCGCTGATAATCGCGCATGGTCCGGTAATAAATGACGTTCGGTTCGCCGAACGGCAGCCGGCGAGGGGTGCCGCCGGTGGCGAGCAGCAGTGCGCCGTATGCGTGCTCCTCCCCGCGGTCGTCGCGGGCGCGTTTGCCCCTCGGATCGATCGTCACGATCCCGGTAGCCAGATGCATCTCGACGCCCAGGCTCTCCGTCTTCAACCAGACCTTCTCCACGGATTTTCCCAGCCAGAGCCCTTTGGAGAGCGGCGGGCGTTCGTAGGGAGGATCCGGTTCTTGGCTGAACAGTCCGATCGTTCCTTTGGGATCCACGGCCCGGATGCCCCGTACGGCGGCGTCGGCGGTCATGCCCCCGCCGACGATCAGATATTTGTATTGGGACATAGAACCTCCTGAGACGGATTATTATTCCGGCAACCTTAGTATATAACTTCTGCTAATATGGAGGGGAAAAATGCAAAAGAGAACTAATAGTATTGACCGGCTGAAACAGAAATCCTATGATGATATGCAAAGGAACAATCTTATGACCCATCGAGTTTCCCCGAGGCGGCGGATCCGCATGATCGGCCGCGTTTGCGGTTGGGTGACGATGGCTTTGGCGCTCGTCACGCTGCTGACGGGCTACGGCATTACCCAATACCGGATCGTGGATCCCTTGACGTTTGGGATCCTGAACAAAGCCATGGCGCAGCGGTTGCATGCCTATACCGACGTGCCGTTCCTTATATTTATGCTCTCCCATGTCGGCATTGTACTCTGGTGGCGCATGTCGCCGTCCAACCCGAAGGAGTGAAAGAAGAAATGAAGCATGCCAAACGCACGGCAATCATATGCCTGGCCGCCGCGGGCTTGTTGGCGGCTTGCAGCGGATCGAGCGGGCCGACGATCCAGGCGCTTCAGACCGTGGAAATTCGCCAGTATCAGGGGGAAAATCTTTCCTCCATCGGCGATTTCCGTGAGAACTCGATCAACGGGCCGCAGACGGTTTCGCTCGACACCTACCGGCTGAAGGTCTCCGGCCTGGTCGACAATCCGCTCACTCTCACTTACGACCAGGTGCTCAGCCACGACAAATACAGCAAGGTGGTCACCCTGCATTGCGTCGAAGGCTGGGACGTCACGATTTTATGGGAAGGGATTCTGATCGACGATCTGCTCAAGGACGCGAAGGCGCAGCCGGCCGCGGTGATCGCCATCTTCCACGCCGTCGACGGATACACTTCCTCCCTCACGTTGGATTACCTCCGGCAAAATAAAATCCTCCTGGCGAATAAAATGAACGGCGTGGTCATGCCGGCGGAACGCGGTTTCCCCTTCATGGTGGTGGCGGAAGCCAAATGGGGATACAAATGGGTCAAATGGGTCGATGAGATTCGGCTGTCGGATGATCCGAATTATCGCGGATATTGGGAATCCAACGGATACAGCAACAATGGCGATCAAAGCGGATCGATGTTCGCGCCGTAGGGACCCCATTCCATAGGGATGGACCATTCCGGGTGACGGTCCGTAGCGGATTACCGCTGCGAAGAAGATGAAACGATGTCCATTTTTCTTTGCGGATAAGGCATCGGGAGGGTATCCTTTATAATGATCACCGGCGGTTTGACATGGAATTCCTCGGTATCGGTCCTCTGGAACTGCTTCTGATCATCATCCTGGCCCTGGTCGTTTTCTCGCCGAAGGATATCGCCGGCGGCGGCAAGGCGGTCGGACGCTGGATAAACCGTCTTTACCGGTCCGATACCTACCGGTCGATGAAGCAGGTGTCGCAGGAATTGCAGGATCTTCCCAACCGGCTGGCCCGGGAGGCGCATCTCGAGGAATTGAAGGACCTGCAAAAAGAAGTCAAATCGGCCGGTGAAGCGCTCCGCCTCGACGCCCCCTCCAAGCCTCCGATCCCCGCGATAGAAAAACCCATCGATGATTCAGCGGCAGACATCCAGCCTGATTCGAAGCCGGCCGAACCCCTCGGTCCGAACACTGCGGATAGGAAGTAGGCGGCCGTTGCTTGACATTGCCAAAGGCTGAACGTATAATCCCCAGACTTCCGGGGAGGCTTTGGCCTTCCCGGCCGTTTTCCCGATATTTTCCGAGGAGTACGATCCATGCCCCCACATCCAAAGCGAAAACATTCCTCCGGACGGAGGGATCGCCGCCGCGCGCACGACGCCTTGACGCCGCCTAACGTGGTTGCATGTGCCAATTGCGGCGCGAAAATTGCCGCCTATACCGTCTGCCCGCAGTGCGGTTATTACGACGGCCGGAAGGTCTTCGAACCGAAGAAGAAACAAGCCAAGAAGTAACCCGAGAGAATTGAAGGAAAAGGCCGTGAAGACGCGGCCTTTTTTGTTCGGGAGAATGGTTACGCAACCCGGTGGAGTTTTTCGTGTTAGTTTAGTGGCTGGATTTTTTAACACGGATTGCACGGAGTAGACTCGGATCTCACGGATAACTCTTTTAATGGTTTTAACTAAAAAATTTCCGTGTCATTCGTGCTCTTTTCGGTGTAATCCGTGGTAATGGTCCTAATGAATGCAAGGAAAGATACAAGTCTGATTATGACTCTTGACCCGAAACATACCGCGTTCGTTTTTCCCGGGCAGGGTTCGCAGACGGTCGGGATGGGCAAGGCGCTCGTCGATTCCTACCCAGCCGCGCGCCGCGTCTTCGAAGAAGCGGATGCCGTGCTCGGCTTCCCGCTTTCCGGATTATGTTGGAACGGGCCGGAAGCCGAGCTGGGCGAAACGCTCAACACGCAACCGGCGCTGCTGACGCATTCGATCGCTGCCTGGCGGGTGCTTATGGAGGAGGCGGGGGAATTCCAACCCCTGTGCGTGGCAGGCCACTCGATGGGGGAATTTTCCGCACTGGTCGCGGCGGGGTCGCTGGAATTTGCCGACGCATTGCGGTTGACGCGCGAGCGCGGACGGGTGATGACGGACGCCGGAAAGAGCAAACCCGGCGGGATGGCGGCCATTCTCAACCTGGACGCCGCGGCACTTACCGAAGTGTGTGCACAAGCTGCGCGGGAAACCGGCGGAATCGTCCACCTGGCCAACGACAATTGCCCGGGGCAGATCGTCATCTCCGGGGAAGTTCCGGCGCTTGAGCGCGCCATCGCGCTGGCGCTGAAACGCGGCGCAAGGCGGGCCATCCGGCTTAACGTCAGCATCGGATCGCACTCTCCCCTGATGGACGAGGCGGCGCGCCAGTTCGCCAGGGCGGTGGATGCAACCCCGATCGCCGATCCGAAGACGCCGCTGATCGGAAACACCGCGGCCGCGGCGCTGCACACGGCGGCGGAGATCCGTGCGGAGGTTAAAGCGCAGCTCACCTCCCCCGTACGCTGGACGGAATCGGTTCGCGCCATCGCCGCGATGGGAGCGGTGCTGATCGTGGAGTTCGGACCGAAGGACGTGCTCAGCTGTCTGATCAAACGCATCGACCCGCAGGTGCGGTCGCTTCCGGCCGGCACGCCGGAGGAAATCCGCACTGTACTGGGAGTATAATTCCCGCACGGCAAGATTTTCCGGATAACGCCCCGAACAGCGGATGGGGAAACCGGTTATCAGGAGCGCACATGACTTTTTCGCCCAATCGCGTCGCGGTCGTCACCGGGGGAGCCCAGAGCATCGGCCGGGCGATCGTCGACCGGCTCGCCAAAGCCGGGGTCGACATTGTCATCGCCGACATTCAATTGGAGAAGGCCCAGGCCTCCGCCAAGGAAGTGGCCGCCGCGACCGGGCGGCGGGCGATCGCGCTGCCCTTGGACGTCTCCTCGACCGCCAGCGCGGCTGAAATGATCGAAAAGGCGCTGGCCCAGATGGGCCGGATCGATATTCTCGTCAACAACGCCGGTACCACGCGCGACAACCTGATCATGCGCATGGATGAAGCCGACTGGGACAAGGTGCTCGACATCAACCTCAAGGGCGCGTGGAACTGCGCCAAGGCGGTCATCCGCTCGATGATGAAGGCCCGCTACGGCCGGATCGTCAACATGGCCTCCGTCTCGGGCCTGGCCGGGCAGGCGGGGCAGACCAACTATTCCGCGTCCAAAGCCGGCCTGATCGGCTTCACCAAGGCCCTGGCGCGCGAAGTGGCCTCGCGCGGGATCACGGTAAACGCGGTGGCGCCGGGGTTTGTCCCGACGGCGCTGACCAAGGACCTGCCGCCCGATCTCAAGGAAGCCCTGATGAAGATGATCCCGGTGGGCCGCTGGGGGACGACGGACGAAATCGCGTACGCCGTCGAGTTTCTTGCCGCCGACGAAGCCGCGTATATCACCGGCCACATCCTCAGCGTCGACGGCGGCATGGTGATGATGTGAGGTGAGCATGGATCTCGCTCCAGCTTCCGGCAAGATCTTCATTTCTCCCGGCGTATTGGTCACGGTGGCGCGGCTCGCAGCGCTCAGCGTGCCGGGTGTGGCCGGCATGAGTCCGGTTCCGGGCGGGGTTAACCGGCCGTTCCACCGGGGCGCCGCGCAGGGTGTGCGGCTGGAAACCAACGGCGAAGAAGTTTCGGCCGAACTGTTCCTCGTGATGCATCCGGAGGGTGACGCGCGCGAGGTGGCGCGCAAGGTGCAGCTCGAAGTGTGCCGCGCCATCACCGAGATCATCGGGATGAAAGTGGGGGAGGTGGTGGTACACATCGAGGATATCGCTCCAGCCCCGTCGGAATAATCCCTCCGCGGAGATTGCTCGTTCCCATGAAAGCCAGACGCAAGGCGCGCACGGTCGCGCTGCAGGCGCTCTATGAATTGGATTGCTCTTCTCACGAGCCCGGCGCGGTTCTGGCCGAGCGCGAAGAGGAAGCCAAACTACCGGAAGGCCAGCACGAGTTCGCCCGCGAGCTGGTCTTCGGCGTTTTAAAGGACCGCGCCCGGCTCGACCGCTGGATCGCCCGCTTCGCCCCCGAATGGCCGGTCAACCAGATCGCCGTCGTCGACCGCAATATCCTCCGCATCGCGCTGTGGGAGTTCGCCGTCGGCCGGGTGAGCCCGGTGAAAGTGGCGATCAACGAGGCCGTGGAATTGGCCAAGCTGTTCGGATCCGACAGCGCGCCGCGCTTCGTCAACGGCGTGCTGGGAAGCCTGGCCGATCACGCCGAGGAGTTGGCCGAGGCGGCAAAGCGCGAACTGGCGGACAAAGGGAAATAAAGGAATCCACGCAGGGTGTCATTCCGAGGCCCCTTCAGGGGCCGAGGAATCGCGAGCTTGAATAGTTGGCGTGGGCATCGTCCGCGTTTGTTGATGAGATCCCACGCGTCACCGACTCCTCGCCCTGAAAACCAGGGCTCGGAGTGACACACTGAGGATGTCATTCCAGCCCCCTTCATGGGGCGAGGAATCGCGGATTAAAAGGAAGGACCCGCCGGCAATCCCCATCTCCAACGATCCACTCCAGGTCGAATCCCTCGGCAACGGCCCTCTCCGCCGCGCGGTGCATTTTTTCCCCGAATGCCCCTCCACCAACGAGATCATCCGCAACCTCGCCCGCTCCGGAGAAGCGGAAGGCGCGCTGGCGATCGCCGATTATCAGACGGCCGGCCGCGGAAGGCTGGACCGCACGTGGTGCTCTCCGGCCGGGAGCAGCCTGCTCTTCTCTTTGCTCCTGCGCCCTCCCATTCCGCCCTCGCGCGCGCTGCAGGCGGCGATGGCTGTCAGTCTCGGAGTGATCGAAGGGCTCCGGCTCGAATGCGGTTTGACGGCGCGCCTCAAATGGCCGAATGATATTCTCCTCGGCTGCCGCAAAGCCGGAGGGATCCTGTGCGAGCTCGGACTGGACGGGGAGAGGCTGGATTACGCGATCGTCGGCGTTGGGCTGAACGTGAACTTCGATCCGCTCGGCGTGGAGGGCATCCCTCCGGACGCGACCAGCGTTCTCATCGAGCTGGGGCGTCCGCAGCCCCGGATCGCATTGCTGCGCGCGATCCTTGAGGAAATGGAGCCGCTTTACCGGGCCGTCTGCCGGGGCGAAAGCCTGCGCGCGGAATGGGCGCGCGCGCTGGAAACCCTCGGCCAATACGTGCGGGTGGCGCTGCCGGAGGAAGAGATCACCGGTAAGGCGGAGTCGGTCGATGAAAACGGCGCGCTCATCGTGAGGTTGCGCAACCGGTCGCAACGGACGATTCTGGCGGGGGATGTGGTCCATCTGACTGTCGACGATCGACCATAGACCATCGTCGATGGTCCGCGGTCCGTGGTCCGTGGTCGATCGTCTTGTTACTTTATAAAGAATCGTTTTTCCGAATTGAATCGTATGAGAGATTATTATTGCCTTAGATCGACGTCGCCAAGTCCCAAAACTCTGCCACCCCCTTCGACCCCTGAAGAACCTTCCCTTCGTCCTTCAGGATGATGTTCCGGTTGTTGGAGACCATCCGGGAAAACATGCCGGAGGTCAACATCCACCAAATGAAATCCGCGGACCGTTTGGATCCTTTCGGGAGTCGGACGCCCCGCCAGGTGCGGGATTCATCGAAGAGCCGTTTGCCGATGGGGGTCTTCACTCCGGCGCTGCTTTCGGCGATCTCCCAGAGGCGGGTATTGTCCTCCCGGGAAGGAATGAGCTTATGCCGCTGGAGGAAATCCAGGTTGTCGGATTCCTGGCTCCCCACCGGCTCCGAGAACAGGAGGATGACGCCGCCCCGGGTATGTGTTCCGATCAGCGCCTTGAAGGCCTGTTCGCTCGGCTTGGTCACCTCCAGCGAGATGACCTCCCGGTCGAGCAGCTCGTCGTAAAGGTCCACCACTTCCCGGTCCTGCTTGCCGATGTACAGCCTGACCCACGGTTTCCCCTCCAGCGTGGAGAGGAAGATCTTTGTAAACGGAGCGTCTTTGGAGACGATGTGAAAATGGAACCGGTCGGATTTCTCGCGCAAAGATGCGATCAAATGCGAGAAATAAAGCGTGCCGACCGCCGCTCCGGAGATCGGGATGGAAACCTGGATCGGGTTTTTCCCCTTCAGCTCCAATTGGTTCTTCCGATCCGTCATTTGCCGGGCGCTCAGGGGGATTCCCCGCTCCGGATTCAGCGGATAGCTGACGACTTCGATTCGAACGTACTGGCCGAGGCTCTCGCCGTACGCGGCGTATTCCCTTTTAATAAAATTACTTGTCACCGCCAGTAGGTCCGCCCCATCCACGTACCAAATGTGCTGGAAGGTGTCGTCCGACACGAAGACCACCAGCACGATGCGGACCCCTTTTTCCTTCTGCAGCCGCTCTTTGATTACCGCCAATTTGTGCGCCAGGCCGAAGTGGGTGGAGACGACGAGGATCTTCTTGGGCGGGTTGAGCCTCTCCTCGATGAGTTGGACCATTTCCTCGTAGACCACGCCGGTATTCATGCGCAGGCTGTAGCGGTACAGCCGGTTGGCCTGACGCGCCAGCGGCCCGGTTTGCAGCCAATCGAAAACCGCGCGTCCGATCGGATGAATGCTTGTGATCCGGTGGAGGGTTTGGATGGATTTATCCCGGCTGCCCAGGACGACGGGGTTGACGGTTTTCGGCAGGCCGTCGTAGAGCGCGTCGGTGATCCGCAGGTGCCCGAGCCCGGCCGGGGCGTAGGTGAGGATCAGCAGGTTTTGCCGGTCCGTGAGTTGGGCGAGCGTGGACTTTTTCATTTCCGAAAAGCCGGTCCGAACAGATCGCGCCGCGCGCACAGGAATCGATTTCATCTTTTTCCTCTTCGCCGCGGCCCGCGGGGAACCGATGGGCTATCCAGACGCGAGCCAATCGGACGCCCCGTCGGAGAAGGCGGGGCGCCTACCCCTAGGGCCGGATATAGTTTAAAAGAAAATGTTGCCCAAGGCAAATGACATCATTCGATCCGAGGGAAGGCGGAACCCAACCGCCGAACACCGGTATCCGGACGCGCCGCGTTGAACCGCGCGGAAACAACCGTCTGGAAGGTATGGAAGACCAGGAACCAACCCGGGCGGATTGGCATGCGGGTGTCCAAGGTTTTTTTATTCAGGCGATATCCGAAAATTCAAGCAATGGAATGCGGTCGGCTTTCCCGCGGGCCTCGGTGCTGCCCGCGGTAAGAAGATTTTTTTACCGCTTCCGGGATGGCGGATTATCGTTTAGGCGCGGAGAGGGTCGATTCCGAATATTCCGCTCTGGTGCGTGACGTCGGCCGGCGGAGGCGGGGGCGCATTCAGCGGGGGAGGCGTGGCGGCGGGCGGGGTCCCGGTCCCCGCGGCGCGTTTCCTGCGGCCGACGAAGAGCGAGCCGATGGCCAATCCCATGCCGATCAATCCCAGGACGATTCCCTCGGCGCCGGTCACCAGCGAGTAGCGGTGGGTGATGAATACCAGAATCCCGGCGACGGTATCGTACACGTCGATCGAAACGGCCGCGGGAAGGTTTTCCCGGCCGAGCGAGACGACGACGTCCAGGCCGACCCAGAGGATGATGGCGGTCAGCAGAACCGCCACCCCGGCTGCAAGGAGCGGGTATCCCCACCAGCGCAGGAATCCCTTCCACGACCGCACCACCAGCAGGGTGACGATCAACAGGATCGCGATGCATAGGATCGGGCTGAGGCGGACGACCCAGCGTCCGATCTGCAGCAATTCCCGCGGGCCGACCGGCAGGCCGAATGCTTCGACGTTCACCGCGCCGGAATCGCGCAGCTGTTTCAAAATATCCAGTTGGTCCGGGATAGCGACCGTGGCGTCGGCCAGGGCTGTGGAAATTTGCGGCTTGAGCATCGCCAGAAGATCGTCCGTGGGTTTGCATTGCAGCAGCTGAGAGGGATCGAGGGAGGTCGGCAAATATCCCGCCGGGCAGGCGGGAAGGGTTTGGATAATTTGAAAAACGGCGTCGGTTCCGGCCGGGCCGGTGAGACGGTTTTTCAATTCCCGCATGTCGATGGTGATGCTCAGCGGAGCGCCGGGCTTTTCCAAAATCTGAAATCCCTGGATGAGCACGCTTTCCACTTGGGATTGCAGCCAGGACGGCGGGAGCAGCGAGCGCAGAATCGACGTCCATTGATCCTGTGAAAGTGTTTTAAAGAAGACGGGCGCTCCGCCGGTACCGGCGGGACCGCCGACTCCGCATTCCGCCATCGAGTCAATTTCCTGTTGCACGGGTGGACGGATGCCGCCAAGAATATCACGGTAGGTTTGCTCGCCCAGCGCGGCCTGCACGCATGCCGTTGCTTCCGGACCGGCATATTGGAGCGGGTTGCCTCCGTTTGCCCAGGTCTCGCCCTCGCCCGCCGGATGCATCCCCATGTAAATCTGAGCGGCCGCCAGGTCCGGCAGCCGTTCGTAGATCCGCTCGCGGACCAGCGCGTTTTGGTAAACCGTCGGTGAGAGCAGCATGGAATCCGCATTGACCAGCAGCAAGACGACGACGATCGTGACGATAAACAGCAAACAAAGCAGGACGGCCAGCAGCCGGACCAGGAAATTGAACAACGCTCCGATAAACTCCAGCATACATCCTCCGCGGGAACGATCCGTTTCGCCGTCCGGACCGAATACCGGTGCTATTTTCCATCAATTCGACGGGGATGTCCAGCAAGCGCCGGGCGGATGCTGCGGAAAAGGCGGAACGGTTTGATCCGCGCCGGTTCCAAAGAAGAACCGGCCGGCGTGCGATTATTTTCCGATCATCGCGCCCGCCGAAGACGCTGACAAAAATAAATGAGCCGCGGGGCAGACTCTCCAGCGGCTTTCCGATTGAGGGCGGGAGTGGGATGGTGGCCGCCGCAGGAGGCGGGCACTCCCCGGATGAAGGTGGCAAGCAGAAAAAGCGATCCATAAGGAATATATTGGATGAATTTCATAAAAATTTCCGATTTTATTTGTTGTGCATTTTCTCATGCGGCAACTCAATTATTCCGGAGTCATCCGGAAGCCGAAAGCCGTTTTGCGTATGCGTAAAAATCTTATTTTTCATCGTATAATAGCGCCTTCAGATGGTAGGGGAGCGATCCGTTCTTTGCTTTAGGAGGCGGCTTGAACACCAATAAAAGTCCAAGCCCCGATGTTTTTTTTCGAATCCGCAATTTGACTCCCCATAATAATCATTTCCGGGTTTTTCTCCTTTCGGTCGCCCTGGTTGTTATTTTTGCGTTACCAGCCGTTTTCTTCGAGAGTGCGCTGGCTGCTCCGCGATCCACTTCCGGGGTCATCGACCCGCCGACCGTCACGCTGGATGTTCCATCTACGGCGTTGATCGGTACGGACGCCGTCTCGTTTACCGTCACGTTCGATAACAACGATCCGGAAGGCGAAGTCGGATACGGTCCGTTCCTGGAGCTGCAGATCCCGCGAACCGGAGCGGATGGCGATGACGGTTTGGGAACGACAATCATTTCCGCCTCCTATATGGGTGGTTCCCTCCCCCCCGGGGATTTTTACCGGACAACGTTTAATGCCGGCGGAACGGCGACCGACCCGATCGTGCGGGATGGGAGCGGGCATTTCATCACCGTCAGCGGAACGCCCGGAGACGAACTGGTGGATATCCGCCTGCCGTTCGGCAGTTTCTCCGCCAACCAGCCTCCGGCCGTGATTCAAATGACGGTCAACTTAAGCAACCTGGCGGACCTGGGCCACCCGCTCACCATCCGGGCGCGCGGCGGCTATGAATTCGGCTTCACCCCGCTCGACGACTGGTGTTGCGGCGATGCGGCCAGCACAACGCTGAGCGGATATACGTCCGCATCGGTCACCCCGACGCTCTTAACCCTTTCCAAAACCTACACCGGGCCGGCGAATACATCCGCCGAAACCGCCACCGGCCCGAACTTCGCCAGGCAATATACGGTGTCGGTGGATATTCCCACGGGCCAGACGATTACCGACCTGACGCTCACCGATTTACTGCCGGACAATATGCAATATCTTTCCATAGTATCCGCAACACCGGCCGGATACTTCGTCGACGATCATCCAACCCTGGGTGCGGCGCAGAATCCGCCGAATAACGATTTGGTGGTGCGTTGGAGTGCGGTCACCGGCGGGGCCGGCGCGAACGATGCTGCGGTCACTTTTTCATTTTTTGTCCCGAGGAACAATGCCAGCGGTTTAAGCGTCATCGATCCCGCTTTTGGAACCGCGGTGTCTTCCTGCAACAATGCCCGGGTCTCCGGTTCGTGGACTCCCATCGATGTGCGCGACCCTACCCAGCTGACCACCACCGACCCGACGGGTTGTGAACATACGCTGATCGACCGCTCGCTGGCCATCCAGAAGAGTGTTGCCAACATAACCGACGGCGTCAATTCCCCCGGCGACGTAATGGATTACACGCTGGAATTCCAGATTTCGGATTTCTTCGCTTTCGACCAGGTGATCGTCACCGATGTCCTTTCCGACGGGCAGCACTTCGATCCGAGCTTCGATCCGACGCTCGCGGTGGACGGCAACGGGTACTCGCTGGGCTCGGCCAATTTTAATTCGGCCAACTATACCGTCGATCTTTCGAAGATCGATCTCACCGACGGACCCCCGCCGGGGACGACGGAAAACCCGGCCACGGACGGAACCACCAGGCTGCTCTTCCGCGTTTCGGATGAGATCGTCACCCGCGGCCAGAACGGGAGGATGATCGGCGGCTGCATAGATCCGGTCGCGGGCAGTCCCCATCCCGATTGTTCCCACAACGACGGCGGCACCACGGCGGTCATTCATTTCCATTCCATCATTCAGGATAACTTCACGGATAACTATCCTTCCGGCGACTGGAGCGTGGATCAGGGGGACACATTCCGGGATGACGTCAGTGTCGCCGGGCGCCTTTTGGATACCGGCACGTTTGCGCCGGGCGGGAGTGTCACGGATGACGCCGAGGCCGGCTTCGCCATCCCCACGGGCGCACTTTCCAAGAGAATATACGCCATCAACGGCAGCACCTCGTTTGCTTCGCCGCCCCGGATCGCGCCGGGAGATACGGTCACCTACCGGATCACCTACGTGATGCCCACCAGCGATGAGGAAAGACTGGCTTTTGCCGATTATCTGCCCTTGCCGATCTTCTTCGTCGCGGATCCCGACGCCAACGACTACAACACCATTCTGCCCACCGGCGCGCATAACGACGGGCCGGCTTGGGTGTTCAACGCGGTCGGACAAAGCGGCCAGCCGACCGTCATTCCCGCCGCCGGGCGCGCCAACTTCGGACCGTCCGATACCTTCTATACCTATTCGAGCATCGTCCCAGCGCTCAGCGCGGACGTTGCCAACAACCGGCTGGATTTCTATTACGGGAATTACGACAACCCGCTCAACTTATCCCGGACGGTGGACATCCTGTTCAGCGTCGTCGTGGCCACCGAACCCTTCGCCGATCAGATGTACCTGACCAATCAGGCGCACGCCGTCGAGGGCAGCACCAACGCCGGGCAGATCACTTCGGATTCCATCGTCGAATTGATTCTGACCGAGCCGGTGCTGCGTTCGACCAAGGGGGTCGTGTGGACCAGCAATCCCAGCAACATGTTTAATCCGCCCAATCTTGGACCGGCGGGCGTGGCATTCCAGCCGCCCGGTTCGGCGCCGCGCTGGACCGGCACGATCAATTCCAGCGGGCTTGCCGCGCGGCCGATCAACAGCGACGTGCGCGACGTGGACGCGGGCGATACGGTAACGTTTGCCATCACGGTCGAAAATACCGGCACCAGCCTGAAAGGCGCGTTCGACATCCGGATCGCGGACGTCCTGCAACCGGAATACCAGATCCCCGCCACCGGGCTGAACCTGCAGGTGTATTACGGGAATCGCACCGGGCCGATCGCCTACACCGGCATTGCCGCGCCGGGGAATTGCACCGGCTCATGGCCCGGCGATCCCTGCGGTCCGGATGGCACGGCCGATACCGCCGACGATCTTTTCGGCTGGGGGATCGAGCTGATCGACCCGGTTGGGTCGGGCGTATGCCAGGCGCACGATCCCAACCTGGGCAACAACCTCATTCTCATCACCTACGACCTGCAGATCCGCACCGTTGTCGCCCCCGGCAACGTCATCAACACCGAAACGTTGCTGCATTACGCCGGCGAGGAGGGCGGCCCGAACCATGTGCCCACCCCTTCGCCGTATACCGACAAGGCGACCGTTACGATCAGCGGCGCCCCGGATAAGTACATTGTGAACACCTCGGAACCGAGCACCGTCTTTTCGGGGGTGGAGCAGGTGACGATCGGGGAAATCATCCGTTACCGGATTGTCGCGCGCATCCCCGAGAGTACGATCGTAAATTTCCAACTGCGCGATCTGGTGCCGAACGGGTTGATCTTTCTAAATGACGGCACGGCGCGCATCGGGCTCATTTCGAACGGAGGAATCATTTCCGCGGGGCGCGACGGCATTCCGGCAATTCCCGGCACATGCGATCTGGTCGGCACCGCGGCGGATGCGACAACCCCGGCAACGCTTCCCTGCCCGTTGAATGATTGGAATATCGGCAGCGACGACAGCACGACGGCGAATCCCGACGCGTACGCCAGCGGAACCGACATCTATTTCAAGCTCGGCGATCTGACCAACCCGGATCTGGACGACGACGGCGAATTCGCCGTCATCGAATTCAACGTGCTGGTGCACAACCAGGCAACGGACCAGAACAATTCGGGCGACAGCCGGGATAACAGCGTGCGGACCTATGCCGGCGTTCCATCGGTTCAGTTCGGCAACGATTCGCCGGCTGTGCGTGTGCGCATCGTCGAGCCCTTCCTGACCCTCGCAAAAACCCATTCCGCCGTGAGCGGCACGGTGGACGCGGGCGATCTCGTCACCTATACGGCGACGATCACCAACAACGGCTCCGCGCCGATCAACAGCACCGCGACCGCCTTCGACGTGGATTTCACCGATACTCCGCCGGCCGCATACCTGACCCTCAACCTGGGATCGATCACCGCCACGACCAGCGGCGGGGTGACGGGGGTGGTTAACGCATCTTCGGGGAACACCGTGCATTTCACCATCGGATCCATGCCGGTCGGCAGCCAGGTGATCATCACATACCAGGTGGCCGTCACCAGCAGCGTCACCCCCGGCCAGGCGATCGCCAACACGGGCGCCGTCCTGTGGACTTCGCTTCCCGGTCCGCATGGCACGGGGGATCAGACTCCCGGCGCCTCCGGCGCAGGCAACGGAGAGCGCGACGGTTCCAACGGTCCGACGGGCAACCCGAACCATTACGACCGGCAGGCCGTCGCGACCCTGAACATCCGCGCTCCCATCTTCAGCAAAACCCTCCAGCGCACATCCGCCGGGCACACTTCGGGCAACGCCATGGCCGTCGGCGAAGTGGCCACCTTCGGGCTGATGGTCACCTTGCCGGAAGGAACGACGCCGTCTATGCAATTGCTGGACGATTTGCCGAACGGTCTCGCGTACGTTCCCGGCACCATGCAGCTCGTCACCCAAACCAACCCGCCGGCCACCTGCGGGAGCCTGGCCGCGGCCTTCAACGGGACCGTTCCGCTTCCGACGTTGACGATCAGCCCGCCCGGCGGCAGCGGCGCCAACTTGACCTTCGATTTCACCGCCGTTACGGTAACTGCAGATAACGTCTCAAACAATAATTCCTTCCTGGTCTGTTTCGATGCGGTGATGCTCAATGAGACGGGCAATCAAGCATCCTCGCCGCCGCTGACTAACACCGGTTCGTTGATCGTCGGTCTCAACACTTTTATCGGCAGCCAGAACGTGACCGTCGTCGAACCCGTTTTACGGATCTCCAAGTCGGTGGATGATCCGAATCCGGCGCCCGGCCAGGTGGTGACGTTCACGGTCGTCGTGGATCACGCGGGGTCGAGCACAGCAGAGGCTTTCGACGCCGTGCTCTCCGATACGCTCCCGTCCGGCCTGACCCTCGATCTTTCCTCCATCGGCATTACGGCTTCGGGGGGCTTGACGGGCGTGGCGAACAGTTCGACCGGGAATCAGATTAACTTCTCGGTGTCGGCTTTTCCGATCGGCGGAAGCCTGACGATTACCTACCGAGCCACGGTGAATGCCGCGTTTGGCACGACGGTCAACAACATCGCCAGCGTGACCTGGACTTCCCTCCCCGGAAGCGACGCGAACGAACGCACCGGCGCGGATGGGGTGGGGGGTTCGCTGAACGATTACGCCGCCCGCAGCAATGCACCGTTAATCACGAACCGCAATCTGACAAAAACGCTCGTCGGCGACAGTTTTCCCGCCCCCGTCACAACCCTCCCCGACGTGGCCATCGGCGAAATCCTGACCTACGAACTTGTGCTGACCGTTCCGCCGTCCTCCACCGGAATCTATACCGTGGTGGATACCCTCGACCCCGGTTTGGCATTTGTCGATTGCGCGGACATCACCGCCGGCGCCGGCCTGGCCAGTTCCAAGATTAATCTGCACGGCGCGGGCAATTGCAACGACGGAACCGTGAGCGGAAACAATCCGCTGATTAGCAATTCGGGCGCCATGGTGTCATTCGATTTCGGCACCGTCACTAATTCCGATTTGGTCAATCCCGAGAGCATCACCATCCGCTACCAGGCCGTCGTGCTGGACATCTTGGCCAACGTGCGGGGCGTATCCTTATCCAACAGCGCCACTATGCAATGGGCCACCGGACATATCACCCGGCAAACCCCTCCGGTCCGGATCATCGAATCTGATTTGGGGTTGGAAAAAACCGTCGATCACCCCTTGGCCGGACCGGGGATGCCATTAATCTACCGGATTCGGATCTACCACACCGGCAACAGCAAACTGGATGCCTACGACGTAGCCATCAACGATATTCTTCCGGAGGGAGTGACGTACGTTCCCGGTTCGTTGAGGTTCGTTCCGGGAAGCGGCGCAGCGCCGAATCTCCTCAGCGACACGGGAATCGACCCGGGCACGGGCCGCATAATAATCCATGCCGTCTGGAACACGCTCGCCCTGGGGCAGGAATCGACCATCGAATTCACGGCCGACTTCGGCGATAACCTTCCCGGGACAAGCATTGTCAATACCGTGCGAGCCGAATGGACCAGCCTGCCGGGACCGGTTCCCACCCCGCCCGCCACATACCTTTCGTTCTATAACCAGTCGTTCTCTCATGAACGGCGTTACGATCCGCTCAACCCGGCGGATATATACCGCGTTACTTCCGCCGTGACGGTCACCGCTCTGAGTTTGCCGGATACCGGCTTCGCACCGGGCCGGGTGACTTCCCTTCCGCCGCAGACGAGCGACAAACGGTATGCCTATCTCGGCGGTTTGCTCCTGGAAATTCCCAAGTTGAATCAGNNCCTGCCGGTGGTCGGCGTCCCGATAACCAACAGCGGCTGGGACCTGACCTGGCTATGGGACCAGGCGGGATATCTGACGGGGACCGCTTACCCGGGCAGCGCGGGGAACTCCGTCATCACCGCCCACGTTTATCTCTCCAATGGCCTGCCCGGACCTTTCGTTAACTTGGGCACGCTTCGTTGGGGGGACAGGATTATCCTGCTGGGGGGCGGGCAGCGATTTATCTACGAGGTCCGCGAAAATACGCGCGTTCTCCCCACGGATATAACCCCCTTCCGGCATGAAGAGAATCCGTGGTTGACGCTCATTACCTGCCAAGATTACAACTGGTTCAGCAATTCCTACCGGTACCGGACGGTGGTGCGGGCTGTTTTGATCGCCGTGGAAGCGGGATCGTAGCAGCGCCCGGATGTAACCCGGAAAATTAAAGGGGGACCGGTTTATCCGCGCGGAATCCATGCCGCAGTGGCACAAACAAAGACGATCCCCCAGGCTGTTTCCCGCGCCAATGCCGCCGCCGGGGCCGGGCGGGTGAAGAAAGGACGATGCTCCTTGCTTCCGTGCGCCGAAGGAGGGGGAAAATTTTTTCACCCTCGCAGATACTATATAAAGGAAGATGCCCAATCGCTTGGACCGTTCGGGTGCCGGGCGGGAACGAATGTTCGCGCGCAGGAGCCGCCGTCAACCGAAGCCACGCGCCAAGGTAGAATTCGCGCGGGATCGAACGATCCCGCCGGGAGGAAATCCTCATGAATGTACAAACCTATCCACTGAGATTATCCACGCTGGGGCAGACCGACGTGCGGAATATCACCGATGCGGTGCAGGGAGCGGTCGGGCAGAGCAACCTGCAGGCGGGAACGGCGACGGTCTTCTGCCCGTCCTCGACCAGCGCGCTGACCACGCTCGAATATGAACCGGGTTGCGTGGCCGATCTGAAGCGGATGTTCGAGGAGCTTCTGCCCTCCGGGCGGGAGTGCGCCCACAACGCCACCTGGGACGACGGCAACGGCCACTCGCACCTGCGCGCCGCGCTGCTCGGCCCGTCGCTGACCATCCCCTTCTCCGGCGGGCGGTTGATTCTGGGAAAGTGGCAACAGATCGTCTATGTGGATTTCGACACCCGTCCGCGCAAACGGGATCTGATCGTTCAGCTCATCGGCGAGTGAAAACGCACGCGGATATGCCCAGCGGCGCGTCTCTCCCGGCATGCGGAGCGTACCCGCGGATGGAATACATCCGCCGAACCGTCGGACCGGGCATCCGCCGCGAAGGCCTTCCCCGGCGCGGGAAGCGGAAATAAAAATGCGCCCGGCATCTTCCGGGCGCAGCGGATATCCTCCGGGTTGTTGAGGATCTACGGCAACAGATCCTGCGGCAGGTACGAGAAGAAATTTCCTCCCCAACAGTCAATGTCCGCCCCGGTAAAATTCAAACTTGTGGTCGAAATCGTGATATCCAAAAGCGAATTGGTGCAGTTGAATTGGTCTTCGGATGTTCCGGCGAAGGTGATCTTCGCCGAAGTATACGCGCCGGGGAGTCCCCCCTGGTAGTACCACGCGAAAATGTTATACACTCCGAGCGGGACATTGGAAATGGTATAGCTCGTTATGTCGATGGAGAAGTCCGTCGTATAAATCATCCCGGTGTTTTTTTCGCGGGCGAAGATTTTCAGGGAGGTGGCGGGCTGCGGCGAGCCGATCGGAATGATCTTCCCGGAGATCGACCCGACCGGTCCGGAAGCTGTATTGGTCGGAAGAGATTGCGTCGCGGTGGGCGTGGAAGGGACCGCGGTATTCGTGACGGGTCCCGATGAGGTTGGGCTGGCGGGATTCTGGGCCGGGCTGCAAGCGACGAGCGCCAGCGCCACGCAGGCCAACACCGGGATCGAAGTGACTTTCATGGTTCTCTCCTTCAAGCGGAAATTTCCTGGTTTTTCCATTTCCCCGTAAAAATATCAATGTTCTATTCTATCATCCCCCGCGTGCTGCCCCGGGGAAGGCGCGCAAGACCGCGATCGTCCGAGCTTCAACCGCCGGCGCCGCGCGGGTTAGGAAGCCGCGCTGTCAAAGGACGTAAAAGGGATTGGAGAAAATCCAGCCGCGCATGCGGCCGCGGAAGGACCGCCGCGCTTCCAATCGATAAGCTCCCGGCTGGGAAGGGGAGAACGCGATTTGCTTTCCCGATCCGCCCGCGGCCGTTCCGGTTCCCGCGCGGATGATATTCCATCGGGCGGGGAATGGAAATTCGGCACGGAGGACGGGTGCGGCGGAGAGAGGGATTTCTCCCCCCATTTCGACGCGCCCCCCGTTCCCTTCCGCCCAGAACCGGAATCCGTTGGTCGGTTTGGGCAAATCGTAAGCCACCCAGCCGCGACCCGACCGCAGCGCGGCGACGATCGCGCGGCCGTCGGTCTCCTCAGCGCCGGTTACTTCCTCGACCAGGACATGCATGTTCACGGCGCGGAAAAGATATCGATACGGGAAGACGATTTTCCGCAGCGGACCGAACGCATAGGAATGGCCGTGTGCGTCCGACCCGCCGACGGCCGAAACGCGCCCGCCTTCCGAGAGCAGCCGGTCCCACCGGGCGAGCGTTTCCGGGTCCGGACCGCTGATCCCGAGGGAAGGGAAGAGCGCGTAGAAAACCATCGCCAGGGGATTGCGCACGAGCGATTTAAACTCGCTCATGTAGTTCCAGATTTCCAACCCGGCGAACCCGCGCACGTCCCAGGAAACCCAGCCGAGGGAATCTTCGTGGACCAGGGGCGCGGCGGGATCGAACGGGTGGGCCAGAAACGCCGCTCCGCCGGAAGCGTTCACCGCGTCGAGGAGCTTCTGCGGATCGCGCGCCAGCGTGCCGAGGTCGGCGGGTATCCCGAGCGCGAGCAGGTGATTCTTTTGCGGGATGCGGTCCTGCTGGTGGATCTCCTCGCCCGCCTGCAGCAGCACCCGGCGGAGGCCGGGAAACTCGAACCAGCGGTTCACCCCGCGCACCAGCACGTTGTGATCGGTGACGAAAAGAAAATCCAGGCCGGCTTTGCACGCTTCGGCGGCGATTTCCGCGTGATACAATGTGCCGTCTGAATATCCCGTGTGGATGTGAAGATTGCCGTTGAGTTCGATCATCGCGCCCATCCCGGGGGAAGGATAGCACAGGCCCGGCCTTGCCGCAATTCCGAGCGATCATGAATACCGCCCCGACTGTTCCCGTAAAAAAAACACCCCCCGAAACCATTCCGCCGCCGGATGCGCTGCTCCGGCGGGAGCCGGTTGGAGTGCGGCGGGTTTTGCCATGGTGGTCTCTCGCGGTGGGCGCGGTTCTGGCGCTGGTGATCGTTATCATTGCCTGGGTGGCAGTGTATACGGCGCCGCTGCCCACGCTCCCCGCGGAAGCCGTGGCGCCGTACTTCACAGTTTTTCCGCCGCCATCGCTCACGCCGGTTCCCCCCACGCCCACGCTCACCCCGTACTACACGCCCACCACTTCGCTCCCCACGGTGATTCCGGGCACGATCGGCGTCGGCGCGATGGTGGAGGCGACCGAGGACGGGCTGCGGCTGCGCGACGCGCCGTCGCTCCAGGGCCGGATCCTCACCCAGGCCAGCGCGCACGAACTTTTTACCGTGGTCGACGGCCCGCGAACGGCTGACGGATACACCTGGTGGCTGCTGCAGGGTGTCTACGACGCCACGCGCCAGGGATGGGCGGTGGAGAATTATCTGCAGCCGCAGAGCTGACAATCGCAAATGGTTATTGGGTTCTATTTTTATAATATACGGACCTGCCAGCGCTTAAAAAAAGGTTTACAGAATACAGAGAAGGCAAGGTTTTCCATTTAATAGTTAATCGTAGTTGATACAGTTAACGACCGCAAAAGGGACTCGCCCCGCTTCCTTGGATGGCTCACATTACGTAGAACATCTCCACAACCGTCAGGCGGCTGAGGGGAGCACGGTGCCGTTTCGCCAATGCACAGTTGCCGTGCGCCGGCACGATAGGATCGTTCGATTGGGCGCCGACATGACGGACGAACTACCGTCTCCGGATTTATTAGTAAATCCATGAAACGACAAACGGCGCATGTTCTACGACTGAGCTTTGGGCGGCGGGACACCATCCAATGGGCTTCTTACGCACATTCCACCCCGGTGAAGAATGTGAGTGTAAATCATGGTGGTTTTCACATCCTTATGGCCGAGCAATTCCTGAACAGTGCGAATGTCGTAGCCGCCTTCCAGTAGATGCGTTGCAAAAGAGTGGCGGAAAGTATGGCAACCGACGGGCTTCTGAATCCCCGCGGCCCTTGCCGCGCGGCGGACCTCTTTTTGGAGGCCGGATTCATCGATATGGTGCCGGCCGACGATCCCGGTGCGCGGGTCGGCGGAGAGGCGGTCGGAGGGAAAGACATACTGCCATTTCCAATCCAGAGCGGCGCCTGGGTATTTGCGCTCCAGAGCGTACGGCAGGTACACGCTCCCCAGTCCGCGGCCGAGATCGGCTGCGTGCATTTGGCGGACGATTTCCAAATGCGCCTGGAGCGGCGCGATCAGCTGATCGGGGAGCATGGTAACGCGGTCTTTGAATCCCTTGCCGTCATGAACGAGGATCATATGCTGGTCGAAATCGACATCCTTCACGCGCAGGCGCAGGACTTCCATAAGGCGCAAACCGCTCCCGTAGAGCAGCTGGGCCATGAGCAAATGCTCACCGGAGAGCCCGCGGAGGACGCGATGCACCTCCTCTTTCGAGAGCACGGTGGGCAGGCGGAGGGGACGCTTGGCGCGGACGAGTTGGAAGGGAGCATCGAGACTTTTTTGCAGGACGTTGCGGAAAAAGAAAACAAGAGCGTTCAACGCCTGGTTTTGGGTGGACGCGGCGACCTTCTCGCGGACGGCGAGGTGGGTGAGGAAGGCCGAGATCTCCGGCTCGGCGAGCCGCTCGGGCGGGAGCGGGGCCTGGAACGCCAGAAAGCGCCGGACCCAATCCACGTAGGCTTGCTCGGTGCGGATGGAATAATGTTTACGGCGAATGACGGCGCGGAGACGGTCGAGGAAATCCTGAGTTGGTGGAATCGTTCCCGAGATTTTCATGCTCAGCCCCCTGGTGAAACGGAATGGCACTCCGGACGCGATTATTATACAATACCGTTGCCGTGTGAAGCATTAAAAGGGGGGGGAGATGAAAACGAGGTTGAGCTTACAACCGGGAAGCCGGGGGACGCGAAAACTACTGGCGCGGTACGGCAAGCGAATGGTGTGCGTGCGGTACCGGTACGACGAGCGGTTGAAACGGCGGTACAAGACCGTAGAACTGATTGTGGACGAAGTTCCATGGGAACCGAAACCGCCGCGCGGGGGGAAGTTGGTGAACGTCAGAATTCGATATGAGGAAGCGGCGTTGCGCGGCCGGATCAAGGCGGCAGGCGGCCGGTGGGATGGACGGAATCAGTCATGGCGGCTGAGATTCGATAGCGCCGTCGAGCTAGGGTTGAAGAATCGGATCGTAGAAGCGGAAAGCATCTAAGGGTATATGCTTTATATAAGCATATAGGAACAGATGCTTGCATCTATGGGTAGATGCCATTTCCGTCTACTAACATGTTGGGCAGAATTTGACAAATATGGGTTTATCGTTGAATATTATTATTCAAATGAATAGGTAAATATCAGGAGGAATTATGGGCCAATTGCAATGGTTGCAAACTTCATATTCAAGACATGGTATTCCAACGTATTCAATGGAAGTCAGGCACAATGAGTTATCCAGATGTCAAATAATTCGTGGCCGAAATCAACGTGATGTTGAAAATAGAGCTAGACAACGCTTGGCTGAATGGGATCATATATTTCAACAACAGACAAATGAATCAAGAGCCCAAATCCTATCGAATGAAGCCCAACAATTATTAGGTTCAATGGATTCCTTACTTGCAAATGGTGTAAATAATTCGAAATTCTTTAAGTGGGATGACTTATATGATAAATCAGAAATTTCCGTTACGAAGCCCGTACAACAACCGCTACCGAAAAAGGGGTGTATGGCAGAAATATTGCCATCATCAAATAATAAATATCAAGAAGAAATACAACAACTGATAGCACAATACAACAATCAAGTGGCTGCTTGGATTGCCAACCGTGATAAATTCATTGCAGAACAACAAAAAAGGAATCAATTGATTGATGAATTAAAAAATAAATATTCTCAGAAGGAAGTCGGTGCAATATTAGAAATAAACAAAATGATACTTGATAATTCTGATTATCCGATAAATTTCGAAAAATATATTGTAATTGATTACAATCCAAATAATAAAATTATGATCGTGGATTATCAATTACCTTCGCCTGATAATATTCCTACAATGAAAGAAGTTCGCTATGTAAAATCCCTAGGGAAGAGTGTTGAAAAGCACATCACCACATCCCAAAAAGAAGCTTTGTACGATAATATCATTTATCAGATGACACTTCGATCTATTTATGAATTATTCCAAAATGATACAAGTGATTTTATAGCCTCAATCGTATTTAATGGCTACGTTTACACAGTCGATCCATCAGTAGGTAAGAAGATAACACCATGCATTTTATCAGTACAGGCGAACAAGGCAGAATTCCTTGAGTTTAATTTACTGCAAATTGACCCCAAAATGTGTTTTCGGCATTTAAAAGGAATTTCTAGCTCGAAATTGCATAGTCTAACTCCCATACCTCCTGTTCTAGTAATGGATAAAAGAGATTCTAGGTTTATTCAACCAAGAGAAATCGAATCTGTTTTGGAGGAGGGCGAGAATCTGGCGGCAATGGATTGGCAGGATTTTGAGCATCTTATTCGAGAAGTATTTGATAAAGAATTTTCTGGAAATGGCGGGGAAGTAAAAATAACGAGAGCAAGTAGAGATAGAGGAGTTGATGCTATCGCGTTTGATCCTGATCCTCTTCGTGGAGGAAAAATCGTTATCCAAGCAAAAAGATATACCAATACCGTTGGTGTAGAAGCAGTACGAGATCTATATGGAACATTAATTAATGAAGGTGCGAGTAAGGGGATATTGGTTACAACATCTGAATATGGACCAGATGCATATGATTTTGCCAAAGGTAAACCAATTATTTTATTAACCGGCGGAAATCTTCTTAGTTTATTGGAAAAGCATGGTCATAAATGCAGGATTAATCTAGCAGAAGCAAAATTAATATTATTGGAGGAAGAGAAGAAAAATAAGGCAAAGTAAAATTCTGCCCAACACGCGGCTGCAGCCGACTTGNNACTTGGCCAAGGCTCAAAGAGAAGATGCTAGCTTGCGGTTTTAGATTACCTGTTAAAATGGTAACTAGATAGCGAAGGCGGCCAAGCAGCTGAGCCGCCAGCCGTTGGGCGGCCCAAAACCAAATACGAATTTTCTTATTACCGAGAGTCTGCGCCCGAAAATCGCGGATCCGCACCCCGGCGAGTCTTGTCCAGCCGCCCGCCGCTTAGCCATGCCGTTGAGGTCAGATGTGCCTCGTACGGTACTAGAATCTCCAACCGCTAGGTTCGAGGTTCAAATCCCCGGCGATGAACTTTTAAGCCTTTCTCGATGCGCTGCAATACAGCGCATTGCTTATTTATCCCTTTTTATACATTTGGCGGATACGAACTTAGAACCCTGGGATTTACAGCCCTCCGTGTATGGAAAATGGCGTGTTTTTCCAGATTAAATTTGCTATACTCAAAATATCTATCACCCCTTTTCCATTGGTCCTATTGTATTCTTCTGAGCTTGAATGCATTGGCCTCTGATTCACTTCCCAGGTAAAATTCGGTATCAATATTTGTGCACCCACCCGTCATGATCGAACTCGTATAAGTAAATATCCAATTATCACCAACTTCAATTCCCCCCGGTCCCGCCGTAGACCACACAAAAGAAAATTGTTGAAAACCATTATTAATTTGTTTTACCGGTCCCCCCGAGACAGGAGGGCTATTCCAATCCACAAGCACAACAACAGGAGACTTTAAACCTAATTTCTCATAAAATTCTATCGATTCTGCATTAAGGGTTGGTACTGGAGCTGCTACAAAACCTTCTTCATGAGCTAATTCTACCTGTGTAACTTCACTTAGTCCAAATTCGAGATCTATAATCTCCTGTGTAATGTTGTTGTATTTTATTACCATATAGGGTTTTCCGGTGACCTGGCGCGCTCGCTCTCCAAGAAAATTAAGCCTATAGTATGTATTAGGTATATCCCCTATCCAGTATTGATAAGCTTCCGGGCCACTCCCATACGGCAAGCCATTTTCAGGAGTGGGCAAATTCAAGAATTCGAGAAAACTGAGTTCAATTTTGGGTAATAATATTTTTCCCACTTGGAATACGCCAAAGATACCAAAACCAACCAGGACCATGCTAACAAGACAAGTTCGCACTATTTTGGCTGTTTTTGGTATTGGTTTGACCGACGCCGGTTGGGCAGCCGGACCTGCGGGTTGGGCAGCCGGAACAGTAGTTTGAGCCGCCGTATTTACGGATTGAGCAGCTGCATCGGCGGATCGGGCAGCCGGATTAACGGGTTTTACCCCCCGGTTACCCCTTTTCCTCGTACCCCCTTCCATTCTGCCAAAAAATATACGGATAATAAGCCTCCAAATCAGCTCCATAATTATAAAATATGCGACAAAACCGCCTAAAATATACAGACTAATATCCCGTGATGATCCGATAATGTTTTCTGACGAAATATTCCAGAGGGTGATGCCCCCCTTAAAGAAATAAAACAAAAAAGCAAACAGCGGAAGTAGCAGAAATAATAATTCCCCCAATCGGTAAACCCAATTTTGTTTCCGGGTTCTTTTTGTTATTGGCGTGGCTTTCCACCTTTCTTGACCTGGAATTCTTCCCGTCGGTTCTTCTTTTACGTTCGGTTTCGTCCCTAGTTCCGCCTCCAGTTCTGCAATTCGTTTTTGCAGTTTTCCCCTCTCGAGTTCATTCACGCGATCTTCCAGGTCTGAATTGTCGCTCATTATTCCATCCCTCAGGGAATCTGAACAAAAAAGACTGTTAACGGGCAAGCTTTATAACTGGCAGGCTCAATCTATTATACAACGGAGGTCTTATCTTATCTGATACACCTCTGTCCGATGGGACCGGTGTTATTAGAACCCTAGTTCCGCCTCCAGTTTTACCTCTCGAGTTCATTCACGCGATCTTCCAGGTCTGAATTGTCGCTCATTCTTCCCTCCCTCAGGGAACATAACTATTAGCTCAAATCCGCGTGAAAACCAGATCATAAAAATGATTAAGATGGCGAAAATATTGGAAGCAAAGGTTATTGGCGATGATCATGAACAATATCATCTTGAAGGTATAGTACAAGGAAAAGAAAAATTGGTGGTAAATCAATAAATAATTATGTATTGCGCCCAACACGTGGCTGCAGNNTCATCGCACCGGAAGTGCACCGGCGCTCATCGCTCGGGGGGCAGGCTTTGGCCAAGGCTCCTAGAGAGAACGTTGGACTGCGGTTTTAGATTTCCTGCTAAAATAGTAACTACAAATCGGAAGTGGCCAAGCGCCTGAGCCACCAGCCGTTGGGCACCTATTTCAATTGCAACCAGGTAAAAACATGGCTAACGAAGTTCAAGATATACAGCGCAAACGATTTGATTACTTAAAAAGGTTGTATGACAAAACAGAAGGTAACGAACGTGCCGATGTAATGTATTTGGAATTGGGAGCCGAGCTGGGATTGACCCGCCCTGAAATCGATAAGATATTTGAATATTTGATGGGAGAAGGATTAATCGTTGTAGTTTTGCTGGCTGGATCCATTGGAATTACCCATAAAGGAATTGTTGAAGTGGAAACGGCATTATCTAAACCAAATGAGCCGACTACATATTATCCTCCAGTAAATATTATTCATATTGAAAAGATGATTGGATCTCAAATACAACAGGGAACACAACAGAGTTCCCAAAATATGGGATATTCGAAAAAAGATCTTGAGGCGATTTTACGAATCATAAGAGAGTTAAAAGAACAATTAATTGATTTGAAGTTATCCTCCGCCAAGAAAGCGGAAGTATATTCGGAGATTGTTGCAATTGAGTCTCAAGCTAAATCGCCACACCCAAAACATACAATTATTAAGGCGGCGTTGGCTTCAATACTAAATATCTTGGAAGAGGTTGCAGGTAGTGCAATTGGTGCACTTTTATCACAAAAGATTGCAACACTCAATAAATAATGAGGTGCCCAACCCGCGGCTGCAACCGACCCCCACTCGCGAAGTCATCGCACCGGAAGTGCATCGGTGCTCATCGCTCGGGGGGCAGGCTTTGGCCAAGGCTCAAAGAGAGAACGCCAGATTGCGATTTTAGAATTCCTGCTAGAATGGTGATAACAAAGCGGACGCGGCCAAGCGGCTGAGCCGCCAGCCGTTGGGCCAGCAAACCAATATATTAAGGAGGGAATATGAGCTATATTCAGAAGAATTTATTACCAAACGAAAAAGTACTCTATTATGCGCATGTACATTGGGCTGTTTATTTTCCTTCGTTATTTTTATTTATCATCTCGATAATATTCATAGTATTTTCATTGATTAAAGCATCGGTAGTGTCGGTTGCTGGTTCACCTCCTGCACAGCCCACTATGGATAATATTCTTTGGGGTTCAATTCTTTGCATTGCAGGCTTCGGATTTCTGTTTTCATTGTTTTTAGCTGTTGAGGCATCAATTATTATTCTTACAACTGAATTTTCAGCAACGAATAAACGAGTTATGGCAAAAAGTGGCTTTATACGTATTCATACACTCGAAATATTATTATCAAAGGTGGAAAGTATTGACGTAAAGCAAAATATATTTGGAAGCTTAATGGGATTTGGTGTAATTACAGTCACTGGAACAGGTGGAACTAAACAAGGCTTTAGAGCAATTGCAAATCCAATGGAAGTTAGGACAAAAATAAATCAAATTATTGAGCATTATGGTCAGCCGCATAGCGTATAAGGAATCCAATAATTATCGAGCGTATTTCTGGCCCAACCCGCGGCTGCAACCGACTTGGCCAATGCTCAAAGAGTGAACGCTGAAATGCGACTTTAGAATTCCTGCTAGAATGGTGATAATAAATCGGAAGAGGCCAAGCGGCTGAGCCGCCAGCCGTTGGGCTCTAAAAACCAATTCGCGTGAAAGTAAACGGACCTGTGTAATCCGAATAAGAGATTTACAAAAATAAACGGGCATAATGGCTAGAGAGGGGTGATTATATGGAAGTATTTCCGTCTAACCACCTCCAGAGGCCGATTAAGTGTACTAAATCAAATCTACAGGGTTTACTCCGGGAAAATCTTCCGGTAAGCCACTAGTTAGCCCGATCCACTCAACTATCACAGCCATAGACTTCGTAACGAATCAATAAATAAGTTTTGGGAGGAAGAATGCCAAACATGAAAAAAACCTTACACCATAAGACTAATAGAGAATATTTCTATCAAGAAGAGAATATTAAGACAATCCTTAACTCAGCGCTAGACGGTTATTATCTTGTCAATTTAGAAGGGCAGTTTTTAGATGCTAATGATTCTTATTGTTCGATGATAGGCTATAGCCACGAGGAACTGCTCAATATGGAAATAAAAGATATTGAAGGAGTGGAATCAGAGGAAGAAGTAAAAAAGAGGATTCAGCGAATTTCCGAGAAAGGTTCGGAGCGATTCGAGACCAAGCATAAACGCAAAGATGGCAGTTTTATTCTTATTGATGCTAGTGTTTGTTATTTAAAAGATGAACAAGGAAAGCTTGCTGTTTTTATGCGCGACATCACCGAGCGCAAGCGGTCAGATCTTCTCATCCGAACGCTGAATCAGGCCGCCCTCTTGATGCAACTGGCGGCCAGCCAAAATGAACTCTTCATTTCTGTGTCTGGCGAACTCGACAAGGTGGGTTTGGCCTGCGCCATTCTCATCCTTGATGAGAGTCAGACCTTTTTGATCCCTAAATACATCAGCTACAATCCTCGCGCCATGCAGCTTGCCGAAAAGCTGACAGGCATCAACCGCTCGTCTTTTCGTATGCCGATTGCATCGGTAGACGCGTACAGACAACCGATTATGGAGAGGCAGGCAGTCTTTCTGGAATCCATGGCAGAGATCTTGCAACAAGTTCTACCTGCACCGATCAAGTTCCTCGCGAGCCAGGTGGCAAGCCTGCTCAAGATCCCAAAAACCATCAACGTGCCTCTGGTAGTCGAGGACCAGGTCATTGGGTTGTTCTCTGTACAAGGTGAGGATTTGCACGCCAGTGACATGCCAACAATCACCGCCTTTGCCAATCAAATGGCGGCTGGTTGGTTCCGAGCAAATTTATTTGAACTGGCCCGGGCGGAAATTGACGAGCGCAAGAAGGCAGAAGAAGCGTTTCGAAAACTTAGCCAGAAAGACGAAGAAGCGTTACGCATCGCTCACATGGGGTACTGGGACCTTGATCTGACGACTGCACAGTTTACCTTTAACGACCAGTACTACTCATTGCACGGCACGACGGCTGAGGAAGCAGGCGGGTACATCATGTCAGTGGAGAAATTCACAAGCAGATATGTGCACCCAGATGATGCTCAGTTGGTTGGCGAAACCATTCGGCGAATCATCGAAGCAAACGATCCCAACTTACAATTTCAGCAAGAAGCGCGCATCCTGCGCACAGATGGTGAACCGCGGGACATAATAGTCTGGTTGCGCAGCGAGATAGACACTCAGGGTCGAATCACCAAGATTCGCGGCGTGAATCAGGACATCACCGAGCGCAAGCGAGCTGAAACGGAGTTAATTATTGCCAACAAAGAACTCCTTTTTCAAAATGAAGAGAAAGAGAAACGGGCAGGTGAGTTAATCGTTGCCAATAAAGAACTTGCCTATCAAAATGAAGAGAAGGAAAAACGGGCAGCGGAATTAGTCCTTGCCAACGAAGAAACTGTCCGCCGCCTGCAAAACATCCAGGCTTTGCACAAAATTGACCAGGCCATCGCGGGCAGTCTCGACTTAAACCTTACTTTGAATGTCGTCCTCGAACAAGCCAAAACTCAGTTGAATATAGACGCCGCCGCTGTCTTGCTTCTCAACCCGCACACCCAGATATTGGAATTCACCTCTGGGCTTGGCTTTCGCAGTAAAGCCATTGAGCGTTCACGCCTGCGGCTGGGTGAGGGACACAGCGGACGCGCCGCGTTGGAAAGAAGGACGATGAGCGTCACTGATCTGCTTGAGAATAGCACCCAATTTGACCGCGCCACGCTTCTCGCTGACGAAGGATTTGCAACTTATTTCGGGACTCCGCTCATTGCCAAAGGTCAGGTTAATGGTGTGCTGGAGGTCTTTCATCGCTCGCCATTTGCACCTGACGAGAACTGGCTGGAATTCTTTAAGATTCTGGCTGGGCAAGCGGCTATAGCAGTGGATAGCGCCAGTCTATTCACTGATTTAATACACTCCAACGCGGAACTGTTCGCGGCTTATGATTCCACCATTGAAGGCTGGTCACATGCGCTGGATTTACGCGACAAAGAAACCGAAGGTCACTCACAGCGCGTTACGGAAATGACATTGAAACTTGCACGCGCGGCGGGAATTACCGAAAAAGAGTTGGCACACGTGCGGCACGGCGCGCTGTTGCATGATATTGGAAAGATGGGTGTACCAGACCACATTCTTCTCAAGCCAGATAAACTGACAGACGAAGAATGGGTTGCCATGCGTAAGCATCCCACATTTGCTTTTGAATTACTATCACCAATTGCATACTTACGTCCCGCGCTGGATATTCCATATTGTCACCACGAAAAATGGGATGGGAGCGGTTATCCCCGCGGGCTGAAAGGTGAGCAAATTCCGCTGGCGGCGCGTCTCTTTGCGATAATAGATGTATGGGACGCCCTCCGCTCTGATCGCCCGTATCGTCAAGGTTGGTCAAAGGAGAAAGTGATCGAACATATCAAATCGCTTTCTGGAACACACTTTGATCCGAAAGCAGTGGAATTATTCCTGAACATGATGAATGAATATGAAAAGAACGCGGGTTAACACCGGCTCCAGTCGGACAGCGGCTGCGCCGCTCCACGCAGGCGCGATTTGCCAGAATGTGCAATAATAGTTATGGTGTCTCGCCCGTCCCGCCGCTGCCGCTGAGCCATTCCGTTGGGCGATGATAAAATGAGAATCCATAAAAATATTTATCCCCTAATATTATTCATTAGTTTATTGCTTGTTTCATGTTCTGAACAAGTAAAGACTAATACTTCTCCCCATTTTAAAATCAATGTTACTAAATATTTCTGGATGGTACGCAGCCAAGTATATGGATATACAAGAGAATCAGCATTTCCGATAATGAAGAAAATAAATATTAATAAAGATACTCTTTGGTCAATTACAGAGGAAAATATTGAACAATATGATTGGACAAATCAAGAGATCACATTAACACTCGACGCCACAAACAAAATATTGCAATCTCTTGGTGAAGACACGTTATTCGGTTGGGTGGCAATGAAACAAATATTTATTGTTACATTTGATAATGAATGGAGATTTGGTAGAGTAATTGAAATGCAGGGTTCTGCCGCTGCAATAAGATTCCCTGTCATCTATCTAGATTATTATTCTACAAATAAAATAATTTAGAAATTATGTAATTCGCATCGATGGACCTTGGATTATTCAGATTGCACCGAGGGTATCTTCTTTACGTAGATATTCTCACTGTTTGCACAACAAGGAAAACTAATTGAGTAAATAAAGTAATAAGTCTTTCGAAATTATATTCCATCGCCCAACCCGCGGCTGAAGCGGACCAGCAAGACGCTTAGTACGAATCATGAAATGCGTTATTCGCTTTTCGGCTAAAATGAGGGCAGGGCGCAAGCGGCTGGCCGCTTAGCCGCAACCGTTGGGCAGCCATTTTCACGATAAGGAATATATAAAGGAATTAGGGAGATACTCATATGAAACTCAATTTAAAATTTCCTCCAACGCCAGAAAATGCTCCAAAACTTTCCGAATTAATTGTTGAATCAGCACAAAGAATATCAAAGAAGAAACTCGATTATTCCCCAGATAGTCTAAAGACTGTAGATGGAATTATTGAGGGATTTAGAACAGAAAAATTGAAAATAGAGAATATTATTGAAACTCTATTCTGTTTTGGATGTTATGTAGGCGAAGTATTTATTCGAAATACTGGTGGACTTTGGAAGTGGACTACCGAAATTCCAGTGGAAATATTTTCTAATGAACCATTACTTCTTCAAACGCCTAATAGTGGTATTGCAAATCCCATTGGTAAGGTTATGAAGAGGTTTCAAAATGGCGATGTAGATAGCTTGTCTTATTTTTACCATATGTTTGTTGATAGAAGTAAATAATATTCAATATTATTCTGGCTTCCAATGGTTATTGGAGTGGCCGATGGCTGCCCAACCCGCGGCTGCAGCCGACTTGGCCANNTGGCCAAGGCTCAAAGAGAAAACACTGAATTGCGATTTTAGATTTCCTGCTAAAATGGTAACTACAAATCGGACGTGGCCAAGCGGCTGAGCCGCCAGCCGTTGGGCATTTTAATGCTTTTCATGATGCCTAATTTGAAAAGGTCACATAGTAAAGGAGAATTGTTATGGAAGAGAATACACTAAAAAGCACACGAAAAGAGGAAAGTGAATCATCATCTGATAATCCTCGAGAAGTAAGATCAGGTGACGTTCAATTTAACGAAGGTAATTATTACCTTCCGCATGAACCCTTACTGGGGTTTGTGGTTATACCGGAAGGAGCATTCTTGATGGGCAGTGATAAAAGTAAAGATAGGGACGCCGCTGAAAATGAATTCCCGCAACATAAAGTTGAGCTTCCAAAATATTACATTGGGCGCTACCCGGTAACAGTTGAACAGTATCGTAAGTTTGTGGAGGAAAGTGGTTATATAAATCCTAACCCGCGTACTTTGGATAGCCCAAACAACCATCCGGTTATTTTTGTCACATGGCATGATGCGATGGCTTATTGTACCTGGTTGGACGAGTCACTACGCCGTTCTCCACAGACCCCTGCCATTCTCACGAAAATGTTTTTAGAGGGCTGCCGTGTTACGTTGCCAAGCGAAGCAGAATGGGAGAAAGCTGCGCGCGGAGTAGATGGGCGAATCTATCCGTGGGGAGATATCTTTGATGCGGATAAAGCGAATACAAAAGAGAAGGGAATAAACGACCCCAGCGAGGTAGGTCGGTTTCCAACGGGAGCCAGTCCATATGGTGTTCTAGATATGTGCGGGAATGTATGTGAGTGGACGCGGAGTTTTTATGGCGTTTATGATTATCCATACCCAGCTGAGGGGAAGGAACGGGAAGCAGGTGAAGATTTGAAGATAAATGGTTATCGTTTTATACGCGGCGGATGTTATTTCTATGATCGTAAACGCACTCGCTGTGCCTATCGAACGGGAGAAAATCCGTATAATAGAAATGGTTTCAACGGCTTTCGGGTGGTTCTTTGCCATGGACCACTCTGAATACCTTCTCCTCTGTATTCCGTCGATTTGTAAATTAATGGAATTATAAATTAACATATTATTCATGCCCAACCCGCGGCTGCAACCGACTTGGCCAAGGCTCTGCGAGAAAACGTTGAAATGCGGTTTCAGATTTCCTGTTAAAATGGTATTTGCAATTCGGAAGTGGCCAAGCGGCTGAGCCGCCAGCCGTTGGGCGTAATTAAATAATTACGGGCGGAGATTGTCTAAGATGTTTGAATATATAATTTCAATAATCAATAATATTTCAACAATAGCGCGCGATAATTATAATGTAAATCCTGCCATATTTATAATTATCTATCTTGTTTCAGTACCAATATTCTATTATTCATTGTTCCGAACTTTACGAGCTCTCAGTAAAAAGCTTGTGAATGAAATCATGCTATGGAGCGCAATATTTCTTTGTGCAAATATAGCGCCTTTTCTATACGTATTTATTTTTGGCCGGAACATCTCATGGTGGGTATATGGCATTATGGCAATAATAATAGGTCAGGGAGTTTTGTCACTCATCTTGAAGATACAAAAGAAACCCGAAAACGATGTAAAATTAATACAGGAGTAGCTGAGAGAAAAAATAATTACGCCCAACCCGCGGCTGCAGCCGACTTGGCCAAGGCTTAAAGAGAGAACGCTGAAATTCGGTTTTGGATTTCCTGTTAAAATGGTAACTACAAAGCGGACGTGGCCAAGCGGCTGAGCCGCCAGCCGTTGGGCGGCATTTTGTATGGAATAATATAACCTTAGGAGGTTAATCATGCTAAAAAAACGAATTACAATCCTCATAATATTCTTGGCATTGATTACGGTCGGTTGTTTTGGAACAAGTATACCTAAGACTATTGTCTTTAAAACCCCGGAAGAAGCTGTAACCTATTATTTTGAAGGGGTGACCCAGGCTGACGCTAACAAAATATTGCAGGCGTGCGCGATAAATGAGATGAGTGGAAATTTCAAATTTGATCTTTATATTGAACGAATTGGTATCCTTATGCCTATGCAATTCCTGTCTCCGACCGACTCTCCGTTGTACATAGAGACGAATAAAATGCAACTATCAGCACAAATATTAAATCGAGTGAAAATATTTTCTTACAGTTTGCTTTCCAGCGAAGAAGTGGATGAAGGCAAGGCCATTTCTATAGATACAGCAAGAACAAATATCTTTATTAAAGATGTAGACCCTAAAAGGCTTTCCCAGTTGAAATTAATAAAAATCGGTATTCCAGATAAGGCACTTATGGATAACCCAAAAAACCTGGAAAACGAATCGAAGCTTGCTATCATCTATGGTGCAGATGAATCGACCGAACGAGTAGCCTTATTTTTATTCGAACAAAATTACTACTACCTGGGATTTACACTATTCCGCTATGGAGAGAACTGGAAAATCAGCGATCAAATCTCTCAATTGGCTGGCACCAATATCTTGGGAGCACCCCAAAAAACAACCGTGGTAGAGTTTGATAACTTGGTTAATAATGATTAGCATAATTCTTCGATAGAGTTATTCTTTTAAAGTGATAGCCAAATGATTATCTATATCATCACTGATTATGAATTAGTAATAGGATTCAACATATAGAATCTGATAATTGTCATGTTTATAGGTTATTCGAGGTCAATAACTAAAAGAAGCCGCCCAACCCGCGGCTGCAACCAACTTGGCCAACGCTCAAAGAGTGAACGTTGGAATGCGATTTTAGAATTCCTGCTAAAATACCAGCAACAAAGCGAAGGCGGCCAAGCGCCTGAGCCACCAGTCGTTGGGCCGCAGTGAAGGATCATAATGTAAATGTCGAATCCGATTCGAATCATTCTCTTTGATATTGGTGGAGTATTAGTTGAGTTTACGGGCATTTCCTCTCTTCAAGCATGGACAGGAAATCGTTTAACTCAAGATGAATTGTGGCGAAAGTGGCTCTATTCCTCATTTGTCAGATCCTTTGAATCGGGAGAAATTGGGCCGAATACTTTTGCCGATCAACTTATAACAGAAATGGAATTACCAGTCAGCAGGAAGGAATTCATAGAAGCCTTCTCGGTGTGGCCAAAAGCGGTTTTTCCGGGTGCGGTAGAGATAATAAGCAGAATCTCGTCCAAATATGTGCGGGCAACCTTGAGCAATTCGAATGTCATCCATTGGCCACGATTGATGGATGAAATGGGTTTAAGGAATCTCTTCGCATATCATTTTGCATCACACCTAATGGGGAAACTCAAACCGGATCGAGAGGTCTTTGAACACGTTGTGTCTGTGTTGAAGTGTGAACCATCCGCTATCCTCTATCTTGACGATCAATCGTTGAATGTAGAAGCTGCTCAATTGATTGGGTTTCAAGCGGTGTGGGTGAAAGAAGTCCAAGAGATAGAGCGTGTACTTAGAGATGCAAATGTATTGTGAATTGCGCGGGCCCAACACGCGGCTGCAGGCGACCCCC
>PLND01000070.1 GCA_003141675.1 Anaerolineae bacterium
GTGGCCGCCGATCCGCTCTTCACCGCAGCCTACACCGGCATGGCCGGCGCGCTGATCGTCGTCTCGGCCGACGACCCGGGAATGTCCTCCAGCCAGAACGAGCAGGACAACCGGCGCTATGCCCTGGCCGCCGGCGTGCCGATGCTCGAACCCTCGGGCGCCCAGGAAGCCTACGATTTCTTTTTCTCGGCGATCGAGATTTCCGAGCGCTGGAAAGTTCCGGTGCTGTTCCGGATGACCACGCGCGTATGCCATTCCAAAAGCATTCTCCAGCGTTCGCCGCACAAACTCCCGCCCGTCAAACTCGGCTTCGAGCACGACCGCAGGGCGCGCGTGATGGTTCCCGGTAACGCCCGTCCGGCCCACCGCCGCCTGCGCGCGAAGCTGGCCGAGATCGCGGAATGGAATGAGACCTCGCCGCTCAACACCGTGATCGAAGGCGGAAAAGAAATCGGAATCGTTACTTCGGGCGTGAGCTTCCTGCATGTCCGCGAAGCGGCGCCCGAAGCCAGCGTCCTTAAACTCGGAATGACCTATCCGCTGCCGATCGGGAAGATCCGCGCCTTTGCGCAGTCGGTTAAGCGGCTCGTCGCCATCGAGGAAGGGGATCCATACCTGGTGGAGAGCCTCCGCACCGCCGGGATCCCGGTGGAAGGCAAACCCGAGATGTACCGTTTCGACGAACTGACCGTGGGGCGCGTGCGCCGGATTCTCGCCCACGACGTGTCGCCTGAGCCGGCCCCGCTGCCGGGCAAACCGCCGGCGCTGTGCGTCGGCTGCCCGCATCGCCGCACGTTCGAAGTTCTCAATAAAATGGATTTGATCGTCTCGGGCGACATCGGCTGCTATACCCTCGGCGTGCTGCCGCCGTTCAACGCCATGGATAGCTGCGTGTGCATGGGAGCCAGCATCGGCGTGGGGCTCGGGTTGCGCCACGTGCTGCCCGAGGAGCAGGCCCGGCGCGTGGTGAGCGTGATCGGGGACAGCACTTTCGTGCACAGCGGTCTGACTGGCCTGGCGGAGATGGTATACAATCCGCCCAAAACCGGGCACGTGGTCATTATTCTCGACAACGGCACCACCGCCATGACCGGCCTTCAGGATCACCCCGGTACGGGCTACACGCTGGGCGACGCGCCGACCAATCGCATGAATTTCGAAGCCGTCGGGGCCGCGATGGGAATTTCCAGCGTACACACTCTCGGGCAGAAAACAACAACCGAGGATTTGGAAAATCTACTGCGCTCGTCGCTGGCTTCGAATGATCTCACGCTGATCGTGGTCCGCAACCCCTGTTTGCTGGCGGCGAAAAAAATCAGCGAGCGGTCCAAGGCGGCCCAGCCGGTGAGCGCCGAGACTCAAGGATGATGCCATCATGGAAAAAACGACCAACGTTAAATTTGCGGGATTGGGCGGACAGGGGGTGATCCGCGCCTCCGACATCCTGGCCGAGGCCGCCTTCCGCGCCGGGAAGGACGTGAAGAAGAGCGAATTGCACGGGATGAGCCAGCGCGGCGGGTCGGTCTCGAGCGACGTGCGCTTTGGCGCGCAGGTGTGGAGTCCGATGATCCCCGACGGCGAAGCCGACTACCTGGTGGTAATTTCGTCCGACCAAGTGGATAACAACCTGCCCGCGCTCAAAAAAGGCGGCGTGCTGCTGCGGCCGGAGATGATTGACGAGAATGCGCTGCCCAACAAGAAGAGCCTGAATGTGGCGCTCCTTGGCGCGCTCAGCAAACTGCTCCCGTTGCCGGAGGGGATCTGGCTCGATGCGCTGCGCGAGGCCTTCGCGCCGGAGTTCTTCCCGAACAACGAGAAGGCCTTCCAGCTGGGCCGGCGCGCAAAGCCGGTTTAATCCACAGTTTTTCACGGCCCGCCGGAATTTCCGCCGCGCCGTTTATTCTTCCACCATCAAATCCAGGCAAGGAGGATATCCGTTATGCAAATGGAACAATGGAACGACGCACTGGGCAAGTTTCATCCCGCCAGCGCGCCGGATTACCTGCCCCTGCCCCAATTGCGGGAACTGCAGTTGCAGCGGCTGCAGGCCATCGTCCGGCGCGCGTACGATTTCGTCCCGCTCTATAAAAAGCGCATGGACGAAGCCAACGTCAAGCCGGAAGCCATCCAGACGCTGAAAGACATCGAACGGCTCCCCTTCACCGTCAAGGCCGACTTGCGCGACACCTACCCCTTCGGGTTGTTTGCCGCCCCGATGCGCGATATCGTGCGCTTGCACGCGTCCTCCGGCACCACCGGCAAGCCGATCGTGGTGGCCTACACCCGCGAAGATATCGACGTATGGACCACCGTGATGGTGCGCAGCTTCGCCGCCTGCGGGATGCACGCGGGTGATATCGTGCAAAACGCCTACGGCTACGGGCTGTTCACCGGAGGGTTGGGCGCGCATTACGGCGCCGAGGGTTTGGGCGCAACGGTGATCCCCATCTCCGGCGGCAATACCGACCGGCAGATCATGCTGATGAAGGACTTCGGCGTGACGGTGATCACCTGCACGCCTTCCTACTTCATCCACCTGATCGAGCGCGCCGGCGAGATGGGGATTAAGATGAAGGAACTGCCGCTGCGGGTGGGCGTGTTCGGTGCGGAACCTTGGTCGGAATCCATGCGCGCCTACATCCAGGAGAATTCCAACGTCGAAGCCTTCGACCTTTACGGGCTGTCGGAAATCGTCGGCCCGGGTGTGGCGATCGAGTGCTCCCGTCACCACGGCCTGCACATCTTCGAGGATCACTTCTACCCGGAGATCATCGATCCGGAGACCGGGAAGGTGCAGCCGGAGGGCGCGGAGGGCGAGCTGGTGCTGACCACGCTCAGCAAGAAGGCCATGCCCATGCTGCGCTACCGCACCCGGGATATCACGACCCTCGCGCGCGAGCAGTGCGCCTGCGGCCGGACGTTGGTCCGCTTCCTGCGCGTCGGGCGGCGCAGCGACGACATGTTCATCATCCGCGGAATCAACGTCTTCCCCTCCCAGGTGGAGCACGCCCTGCTGCAGGTGGAGGGTACGCTGCCGCACTACCAGATCGTCCTGACCCGCGAAAAGGGGCTCGACCATATGGAAGTGCAGGTGGAGGTTACGCCGGAAATCTTCCACGACACGGTGGGCGCGATGGAAGGCCTGCAAAAGAAAATCGCCAAGGCGCTCGATCAAACCCTCAACCTCAAGGTGGGCGTGCGCCTGGTGGAACCGCATACCATCCAGCGCAGCGAGGGCAAGGCCAAGCGCGTTGTGGATCAGCGGAAGATGTAGGGACGGGAGGCGACAATGAAACTGCAGCAACTTTCCATCTTTCTGGAGAATAAACCCGGCCAATTGATCAAAGCGTGCGACCTGCTGGCCCAGGCCAAGATCAACATTTCCACGCTTTCCCTGGCCGACACCAGGGAATTCGGCATTCTGCACCTGCTCATCCGGGATTGGGAGAAGGCCAAAGCCGAGTTGGAAAAGGGCGGCTTCACCGTCAAACCAAACGAAGTGCTGGCCGTTGAGGTCGAGGACCGGCCGGGCGGGTTGGCTGAAATTCTCAAGCCGATCGACGCGGCCAAGCTCAACATCGAATACATGTACGCGTTCAGCACCGGGCGCAAAGGCAAGGCGGTGATGATCTTCCGCTTCGGCGATTGCGAGAAGGCGAACGCGGCACTCAAAGCCGCCGGCGTGAACGTGCTCGGCGACGTGGAGTTGTTCGGCGCGTAAGGCGGTATTCGGAGCGAATAACAAACGCCGGGGAAACATTCCCCGGCGTTTGTTATTCGCGCTTTTGTGTTCCAGAAAATATCCACTTCGGATCGGATGGGCGCTCCGCTTTTTGTCCCCCCGTCGATCGCAGATGGATCGCACCAACCTCAGCGACAATTTCTCGTACGCCCATTCCTCGTCCCTTCAGGGTTGCCACCTCTTCCCGTTGCCCAATAATCAGCCGTTTGAAAGTCGTTTCCATGACGGCGCATTCAAGCGTGGAGGTCGTTCCCACCTCTTAAGTGTTGTATTTCATTCTCAAACGCGGGTGAATGTTGATAGTTGCAGTTTGGAATAATACGAATACAATACTCTATGAGTGGAAACGCCCGTTGAAACAGGTTGTGTTTTTATGCTCTTTTTCAAAAATTTTGGTAGTTATTCGAGGAAATGAAAAGCGCAAATGGTATTGCCTGCCAGCGAAAGATAATTCTTTCCATTTTCCGGAGGAATAAATGCAAAGACCTGCAACCACGCTGATCCTGGTCGTTGACAACGATCCCGCCGTCCGCGACTCAATATCCAATCTGCTGACCCAAGCAGGCTATATGGTCCTTCAGAGCGAAACAGCGGAGGCGGCCTCTATCCTGATCACGCGTCAAGTACCCAACTTGCTTGTTATGAATGTCGCTCTACCGGGAATGGACGGGTACACATTTTGTCGGAAACTTCGTCAAAACCCGGCCACTCAACTTTTACCGATCATCCTCCAAGCCTCTCAGGGAGATCTGACGGATAAGATTGCAGGTTTCAAGGCCGGCGCAAACGATTATGTAACGGTCCCGTACGCTCCCGAAGAGTTGCTGTATCGTATTAAAAACCTATTGAGCCTGACACAGAAACCCGCAACCGCCCAAGCGCAATTATCCGCGCCTGGACGGATCACAGCCATATTTGCCGCCAAGGGCGGCGTAGGCAAGACAATCATTTCCACCAATCTCGCGGTTGCGCTTCGTCAAATATCGGACAAACGTGTGGCGCTCATGGACGCCGATTATTCCTTCGGCCTCGTCGGCGCGAATCTCAATATGTCCACCACACATAATATTATGGAAATCGTCTCGAAAATCGACGACCTCGATCAAGATCTGTTCCAAAGTGTGATGGTTCACCATATATCCGGCATCCATATTTTACTCTCCCCATTTCACCCGGAAGAAGCCGAGCTCATCACGGGGGAGCATATCAAAAAGGTTTTACACCTACTGGCCGATAATTATGACGAGGTGATTGTGGATTGTCATGGTGGATATGATGACCGGACGCTGGAAGTCCTGGAAGCAGCCGATACAATCCTGATTGTCATTGTGCCGGAAATCGGTCCCCTCATGAGCACCAGCCGCTTCATGGATCTGGTTATCAAATTGCAACTTTCACCGGAGAAGTTGAAACTTATTCTTAACCGGAGCGACTCAAAGGTGGGGTTGGAGGTCGCAGATATAGAACGGGCATTGAAATATAAAATCAGCTATAAACTCATAAGCGGCGGCCGGGATGTGACGATCAGCGCCAATAGGGGGATCCCATTGGTGACCTCTGCGCCAAATCATCCCCTATCCTTGGGGATCAAACAGATTGCGGAAGATCTCCTGAAACACTAGAATGGGACTGCTGAAATAATGTTTCTTCCCTGCGGTCCCATCCTTCGTCACCGATAGACTAATAATCCCCGTAAACAGCCCAGGATGAAAAGAAAAACCTCCGGGAGAAATCGCGGAGGTTTTTGCATTCCATTTCCAGTGTTCCGCTTTCACCCTACGGCCCGCCGAAATCCACCGTGAAGAATCCCTTATAGGCGAAGCTCGAACAGGATACATATCCGATCCCGAAATCCGTGTAATGCGTTCCCAGGATGACGTCCTTGTGCGGCGGATCGTTCATCCACCAAGTCACCGCTTGAGACGGCGTGCCGTACGAACCGGAGCCCCAGTAGATGATTTCCCCCCACCAAGAACCGGTGTATCCCGCCTGGATCATACGCTGGCGCGGCGTAGAACCGTCGGACCCGTTATGTTGGGTGAGGTTGTGCGTGACCATGTCAATGCTGTGTCCGCGGGCGGAATTGGTCAGTGCGCCGTTTACGGAAAGCGAGGGCAATCCGTTCTGGTTGCGCTGCGCATTGAGGAGCGACGCCGTCTGCGATTCGAAATCGTAGTTGTAGACGACACACCCCGCCGAGACCGGCGTCGCGGTCGGCGTAGCACTCGGCTGCAGGATGAACGTCGCCGTCGCGGTGGGTATGGCCGTCGGGAGCGGTTGGTCTGCGGAGGTCACGGTCGGTAAAGGCGTTGCGCTCGGCATCGACGTCGCCGCATCGCCTCCGCCCGCCGTCGCGGTGGCAGTCGGTAGCGGCGTGGAAGTATTCGCCGGCGGAAGGGAAACCGTCGGCGTGGCGGAGGGATAGGCAATTGGCCGGGGCGTGGATGACGCCTGCGATTGCGATTGATACATCCTGGTCGGCGTGACCGTGGGGAGAATATAGATTGTCAACGTCATCGTCGGCGTTTGGGAGGGAAACATCATCAGGGTTCCGGTGAGCGTTGAAACGGGCGTGACAGTTTCGCTGACGACGATCATCACGGTGAAGGTGGCCGTCGCCGGATCGCCGCGAAGATCGGCGGCGGTGGGCGTGCGCGTGTCGAAATTCGGAAGGAAGGGTGTATTCGACGGCGGCATAAATGCGGCGAGGTCCTTGGCGGATCCCGGGCTCAACGCTCCTGGAATCGAGCCGCTCACCAGGGAACACCCGAACACGAGCGCCGCGGCCGCCACCCAGAAAATCCTTCGATATCCGCTTGCATCCTTCATCATTCGACCCTAAAAAACCTCCAACCTATCGTTAAGTATGAGCATCTTACTTCGAAAAGGAATGATGAACGTCATCTACTTCCATTACGTTCGTCTTGTCTTCGGATTGCGCCGACGTCTTCCAGTCCGAATCGGCTAAATCGTTTGGTCCGTCAAGCCTCCGCGGATAAATGGCAATCGAAAGTCCCATCCCTGGGGGAACACAAAATAAAAATGGCAGGAAGGAAAACCTCCGGCGTTATGCCGGAGGCTATGGAAATGTCTGGAGTTCATTTCGCTCTTTCTTACGGCGCTCCGAAATCCACCGTGAACCAGCCCTGGCCTTGGCAATAAGCATAACCGACGCCGTAATCCACGTAGGGCCAGTTGGTTCCCAAGACCATATCCCTGTGGCCCGGTTCGTTCATCCACCAAGTTACCGCCACGGTCGGAGTGCCGCCCCCGATGATCTCCCCCCAATTCCGGCCGTAATAACCCGCTTGTTGTTCCCGCTGCTGCGGCGTGGAACCGTCCAAACCCGTGTGGGACATGTATTTATTGACCACCATGTCGACGCTATGCGCACGCGCGGAAGTCGTCAGCATGCTGTTCATGGTCAGCGCGTACTTTCCGTTCTGGGCGCGCTGGTCGTTGATCATTACTGCAACCTGCGCCTCCCAATCATAATTGAAGGTTGCGCATCCCTGCGAGGGCGGCGCGGGGGTGGGTGTCGCTGAGGGCAAATGAGTGGGCGTCACCGTCGGGGTGATCGTGGGCGTGAAGGTCCGCGTGAAAGTCGGCGTTGCGGTTTCGCTTCCGGAAAGCGTCGCGGTCGGGGTGGCGGTATTCGGATCCTCCGTCGCGGAGGGAATCGGCGTCGAAGTCGCCGTCGCCGGATTGTACTGCGTCGGCACCGATGTCGATTGGAGCTGCGACCTGGAATTGGACGTCGCGGTTGGATAGACGGCCGGAACTTTGGTCTTGGTGATCGTGGGCGATAGATTCGGCTGCAACCACCCGGTGGGTGTGACTGACGGGAGAATCATAATCGTTACCGTTGGAGAGGACGTAGCCGTTTCGGTAATAATTATTAGGATCGTTATCGTCGGCGTGGTCGAAGCCGATGGAAGAAACGCAGCGGGCGGATCGTCGAGCAGTGCGCCGGAATTCGGCGTAGGGGTGCCTAAGCCCGGCAGGAAGGGCGTGTTCGACGGCGGCATAAAGGCATTGAGATCCTTGGCCGAACCCTGTTTCCAGGCGGCCGGGATCGACCCGGTCATCAGGGAACAACCGAACACCAGCATCGCGGCTGAGGGCCAAAATAATTTTTGAATTGCGTTCGCGTTCTTCATGGCATATCCAGCGGATAACCCCGGTCCATCTTTAAGTATGATAATCCTATTCCAAAAAGAAATGACGATGATACTGTTTTCCCCCATACGTTTGTCTGGATTTAACTGTTACCTTACGGCCGTTTAGTACCAACGGACTACCGCATTATGGTGGAAACTATCGTCCGTGAGAAAAATCCAAAGTACTACCCGCCTGATCCGCGTTATTGAACACCGACGTAAGTGGATCTCCCTCCGATCAGGCCGCCGATCCACGCGTGGTTTTTCTCCAACTGTTAGAATATCATCCGGACCGATAAAAAGCAGAGGTGATTGATGGAAAGGATAAAGGACGTTCTTCGGTTGTGGCTCCCCCTCGCGGTGGCGATCACCGCTCTATGCGGGTTGGTCTATCTGACCGTGCAGCAGGAGCTGCGCCAGACGGCCAACGACCCGCAAATTCAGATCGCCGAGGATGCGGCGGCCGCGCTGGAAAACGGCGCGATGATCGATTCCATCCTGCCCACCGGAAAAACGGCCATCGAACGCAGTCTGGCCTCCTTCGTCATGGTATTCAACGATCGCGGCGAAGTCGCCGGATCCTCAGCGACGCTGCACGGGCAGACGCCACAACTGCCCGGGGGAATATTGGATTACGTCCGCAGTCACGGGCAGGATCGCGTCACCTGGCAACCCGAGCCGGGCGTACGCATCGCCGCGGTGTTAGTCCGCTACCAGGGTACCCAGCCGGGATTCGTCCTGGCGGGCCGCTCGTTGCGGGAAGTCGAGGTACGGGAAGACAACGTGGAACTCATAGCGGGAATCGCCTGGATAATTATTCTGGCGGCAACCCTGGTCGTATGCGCATTGGGCGAATGGATTCTCGGCTCAAAACGATAACCGCCGGTCGAAAAACCTTGTACGCGGATTGCGCGGATCTAGAAATTGCTTAAGGAAATTCATTAATGGGGGTTCTCCGCGAAATCCGCGTACTATTTTCCAACCGCGAATTAAAATTTTTACGGATTTGAGAAGGAGATCAACATGCCTCATCCAATGGTCGATCAATTGCGCTTCACCCGAAGCGAATTTAAACGCGGTTTGGAAGGCTTGACGGACGGGGATGCCCGGCGCCGGTTGCCGCCCCTGAACAGCATCAGTTGGAATGTCGGGCATCTGGCCTGGCAGGAGCAAATCTGTTTTCTCTACGGCGGACAGAAAAAAATCCTGTTTCCGGATGTGAACAAGACATACGCCTACGGCGCCCCCGCCTGCACACCCCCGCTCCCGGAAGTGATTTCCGCCTGGCAGGCCATTACCGCGGCGGTCGATCCCTGGCTCGATTCGCTCGCCCCGGAGGACCTCCTCAAGAATGTCGATCGGGGCAAGGACTTCGGCTCCAATATGCTCGGCTCGCTTCTCCAGCGCGTGATCTATCACTACTGGTATCACAACGGAGAAAACCTTGCCATCCGCCAGGCGCTCGGGCACACGAATCTTCCCCAATTCGTCGGTGATATCGA
>PLND01000066.1 GCA_003141675.1 Anaerolineae bacterium
GGCGTGATCCACAAGAACAACGCCGCCCGCAGGAAGAGCCGTCTCCTCCGGGAATTGAATTCCATGAAAAAACAAAAGAAAAACAAAGCCTGATGCGGAACAGGATTAATACTTTTTAAGACCATCCAGCCCCCGACCCCGGGGGCTTTCGTTCGCGGCGGCTTTTCCCGTCTACGGGATCCGAAACAGCCTCATGAGAATTTTTGAAGACGCGATTCAATCCATCAATCTGCAAATACTCTCCGCGTTCTCCAACCAGGGCATAACGGATCCTGCCTCGATCGAGTGGACATCCATTCCCCTGGTCAATCAATGGGGGTTGGGAACATCCGCCTGCCTGAAAGCCGCCGCCTTCCTCCAGCGATCCGGGAAGAATTCCGCGTCCGTTCCCCGTCTCGCCCAGGAATTGGCTGAACAAGTCGCTGCGGGAATAACTCTTCCGGAAGGATTTTCCCGCGTTGAGGCATCACGCGGATACATCAATATATTTTTTGACACCCAGCGGTATGTCCACAAAGTTCTCGAAACGGTTTTATCCGAAGGTCCGAGTTACGGACGTGGATCGCCGAAAGGCGAACGGGTGATGGTGGAATACATCCAGCCCAACACCCTTCACTCGATTCATATCGGACATTTTCGAAATGCCGTTTTGGGGGAATCGTTGGCCCGGCTCGTGGAATTCGCCGGATTCGAAACGATCCGGGCTTCCTATCCGGGGGATATCGGCTTGGGCGTGGTCCGCTGCATGTGGGCCTACCAAAAATTTCACGCGGGCGAGGAACCGACCGATGTTCTCGAAAGAGGACGCTGGATCGGCCAGGTTTACACCGAAGCTTCGTCACTCCTGGAACCCAAACCGGATGAAACCGACGCCCAGCGGGCGCTCCGCGAGGGCTACGAATCCGAAGTCCGGGAACTGTACCACCTGTGGGATGACGGCGATTTGAGAGTCCGGGAACTCTGGAAACGGACGCGCCAATGGAGCTTGGACGAACTGCGGGAAGTCCTCCAGCAACTCGACATCGCCATCGACGTCTTCTTTTACGAAAGTGAAGTGGATAAACCGGGGAAGGCGATCGTCGACGAGCTGATCGCGCGTCACATCGCGGAAGACGAACGCCCAACGGGTGGTCCGGTGATCGTGCGCATCGACGAAAAGCTGGGATTAACGCGGGAAACTTACCGGATCGCGGTGATCCTGCGTTCCGACGGGACGAGCCTCTACCTCACCAAGGACCTGGCGCTGGCGAAGATAAAATTCGAGCAATATCACGTCGACCGTTCCGTCTACGTGGTCGACGTCCGCCAGAGCCTGCACTTTCAGCAGGCGTTCAAGATCCTTGAATTGTGGGGATTTCCCCAGGCGTCGAAGTGTTATCACCTCGCATATGAGATCGTCACCCTTCCCGAAGGAACGATGTCCTCGCGTAAAGGGAATATGATCTATTATCTGGACGTGGTGCAGGAAGCCCAAGCGAGAATCCAGGCGATCATCGCCGAGAAGAATCCGGACTTGGCCGGAGCCGACCGGGAAAAGACGGCCTGGCAGATTGGATTGGGGGCATTAAAGTACGTAATGCTCTCCGTCGACAATACCAAGCAAATTATCTTCTCTTGGGAATCAGCGCTGAGCTTTGACGGTCAGGCGGCGCCCTACATCCAGTACGCACACGTCCGCGCCGGTAGCATCCTGTCCAAAGCCGGAACCGCTCCGCAACCCGTGCTGCCGAATTACGATCTGCACCCGGCGGAAATCACGCTGGTCGAATGGATCTCGCGCTTTCCGCAGGAAGTGCAGCGCTCGGCGGAGGAGTACAAACCGCTTTACATGGCAAGCTACGCCTACTTTTTGGCCAAGGCATTCACCGATTTCTACAGTGCTTGTCCGGTGCTGCAGGCGGAACCCGAAATCCGCCGGACCCGCCTGGCGATCGTTGCCGCGGCCAGGCAAACCCTATCCAATAGCCTGCGCTTGTTGGGTATAGAATCCCCCGAAGCCATGTAGACCGGAAGAGCGGATTCCTTCGGATCCGAATCCCGGTATTGCTCCATCCGGCAAACAAACATGAAATCAAATTCCATCCATCTGGAATGGCAGGGAAAGGATGACCTCCCTTCCCCAAGCGCGCTTGGGCTCGAAAGAAAAATGGAGGTCTACCCTTCGGGGGGCTCCCGCAAGGGTAACTCCGCGCCGGAGAATCGTTTGATCTGGGGCGACAACCTCCCGGTGATGGACGCGCTCCTGAGAGAGCACCGGGCCGGCTTCCGGTTGATCTACGCCGACCCGCCGTTTGCCACGGGGAAGGGGTTCTTGCGGCGCATTGGGAGCGGGGAAGATTCCCGCCGGCCCGAGAGCTGGAAAATGGGATCCGGATACAGCGATTCGTGGAGTACCTTCGAGGAGTACCTCTCGATGCTGTACCCGCGATTACTGCGCATGCATGAGCTGCTGGCGCCCAGCGGGATGTTGTATCTCCATTTGGATTGGCGGGCGGTGCACTTCGCAAAAATTCTGCTGGACGAGGTTTTCGGCCCCGCCAATTTCATCAACGAGATCATTTGGGTCTATCATGGGCCTTCGCCCGTCAAAGCGTATTTCAACCGCAAACACGATACTATTCTTGCGTACGCGAAGGGGAAAAACCCGCGGTTCTTTCCAGATCGCGTGCGCGTTCCATATCATCCGAGCACGCTGCGCACCTTCGCATCCTCCCCCAAAGCCGGCTTTGGAAAACGCCCCGATCTGAGTCGCGGGAAAATTCCCGAAGATTGGTGGTATTTTCCGGTAATCGCCCGTCTCCACAGCGAACGGACCGGCTTTCCGACGCAGAAACCGGAGGCGCTTCTCGAACGCATCCTGACGTCCTCCAGCAATCCGGGCGACCTGGTCGGCGATTTCTTTTGCGGATCCGGGACGACTTTGCGGGTGGCCGATTCCCTCTCGCGGCGTTGGGTCGGTTGCGATGCTCTGCTGCAATCGATCTCGATCTGCCAGAGGAGGCTATCGTTGGCCAAAGCCTCTCCCTACGCCGTCGATGCGTTTCCGGAATCTTCCCTGCTCTCGTCCTCCCGGCACCGGATTCGGGTCGGCGTGCAGACGGTCGGGCGTGAGGCCAACGTGATCCTGAAAGGGATTGATCCCTGTCCGCCGAACGGTTTTCCGGTTTCTTTGGATTATTGGGAAGTAGATTTTGATTTTCAGGGGGAGGTTTTCAACAGCACGTTTCAATCCGCCCGACCCTGGAGAAGTGGTACTCCGGAGCTATCCGCGTCTCACCGATATCCGCGCAAGGCGAAATATCGTGTATGCGTCCGGGCCGTATGTTCGGATGGCTCGGTCGTCTCGATGGAAAAACCGGTTGATCTTGCCAGGGAATAGCCTCGGGGGATTATTTCTTGGCCGAATCGGGAATTTCCAGCCGGTATCCCTGCCCGCGTATGGTTTTCAAATATCTCGGCGAGGAAGGGTCCGGTTCAAGGATCTGCCGCAGCCAGGAAATATGAACGTCCAGCGTCCGGGTATCGCCCGTATAATCTGTATCCCAGACCGTCTTGATTAGGAATTTCCTGGTTAGTAAAATCCCCGGATGCCGCAGGAACACTTCCAGAAGCCGCGCTTCCTTCGGTGTCACCTGGTCTTCCCTTCCCCCGCACGCAATTTTTCTTTGCCGGGTGTTGATGCGAATCGGCCCCGCTTGAATGCAGCTGTCTTCGTCGCTGGGAAGCTGCCGCTGGACGGCGTTGATCAGTTTTCTGGGAGTGAACGGCGGCACCAGGACGCAATTTGCTCCGACATCTGCAGGATTGGGAAGAATCGCACGGGTGATCAAAACAATCGGGCAATCCTCAATCTCTTTGTGCAGACGACGGCATAAGCGTAATCCGGATGTGTGCAGGGAGATGGCGTCCAAGACGATGACATCCGGTTTTGTCGCCCGGGCGCGATCGGCCGCTTTGCCGGGGGAATTTTCCACCAGCAATGCGAACCCCTTTTTTAATAATGCGGAACTGTGGGAAGGAACCGTTGTGCGATCCGATTCAATCAGGAGGACCTTTGCGGGGGTCATAAGTTTATGATATATCAGATGGCAACGTTGAATACCTTGGAACCGCGAAGGAACAGGAAACTCAATTTCGTTTCCCCATTATATCGCGGATGGGTTATTAGGCGCAAGACGGGAAAAAATAAATTACCTCCGAACACGGACAAATGATGCAAAACTCCGACCCCGAGTCTACTCCTGAAATGATCTGTGCGGGACCGCTGCGGGTGGAATACTTCCTGACTCCGGACGGGAAGCAATATTCCCATCTTCTCGGGGGACCTTGCCTGTACGCAGGCGCGGGCGCGAAAATCTGGACTACCGATGCACCGGGGCTGATCGCCAGGATCGGCGAAAATTTTCCGGAAGAGTTTCTTGCGGTGATCCGTGCGAAAGGATTGGATACGCGCGGAGTACGGGTCATTCCTCACCGGCAACCGACCGAAGGATTTTATTATTACGACCAATGGGATCAATGCATTGACTGGGATCCGATCAAGTACTACGCGCGCAGGAATATCCCCTGTCCGCCCGAATTGTTGGAGTACTCCCCGCCTTCCATCGGAGAAGCTCAAACGTCCTTCTTCCCGGAGATCGCCATCCGCAGTGAGGATGTCCCGAAGGTCTATCGTCAGGCAAGAACGGCGTATATCGCGCCTTGTCATTACCTAAGCCAGATTACATTGTCCGTCGCCCTAAGGCAGTTCGGTTTGGGGACGATCTGCTTGTCTCCCTCCAAGGGGATGTATGCACCGACGAATTTGCCGCAGGTTGGGCAATTATTGCATGGCATCGATATCTTCTTCGCTCAGGAAGAGAACCTGAGAAAACTTTTCCCGCCCAATCGCCAGGATTTACTGGAGATCGTAGATTTTATCGCTAGGTTGGGTCCTAAAATTATCTTGTTACAGAAGGAACTTCAGGGCGTGACGGTTTATGATTCCGATTCCAAACGGATGAACTTTTCCCCTTTCTATCCGACGGAAATAAAAAATCCGATCGGGGTCGGAGATTCATTTTGCGGCGGATTTCTTGCCGCATGGCGCCGCACCTTCGATCCGGTCGAATCCGCACTGTTCGGATGCATTTCGGCCTCTTTGGCGATAGAGGGAGTTGGCGGATTATATGCTCTGGATCGAATTCCCGGCTTGGCCGAGGCCAGGTTATTCTCACTGAGGCAGTCTATTGCGGGTTCATCCGGCGGATAAACTTCTTTTTCGCCATTCGACCTGAAAATCCAAAATGTAGTTCATTTCATGACAGAATCCATGAAATACTTCCCCCGGCCCGGTTTCTTGACAAGTACCGGATGCCGATTGATTAAAAATAAATGGACCGCGCATGCGGTGTAAACTTGCCCTACCCGACCGACCGGTGCTATACTCCCGAAAATTCCTGAGGAGACATGAAGACCCCGGTGCTGGTTTTAAACGCCAATTACGAACCGCTGCATGTGTGCGACACGCGGAGGGCGTTGCATCTGATCATCGGCGGCAAGGCCCGCCTGGTCATTAACGGCCGCGGATACGTGCACACGGTCCGTTTGTCGCTCCCCTGCCCCTCGGTCATCCAGCTGCAGAAGATGATTCACCCACCGCGGCCATTCCCTCACCTTTCCAAGAAGGAGATATTTCGGAGGGACGGGTACACCTGCCAGTATTGCGGCCGGCGCACGATGCATCTCACGGTGGATCACGTCATCCCCCGCTACCGGGGCGGCGCCCATGTCTGGGAAAACCTGGTCGCCGCCTGTCCGCCCTGCAACCGGAATAAAGGCGGACGGTTGCTGGATGAAGCTCATATGCACCTCCGAACGCCACCCCGCGAACCTCCGCGTTCAGCCCTATACTTGTTCGGCCATTATCTGGATGATTTCTCGGAATGGCGCACGTATTTGGAAGGCTGGTAAATCCGTTATCAGAGCCCATACGCGCGACCGTCCGATGCACGCACTCCGGAATGACATCCAATGGCAATCTCGATAATCCGGTGATTCCTTTTGGAGAATAATAAAAACAGGCTGCAGAGTTTCCTGCAGCCTGTTGTGTTTCGGTTCCGTCGCCGTTATTTTTCTTTTTCGCCCATCTTCTCGGCTATCGCGGCATGGGCTGCCGCCAGACGCGCAATCGGGACGCGGAAGGGAGAACAGGATACATAGTTGAGCCCGATCCGGTGGCAGAACCCGATGGATTTCGGATCGCCGCCGTGTTCGCCGCAAATTCCGATGTCCAGTGTCTTCCTCGTCGCACGGCCTGCGCGCACCGCCATTTCCATGAGCTTTCCCACGCCATCTTCGTCGATGGAGGCAAATGGATTCTCCAAAAGGATTTTCTTCTCGATATATTCAATTAGGAAACCCTTCTCCGCGTCGTCGCGCGAGATTCCGTAGGTCATCTGGGTAAGATCGTTGGTCCCGAAGGAGAAGAATTGAGCCATCTCCGCGATCTGACCGGCGGTCAGCGCCGCCCGCGGAATTTCAATCATCGTCCCGAACTTGTATTCGATTGTGATTCCCTGCTCCTGCATCACCTTGCGGGCTTCCTCTTCCAACGCGGTTTGCTGGAGGCGAAGTTCGTTAACGTGCGAAATCAAGGGGATCATCACCTTGGGATGCACGACCACGCCCTGCTTGGTGCACTGGCAGGCCGCTTCGAAAATCGCCCTTACCTGCATGCGGGTCAATTCGGGGATGTGGATTCCCAGCCGTACGCCGCGCAACCCCAGCATCGGGTTATCCTCGTGCATGGCTTCCACGGCCGCGAGCAGTTTTTCCTTTTCCTGCAGGAGGCTGGGGTTATCCTTCTTGATCCGGAGGGTTGTTACTTCCTCGATCAGGCTGGTCAGCGAGGGCAGGAATTCGTGCAAAGGCGGGTCGATCAACCGGATCGTGACCGGAAGCCCGTCCATTGCGCGGAACAGGCCGTCAAAATCGCTGCGCTGGAACGGGAGGAGTTGATCGAGTGCCATCTTCCGCTCTTCCGCGGTCTTGGCCAGAATCATTTTTTGGACAATGGGCAAGCGTTCGGTTTCGAAGAACATGTGCTCGGTGCGGCACAGACCGATGCCTTCGGCGCCGAAATTCCGCGCGCGGCGGGCATCCCGCGGGTAATCCGAATTCGCCCATACCCCGAGTTTCCGCAGGCCATCCGCCCAGGAGAGAAGTTTTAGCAGGTACGGTTCGTCAAATGATGGATCGGCGGTTTTTATCTTGCCGGCAAACACCTCGCCGGTCGTCCCATCGAGGGAGATCCAATCGCCTTCCTTGTAGACTTTCCCGGCCACCTTGAACTGCCGGTTGTCGACGTCGACTTCCATCGCCGCCACGCCAACCACCGCCGGGATCCCGAACTGGCGCGCGACGAGCGCCGCATGGGAGGTGCGCCCGCCGCGGCTGGTGAGAATTCCCTTGGCCGCCAGCATGCCGTGCACATCGTTGGGCGTGGTCTCCGGCCGGACCATAATCACGGCCATATTTTCCTTCTTGGCTTGTCTTTCCGCGCTATCCGCGTCGAAAGTGATCTGGCCGACGGCGGCTCCGGGGGAGACGTTCAAACCGGTTGCGATCAGATCGCCGCGGGAGGCCGCGTATTTTTTCTCCGACGCCTCGAACTGCGGGTGAAGATAGAAATCCACATGTTCGGGTTGCACGCGCCAAACCGCCTCTTCCTTGGTGATTAATTTCTCGCCGGTCATGTCAACCGCAATCCGGATCGCGGCCTGGGCGGTGCGCTTGGCGTTCCGGGTCTGCAGCATCCACAGGGTACCGCGCTCGATGGTAAATTCGATATCCTGTGTTTCACGGTAATATTTTTCCAGGCGCTGACAGTATTTCTCCAGCTGCGCATAGATCTTGGGCATGACGGTTTTCATTTCCCCGATCCGCATCGTTTGGCGGGTCCCCGAAACCACGTCTTCGCCTTGGGCGTTGAT
>PLND01000010.1 GCA_003141675.1 Anaerolineae bacterium
GTCCATAAAACGGGGAACTATTCTGCGGAGTTTACGCCAATAAATAAATAAAGATCGGTAACGAAAGAAGGTGGAGAGGTTCCATCAGAGAAAAAACGGGAAGAGCTGGATTAAGGCGGAAGAGACAGCCGGATCAACCCCCGATTCCCCCGGCAGATTGCTTGCCATCAGGCTTTGCACCGTTTTCGAATCCGGGCCGTAGAACCACCATACGTCCGCTCCGGATTGCGCCTGGCAGGCGGCAACGGTTGTTATCCAGCATACCGCGCCCGTCTCCGGTTGGGATTTTCCGAACCGTCCGCCGTCATATTCATTGAGCGCGGATGCGAACTCGTCCGCGTCTGTTTGTGTATCCCAACGCGTGTGCCAGGCTACGGCCGTGGCGGGGTCGGCATCGTTGTGCCAGACAACAAAGCGGTCGCCGCCCCAGCCGGCGGCTGCCTTGGAAGCCTGGACTGAGTTCACATGGGTCCCCAGGACTAGATCGATCGAAAATTCTCCCAGGACGTCTTCGTGGGCCTCGCGCCAGCTGCCGGCAAGTGATTCGGGAAGGACCGGCTTCGCCACCCGCACCGGCTGATCGCCCTGCAGGTAATCCTCCGGGTGCATGATCATTTCCGTGCTGGAAGGAGGGTTGTGGAAGGCTGCATCTACCGCCGCCCAACCGCCTTCGGCATACAGGGACGCGATGAACGCTTTGCCTTCGAGATAAGGAAAGTACAACTGCTGCTCCAGGAAGTACGGAATGCGGAAATAATCCAGGTTGAGAGCGCTCAGGGATTGTTTGTAATAATCGATTTGATCCCCCAGCGAGAAGTATCGCTTCTGCCACATGTCCTCTACAAACGCGGCTTCCCCTTCCACCAGTGCCTGCTTCCCGGAAATAATATCGGAATTCTCCCCGCTGTTCCAATTATCCGCTGTAAGATTGTCTCTCTGGAATTGCAGACTGTGTAAATATTCGTGCGCGAAGGTGGACCGTTCGCTCGCCCCGAATCCCGCACCGGAGACGACGAACAGTTGCTTCTTGACCGGGTCGTAATACCCCAGGACATCCGTGGAGTACGTATTCAAATAAAAAGAGTACAGATCAAACTTTGCATCGAGCACGCCGAAGGCCGCGTATTCCTCCAGATCTTCCTGCACCTGCTGGCGGGAATAAGCCTTCTTAAATTCATCCGTCATTTCCGCGCGCAGCTGATCGCGGGTGATCAGGGTGCGTTTCGCCGGAGCAGCGTCGGAGATGTCGCGTAGGGCACGGACTTCCGACTCGATCCGGTCCATCTCATTCTCGATTTGGGCCGGGTCGTGGAGGGCCACCGGTTTGCGCAAGAGATAATACGCCCCGATGTTGCCTGCTGCGCAGATCACGCTGGCGGGAAGAAGGCATCCCAGAATAAAGAGCGCCGCCAGACAACCCAGAGTGGTTCTTTGTTTCATGAATCGCCTTTCTGTAGGCGGGAACGGATGATCCTGGCTATAAGCAGGGTGCTGAAAAGCAAGATAGATGTCATTGCGAGTTTACCCTCGCGCCTGCCCTCGCGAAGCGAGGGAAGCGGGGGCGACCGCTTGCCCTCGTATTCTTCGGGGGAAGGGAGNNCTCGCCCCGGCAAATGCAACTCATGCAAAGAGTGGGCCGGGGCGGGGCAATCTAGTTTTTCGCCGTCGGAAACCCAAGATTGCTTCGTCGCTTCGCTCCTCGCAATGACATATCCAGACATTTTCAGCACTGTGCTAGACGTCGATTATACCCGGGGCGGGGGGCTATCTGTGGATTGCGGTGTTCTCAGGAAACGCGGGAGCAAATCATTCCGGCGGGATAAGCCGGTACCCAACTCCCGGTTCGGTGTGGATAAACGCCGGCTGGGAGGGGTCCGGTTCGAGTTTGTGACGAAGGTTGCTGATGTTGACGCGCAGAAGATGCTGTTCGCTTTCGTACGCGTTTCCCCAAACCATGCGCAAAAGCTGGCGATGGGTGAGCACCCTACCGGCGTTTTGCAGCAAGATCCGCAACAAGTCGTATTCCGTCGGCGTGAGAGTGATCTCGCGATCCGCAACTGTCACCAGCCTGCGCGGCAGATCCATCCGCAACGCGCCCGCCTGCAGGACGGGCTCGTCGGCGACGTTGGCCTGGCGGCGCATGACGACGCGGATGCGGGCCATGAGTTCCCCGGTGCCGAACGGTTTGACCAGATAATCGTCGGCCCCGGCGTCGAGCGCGGCGATTTTATCCTCCTCCGCCTCTCGCACCGAAAGGATGATGATGGGCGTTTGCGACCACTCGCGCAACCGGCGCGCGACCTCCACCCCGTCGATGTCGGGCAGGCCCAGATCCAGGATGATCAGATCCGGGTGGCTGGCAACGACTTCGTTCAAGGCTTCTTGGCCGCCGGCGGCTTCCAGCACCGTGTAGCCCTGCGCCCCGAGTGCCACCCGCAAATACCGCCGGATGGGGGTTTCGTCGTCGACGACTAGAATCCTCAGGCCGTTTTCCATGAGGAGATTATTTTATTCCAATAATGGCAATTCCAGGGCAATCAGGGTTCCGCCGCCCGGGCGGGCCTGAGCGTATATTTTTCCCCCGTGAGCATCCACGATCCCCTTGCAGATGGAGAGTCCCAATCCGGATCCGCTGACGTTTTCCGGCCGCTGAATGCGGTAAAACTTGTTAAAAACGCTCGCCATCTCTTCGGAAGGGATCCCGATTCCGCGATCGCCGATTTCCAGGTGGGCCGTCGTTCCATCTTCGCCCGCGCTGATATCGATCAGGGAACCCGGGGGAGAATATTTCACGGCGTTGTCGAGGATATTGATAAGCACTTGGACCATCAGTGCGAAATCCACGGGCACGGGTGGAAAATCCGGGGAAATGTTCACCCGGACCGGATTCCCCGCAATTTGTTTTCCCAGCAATTCCAACGCATTGTGGACGATGTCGGAAAGGTCCTCCGGCTGGCGGTGCAAATACAGTGCGCCGCTTTCGATCCGGGTCATGGAAAGCAGGTTGCCCACCAATCGATTCAAGCGCTCAGCTTCCTCCCGCGCGGTTTGGATCAGGCTGTGCCGGTCTTCCTCGTTGAGGGCGCCGGCCTGGTCGCCCAGACTCGTCAGCGCTCCGGTAATTGATACGAGCGGCGTGCGCAAATCGTGCGAGAGGGAATTCAACAGCGAGGACTGCAGCTTTTCGGTCGCTTCCAGAAGGTGCGCCTGCTGAGCCTGTTCGGTGAGCTGCACGCGCTCGATGGCCAGGGAAGCCTGGCTGGCAAAGGCTTCGAGCAGCCGGTAACCCTCCGGCGGAAGGTGGTGTGACGGGTCGTGCGGCCGTACGGCAAGGATTCCCACGCGGGCGCCTGCGGTGTTCAGCGGCAAATAGCGTGCGGTGGCCGCGGGGAGAGTGTCGGTTCCCCGGCCGGCGGGCTGGTTATGTTCATATGCCCATTCCGCGACGGCCAATTCGATCTCGCCGGTTTGAAAATCCGGGGTGGCGGCCATGGGTTGAAGCGTCCCCGTTTTATCGGGAAGAAAGATCACCATATCGCGGTCAAAGGTCTGGGCGATATTGTTCATGATCGCCTGGAGGATGCTTTCCAGGCTGTTGGTGGCCGAGAGGTCGCGGCTCAAGCCGTATAGGGAAGCGGTCTCGACCCGGCGCCGCTCGGCGGATTCGGCTTGGTCGCGGAGGCTGGTGGCCAGTTGGCTGATGACGAAAGCCACCGCGAAAAAACCGGCGAAGGTGAGCAGATATTCCGTATCGGTGACCGCTAAAGTCAGATACGGTGGAACGAAAAAGAAATCGAACGTGATTACGCTTGAAAATGCAACCAAAATGGACGGGCCGCGTCCCAATCGAATGGCGGCGATCACCACCGCCAGCAGGTAGATCATCACCAGGTTTGTGGGTGCGATGAGACCGCGAAAGAAAAAACTCAACCCTGAGGCGGCAACCACCAGGAGAATAGCCGACAGATAGCGGTTCAGCGGGCGATGGGGAATAAATCCCCTTACCGGCGCAGGATAGGCGGCCTCTGGTTCCCCGCTGATGACGAATACGTCGATCGGGCCGCTTTCTCTAATTAATCGATGGACCAGGGATGTTTGCAGCCAATCCTGCCATGGTGGCCGGGCCGGTTTTCCGACGATGATGCGGGTGATGTTGTTCTTGCGGGCGTACTCTAGCAGCACCTCGTGCAGGGAGGAACCCACAAGTGTGACCGTCTTCCCGCCCAACTCCTCCACGCGTTGGAGGGTGCGCGCGATCCGGTCGCGCTCCGCGTCCGAAATTCTGGCGTGCTCGGGCGTTTCGACATACACCGCCAGCCACTCGCAATTCAGTTCGCCGGCCAGCCTCCGTGCGGAACGGACCAAGCGTTCACCGAGCGCGCCGGGGCTAATGCACACCATCAGCCGTTCGCCCGCAGCCCAGGGTCCGGCGATGGATTTATCCTGCATGTAAGTCTGCATCTGGCCTTCGATGCGTTCGGCCGCAAACCGCAGGCTCATTTCGCGCAGGGCGGTCAGATTGCCTTTGCGGAAAAACTGCTGCACCGCGCGGGCCGCCTGATCGGGGATGTATACCTTGCCTTCCTGCAGCCGTTTAAGTAGTTCTTCCGGCGGGAGGTCCACCACTTCGATCGTGTCGGCTTCTTCCAGCACCGTATCGGGAAGGGTCTCCCGAACCTTCACGCCGGTGATCTGGGCGATCACGTCGTTGAGGCTTTCGATATGCTGGATATTGAGGGTGGTATAGACGTTAATCCCGGCGTCCAAGAGGTCTTCCACGTCCTGATGGCGCTTGGGATGCACTGACCCGGGAACGTTGGTATGCGCTAACTCGTCCACCAGGGCGATTTGCGGGCGGCGCGCGAGCACCGCTTCGACGTTCATCTCGGTCAAATCGACGCCGCGGTACTGCACCGTCTTGCGCGGGATGATCTCCAGCCCCGCGAGCAGGGCTTCGGTGTCGATTCGGCGGTGGGTTTCGACATACGCTACCACCACATCCATGCCCTCGGCCCGGCGCATCCGCGCGGCTTCCAGCATGGCAAAGGTTTTGCCCACCCCGGCCGCGTATCCGAGGAAGATCTTCAGGATGCCGCGGTGGCGCGCCGTCTCTTCAGCCTGGATTTTGGCCAGCAGAGCTTCGGGGTTTGGGCGGGATGGTTCCGGAGGTGTCATCTGCTTCTATTGTATAGCGTCCAGCGCAAGGTTCAACTGCAGGACGTTAACCCGCGGTTCGCCGAGGAACCCCAGTTGCCTTCCTTCGGTGTACTCATTGACGAGGGCGATCACGGCACCCTCGGCAATTCCGCGCGCCTTTGCCACACGGGGTGCCTGATAGAGCGCCGCGGCGATCGAAATGTCGGGATCCAAACCGCTTCCCGACGCCGTGACTAGATCCACCGGGATGGGTTGGGTATTACCAGGGTCGGCCGCGTGCAGAGCCGTGATCCGGGCCTGGACCGAGGCGATGAGGGCAGGATTGAGAGGCCCCATGTTTGAACCGGACGACGCCGCCGCATTGTACGGGAAGCCGCTCGTCGCCGAAAGCCGGCCCCAGAAATACTTGGGATCGTCAAACGATTGGCCGATCAAGCTGGAACCGGTCACATTTCCATTCCGGACGATCAGGCTGCCGTTGGCCTGATGGGGAAAAACCAGCTGAGCGATGCCGGTGACTGCCAGGGGATAGAGGAATCCGGTGATCAGCGTGAACAGGATCAAAATGAGAATGGCCGGGCGCAATTGACTCCGCAACATGATCCTCCTCTACACCGGAGCGGTCTTCGGCGATGGATGCGATCCGCTCTCGCGGATTTCCATCGCGCGGGTTCGTTCGAGAGCCTCGGCGGCCTGCCAGGCAAAATTCCGGAGAATCCGGCTGTCTTCGGCCGGCATATCCGCGTACGGCCCGCGCCAGATTTGAATTTCGCCGACCAATCCCCAGGCGTTCTCGATCGGGATGGTTCGATCCGGCTGCCATTCCGCGGCGGCATCCTTTGGTTCGCCGACGATGATGCTCTTGGCGTCTTTTTCGGGTTGGAAGCTCACGTTCACCAGCGTCGCCTGGAACAGCCGGCGGATTTGCTGGGCGACCGTGCGGGCTGCGGCTTCCTGCGTGCGCTTTCCGCCAAGCGCCGCGCTCAACTCGTACATGAAAACGGCTTCCCGGGCTTTGATCAGGCTGGATTGAATGCGTTCCACCACGACCACCGCCACGCCAAGAAAAATTGCCAGCACCAGCCAACCTTCCAGGCTGCCCACCGCGAAAGTATTAAAGGGTGGGATGAAAAGAAAATCGAAGCACATCGACGCGGCGAGTGCGGCGCTCAATCCCGGCACCAATCCCCATCGGCTTGCGCTCCAAGCCACCGGCACAAGGTAGACCAAGGCGATTACCGCCTCGCCGAGCGTCTGCCTTCCGATCAGCGCCAAAGGGAGGGTGGTAACGCCCACGGTTAGAACAGCCAGCAGGCTGTTGATCAGAAGTCGGATGAAAATCGAAATGCGGTTGTTTCTCATGGCGGGTTTTCTCCTTTCAACCGTCCATCGCTCCCTAGACCAGATGCAACGCCGTCAGGAGCATATCGATCAGTTTGATCCCGATAAACGGGGCGACCAACCCGCCGACCCCATAGATGAGCAAGTTGTCGCGCAGCAGTCTGGCGGCGCCGACCGCGCGGTAGGGTACGCCCCGGAGGGCCAGCGGAATGAGCGCGATGATGATCAAGGCGTTGAAGATCACCGCCGAGAGGATCGCGCTTTGCGGGGTGGAGAGCCCCATGACGTTCAACACACCCAGCGCCGGATAGGTCAAGGCGAACGCCGCCGGGATGATGGCGAA
>PLND01000039.1 GCA_003141675.1 Anaerolineae bacterium
ATGTCGTGCTCGTAGTCCATCCCGCCGGGTCCGGATTGCATCCCGTCCTTCGTCACCGCCCGCCAACCGCCGCCCGCTCCCCCCCCGCCCGTCAGCACCTCCGCAAAGCCTTCCGTCCCCTGCGCCCCCACACGGCACTTCCGCCACCACGCCTCCACTTCCGGCACATCCGGAGCCCCCGCTCCGCATTCGATTATCCCGCGCACTCCGTTGGCGTACTGCACCAACGCGGCAATATAATCCGGCGAACTGTGCACATCCGCGAACTTCTCCTTCCCGTCCGCCTGCCCTACCACCCACTCCGCATCCGCATCCCCGTTGTACCATCCCGCGTATTCGATCAGGTGGGTCATCATGTGCAGCATCCAGCCCGTGGCATGCCCATACACCGTGTGCACCCGCCCGATCGCACCGCTCGCGATGATCTCCTTAACCTTCCGGTAGTGCTCTCCGTAGCGGTGCTGGTGGCTGACCACCGACTTCACCCCGGCTTTCCGCAGCAATTCCCGCATCTCCAGCGCCTCGTTCATCGACATCGCCACCGGTTTCTCGAATGCGATCAATTGCACTCCCGCTTCCACCCCGGCTTGGATAAGCGGTAACCGCACTTGCGGCAGCGTACAGAAGATGAACACGTCCGGCCGGACGTCCGCGAGCAACGAGGTGGCATCCGGATTGGCATGTTCTATCCCATACTTCTGCTTGGCCGCATCCAGCCGAGCCGCATCGATATCGCAAAGGCCCACCAACCGGAAACGCGGATTCGCGGCCACGGCGGCGATGTGATGCATCCCTCGCTTCCCAAGCCCCGCCACCGCCACCGTGTAGATTCGTTTTATTGGGTCCATGGTTTCCTCTTTTTTGAATTATCCAGGGTAACATCATGCCCGCGCAGGCGGGCATCTGGACCGTGAAGCTGCGCAATTTCACCCACGGATTCCCGCCCCCGGCTTCGCCGGGGACGGGAATGACGACCTCCAACCAGAACAGTCTCTCTTTTATTTTGGCTTCGGCCAATCGCAAATTGTCCGGATGGTGTACTGCACTTCCTCGTCCGTCAATTCCGGGAACATCGGAAGCGAGATGCACGAGGCGGCGCTCTTTTCCGCGTTTGTCAGCGGCGTCACAACCCGCGCATCCTTCCCCCACGGAAAGCCTTCCTGCATGTGTATCGCGATCGAGTAGTGGGTCTTCGCGTCGATCCCATTCTTATTGAGATAGTCGAGCAGCTTGTTGCGGTCAGCCGGATCCTTCGTCTCCACCTCATACAGATGATACACGTGCCGGTACCCCGGCCGGGCGCGGGGCAAATCCAGAAAGTCGCAGCCCTTCAGCCCTATCTCATATTGCTTCGCGATCGCGATCCGGCGGTCGCTCCACTCTCCGATGTGCTTAAGCTTGGCGCTTAATATACCGGCGTGCAAATCGTCCAGCCGGCTGTTGAATCCCATGCTGTGCACGTCCCGCTTGCTCGATCCATGGTTCCGCAGCTTGCGCACCTTATCGTTGATATAGGCGTGGTTGGTCCAGATCGCCCCGCCGTCGCCGAAGGTTCCCAAATTCTTCTGGATGATGAAGCTGATGCACACCGCGTCCGACAGTTCGCCGATCCGGAAATCATCCCCGCGCGCGTCGATCCCCTGCGCGTTATCCTCCACCACGAACAATCCAAACTCATCGGCGATTTTCCGGATCTCGCGCATTGGCGCGCATTGGCCGTACAGATGCACCGGCACGATCGCCTTCGTTCGTTTGGTGATCGCCTTCCGCACCGCCGCCGGGTCGATGCAGCGTGTCTCCTTGTCGCAATCCACCAGCACCGCCGTGCAACCCGCGATCCACATTGCTTCCGCCGTGGCGAAGAACGTGTTGGCATTGGTGATCAGCTCGTCGCCCTCGCCCAATCCCAGTGACAGGAACGTAAGCCACAGCGCATCCGTCCCATTGCCCACGCCGATGGCATACTTCAAACCGGCGTATGCCGCCAGTTCTTCCTCGAACTTCTTCAGCATCGGGCCTTGCACGTACTGCCCGCTGAGAATCACCTCCTGAATCCTTGCGTCGATCTCGCTCTTCATCCCCTGATACTGTCGTACGTGTCCGTAAAAAGGTACGTTCATGGTAGCCGCTCCTTCATTCGAGGTTTTATGGAACATTGTATCCTGCACATATACAGGACACTACGGGTCCAAATGAACATGGAATATAGGCGTCGCCTTCCGCGTCACCCCTTTACCGCCCCGACCGTCATGCCGCTGACAATATAGCGCTGGAAGACGAGCGCGAGCAGCACCGGCGGGATAGCCACGAGGACGCCGCCCGCCATCATGCCATTGATGTTGATGTTGTACCTCCCGATGAATTCCGCGATGGCCACCGGTGCAGTTTTGGCCGCCAAGGTACTTGTGAAGATCAGCGCATAGAAGAACTCGTCCCATGACAGCAGGAAGACGAACATGGCGGTTGAAACAAGACCGGGGACCGAAATCGGCATCACAATGCGAAAGAGAATTCCGATCCGCGAACAGCCGTCCAACCGCGCCGCCTCCTCCAATTCGATTGGCACCGATTGAAAATACGCCGCGAGCAGCCAGATGGCGTACGGCAGCGCGAAGCTCATATAGGTGATGATCAGCACGATCGGCTTGTTGATAAGTTGCAGGCTGGAGGCGATCACGTAGAGCGGGATGATGAGTGAGACTTCCGGAACCATGCGCACGGCCATCACCCCGACCCGGATTACCTGGTTGAAGCCGAAGGAAATGCGCACCAGTGCATACGCCGCCATCGACCCGATCACTAGACAGACGATCGTCACGATGGAAGAGATCTTGAAAGAATTCCAGAGTGCGACCGCGAACGTACGCGGCACGGCTGTCGTCGCCAGGGCGGGATTAATGATCTCCAGGTAATTCCTCAGGACCGGGTGCTGCGGAATCCAATGCGGGGGAACGGCATACAGTTCCACTTGATTCGAAAGGCTGGTGCTGAAGAGCCAAAGCACCGGGAAGAAGATGAAAAAAAGGATGGGGAGCGTGCACAACGTGAGCAACAACTTCGGGAGGATTTTTCTCCAGCGCATGGCTAAATCTCCTCCGGACGATACAAGATGCGGATATAAATGAACGCCATCACCAGGATGAACGCGGAGATTAGAAAGGACAGTGCGGCTCCGAGTCCTTGTTTCCCGTAGGCGAAGGTAGTCAAGTAGGTCAAATAGGTGATCGTTGCCGTGCGGAAGGCCGGCCCGCCGGCGGTGATGATGTAGACGATATCGAATACGCGGAAGGCGTCCACGGTGCGGGCGACCAGGGCAACGAGCAGCGCCGGCCGCAACAAGGGCAGCCGGATCAGCCAGAACCGCTGCCAGGCATTCGCGCCATCCACAGCGGCGGCTTCTTCCAGCTCGGGTGACAACCCGGCGAGCGCCGCCTGCATTACCAGTGCGACAAACGGCATCATATGCCAAACATCGGCGACGATCACTAGATTCATCGCATAGTTGGGGTTCGAAAGCCAGGGTATGTAATGCCGAATGAGGCCGAGCTGATACAACAAACCGTTCAAGGCGCCGAAATCGCTGCTGTAGATCCAGCGCCACATGGCGCCGTTGACGATCGTAGGAACCGCCCAGGGGATGATGAGCGCAAACCGCAGGAACTGCCAACCCCATGGCTTGGATGTAATGAGCTGCGCCACGGCCAGCCCGAGGACGATTTCCAGGCTGACCGAGACGCCGGTAAAGTAAGCCGTCCGGCCGATGGTCTCCCAAAAGACCTGGTCTTTGATCATCGTCAGATAGTTGTCCAATCCGACGAAGGTACGAACCGCGTTCAAGCCGGCTTGCACATTGTAGAAGCTTAGAAAGAAGGTATAAATGATCGGCCAAAGCGTAACGCCGAGAATGACCAGCAGGCTGGGTATCACCAGCAACCAGGCGATTCCGATATCCTTCTGTCGAAGGTTTAATCTCAATTTCATAGGGAACGCCTTCCAAGAGGCAGAGAGGCAACAAGCCTCTCCGCCTCTTGGAGAAGAAGAAAGACCGATTAATTATTACCCAGCCAGTTCAACCCATTTGGCTGCCGCCGCATCCAAAGCATCCTTTGGGGATTTTACACCCGTCAGGGCTTCCTGGATGGCGAGTTGCAGTGCCGCTGAGCCTTCATTGTAGTACGGAACGGTCGGCCGCTCGTTGGCATACGGGAATTGCGCGAGGAAGGCCGGGACGGTGACCGGATTGGTCGGGGTCTTGCCTTCGAGCTCTGTCAGCAGCGCGCCGGAGAAGTCATTCTGCCAGATGGGAAGCATTTCGGCGGAGAACTTCATCTGGATTTCGTTGCTGGTGAGATAAACGAGGAACTTCCAAACCTGGTCTTTGTAGGGGCTGGTGGCCATGATGGCGAACGAGCTGGAGCCATCAACGCTGGCGCTTTTGATGCCGGCGGCGGCGCCCGCGGCGAACACGGGCATCGGGGCGAAGGCCGCATTACCCACGATCTGCGAAGACGCGGGATTGTTCGAATCGGCGTACTGGTTCATCCAGTTCACGGCGAAGGCGGCTTTGCCCGCGAGGAAGGAAGCTTCGACCGCGCCCTCATCCGAGGACACCGCGCTCGGATTGCTGATGCCTTCATCAATCGTCTGCTTCATCCAGGTAAGGACTTGCACCCCTTTGTCATTATTGAAAATTGGCTTGCCGCTTGCATCGAGGAACGCGCCACCGTTGCCGAACAGCAGCGCCGTGAAGTCGCAGACCACGCCTTCCTTCTGATTCCACGACCAGTTGATCGGAAATTCCACCAGACTCTTGTCTTTGATGGTCTTGGCCTGGGTTACCAGTTCTTCCCAGGTGGCGGGCGGGTTGGCGATGCCGGCCTTGGCCAAGATATCTTTGTTGTACATGAAGTATTTCACGTCCATCAGCCAGGGCATGCCGTAGACTTTTCCGCCGCGGGTCACGCCGTTCCAGGAAGCCGGGAAGATGCCGGTTTTCATTTCGGGCGTAATCCGATTGGTGACGTCGAGCAGGTATCCGGCCTTGATGAATTCATCCGGCCAAATGACGTCGATCATCGAGGCATCGTATCCGGGCGGATTGGCGGCCATGGCGGTGACGATCTTGTCATGGATCGCATCGTAGCCGACATATTCCATCGAGACCTTGATGCCGGGGTTCAGGGCTTCAAAGTCGCGGGCGATCTGATCGATCTCCGCGGGCTTCATTCCGGCCTGATCCTGGGTCAAGATGTGAATAGTGACCGGCGCAACCGCAGCGGTGGGAGCCGCCGTAGCGTTGGAAACCGCAGTCGCCGGCGCCGCCGTAGCGTTGGGAGCCGAAGTTGCGGTGGTTTGGCAACCGGCTGCCACAAGGATGACTGTCAATATTACATAGAGGTCTAAGAAGCGCGAATGGGAATGCATAACTCCTCCTTTAAAGAACCACGAGCCAACGGGTGAAAATCAATTGAGAGTTTGATTCTCTTTCCTTCTCTCGATAGGTCACCTCCTTAATAAGTCCTACGTAACGTTTCGTTTAGGCTTTTCAAACAACCACAAGTTGCATGGAAGCGTTTTTCAGGCTTATATCCACCATCAGGGTTAACCATTCGTTTCCTTTCCATCCCGAACCCCGCCGGAAGACCGCTTATGAAAGCTTGGTGACCGTGTAGAAATCGGCCGAATTGTGCAAAACGTGGGTGACGGCGCCCATCACAACTGCCCGCGATCCCAAACCGGACGAGACGATCCGCGGACAATAGGGAACCGTTCCAACGACCCTTTGGATCACAGGTTCCAGCAACCAATCTGCCGATCGAATAAGGTCCCCGCCCAGGATGATGAGTTCCGGATCGAAGTAGGCGATCACGCTGGAAATGCCCATGGCCAGGTAATCGAGCGTTTCCTCCAGGATGGGTTTTGCCCAACCCTCGCCCCCGCGGGCGGCTTTGAAAAAATCCTCCAGGGTCAACTCTTCCAAGGCGGATGCGGAACGGGTGCCTTGCAGCGCGTATCTCGCCCGCGCGATGATTCCGGTAACGGAAGCCTGGCTCTCGAGCGCGCCGAAGTTTTCATAGCGCTTGCTGAGGAACTCGCGCCCAGGCAGGAGGTACCCCACCTCTCCGGACGCCTCATGCGCGCCCCGGTATAAGGCTCCATTGATGATGATCCCCGCGCCGATGCCGGTCCCCACCACTAAGAGGACCATATCGTGCATATTCTGACCGGCGCCGTACCACAGCTCGCCCAGCGCGGCGAGGTTTACATCGTTATCCACCATGACGGGAAGGCCGAAGCGGACGGAGAGCTTTTCACGCAGCGGGTAGTCCCGCCAATTGAGACTGTGCGACCAAACCACCATTCCTTCTTTATGGAGAGTCACGCCGGCCGCGCCGACGCCGATGCCCCACACTTTTTTTCCGGCGGTCTTCGGACTGGCAAGAAGCTGTTCAATCAATTCCACAAGAAAACTGTAGTTCTCCTCACCTTCGCGGCTTCGATGGCCAAAGTCCACTTCTTCCAGGATGTTGCCGCCAAAATCGGCAATCGCGCCAAACATATGAGTGCCGCTCAGATCGATTCCGATGACCACGTGCTCTTCCGAATTGAATTCCAATAAAGTCCGGCGCCTTCCGCCGCTCCATTGCGTGTCGGAAAGGGGTTGGACCAAACCCTCCTTGAGCAGCTCGTCAACGATCCGCATGACTGTCGGCAGGCTGACATTAAGCCGCCGGGCAATCAGCGCCCGCGAGATGGGGCTTTCACGGCGCAAGAGATCCAATACAGCCGTGCGGTTAATGCTGCGCATTTCAGTCGCGGTTATCGTGAGCGATTCAGTCATATGCTCCTATCTTGAAATTAAGTTATTTACACCGTGTAATTATTACTTACAGTTTGTAAGTTTAATATCGTTTTTACGTTTGTCAATGACGAATTCCTACATATATTTGGATTATTTAGCTCAAGACATCCTTATTAGAAAAGTTAAAACCTCTGAAACAACTAGCATCTATTAAGCAGATGCCGGAATTGCCCAAGAAAAACGGTTGAATCCCCCGCTCACCTACCTACTTTGCTTATCCCGCAAAAAAACAGAACAACTCTCAATGCCAGCGAAGGAGCGGATCGGGTTGGATAAGGAAGATTGCATGATGCCGGCATTTGGGTAACGTGCAAACAATTCCGGCCGAAAGCGGCGGCCATTCGAAATCTGAGGCTGTTTGATTTGTTGGTGAAGAACGATATTCTGCTGGCGAAGAAGAGGGTTTTCTACCTTAAGATCGGCTCTGCTGCGGCTTAAATCTACGATGGCCCCAATAACCAATCAGACGGTGGCTGGTTTTTCATAGGATTTTGATATTGGAACCGATGGACAAAAGAAGTCCTGACCGTACAGGGGAATATTCATGGTGGATCCGGAATAGTGGAGGACAAAGATCAAAAAGCATGATAATTCGGGCGGAATAGAAACACATATCTTCGGGTAATCTTGGCGCAGAAGAGCCAAATAGTCAGCACAACCCTTCCAATACAATTGGACTGAAAGCCATCTTTAATATTCTTGCAATTTGGATTTTCTCGTTCAAATCCCTTGACTCTTAATAATTATTCCTTTAATATGTAACCGGTTACAGAAACCGGTTACATATTGAGTGGAAAATGACCAAGGGAAAGAAAAAAAACACGACGATACGGGATGTAGCAAAGAAGGCCGGTGTTTCTGTCGCTTCGGTAAGCCGCTATATCAATCAAAATGCTCCGTTATCTACATCCATATCCATAAAAATTCAAGCAGCCATGACCGAATTGAATTTCGTTCCGCATATTATGGCGAGACGGCTGGCAACAAATAAGACAAATACTATCGGATTACTAGTTGCGGATTTATATGGAGATTTCTTCCCTCCCATGTTCCATGGCATCGAGAGTGTGACCGGGGAGGCTGGATTCGACCTGCTGATTTCAAGTTCGGCCCGCACCGGACCGCGTACAGAATTTCCTTCCTCGCTTGGTCCGCACAACACTGATGGAATGCTTGTCTTTTGGGATAGTTTGAGCGAAGCCGGACTTCATCAGGCCTATGAACGAGATTTCCCGATCGTGCTGATCCATCAATCGCCGCCGGACAAGATGAGCATTCCCTGCGTAACGGTGGAAAACAAAGCGGCCTCCCGGCGGATCGTGGAGCACCTGATGGAAGCGCACGGCCGGCGCAGGATCGTCTTCCTGAGGGGTCCGGACCACAACGAGGATTCCTATTGGCGGGAAACCGGGTACCGACAGGCGCTGGAAATGCGGGGAATCCCCTTCGATGCGGAACTTGTCGCGCCGGGGGAATTTGACCGCGCGGTGGCGGAACAATCCATTCGAAATCTGCTTTCCAGAGGCATAGTCTTCGACGCGGTGTTTGCCTGTGACGATGAGTCTGCGGCGGGCGTATATAGCGCGCTGTATGCGGCCGGCCGAACCATCCCCAACGACGTTGCGGTAGTCGGTTTTGACGACCAGCGCTTCTCCGCATATATCAATCCGCCGCTCACCACCGTTCGGGCGCACACGGAGGATGTGGGACGCATCGCCGCCCGGCAACTTCTGCAGATCATCCACGATGGCACAGCCGATTCGTTGACCCTGGTGCCGACGGAGATCGTCTTCCGACAATCCTGTGGTTGCAATCCATAGCGATTTTAAAAAAGGATATTCCCTAAACCCAGTCACTGCTTGTTGGAAAGGAGGGCGATAGAAGGTTTTTTCGGTATAGCCAGCTGTGGATTAAGAGCTGACCTGTTTCCGGATCAGCATGATCGGTATAAATCAAACTAAGCGATCCGCATCAGCCTGGAAGGAGGAAAGATGTCGAGAAAAAGTTTTCTTACGATAACCGTATTTTTGGCCACCGCGATGTTGCTCTCTGCCTGCGGGCAGACCGCCACCCCGATACCGGTGGCGACCGCCACAACGGCGGCGGTGATGGCGACAACCGCAGCGACGGCTCAAGCTCCCGTGGCGGCTCCCACAGCCACGGCGGTTCCTTTCAAACCCGTTTTCCTAAGCGTCAGTATGGAACAGCAGTCCACCTGGGTGCGTAATTTCAACCCGTATTCGCCGGACGCCCGGATACCCGCAGGTCAGGGATTTATTTACGAGCCGATGATGGTCTTCAACAAATCCTCCGGCGAACTGGTTCCCTGGCTGGCCACCGGATACACCTGGAGCGAGAACGACACAGTCCTGACGTTCAATCTCCGCCAGGGTGTTCAATGGTCCGACGGGCAGCCCTTCACTGCCCAGGACGTCATTTTCACCTTCGACCTGCTCAAGACCCATGACGCGCTTGTCAACTACATGGGCGGAACCTTGATGAATGATGAAATTGCAAGCTGGACGGCTCCCGATGATCATACAGTGGTGATTAAATTCAAGACGGTCAATGTGCCTTCCCTGTATGTGATCTCCAACACCCTTATCGTTCCCGAGCACATCTGGAAGGCCATCGACGATCCCGTCACTTTCACCAACCCCACTCCGGTCGGAACCGGCCCGTTCACAGAGGTGACCAAGTTCGAGAATCAGATTTTCGTCCTGGAACGGAACCCGCACTATTGGCAGGAAGGCAAGCCTTATTTCCAAGGCGTTCGCTTCCCCGCCTACCCAGATAACGACTCTGCCCTGCTGGCGATGATCAACGGCGAGTTGGACTGGAGCGGCAACTTCTATCCGGATATCGAAAAGACCCTGATTTCCAAAGATCCCAAGGATCTCCACTACTACTTTGTCGGCGGCGATGCGGTCATGCTCTACATCAACCCGGCATTGAAGCCGTTCGACAATCCCGATGTCCGCAAGGCGGTCAGCATGGGCATCGACCGCCAGCAGCTCGTCAATGTCGCCATGTTCGATTACGTTGCGCCGTTGACAGGCGCCGGGCTGTCGGATCAATATAAGCAGTGGATCAATCCGGCTGCCGTGGCCGCCGCCACCTGGATGAACCATGACGTCCAGAAGGCGAATGAAATCCTGGATTCGCTCGGCTTTGCAAAGGGCTCGGATGGCGTTCGGAGAGACAAAGACGGCAAGAAGATGTCCTATCCTTGTTCCTCGCCGGCCGGTTGGACGGACTGGAACTCGGACTGCCAGATCATCTCCAACAATATGAAGGACATCGGCATCGAAGTCACCGTCGATACCCCCGAGGAGAACACCTGGGGGGATATGGTCATGAAGGGCCAGCACAAGTGGTCGCTCGGCTGGCCTTCCGGCGGAGCGGACCCCTACAACTACTTCCGCAGCCAGATGAGCGCCAAGACCGTGCTTCCAATCGGAACGCCGTCGAACGAGAACTGGAACCGCTTTGTTGATCCGCAAGCCGACAATCTCTTGGACCAGTACGCCAAGACCGCCGACCCGGCTCAGCAGAAAGACATCATGAACCAGCTTCAGATGCTCTTCGTTCAGGATGCCCCCGCCCTGCCGCTCTACCCGCAGGTGGATTGGTACGAGTATTCCACCAAAAACTTCACCGGCTGGCCGGATAAGGACAATCCCTTTGTTCCGGGTGCGCCTTTCGACACACCGTCGTTTTCACCACAGGCGCTAATTCTCATAACCGCGATCAAGCCCGTGTAAGTTCCCAATTCCGCCGGAGCTGCGCCGCCGAACGGGGCGCAGCTCCGGCGGCTCGAAGAGGGGCAGGCTCTTCCGGAGACCAGGATATGAAATATCTGCTCAAGCACATCGGATTGTATCTGGCGGCGGCCTGGGCCTCCCTGACGATCAATTTTCTCCTGCCGCGCGCCATGCCCGGCGATCCGGTCACATCTATGATTGCCCGCATGCATGGAAAAATGACCCCCGAACAAATCGAAGCCCTGAGAAAGGCGTTCGGTTTTAGCAATGCGCCGATTCTGCAGCAGTACTTTGATTACATGACCCATGTACTCCGCGGAGATTTCGGCCTTTCCATATCCGCCTACCCCGAGAAGGTTTCTACGATCATTTCCTCGGCATTCGTGTGGACCCTTCTTCTGGGAATTGTCACCCTGATCCTCAGCTTCGTCATCGGCACAATCCTGGGCGTGATTGTCGGCTGGCGGCGCGGCGGCCGGCTGGATTCGATCCTCCCAGGCTTGTTCAACTTTTTGGGCTCCTTTCCTTATTTCTTCCTGGCGATGCTCACCTTGTTTATTTTGGGTTTCCTCTTGAAATGGTTTCCTTTATCCCACGCCTATTCTGATTATTTATCCCCCGGCTGGAACCTGGCATTCGTCGGAAGCGTGATCACCCACCTCGCCCTGCCGGCCACCACGGTCATCTTGGTTTCGATCGGCGGATGGCTGATCGGCATGCGCAGCACGATGGTCGGCGTGTTGGCGGAGGATTACATCACCATGGCCGAAGCCAAAGGCTTGCCGGAGTGGCGCGTGATGTTCCAATACGCCATGCGCAATGCGATCCTTCCGAACTTCACCCAATTCGGCATGTCGGTCGGCTTCATCCTCGGCGGATTGATCCTGACGGAATTGGTCTTTGCCTATCCCGGCTTGGGTTTCTACCTTATCCGCTCCGTCATGGCCAGCGATTACCCCCTGATGCAGGCATTGTTCTTCATGATCACCCTGACGGTACTCGCGGCAAATTTCATCGTCGATCTGTTGTATGTGCGGTTGGATCCGCGCGTGCGGGTAAGCTGATAGAAAGTCCGGTTTATGGATAAAACAACTGTTCCCACACCGTATAACGAGAAATGCAGTTCGCCGGAAAAACGCCCGGAGGGCGGCCGCTCAGGCGAGGCCGGCTTCTTCCTGCGCATGCTCTCCCAGAAGAAGGCGGTTTTCGGGCTGACCATTCTGTTGGGTTTCATCCTGATCGCGGTACTGGCGCCCGTGATCACTCCGGGAGATCCGGCCGGCTTCGTAGGCCGTCAGAATCAACCGCCGTCCGCCCATTTCTGGCTGGGCACGAACGGGCAACAGCAGGATGTCATGCGTCAGATTGTATGGGGCGCGCGCGTCTCCCTGGTCATCGGTTTCACCGTCGGGGCGCTGATCACGCTGATCGGTTTGGTAGTGGGAATGACCGCCGGTTATCTGCACGGTTTGGCCGACGGTTTGCTCAACGTCTTCACGAACGTGTTTCTGATCATCCCCGCCCTGCCCCTGCTCATCATCCTCGCTTCCTTTCTCAGCCCTGGGACAACGACCGTGGTCTTCGTCCTCACGATCACCAGCTGGGCCTGGCCGGCCCGCACATTCCGCTCGCAAATGTTGGCCCTGTGCGAGAAGGATTTCGTTGCCGCCGCCGTCGTAAGCGGGGAAGGAATTTTACGGATCATCTTCGTCGAGATTTTGCCCAATATGATGTCGCTGGTTGTCACGGTCTTTTTCGGAAACGTGGTGTTTGCCATCGGGGCGGACATGGGGCTGGCGTTCCTCGGTTTTGAGAATGTGACCACGGTGAGCTGGGGAACAATGCTCTTTTGGGCCCGGAACAATTCGGCACTGGTCATGGGCACCTGGTGGACTTTCGTGCCGCCCGGGCTGTGCGTTGCCCTGGTGGCTTTCGCCACCACCATGCTGATCTACGCTGTGGACGAGGTGACAAACCCGCGGTTGCGCAGTGAAAAGGAGGTTACGAATGTCCTCAGGAAGTATAAGGTCAGCTCTCACCTGGCCACGCCCGTGGTTAGAAAAAATGCCGACTGACCAGGCTTCGGGGGCGGGAGCTGGATCGATCGTGAGGAGCGCTGCGCAGAACACACCGCTGCTCCTGGATATCCGCAACCTGCAAGTGGAGTATCTGACCCCGCACGGGCCGGTCCGGGCGGTGGACAACGTTTCCATCGCGGTCCAATCCGGCGAGGTGGTCGGTCTGGCGGGCGAATCCGGCAGCGGCAAATCCACGCTGGCCCATGCCATCCTGCGGATACTGCACCCGCCGGCCCTGATTACCGGCGGCGAGATCCTCTTTTCCGGAAAAGATACCCTCACGATGAACATGACGGAACTGGAACAGTTCCGCTGGCGCAGCGTTTCGATCGTCTTTCAAAGCGCCATGAACGCGCTGAACCCGGTGATGCGCATCCGGGACCAATTGCTGGATGTGATGCAGTGTCACGGCATCTCGAAGGCCGAGGCCAACCGGCAGGCCGTGCGCCTCTTCGAACTGGTGGGGATCGACCCGCAGCGGCTGGACGCCTACCCGCACCAGCTTTCGGGCGGCATGCGCCAACGCACCGTCATCGCCATTGCTCTGGCGCTCAATCCGCCGCTGCTGATCATGGACGAACCGACCACCGCCCTGGACGTGGTGGTGCAAAAGGACATCCTGCAGCAGATCGTCCACTTAAAGGAACGGATGGGTTTCTCCATCCTGTTCATCACCCACGACCTCTCGCTCCTGGTGGAGTTCTCCACCCACATCGCCATCATGTATGCGGGGGAGATTGTGGAAAAAGCGCCGGCCCGCGAGTTGTTTACAAATCCGCTGCACCCATACACGGTGGGCCTGATGAACTCCTTTCCCTCGATCCGGGGGGAGAAAAAGAAGTTGACCGGAATCCCGGGTTCGCCCCCGGATCTGATCAGCCCGCCCGGCGGTTGCCGCTTCCATCCGCGCTGCCCGCGGATGATGCCGGAATGTCCGGTCAAGGCGCCCGCCAACAAAGCCGTCGCCGAAGACCATACCGTGGCCTGCTATTTGTATTAGAAGACACCGATGAATAAGATCCCGAATCCCTCAATTGCTGAAAATCCCGGAACGACCGGACCCCTTCTAGAGGTTCGCGGCCTGACGAAGTATTTCCCGATGGGAAGCATTTTCCGGACCCGGCAGGTGCATGCGGTGGAGAATGCCTCCTTCACCGTCAAACACGGCCAGGTGGTCGCATTGGTAGGGGAATCAGGCAGCGGCAAGAGCACGACCATCCGGCTGATCGCCCGGCTCCTGTCCGTCACCAAAGGTGAGATTCTCTATAAGGGCAGCAACATCCTTAAAAGCGAACCCGGAAAAGCGTCGCTTGCCTATCGCCGCAAAGTTCAGATGATCTTCCAGGACCCCTTCTGCTCGCTGAATGCGGTTCATCCGATCGAACATCATCTGGCCCGGCCGTTGCTCATTCACAAGATGGTGAAGAACCGCGCGGAGTTGAGGGAGCGGATTTACAGTCTGCTGTCGGATGTGGGGTTGAATCCTCCGGCGGAAGTAGCCAGCCGCTACCCGCATCAGCTCTCCGGCGGACAGCGCCAGCGGGTGGCCATTGCCCGGGCGCTGGCGGTGGATCCCGAACTGATCCTGGCGGACGAGCCGATTTCCATGCTGGATGTCTCCATCCGCATGGGCATCCTCAACCTCATCGCTCAACTTAAGGAAACGCGCGGGATCGCCTACATGTATATCACCCACGATCTGGCCAGCGCCCGTTACATCGGTGATGAAATCCTGGTTATGTACGCCGGCAACTTGGTGGAGGGCGGAGGCGGCGAAGCCATTATGAACGACCCCTCCCATCCCTACACCCAATTGCTGCTCTCGGCCGTTCCGGATCCGCAATCCGGGTTGCGCACTCGCAAGGAGGTTACGGCGCGCGGAGAGGTGTCCTCCCTCATTGATCCGCCGCCGGCTTGCCCGTTCGCACCCCGCTGTCCGAAGGTCATGGAGATTTGCCGGCATTCCATGCCGGCGCGGACGACCATTAAGGATGACCATTGGGTGGCTTGCTATCTGTATTGAGCGAGCCTTTCGAAAAAAAATCATCGAGGCTGGCGTGAAGGTTAGGACGCAAAGAGGACGAAATGTGACCAGCCCGGGAAGGATAAGATGAAAGTTGCAGTGATCGGCGGGGGATCCACCTACACGCCCGAACTCATTAATGGATTTTTGACACGCTCTACGAGCTTTCCGCTCCGCGAGCTCTGGCTGATGGATATCGACTCCAAGCGGCTCGAGATCGTCGGCGGTTTCGCAAAGCGGATGGCGGCGGCGAAAGGCGCGCCGCTGGATGTTGTGCTCACGACGGACCGGCGGGCGGCGGTAAAGGACGCTTCCTACGTTATCACTCAGTTGCGGGTGGGCCAGATGGAGGCACGCCGCGCCGACGAGTACCTCGGCCGGCGGCACGGCCTGATCGGTCAGGAGACGACCGGCGTGGGCGGAATGGCGAAGGCGCTCCGGACCATCCCGGTAATCTTGGAGCTCGCCGGGGAGATCCGCGAACATGCGCCGAAAGCTCTGCTGGTGAACTTCACGAACCCCTCCGGTTTGATCGCACAAGCTCTGGCTGGATATGCATCCGATGTGGCCGCGGTGGGCGTGTGTAACGCTCCCATCACGGCCAAGATGATGATTCTAGAACAGTTGGGCAAGGGCTTAGGCGCCGCCATCCCGCCGGAGCGGGCCGAGCTTAAAACGCTGGGGTTGAACCACCTCTCCTGGCACCGGGGATTTGCGTTGGACGGTGAGGATGTCTGGCCGCGGGTCCTGGAAGGCTTTATCGCCGACTTGAAGAGCCAGCCGCAACCGGAATGGGATGTGCGTACGATCGAAACGCTTAAAATGATCCCGAATTATTACCTGCAATATTATTACTACACCGGCCACAAGCTGGAGGAGCAGGAAAAATGGCCGCCATCGCGCGCGGAGGAAGTGATGGAGATTGAAAAGGACCTCCTTCGGGAGTATGCGGATCCCGCGCTCCGGGAAGCCCCGGCCGATTTGATGAAACGCGGCGGCGCATATTATTCCACCGTCGCCACGCAACTGCTCAATGCGCACTTCAACGACCTGGGCGAGACGCATATCGTGAACGTGCCGCACCGGGGAGCGGTGCCCGGTTGGCCGGGCGAGTGGGTGCTGGAAATGCCCAGCCGCGTGGACCGGTCTGGGATCCATCCGCTCCCGGCCGAACCGCTGCCTCCGGCCTGCTTCGGGTTGCTCGCGCAGGTGAAAGCCTACGAACTGCTGACGGTGGAGGCGGCCGTGCACGGCGACCGGGATGCGGCCTACCAGGCGCTGCTGGCGCACCCCTTGGGGCCGAGTGCGGATAAAATTCAAACCGTACTGGACGATATGCTCTCTACCAACCAGGCCTTCCTGCCGCAGTTCTGGAAATCCAAATCCTGACCGGCAGGGAGCATTCGAGTTGTGAGGACGACCAACATATCTATCAAGATGCTGAAAAAGTCGGGATCTGTCATTGCGAGCCCCGCCCCGGCTTCGCCGGGCGAGGCCGGGGGAGCGAAGCGACGAAGCAATCTGGTTTTTCTGACGCGAAAACCAGATTGCTTCGCTCCCTTCGGTCGCTCGCAATGACNNCGGCCAAGCCGTCGGGTTTGGAAGGAGCGGATCGGGCAACCACGAATCCGTCGGATATGAAGGCTTCTATTCTGCAATCCATACCGCGGCCGATCAGGCCTTCGGGTCCGCCGGTCTCACGAAAGAACAAATCCTCGGTGCGGGATTCGGCATCGCCGGATATGATTGGCCCTCGGAAAGGGAAAAAACTCTAGAGGTCATCGGTTCGCTCGGGCTGCAGGCGCCGTTTCAGGTCGTGAACGATGCCATTCTGGGCGTGGTCGCCGGCGCGCATGACAGCTGGGGCGTGGCCGTGGTCTCGGGCACCGGTTGCAACTGCTGGGGATGGGACCGCACCCGGAAAAACATCGGCCAGCTGACCGGCGGCGGTTCCCGGATGGGCGAGGCGGCCGGGGCTTCCGAATTAGTGGAGCGGGCGGTCCAGGCCATCGCGTATGAATGGACAGGACGCGGACCGGCGACCGGACTCACATCGGCCATCCTGCAATATGTCCATGCCGGCGATTTGGTGGATCTGCTTGGCGGGTTGATGGACGGTCGTTACCGGATCGATGCCGCCGCGGCTCCGATGATCNNTAGGGGGGGAGCTGGCAAACACCGTCATCCGTCAATTGCATTTTGAAGGTCTGTCCTTCGATGTGATCCAGGTGGGCAGCATGTACGACGGCAGCCCGCTGTTGACTCAAACCATGGCTCGCACAATCCGCCGGGTTGCGCCCAGCTCCCGGCTAGTGCGTCTGACAGCGCCGTCGGTGGTCGGGGCGGTCCTCCTGGGGATGGAACAGGCCGGCTTGAAACCGACATCGGCTGTCCGCGAACAATTAAAAGAATCCGCCACCAAAGCCAGCCTGCAGGACGATTTCCCCGAAAGATAATCCGTCCGGGGCGGGAGAACGTTCCTGAAATAAGCAAACGGGCCGTCCTCGCAAAAGAGGCGGCCCGTTTGTTTTCCAAAAGGATAGGGTTAAGGTTGGTGCTTTCCGGGTATCTTCAGGAGGGTAACGGAATACGCGGGAAACGAAAAATCGGAGGTGTCCCCGATGGAGACGCTGGACTGGGATAATGCGGGATTGGCTTCATCAAACAGGAACATCTCTGCTGGTCCTTGAGGAAGAAAATGAAGAAGATGCAGATGCGTCTCCTTAACTTCATCACTGAGATTGACCACCACTAGGGTTAACGCACCATCTTCCAAACGAGCGGCATACATGGGCAGATCCGGATCGTCGGAAGACGCCTGAATTAAACTGCCGCCAAATTGCTTATAGATCTGGTACACATAATAGGAAGGCCGCACGTCGAAAGCGCCAAACAGGCCGTTGCCTCCCGTCGGGCCGGCGCTTTGGAGCGACCACTGGTTGACCAGGTCCACGCGCTCGCGGATCAATTCCCCCAACACGTCCGCCAACCAGATCGCGTTCAGGAAGGAATCCGGGGTGGTCTCTGCGCCGGCGCCATTGGTCCAGTTGGAATTAAATTCCGTAATGCCGATCGGAAGATCCCCCTTGAGTTCTTGGCGGATTGTGTTCCGGAGGTTACGGACGATTCCGCTCCAGGTTTGCGCGTCGGCCATGAGCTGATCCACTGTGGGAAGATTCCCTCCGACTTGCGCGGGAAAGGGGTATCGGTGAACGGACACGACGTCCACCATATCGCCATTGGCGCGGAGGAACTCCCGAAGCCAATCCCGGCCGGAGGAATCCTTCGGATCGACGGCCGGGTCGCCGGTGTATTGACTGATCTCGGGGCCGACGAGAAGAATGCCAGGATCCACCGCTTTCATAGCGAGAGCGAACGCGCGCCAATCCTTGTTGAAGCGCACGGTGTCGTAGGCGGGGTCGGTGGCTGCAAACAGGTTGGGCTCGTTGCCAATATTCCAATACTTCACCGGATATCCTTTTTCCTTGCAATACCGGACAAGCTCGGCGGCCCGCTCCGGCGTGCCATCCTTCAATCGAACGGTGAACAGGACCTCGGCATGGATCATCTCGGCCTGATTCATAAACCGGTCGATTTGTAAAAAACTCACATCGTTCAGATCCCCCCAATTCCCTGCCGGGAATCGAAGAAAGGTGATCCCAGAATTTTGATATTGTGGAAGTAAATCGAAGGGGATAGCCATCGTCGGGCCATAATTTGTGCCCAAGCTATACCGGCTGACTTTGCCCAGATCGCTGGCGGCGTCGGCATACAACCCACCGGCGATCGGCGATGGGATGGGGGTGAGGTTTGGCAGGCGGGCCGGCATGGCTTTTTGCGTAAATTTCCAACCCAGCGCGGCAATTAGAATCACCGCAAACAGAAGTCCAACCAGGAGATAGGAACGTTTCATACCAGACCCTTCCTGTAGAGCAGTTGGAATATTCGTTTTTCCGGAACGGGATTATTCTAAAACAAAAACGCACATCAGGAGTAATAATTGATTGCAGCCTCCGTTTTGATGCTCGAAAATGGCTAGAAACAGCGCTAATCCTGGCCCGAACTAATGCCTACTTGGGTTTGCCGGAGTGACCTTGCCCCATGCTTTAGTCCTATGCTGGCTAATAGACTCATCCACTGGAAAAATTGTCCTGCATGGAACTCGAAACCTGGGAATAACTACGATGCATTCCTCTAAGAAATGCGCCGGACATGTATCCGGATCCATTTATTCGCAGACAATCCGAGCGGTTTGGGATACGTTGTTGAATGCCTTGATGAGGATCTCCTTCATTATAATAGGCCGGGTATTCGCCACCAATCGCTTCAATTGTATTTGATATAGAATCATGGATTGATCCTAACATTCCCTCTTCAAGCTACCCACGAATCGTTCGCATATGGCATTGGCTTTGGGTGTACGAATCGGAATTTTTATCCCCTCGATGCCGGAGTGAGTGGCTAATGCTGAAAATCGGGAACCATATTTGCTATCCCGATCACGAATAAAACACACATAATTTCGCCCCTATTGGCGCGGATGAGTAAAGTAGCCAGTACAGGGCATCTTCCCTCGCCTCTCGCTTATTTTTACGGCCGATCGAATCAAATCGTACCGCTGCTCGTATTTTCCCGGCGCTGGCTCGGCCCGCCCAGGGTCCGGTGCGTCATTCCCCGCAGGCGTAAGCATAGTCGCCCAGGACCTCGTCGATGTGGTCCAGCAGGATGGCCTTGGGCGTGTTTTCCAGGGCACCCTCGCGGATACGACCGAATTGCGCCGGGGCGTACTGGCTGACCAGGCCCGCCGGAAGCGGGCGAGCGGATAGGTTGGCAATCAGTTTCTGAAGTGCCGCCTGGACCCGCGGATCAGGCCAGTAGTAACGCACTCGGTCGCTGCGGCTGTACTTGCGTGCCAGGGCCAACTCGGCTGGGCTGCCGTGGTAATGCTTTTGCCAGTTCCCCGGAGTGCGGCACATGACCTCTTCGAGCGTCTCCATCAGCATCGAGCGCTCCGCCGGAAGGAACAGTTCGTTTTCGATCAAGGCCAGGGCAAAGCTCACCTCACGGAAGGCGTAAGTCAGCGCAGGCCCGACCTTCAGGATGGCAAAATGGTCGCGCACCAAATGGCGCAGAGCCGCCCGGCACTGATAGTCGGTGGAGTGGGCTTCGTAGACCAGGCCGGGCTGGGTTTCGATAAAACCGGCCAGGCCCGCAGCGGCTTCCGGCTGGTAGGCGTGCACGAAATCGTCACCGAACTCGACCCCCGGCTGGACGACGACCGCCAACACACGCTCCCAGGCCGCCTGCAACCCTTCCCGAAAAAAAGCCGCACGTGTCAGCTCCAGGCTGCAACGCAGATCTTCTACCCGCGTCACCTGGGAAGGTTCGGCGCCCTCCGCACCTCCGGCCCGGAGTTGCGCACCGCCGGGGATAGGCACGTCGGTACCGACGACGTAACGTGGCACGCTTGCGGTTCCGATGTTGGCTTGTGCTTGCTCAGCGGCTTTCGCCAAGGCTGCCAGGCGCTGGGCGGAGATCCCGGGGTCCAGCGGGCGGGCCGAGTCGTCGTCCCCGAGTTGCATGCTGGCGTCTAGGTGGAACTTTACATATCCCGCCGCCACGTATGCCCGGATGAGCTGCGCAGCTTTGGACATTGCGGTCTCGGCGGACTCTTCCTTCCAGATCGAAGGACCGAGGTGGTCGCCGCCCAGAAGAACTCGTTCAGGCGGCAGCCCGTTCCGACGGGCGATGCTCCCCACATAGGCGCTGAAGTCCGCCGGGCGCATGCCGGTGTAGCCGCCAAACTGGTTGACTTGGTTGCAGGTCGACTCGATCAGCAGGGGCGATCCGGTCCGGACGGCGCGCCGCACGGCCGCCTCCAGAACAGACGGATGGCTGGAGCAGATTGAGGCGATGCCTCGCGCCTGGCCCGACTTCTGCAAATGGACGACTTCATCCAGAAGTTCGGCCGGCATACCGGCTTGCCTCCTCCAGCAACGGCTGGGCGGCTGTCCCTCCGGCGGCCCTCGTTGAGAGCGACCCGCAGACTGCCCCCAGCCCGAGGGCTTCCTCCAGGCTCCAGCCCTTCAACCAGCCGTACAGGAACCCGGCGTCGAACGAATCGCCCGCGCCGACGGTATCGACAACCACCACCGCCGGCGCCGGAGCGCGGGCGTGCTGCCCTGCTCGAACGGCGATGGCCCCCTTATCTCCCAGCTTGATCGCTACCGTGCTACAGATCCGGCCCAAATCGTCCAGGGCGGCCTCGANNTAGCAGCGTATCGAGGTTGCGCCACTCCCTGGACGGATCCCAATTGGGGTCGAGGGAGGTCGTCAAGCCAAGGGTGTGGGCCCGTGTGAACAGGTCCGGGAGGCCTGGCTGCAGGGCGGTCTGCAGGAAATAGCTGGCTACGTGCAGGTGGCGGGACTCCTCCAACAAGCCGTTCGAGACCTGCTCGGCCCGCAGGGCGGCGATACAGCCCGGGTGAGTCAGGATGGCACGATCACCGGCGCGGCTGAGGATCACGCTCATGCCGGTCTGCAGTGCGGGGTCGGCATCGACATGGGAAATGTCGATGCCGCGCTTCGTCATTTCTGCAAGCATAAACCGGCCGAAGAAGTCATCGCCGCATACCCCGGCGAAGGCGACCTTCAGACCCAGGCGGGCCGCCCCGCATGCGAAGATGACCGACGAGGAACCGACCTCTAGATCGGCCGAATCGACCAGTTTTTCGGCTTGGCCGTAGGCGGGTTCGACATCCCCGGCCAAGATCAGGTCGGGATTGATTTCACCGGCGACGAGCAGGTCGAAGGGTTTGGGAACCATCATTCACCGCGGGAACATAGAGACGGCGGAGTTAATACGATTTGTACCATTCCGATTGAATTTTTGGCGGGGCATAGAAATCCGTCCAAGGCTTGCCCAGTTCGGCGCACAAGGAGGCTAGACGCTCCAGGCGCGGGCGGGCGACGTCCTTTAGGAAGCTCAAACGCGCGGCACCGCGCAGCTCGACGGCCTCCTGCCAGACGGCACGCCCGACGGCGATGCCCGATGCCCCAGCGCGACAGGCTATCGCCACTTGGCGGAGGTACGTCTGGTAGTTAATGGCCGCCGAGAGCAGGATCCAGGGGGCGCGGCTGGCGGACGAGATTTCGGTACAAGCCTTCGCCCAATCGGATTCGTTCGGGACGGCCACCGGGTCGAGCGGGAACTCGGCCTTGAGTATGTCAACGCCCGGGAGAGTCAACCGGCGGGCGGTTTCGACCACCACCTGGCGCTTTTCGGAGGAGTCCAGCTTTCGATCCGCCTGCAGGGAATAGGAAAGCGGTTCCAGCATCAGGCCGAGGTCCTGGCGCAGACAATCTTGTGCCACTTGGCCGACGAAGGCTTCGATGTCGCCGGCCGTGGGTGCCTCCGGGTGGAAGTAGACCAACAGCTTCACCATGTTAGCACCCATGCGCCGGGATTTTTCAACGCTCCAGCCTGGCAACAGCTGACTGCCGCGGGCGGCCGGGTCGCCGGTGTAACCGGTCGATTCAAGCGCCACGACCAATCCGGTTTTGGTTGGGAGGATTCCGGCGGCAATCGCCTGGGCCGCACTATATTCCGGGTCGAGCAGGACGGCCGTGGCCAGGTCCGCCAAGGCGGCAGTCAACTCGAGTTTGAAACCAGTCAGTTCGGCGTCGCCGACCGCCGACGGGTCGGACGGGTTGAGGGCGCGGCGCAGGTTCTGGCGGTGGTCGAGAGCGAGGCAGGTGAAAGTCCCGTTGGGGGCGGCGCATTGCTGCAGGCCGCGGAGCTTACCAATGGAGAGGATATTCATGCGAGTAGTTCAATCATTCCTTTCCGTAGTAACTCAGCCAATTAAAAACAGGAAGGCTGGCTTATGGAATGAAGCATCCTTTCGCTTTCCAGGATTTCTGGCTACTCTTCCAAGAAATGGAGGGGTAGCCGTAACCAAGCACGCTAAATGGCTTGGTGCTGCTCACCCGATCTCACACGGAAAAATGTTTGAACTGCGGCAGATGCGGCCGGTTCTGGGCAAAGAGCGCATTGACCATCGTCTTGATCTCTGCCAGCGAGAGCACAGCCGCAGTCAACGGATCGTGAGCCACGGCGTAATAAACCAGCTGCGGGTCGCCGGTTAGCCCGGCCTGGATGGCCAACTCCTCAATCTGCGAGCTGACCCCGGTCAGGATGGCGCACTGGGGCGGCAGGGCGCCGACGTGAATAGGATGGAAACCCGCCTTATCCACCAGGACGGGCACTTCCACGCACGCCCCCTGCGGCAAGTCCGTCATCAGCTGAGTGTTGGGGACGTTGCCATTGAATTTGTACATCGAGCCGCCCATCAATGCGTTGATGATGGACGCGGCATATTCACCGCCGCGCTGAAGGTCTTCAGGTGACAGCGGCGCGTCCATACGTTTCCGGACGATTTCCTTCCAGGTGCTTTCGGTCTGCTGGTATTCCTTGAGGACAGCGGCATAGACCCCGGGATTCCATCCGGTCCCATGGGTGCAGTATTTTTCGATCAGGTCGGGACGCTTGCGGAACCACCAGTTGTACTCCGAGTTGTGTCCGCTCGACTCGGTGCAGTAGTACCCCAAGTGCAGGTAGATTTCGTTGCGGACAATTTCCTCATTATAGATCTCGGGGCGTTCGGTGACAGCCTTGTGGATCAGCGGGTAGGCATCCTGCCCTTTCCAATTGAATTCCAGGTACCAAGCCTGGTGGTTAATTCCGGCACAGCTGTAGGTAATCTCGTCTACCGGCGCGCCGATCCAGCCCGCCAGCATTTCAGCGCTGCCCTGAACGGAATGACACAGTCCGGTAACCGTAATGAAGGTGGAACGCTGCAGCGCGCCGCACAGCATGGCCATCGGGTTGGTGTAGTTGAGCAGGACAGCCTGCGGGCAGTACTTCTCCATGTCGCGGACGATATCCAGCATGGGCGGGAGGGTGCGCAGGAAGCG
>PLND01000071.1 GCA_003141675.1 Anaerolineae bacterium
GGCCGCCAGGTGGACTCCTTCGAAATCGATCTGGATATTCCGGCGCTCTCCGCTCCAAACCTCGATTCGCACCGGCTGTTCCATGGCGTTTTCATCCGCTCCCCGATGATTCAAAAAACCGGCCCCGGGGTGGAAATCCTGGCCCGGCTTCCGGACGGGACGATCGTCGCCGCCCGCCAACATCTATGGTTGGCGACCTGTTTTCATCCCGAATTGGTCGAGGACGACCGGATGTACCGCCTTTTTCAGAAAATGATCGCCTCCTCCTAATCCCATGGTTCATCCTTTTGACCTCCGCGATACACCTCTCATCCGGAAACTCGGCAACCGGGGAACTAGTTTCGACTCCAGAACCTACCTTACCCGCGACCTGCATCTCTTGCGATATGCCACCTTGGCGGGATTGCTTCCCAATCTTTACCCAGAAACTCAAATCCTGGCTCATCCGGGTGATGGCGGCGGCTTTGCGCAACTCAGCCATCGCAAAGGCTGTCCCTCTTCCCATCTCCGCTTCATCGCTCCGAAGGAGATTTTCGCGAACGGATCCGGATCGGAATTAATCGAGGCCCTGCTCGTTGAAGCCGGACGCCGGCAGGCGCAATATATCCTCGCGGAGGTGGAGGAAAATACGAAGGAATACGAATTCTTCCGCCGCGGGGGATTCACCATTTACGCGCGCCAGGAAATTTGGAAAGGCAGCCCATCGGTCCTGGAACACGATACCCATCCGGAAGGGCTGTTCCGCTCCTTCCAACCCGCCGACTCACCCGCCGCCCTTGGGCTATACTGTTCCGTGGTGCCGTCCCTGGTTTATCAAATGGAAGGGTTTCCCAAAAATCCCGAAGGCTGGGTGCTATATGAGGAAGGGGAATTGGTAGGGTTCTTCGGCGCGCTCTCCGGTCCGCTTGGCCTTCGGGTGGAGCCCATCTTCCATCCCGGCGCCCGCCACGTTTCTTCCTGGTTGGCCGCCTGGGTGTCGGCGCCGGATTTTCCCGCCCAACAGCCGGTGTATGTCTGCGTTCGTTCCTATCAAGATTGGGTCGGTCCTATTCTCCGGGATGTCGGATTTTCCCTTTTGTGCCGGCAGGCTATATTCTCCCGCCGCATCGTAGTACCCATTCCCGTTCCGGAAACGATCCGCCTTTCCGCAAAGGAGAATCCCGCGCCGCAGGCCAGCACCTACACGCCCGGCGCCTCCCATACCACCTATGACCCCGCAACGACGGATCACCGATAACCTCGACGTGATGTTGAGCGTCCTTCCGGACGGCATCAGCTCCGCGCTGCGCCAAGCCGGCCGCTGGGATATTCTTCAAGAAATCATTCTCGACCTGGGACGGGTACCCACGGCGCGGTATCTGGATTCCGAAACCGTGCTCGACGAGCATGAAGTGACGCGCGAGATCATCGATTACGTCGTCGGCCGGATCGGGGAGTTCGACGCCGACAACCGCGCCGGATTGGAACGGACACTACACCGCATTTCCGCCATCCGCAACCGGCGCGGCCATATCGTCGGCCTCACCTGCCGCGTCGGGCGCGCCGTGTATGGAACGATCGACATCATCCAGGATCTGGTGGAATCGGGGAAGAGCCTTTTGCTGCTCGGCCGTCCGGGGGTCGGGAAAACCACCATGCTGCGCGAGGCGGCGCGGATACTCGCGGAAAACAAACGCGTCGTGATCGTCGACACCTCCAATGAAATCGGCGGCGACGGGGACGTGCCGCATCCGGCGGTCGGCCGCGCGCGCCGAATGCAGGTGCGGACCCCCTCGCTGCAGCACGAAGTGATGATCGAAGCCGTGGAAAATCACAACCCGGAAGTCATCGTCATCGACGAGATCGGGCGGGAACTCGAGGCGGCCGCGGCGCGGACGATCGCGGAACGCGGCGTTCAGCTCATCGGCACCGCCCACGGCAATACCATCGACAACATTCTCCTCAACCCCACGCTGGCCGACCTGGTCGGCGGCATCGAATCCGTCACCCTCTCCGACGAGGAAGCCCGCCGTCGAGGCACGCAAAAAACCGTCCTGGAACGGCGCGCTCCTCCGACATTTGAAATCCTGGTGGAAATCCAGGACCGCGAACGCCTCGCGGTCCATTACGATGTGGCCGCGTCGGTGGATGCCATCCTGCGCGGCCACCCCTTGCCCCCGCAATTGCGATATTGCGACGAGAAGGGCGAGGTCCATAAAGAGACGGCCGCTCCCGCGGCCGCCGCGGTCCAAGGTGCCCGCGAGCGCCCCCGGCGGGGCGCCACCGCGGAACCCTCCATGCCGTGGAACGGATCCTCCCGGCAATATGATGCCGGTCCGTCGCCCGAGAGTCTGCCGTATTCGCCGACCCCGCCGCACATCCCGCCCTCCCGATCCCAGCCGATTCGCGTGTATCCCTACGGCGTGGCTCGCAACCGCCTGGAGCAGGCGGCGCGGTACCTCCAGGTGCCGGTGATGGTGGCAAGCGACCCAGGAGAGGCCGAAGCGGTGGTGACGATAAAATCGTATTACCGTCGCAGGGCGCAGTTGATCGAAGACGCCGAACGCGCCGGAAGGCCGATTTACGTGTTGCGTTCCAACACCGTCAACCAGATGGAGCAATTCCTTTCGGAACTCTTCGACCTCGGACATACCTCGGCTTCCGGCAATTCCATGGATCACGCCATGCAGGAGACGCAGGAGGCGATTAACGGCATTCTCAACGGGGAACGCTCGATCGACCTGAATCCCGCGTCCGCGTATATCCGCCGCTTGCAGCATCAGATGGCCCGCCAGTCGAATCTGCTATCGCAGTCTTTTGGAAAGGAGCCGCGCCGCCGCGTGCGGATTTATCGCAGCTCATGACGCCGCCCAATACTCCGGGTTTGTTTATCACCCTCGAAGGCCCCGAGGGAAGCGGAAAATCCACCCACGCCCCGCGCCTGGCGGAATACCTGCGCAGCCTCGGACGCGACGTGCTGTTGACGCGCGAACCGGGCGGGACTTCTATTGGGGATCAGATCCGATCCGTCCTGAACGACCATGCCAACGCGGCGATCAAGCCGAGCGCGGAGACCCTGCTGTTTTGTGCGTCGCGGGCGCAGCTGGTCAGCCAGATGATCCGCCCCCATCTGGAACGCGGCGGGACCGTGGTATGCGACCGGTTCTCCGATTCGACCATGGCCTATCAGGGATACGGACATGGCTTGGATCGCAGTATGTTGCTTTCCATCTGCGATTTCGCGTCCGCCCGGTTAAAACCTGACGTGACGCTGCTGCTGGATCTGCCGGTGGAAATCGGCCTGATCCGCCGCCGCCATGGTAAGGGCGATTGGAATCGCCTGGACGCATTGGAAGTGGATTTCCATCGGAGAGTGCGTCAGGGGTATCTGGAACTGGCGCGCCAGGAACCTTCTCGTTGGATTCGGATCGACGCGGAAAAAGAGGAAGAGGACGTCTGGTCGCAAATTCTTCAGGCAGTGACGTCCCGGATCGGATCCGGGAAAGACAATTGCTAGTCTGCCCAGTCTTCCGAACCGCTGGAGTCGGAACCGCCCCCCAAGCCCGGCATCGATTGGTCGATCTCTTCCGGGCTTTCTCCGGCCTCGAGCCGGTCGACGGCTTCGCCGAATTCCGGCCCCATTTCCTCGCCAAGCTCGCCACCCATGCGGCGCATCATTTTCGCCATCGAGCGAGGATCTTTTTCATCGACGTCTCCCCAGGCAGAAGGGTCTGAAAGCGTTTCCAGACGGCTTTCTTCGGAACGGGAGAAACGGGTGCGTGAAATCAACCGGTGAAGCCGTGTCCCGCCGCATTCCGGACAGGCGGGTTGAATTTTTCCATAGTCCGAGTAGGATTGGACCACCGTAACCCGGTGCCGGCAGTCCAAACAACGATAATCGTATGCGGGCATGAAACGCCTCCACTTCCAGTCGATCGGTTGCGGATATTATAGCAAGAGGAAACCATGGTCAACGATTTTTTTAACCCGACATTTTCCCCTCTGTTGATTGTACTCTCCGGAACGGCCGGTGCCGGCAAGGATAGCGTCATCCGCCGGATGCGGGAACGGGGCGTCCCCTTCGAATTCGTCGTCACCGCCACCTCGCGGACGCCCCGCCCGGGGGAACAAAACGGACGGGATTATCTTTTCCTTTCGGCCGCGGAATTCCAGACGATGATCCGTAACGACGAATTGCTGGAACACGCGGTTGTCTACAATCAGCATAAGGGCATTCCGAAGAAGCCTGTGCTGGAGGCGCTGGGATCCGGACGGGACGTCTTGCTTCGCGTCGATGTGCAGGGTACGGCCACCATCCGGCGGCAGTATCCGCAGGCGGTTACGATATTTTTGTGCGCCTCCTCCAAGGAGGAACTCACCCGGCGACTGCTCCGGCGGGGTGCCGATTCCGCGGAGCAAGTGGCTCTGCGTTTGCGTACGGCGCTTGAGGAAATGAATCGAGTGCCGGATTTCGACTACCGGGTGGTCAATGCGGAAGGCGGATTGGATGAAGCCGTCGATGCGATAATTGCCATCCTGCGCGCCGAGCATGCCCGCGCCACGCCGAGAAAGGCTATTTCATGATCCAGCCTGCGGATATCGCCTCCCCGCCGCGGCCCCGCACCGTTGCCTTACCGGGCGCGCGCCCGATCTGCACTTACGTGATCATTGTGGTTACGACGTTGGTTTTTATCGGCCAGGTAATCTTCGGCGATTCCTTCACGTACTACGGCTTAAAGATAAACGACCTGATCCGGCAGGGTGAGTTCTGGCGGTTTGTCACTCCTATTTTCTTTCACGCCAATATTCTACATATCTTTTTCAATATGTACGCGCTGTATAACATCGGCCCGCAAATCGAACGGCCGCTGGGGTATACCCGGTTTCTGATGATTTACTTTTTTTCGGGCATCGCGGGGGTGTTTGCCAGTTTTCTGTTTACGGCGACGCCTTCTCTGGGGGCATCGGGCGCCATTTTCGGTCTGATCGGCGCCTTGGCGGTATTTTTATACCGGCATTACCGCCTGTTCGGTGTAGCCGGCCGAAATATGTTGTACAACGTTGTGTTCATCATTATCGTCAATCTGGTGATCAGCGTCTCCGTGCCCGAGATCGATCTCTGGGGACATGTCGGCGGGTTGGTTACCGGCTCCGCCTTGGCATGGTTGTTGGCGCCGGTGTGGAAAATCCAAGTCGATCCGTTTACCGGCAATCCGATCGCCGTGGATCATAATCCCTTATCGCGGCGAATTCCTTTGGTATTTCTCAGCCTTCTGATAATATGCATCTTGATTCTATTGTTGGTTGTCCGATAAGCGTATAATGTCCCGCCAGGAGACCCATGGCACCGACAATCGGCCTGCGGCATCCAAGATGGTACATATTATTCCTGCTGATTGATTTTGCAGGATTGTTTTTATTTTTTCTTGGGTTTCAACCCGGTTTTTTCGGACTGGACCGGTCGCATGTTATGGGATATCTTCAAGCGATCGTATTTCTCATCGGCCTGGGGTTAATTGTAATCTGCACTTACGCCATCCAATCCCTGCTGCGGCCATCCGGCCAACCCCTGACGATCCGTGAGGATATCGGGATCCGCTTGTCTGCGACGGGGTATGTGCTCTTTGCGGTTTCTGCCGCCGCGGATTTAATTGGGCTGGGAAGCCATCCCCTGCCGGGCGCCCCGTATGTCGGGACGCTGCAAAGCATCGGCTTGCTTATTAGCACGGCGATCATCCTCCTGGGATTTATCATGTACCATCCCCGGAAAGCCAAGATTCATCCTCCCGCCGGCTAGGAACGCATATTTTTTCGGGGAATTTTTCTTTTGCCATTAAATCCCCCTCCCATGCCGTTTTTCCCACGATTAGAATTAACAGTAGAATAACTTTCGGCCTCCGGACCCCGCATGCTGATATCATCGCCGGTGGATCCTGGAAAATCTCGAAAAGAGATCCAATCTACGGGTGGAAAAATGCCTGATCGTGAAACAAACTGGATCGTCGTCCGGGGCGCCCGGGAACACAATCTCAAAAATCTTCATCTTAAAATCCCGCGCGACAAACTGATCGTCTTTACCGGCGTCTCCGGGTCCGGAAAATCCTCGCTGGCGTTTGACACCCTCTATGCCGAAGGCCAGCGCAGGTACGTGGAGTCCCTCTCCGCCTATGCCAGGCAGTTCCTGGGGCAGATGGAAAAACCCCACGTCGACTACATCGGGGGTTTGAGCCCGGCAATCGCCATCGAACAGAAAGCGGCTTCGAAAAATCCGCGCTCCACCGTCGGAACGGTTACCGAGATCAGCGATTATTTGCGGGTTCTGTTTGCGCGCACGGGCACCCCGCACTGCCCGCAATGCGGCCGCCCGGTGACCCGCCAGACCTCGACCCAAATCGTCGATCAGATCCTCGGCTTGCGCCCGGGCACGAAGATTCTTCTCCTGGCCCCCGTCGTCCGCAAACGCAAAGGCACCCACGAGGATGTCCTAATGGAAGCCCGGGCCACCGGATTCCAACGGGCGAGGGTAAACGGCGTGGTGGTAGATCTGGATCAACCGATCCGCCTGGCCAAAACCCGCAAACACGATATCGAAATTGTCATCGACCGGCTCGTCATTCCACCTCCGAGCGATCCGGATTTTCGCGCCCGGCTGGCGGATTCGGTCGAAACCGCCTTACGCGCAGGAGATGGAATCGTCCGCATTTCCCTCGGGGATCGCAAGGAAATGGAATTAAGCGAGCAGAATGCCTGTCCGCATTGTGGAATATCATTTCCCGAATTGTCTCCGCCCATGTTTTCCTTTAATTCCCCGCTGGGGATGTGTCCGGACTGCAACGGACTGGGGCAGAAATATACTTTCGATCCTGAGAAATTCGTATTTCCGGAAAAATCCATCTCCGACGGCGCCATCCGCGCCTGGGGCCCTCTGAAAACGTCGCGAACCGCCCGCATGGTCGCTCTGAACTTTGCCCGCCATTATAAATTTTCGCTGGACACCCCCTGGCAGGATCTTCCGGAGAAAGCCAGGAAAGGAATTCTTCAAGGCGACGAACACGTCCGCGTGCGATGGGAATGGGGCAACGAGAAAGGCGGGCAGGGATCGTGGGAATCCACGTACGAAGGCGTCATTCCATCCACGGCGCGCCGGTATCATCAGACCCAATCGGAAGGCATGCGGGAATGGTATTCCCAATTCATGTCGTATCAGAAGTGCGCCACCTGCCACGGCTCCCGTTTGCGTCCCGAAGCGGCATCCGTTCGCTTCTCCGGAAAAACCATCGTCGAAGTCCATGCGATGTCCATCACCGAAGCATTACATTTCTTTTCCGGCTTGTCCCTCTCGCCCGAACAAAAAGCGATTGCCGAAGAGATACTTAAAGAGATCACCGCCCGGTTGGAGTTCCTGTTGAACGTGGGGCTCCACTATCTCACCCTGGACCGGTCGGCTCCGTCGCTTTCCGGCGGGGAAGGCCAGCGGATCCGACTGGCATCGCAAATCGGCTCCGGTCTGGTGGGCGTTTTATATATTCTGGACGAACCCTCGATTGGGTTGCACGCCAGGGATAACCGGCGGTTGCTGGATTCTCTTATCCGCTTGCGGGATTTGGGCAATACGGTCATCGTGGTGGAACATGACCGCGAAACGATCGAATCCGCCGACCACGTCGTCGACTTCGGCCCTGGGGCAGGCGCGCTGGGCGGGCAGGTCGTGGCGTCGGGTTCTCCGGAGGATATTGCCAAAAATCCGTCCTCGCTTACCGGAAAATATCTGAGCGGGGAGCTGGTGGTTGCCGCAGGAACGCGCCAAGCGGAAAGCCGCAACGGGCGCCGATCCCCCAACGGCCACTGGCTGACCATTCACGGCGCGCGGCATAACAATCTAAAGGATATCGACGTCCGTTTTCCGGCGGGGGTATTTACTTGCGTCACCGGCGTGTCGGGATCCGGAAAATCCTCGCTGATCGCGGAGACGCTGTATCCGGCGATGGCCGCCAGGCTCCATGGTGCCTTGGTCAAGCCGGGCGCGTTCCGTAAAATTACGGGACTGCAATATTACGATAAGGTCATCAATATCACCCAGGATCCGATCGGCCGGACGCCGCGATCCAACCCCGCTACCTACATTGGAGTCTACGACGATATCCGCAACGTATTCGCCCAAGTGCCTGAATCCAAAGCCCGGGGTTACGCGGCCGGAAGATTTTCTTTCAACGTGCATGGCGGCCGCTGCGAAGCCTGCAAAGGGCACGGACAGAAGTGCGTGGAAATGCATTTCCTTCCGGATGTTTGGATCACCTGCGATGCGTGCAAAGGTACACGGTTTAATCGCGAGACGCTCCAAGTGAAGTTTAAGGGGCATTCGATTTCCGAAGTGCTGGCGATGGATATTAAGGAAGCCCTTGAACTTTTCGGGGCTTTCCCCGGAATCTCCCGCCTTCTGGGCACTTTGAATGACGTCGGATTGGAATACGTCAAATTGGGGCAATCAGCAACCACGCTTTCGGGAGGCGAGGCGCAACGCGTCAAACTGGCCAAGGAATTAAGCAAGAAATCCACAGGTCGAACGATGTATATCCTCGACGAGCCAACCACCGGTCTGCATTTTGCCGATATTCAGAGGTTGCTGGATGTACTGCACCGGTTGACCGACGAAGGGAATACCGTCATCGTCATCGAACACAATCTGGATGTGATCAAAACCGCGGATTGGATCGTCGATTTGGGACCCGAGGGCGGATTAAGGGGAGGTGAAATTGTGGCATTTGGAACTCCGGAAGAAGTTGCGGAAGCCGAACACTCTTTTACCGGTGTCGCACTACGTTCGATCCTCCCGCACCGCGCGTAGTAGAATTTGACAATTCTCAGGTTTTATCCTATACTCTGATTATCCTTTCGATTGGAGGCAATACCGCCATGAGCGGTGTCGATCGAAAATTCTGTTAAACCATTCTCAGGCACGGGGCCTTGCGCTACCGTGCCTTTTTTTTACAAGGAGACTGCCTATGGACTACGGGATGATCGGAAAAATCGAAAAGGCCAAGCGGTATGCCGAGGAACCGGATCGCTTTCAATTCGACGAGTTTAGCATCACTTTTCGCGGCGATAATAACAACCATCAAATTCGATTTGATCAGGGAAAATGGCAATGCGATTGTGATTTCTTTCATCTCCGCGGTGTGTGCTGCCATTCGATGGCGCTGGAGCGGATTCTGGAGCATATGTTGACGGTGCCATCTCCCGTATAATCCATCCACCATTACCCAGGTTCGAAAGATCTCTCTGGGCATCCCCGTCCACCGGATCTTTCTCCGCGCAATCCTGCCCGCGTAACAATTCCGCGCTGACCCCCGCTATGATGTCGTTTTCCGGCATTCGTGTTCCACGGTATTATGCTAGAATTTCCTACCGGACGAGCTTATGATTATCCTTTTGATTATTTTCCTGTTGTTGATCGGCGCCGTTGCAATCTACCTTCTTCCCCCGGAAAAACGCAACCTGCGGATTATCGCCTCGTTGCTCCCCGTGGCGGCTCTGGGAATCCTCCTCGCCCCGGTTTTTCTCCCGCCTTCTTTCTCGATTTCCTGGCTGCCCGCGCAATTATTTCCAGAACAACCTTTATTTCGGGCCGACCTGGTCGGCGTATCTTTTTCCGTTTATCTCTGTTGCTTATTAATCGCCATAGAATGGACCCGCCCTCTGCGCCGCAGTCCCGTAAGGATCGCTCGAACTCTGGTTTATCTACTGACGATCTCGGGGATAATTGCATTTTCCGCTTCCAATGTCCTCTCGACAGCCGTCTCCTGGGCTTGGGTCGATTTTCTTTCCTTTTTCGCCGTTCTGGTACTGAACCGGTCGGTGGAGATTAATGCACAAGGAATCGCCTCGTCCATCCATAATTCGTTGAGCATTCTCGCCATCAACCTGCTCGGGACAATTCTGGTTTTATTCCCCGTCCTTCAAACATCCCACGCTTCCCTGATGGATTGGTCCCTGGTCTGGAAGCAAAACCCTTCCGGGTTGTCGCTATTTCTCTTCCTCGCCGGCGTCACATTGCGATTGGTGATTGCCCCATTGCAATTCACGTATTTCCGCTCGAAATCCGGGTCAGCCGGAGCGGAGATTCTGCTGCGCATCCTTCCCTCCGCCGTCGTTTTATCGCTCCTGGCCAAAGCATGGCCTCCGCAACTTACTCTGGGGTCCGGAAATATGCTTTCCGCCTGGGCATACATCTTTTTTGCGTTAGTCGTCCTCATGGCCGGATTGCAATGGTGGATCGCTTCCTCTTCCTTTGAACGTCGCGAGATTTTTTGCTTTCTCATCCCAATCTTCGCGTTGCAGACAGCCTTTTTTTCCTCAACGGTGGATCGCCTTTTCCTCGCCTCCGGCGGGATTCTGATTTTAGGTGTGGGATTAATTTTTTTGTACTCCGGATTTCTCCCCCATCGGCGCTGGCTATCCGCTTTTCTTGTTCTTTGGGCGGTCGTTTTTGCCGGAGTTCCCTTCTCGCCAATGTCACTTTGGATCGTGCATGTCTATTCCGGTGTTTTGTCGCCGGCTTCGCTGACCATCGTCTTGCCATTACTGCTCGTGCATATACTGATTCTCAGTTCTATATTGCGGCTTGCCTTTGAGCCGGTTGAGGAATTCCCATCGAATGAACCGCTTTTTCTCGTCCTGTATTCTTTGGGAATGCTTGTTTGTTTGATATTTATTTTTTTCCCCGGATGGACCGCTCCCATCTCGTTCTTTGGCGTGGCCTTTCCCGTTTTTCTACTCACCGTTGCGGTGGGGTTTTGGTATCTCTCACGGCACATCCACCGGATCAACGCTTCACTGTCCCAGTTTCTGGAAACTTTGTTCCGTCTGCAATGGCTGCAAAACGTATTACTATTCTTATTCGGCCAACTGGCGTATTGGATCTCGGGTTTAGAATCTTTTCTCAGCGGTGAGGGAGTAATGCTATGGTCGCTGGGAATTGCCTTATTGCTGTTTTTGGCATTTCGCGGAGGTTAGTATTTTGGTCTGGATAATTCTTGCGGGGTATTTACTCATCCTGATTGGTTCGTTGATATTCACTGTCACGCGATCCTGGATTTACGCTTTGACCGCTTTTTCCATTCAAACGCTGGGGGTCGGATTGCTCGCCCTCCAGATTGCACCCATTCCGGTAGCGACTGCAAAATGCATCGTAGGTTGGTTGGCGGTTACAATTCTGGCGATCACCATCTCCCGTGAAAAAAAGGATTTCCTCCGGGATCCGGAAGGCCTGATCGCCCCGCTTTTTCGAATGGCGTTGTGGATTTTGGTCTTTTCCTCCCTGGTGGTGTTATTTCCCGGCTTGGGAGGTTTTTTTCAAAATCCCCCGGCTGGAATCCTGCTGCCCTCGGGCTTTTTGCTTGGAATCGGTCTGGTTAATCTCGGGATATCCGAACATCCGCTTCGCGTTTCCTTAAGTCTCCTCTCCCTCCTTCAGGGGTTCGAGCTTTCTTACCTGTGGGTGGAACAATCCCTTTTGGTGCTCGCCCTGCTCGCGGTTATGGATTTATCGATTCTGGTGGTACTGTCGATCCTTCATTCTTACAATATTCCCGTAGAAAATTCCGGGATCGCTTTATGAATGCTCCCGCGATCTTTCTTATTACACCGGGCCTCGTCGCCTTCGCGGCGTACGGTTTTTTCCCTCGTCGTCCGCGGTTGACGATTTTCCTGGCTGTTCTTTATTCTGTCTTTTTGGGATTTACTGCCTCTGCCATTCCCTTGGGCGCCCCCTGGATTATTTTGGGTCACCCGTTGCCTGTATCCAATACGCTCTCTTTTTTGGGACGTTCGTTTACTTTTAATCCCGAGGTACGGCCTGTCATCATGTTTCTATGCTTGGGCGCCGCCGCGCTGCTCGCGGGAAGCATGGCCGTTTCCAGCAACCGGATCCTGATTCCAGTCCTTTTGCTCGTACTAAGCCTCTTGTTGGCTTCCCTGTTTATCCAACCCTTCCTTTACGCTTCCTTTTTTCTTTTCCTTTCAGTGGTCCTCCTGTCGCTGCTCCTGTCCGACGCCTCTCATCCTTCGCCGCGGGGTGCCGTTCGATGGATCTCATATTCTGTCTTGGGCACCCTCTTTTTGTTGTTGGCGGGATCCGGGATCTCCCTATATTCCAATCTACCCGCCGACCCCGCGAAATTGGAACCGATCCTTATCCAATTGTGTCTCGGCTTTGGGCTTCTATTGTCTTTCCCTCCGTTTCATTTCTGGCTCCCGGAAGTATCCGATGATTCCCCTCCTTACAGCGTCTCGTTGGTTCTCTCTTTATATGTTGGCGGGGTAATTTTTATATTGCTTCGGTTTTTGGATGGGTTCTCCTGGCTTCACCAGTCCTCGTCTGTATACCTTGTATTCCTCCTCGCAGGGAGCGGGATGTGCGTGGTTGGATCCTCTCTGTCACTGGTTCAAAGCCGCCTGGGGCGCTGCGTCGGCTACCTATCGCTATCCAACCTGGGCGTAGTTTTTTTGAGCCTGTCTATCTCCGGTCCGATCGGCGTGATGGGCGGATTGGTCCTCTTGGCCCTTCGTGGGCTTTCTCTGCTTATCTGGGGCATTTCTTTTCACACGCTGCGCCCAAAACAGGCGAGCGATCATATTGCTGATTTGCGTGGTCGCGCGTTCTCCAACCCCGTCGCTTTTTCCGCAGCGTTGCTTTCCGGGCTTTCTCTTGTCGGCATTCCCGGGCTGTTTTCCTTCCCGGCTTTCTGGGCGGTTCTTCGCTCCGTTTCGGATCCGGGTTCGCCCGGTTCGCCGGCCGTTTTTCCTCAATTGGCAATATTATTTTCTATGGCCGCCGGGATCATTTCCCTGTACCGTTTCGCCCGTCCCATGATGCAGGTCCCCCTCGCTATTTCCATTTCCCGGGAAGGGGGAAGGCTCTTTCGTGCTTTATTGCTTCTTTCGATCCTTTCCTTCTTTCTGCTCGGCATCTTCCCGCAAATCCTCGCTCCGTGGGTTTCGAGAGCGGCGAGTGCCTTTCCGAATCTCGTTCCACAATAACTTACCCTCATTAAATGATTTAATAATAATAGTCGTCGTAGTTGTTGTGGACAGAAGCAAGGAAGTTGGAAAGCGAGCAAAAGAGAAGCAAAAGGAGCGAGGGGCGAAGGGGATTGTGGCGGGAGAACTGTGGATAGCCCAACTCGCAAAAAAACAGCCATTTTCCACATAGAACGTGAGTTCTTATAATAGTGCAATATTTAGTGGTTTTTATGGGTTTTTTTTATAGGCATACGATAGTACTTGGCTGCTCTCCCCAAAACAGCCTGTTTATCCACAGAATAGTGGCATTTATCCACATGCAACTTTCAACAAAGCATCCACAAGCAGCACAAATGTTCTTTGTGGAATCCAATAAAACAGAGCGTTGAATAACGATGAGTTAGGGGTTCATCCGATGGTTGTCCACAAAAAATTACCAGATATCCACCGAACAGAGAGCTCATTGTGGAGAATATGCTGAGTGAAGCGAAACGGTAAGTAGGGTTGTTCCTTATTAAACAGGTGCGCTCATCGATGGTTGATAAAGTTGTTGGCGGATCGCCATGATCTGCCTGCGTAGATTATCGTCTTTTTCCATCAACTCGTTGATTTTATCGATGCCATACATAATAGTGGTGTGATCGCGTCCGCCCAAGGCATTGCCGATTTCGGGAAGCGAAGCGTTGGTCTCCTCACGAATGAGATACATGGCGATTTGGCGGGGCAACACCACGTCCCTGGTGCGCTCTCTTCCGAGCAGTTTATCCCTACCAATGTCGAATTGCGTAGCTACAGCTTCAATGATCGTCGCAGGAGCGATACGCCGATTCTTGGGGAGCATGTCGGCCAGGGCCGATTCGACTAGTTCCAGTCCGATCGGCACCCCGCTGAGATCCGAAAGCGCCAGAACGNNAGCGAATATTACTCTGCACCCGGCGGGCGATGATTTCCAGCAACTCCGGGGGCATGGTGCGGCCGGCGCGTTCCGCCTTGGAGCGGAGGATTGCCACGCGTGTTTCAATATCCGGCGGCTGGATATCCGCCGTCAGGCCCCATTCGAAACGGGAGCGCAATCGTTCTTCCAGGGTGACCATCGCCTTGGGCGGACGATCGGAGGAAAGTACGAGCTGGCGGTTTTGCCCATGCAGGGCGTTGAAGGTGTGGAANNTCCTGGGTGGATTCTTTTCCGGCGATAAATTGGATATCGTCAATCAACAGAACGTCGATGCGGCGGTATTTTTCCCGAAACGCCTCGGTCGTGCGCGAGCGGATGGAGTTGATCAGATCGTTGGTGAAATCCTCGGAAGTGACGTAGAGCACCATCAATCCATGTTCGAGACACAGGTTGCCCATGGCGTGAAGCAGATGAGTCTTCCCCAACCCTACACCGCCGTAGAGGAAGAGCGG
>PLND01000022.1 GCA_003141675.1 Anaerolineae bacterium
ACCGGGGCGAAGCAATCTCCCGATAACGACCGCGTAATGCGCTCAACCAATTGCATGAATGATTCTATGCTTATGCAGGAACTGGATTGCTTCGTCGGTCGGCGGAAGTAAGCCGCCGATCCTCCCCCCGCTTCGCGAGAGTATGCTTGCAATGACATCGATAAATCCGCTCTATATAGTCAGTATCTGTATCAATTATTCTTAGGTCGGTTATTAAAATAACCGGGGTGAGAACTCTGCCCAGTTCCTCACCCCGGCATAATAGACCGGTCTTGCGCGTAGGAGGTTTTCTTCGACCGAATTGTCAACCGTCTTATCGCTTTCCCTTTTTCTTGGTGGTTTTCTTTGCGGCTTTCTTGGCGGTCTTTTTTGCAGCCTTCTTGGGGGCTTTCTTAACGGTTTTCTTGACGGTTTTTCGTACGACCTTCTTTGCGGGTTTCCGGACGACGGGTTTCTTGACGGCCGGTGCGAGGGGCGGAAGCACTATGGGAGCCGGAGCGGGCGGAAACGGTGTAACCGGCTCGATAGGCGGAAAAGGAGCAGGTGTTTGGTTCATGGTCTTCTTATCCTCCTTAATGAATAAATTGCTTATAGGGGCCGGAGATGCGGCCGGGGCATTAATGGGCGCATGATGGCGCAATTGATCCACAGGAATTTTAAGCGCCTTGCGGCACCGTGGGCAGTGTTCGACGTGATGCCTGGCCTGAGTGGCATCCGCGACGGCGAGGGCAGCCGCCACCGCTTCGGGACTCATTTGAAATGCCCAGCTGCAATACTGGCACCTCCAAGAAAAGGCTGACATCAATGCCTCCTATTCGTTTCCAATATACAGAATATTTTAGAGAAATGCAAATGCTTTTGAAAGTTGATTCCATCGGGGCGACGACGACTTCACCGGAGCCCGGGCGGTCATAGCATCATCACCCGGATGGCAATCGTCGTGGCAACATGTCCCGATGCCCGCATACGAAATGGCCGGATGGACAATCTCTTGCTTGAAGAGTCCACTTCCCGGTTTGACCTAATCCCCCGCCGGGTCCATTAAAAATATCAGAAATACGTAAAGGATGGAAATCGATTGGATACCATACCAATTATGTCCGATTTTCTTGACAAGCATTAGGTTAGCCGATACAATTCTCTTCGTGGAAGACTGATTCCTCATCAGATCTTGTCTGTTGAACCATAGAAGGAACAGCGAACCGAGGGAAAGGAAGGATTATCATGGCTTATGAACTCCCCGCTCTTGCGTACGAATATAACTCCCTGGAACCCTACATCGATGAACAAACCCTCCGATTGCATCATGACAAACATCACAAAGCTTATGTTGACGGTCTGAACAATGCCGAAACCAAATTGCAGGAAGCTCGCGAAAAATCCGACTTCGCGCTTGTAAAGCACTGGACCCGTGAATTGGCATTCCACGGATCAGGTCACATCCTGCATTCCTTGTATTGGGCCGTGATGGCTCCCAACGGGAAGGGCGGAGGGGGAAAGCCGGACGGCGATCTACTCCGGCGTTTGGAAACGGACTTCGGATCCTTCGATACCTTCTCCAAACAATTCGGCGCCACGGCCGTGGCCGTCGAGGGTTCAGGCTGGGCGATCTTCGCCGCTTCTCCCCTGGCGAAAAAACTGGAAATCCTCGCGGTGGAAAAACACCAGGACCTGACCCAGTGGGGTTGCATTCCCCTCCTGACGGTGGATGTGTGGGAGCACGCGTACTATCTGAAATACCAAAACCGCCGCGCGGATTACGTCGCCGCCTGGTGGAACGTTGTCAACTGGCCGGAAGTGGCGCGGCGTTGGACCGCGGCGGACGCCAGGAGATAATTTGTGATGTGGGATTCCAACAGACCGGAATTCTCGAACTCTTCCAACTCGTTTTCATTTCAGCACCCAGGAGACCTCTCATGACCCACGTGATTACCAGCTTGTGCCTCCGCGACGGCGGCTGCAAGGATGTATGTCCGGTGGAATGCATTGTGCCCGGAAAACCGGAATCGGAATGGCCATGGTATTACATCGATCCGGATACATGCATCGATTGCGGCGCATGCGTTGCCGAATGCCCTTTCGAGGCGATTTTTCCGCAGGATGATGTTCCTTCAGCGCTCAAGGCCAAGGAAGGCCAGCGGCTTTCCAGGCCGGAAGGGACCGCCGTCTACGACGGTACCGATCATTATAAGAAACCGGTTCATCTGGCCCATACGGTCATTCTGAAAGCCGGTCAAACGGCCGACCTGCACCCGGACATCGAAGGAAACGCAAAATTCTTCAAAACCGGCCCGGGATATTCCGCGAAATAGACGAAGAATGGGAGCCACAGAAAGGCTCCCATTTGATTCAGGAGAAACCCATGCCGGAGATCCGAGTAGAGAAGGATTCGCTGGGGGAAGTCCGCGTGCCCGCTGCGGCGATGTATGGGGCCCAGACCCAACGCGCAGTTGAAAATTTCACCGTCACCGGGCGCCGACCCTACCGGGCGTTCATCTGGTCGGTGGCGATCATCAAACGCGCTGCCGCAGAGGTTAACGCCGAACTGGGTTTGCTCGAGGCTCCGAAGGCTGCGGCGATCGCTCAGGCGGCCGGCGAAGCGGCGGATGGGAAGTGGGACGCGGAATTTGTCGTCGACCCGATTCAGGCGGGAGCGGGCACCAGCCATAACATGAACGCCAACGAGGTCATCGCCAACCGCGCAACCCAGTTGATGGGCGGTGCGCTCGGGGAATACCGCGTCCGGCCGAACGACGACGTGAACATGGCTCAATCCACAAATGACGTCATCCCCTGCGCCATCCGCCTGGGAATCCTATGGCGATTGGATGAGCTTTTGAATGTTGTGGACGCCCTGGCGGAAGCGTTTTCGAAAAAATCGGTCGAGTTTGACGAGATCGTTAAATCCGGAAGGACTCACTTACAGGACGCGGTTCCGGTCCGGCTGGGTCAGGAAATGGGCGGCTACGCGAAGGCCATCGCCAGAGATGCCCAACGGATCCGCAGCGCCGGCGAAACACTTCTGCGTCTGGGGATCGGCGGGACGGCGACGGGGACCGGGCTCAATGCGCATCCGGAATTTCACGCCAGGATGGTCCGCCGGATCGCGAAGCTCACCGGGCTGTCCGTCGAGCCGTCCGACAACCTATTTGAATCGATGCAATCCATGGCGGACGTCACGCATTTTTCCGCATCTCTGCGAACCCTGGCGCTTACCCTGACCAGGATCGCAAACGATTTGCGGCTCCTTTCGTCCGGACCGAACTCGGGTTTGGATGAAATCCGCTTTCCCCCTATGCAACCCGGTTCATCGATCATGCCGGGAAAAATCAACCCGGTGATGGCCGAGATGCTGAACATGGCCATGATCCATGTAATCGGACTGGATGCCGCGGTCGCGTTTGCTTCGCAGGCGGGACAATTGGAACTCAACGTGATGATGCCCATTATTGCCCAGGAAGTCTTCGAGATGATGCAGGTGAGCATCGGCGCGATCCGTGCCTTTACGGAAAAAGGGGTGAAGGGCCTTGCGGCCAACCCGGCCAAAGCGACGGCATGGCTGGAACGGAATGCGATCATCGCGACGGCCCTCAATCCACTCATCGGTTACGCGGCAGCCGCGGAATTGGTCAAGGAAGCCGTAGAGCAGAATCGCTCCATCCGCGAACTGGCGCTGGAACGAGCCGCTGCGGGCAAGCTCGCTCACAAAGACCGCCAGCAGCCCGTCACGACCGCGGAAATCGAATCCGCTTTGGGAAATCTGCGCCGGATGACGGAGGGAGGGCTTTTGTAAATTGGAGTCTGTGGAATATATTGGGAAATAACTTGGGTGCAAGTGATATTCAATCGGAAGACCTTTAGGTTTTTCGAAACCCTAAAGGTCTTAATTATTTATCAACCGCCCCTCATCCTATCCGTTCGGCAGAAGGCCCGTATTACCGTCAGGCATCGTCCACGGAAGCACATCGTCCAATATCCGAAATTTCACCGCGCCCTGAAGGTACGGGCCGCGTTTCTTGCATTCCGTGACGAGCAGATCCGGAGGAAGGCTGGATAGCAGGTGTTCCGGCTGCAAACCCGACAGGGCCGATTCGCTTAAACAGGGACCGGATGCGAACAGCGATTTGACGACACGCAATTGCGTACGCAGGACGGCGAGCGGATCCGCCGCGTTCTCGGAAAGCAGATTCGATAAATCCTGGCCGCGCAAATATTTTCCGTCGACCGGCACTCCGCCCAAACGGTTGACCAGCGTCGAAAAAGCCTGACGGTCGAAAGCGACACTCGTCGAAGGTTGGGGAATGAGGGAAAGCTGGTACATTCGCGAGGGAGCATCGAGCGGGTCGGCAAGAAATTCCCGCAGCACGGCGGGTTGACCCTGAGTGGTCGTAATCACAAGCGCCGGAGAAATCCCCATGAAATCCGCATTCCCATTCCCGTCCAGCGTGAGAACCCAAACGGAATCCAGAGCGGTGGAAGCCTGGATCGAATCGTACCCGAGGAAGACCAATGTCAGCGGAGGATTTTTCGTCGGCGCCGGAGAGGTTAGATTGCCGCCGGTGATCGTTCCCAACAGAACGCCGGCGATCAGGCAAGCGGCGATCACCAATAGAAATGGAACGATGCGAATTCCGGGTTTGGCTTGCCTGCTTGCGTCCATCGGATTAAAACCCACACGGGACTCCTGCCGCGGCGAAAGTTTCTACACCGCGACGCGCTGAATGGCGGCGCCCAGGGATTGCAGTTTCTCGTGAATGCGCTCGTATCCGCGGTCGATCTGGGAAATGTTCCGGATTTTCGATGTGCCTTTGGCCGCCAGGGCGGCAAGGATCAGCGACATACCGGCGCGGATGTCCGGGCTTTCCAACTGCTCACCGGCCAGTTCGCTCTTGCCCTGCACGATCGCTCGGTGCGGATCGCACAGGATGATCCGCGCGCCCATGCTGACGAGTTTGTCGGTGAAGTACATCCGGCCGGGGAACATCCAGTCGTGAAAGAGCACAGTTCCTTGGGCCTGGGTGGCCACGGTAATGGCGATGCTGGTCAGGTCCGTCGGAAAGGCCGGCCAGACGTTGGTTTTAATTTCCGGGATGGCTCCGCCCAAATCCTGCTCGATGGACATCTTTTGGTTGGCCGATACCAGAATATCCCCGCCGTCCACTTCCCAATCCACTCCCAGCCTGCGGAAGACGAGCCGGCTCATGGCCAGGTGTTCCGGTTGGGCGTTACGGATGCGGATCTTCCCCCCGGTGACCGCCGCAGCGCCGATAAAGCTGGCCACCTCCAGGTAATCCGCACCAAGCGTATATTCGCCTCCGTGGAGACCTTTTACGCCTTCGATTTTCAGTACGTTGGAACCGATATGAAGGATCTTCGCACCCAGCGAATTTAGAAACGTGCATAAGTCCTGCACATGCGGTTCGGAGGCGGCGTTGCGGATGATCGTGTGCCCCTTGGCCAGTACGGAGGCCATGACGGCATTCTCCGTCGCCGTCACGCTGGCCTCGTCGAGGAGGATATCCGTTCCGATGAGGCGGTCGGCTTTCATGTCGAACATACGCCGGTAGGAGATTTCCGCTCCGAGAGACCGTAACGCCAGGATGTGGGTATCCACGCGGCGCCGCCCGATGAAATCGCCGCCCGGGACGGGAAGACGGATTTTTCCTTTGCGGGCGAGCATCGGCCCCGCGAGCAGAATCGAGGCGCGCATTCGCCGGCAGGACTCCGGATCGAGATCGGCGGGATGCACGTCGGCGGCACGGATTTTCCAAGAGTGCGGGGCGACGGCTTCCACCGCGATACCCAACTGGCGGAGCAGGTCCATCATCGAATGCACGTCGCTGATGTCCGGAACGTTGTGGAGGATCACGGTCTCGCCAGTCAGCACACAGGCGGCGAGCATGGGTAGCGCGGCGTTTTTATTTCCCGAAGGCGTCACTTCGCCACGCAGGGGAATCTGACCTTCGATGATCAACTGTTCCATGAATGCCTCACGATGGGGAAACCAATCGGATCTCGGCTCCGGGCTTCAGGGTGGGATCTGTTCCTGCGTGGGATTGCCACGAAGCGATCTCCAGGAGTCCGCTGCTTCCGACGATTGCGATCCGGCCCGCTCCGCTGCCCGCATCGGAATATGTCTTTCCGGTCGGGATGCTGCTTCCGTCGCCGAGTTTCACGTGCGCCTGTGGGTGGATTTTGCCCCCGCGGGCGCCGGTGCGTATCCAGGGCGTCAGTTCCCGGAAATCATACGAGATCCGGCCGATGCTGGTGATAATATTTCCAAAATGATCGGAATACAATGCTTCCCCTTCCCAACCCCCATCCGCTTGCCCCTGAAAACGGGGCAGGGGAATCCTTTGCGGAGAGGAAAGAACCGGCCCGAACGCGGAAAGCGGCTTCCCGGCGGCGAGTTGTACCGCGGCGGGAGCGAACAGATCCCGGCCATGAAAAGTGTTGCTGAGCGGCGGGGCGCCGATCTGTTCCGGTTGAATTTCCACTGCCTCAAACTCCGGAAACCGTTCCAGTAAAAAAGTCGCCACACCGTTGTCCGGGCATACCACGTCGCAGCCGGGACACCGGAAAATAGCGGCGCGCCGGTCGCTGCCCACTCCCGGGTCGACGACGACCAGGAAGATCGTTCCTTGGGGAAAGGACGGCTGCGCTTCCCAGAGAACCAATCCCGCGCGGCGGACGTCGCCTGAGGGGATGTCGTGAGTGATGTCGATGATCGATCCGCGCGGAAGACCGCCGGCCAACACTCCGCGCAACGCGCCGGCGTAAGAATCTTCCGACCCGAAATCCGTTATGCAGGCAACGAGTGGAACGGCTTCCATAAAAGGATTGTATTCGCATCGGTTTGAATCGGCAAGAACCCGTTTGGGCGGAAAAATAATTATCACTTAATCGCCTTCGGATTTGGTATAATTTTTTCATGAATAAAATTGCAATCGACGGCCCACGGCCACCCATCGGATTCCTTTCTTCGTTATGGAAAGGGATAGAATTCGTCAACGCCCATCCCGGAATCATGGTCGTTCCGGTGCTGATCGATGCTTTTCTGTGGTTCGGCCCGCACCTTTCTCTCCTTCCCCTGATCAATCCCGTCCTGACCTTCCTCAATACGGCGCTGGCGGCAAACCAGATCAGCCCCACGATGATGGACGCCCTCCGCCAGGCTGTCGAAAAGTACAATCTCTTCTCGCTCCTGGCGTTCATCCCGCTCTTTCCTCCCAGCCTGATGACCGGAGCAGCTCCCGGACAGACGCCACTGGGTACTCCGATTGTCATCTCCATCGCCAATTGGTGGCAGTGCTTGGGAATCGTCCCGGCGCTGATCGCCATTTCCATCCTCATCGGTTCCCTGTATTGGCTGCTGGCGGGATGGTCGGCGCAGGGAACCAAATGGACGCGCGGAGATTGGCTTGGGCGGTATACCCGGACCGTGATTGTGATGCTGCTCATGTGCGGATCCTTCCTCATCCTCATCCTGGGAATTTCCATTCCAGTGCTTTTCGTCATTTCGGTAATCGGAGCGGTTTCAGTGGATGTCGCGGCGATTCTTTCCCAGTTGTTCTTTTTTCTGGGAGGCGGGTTTCTCTTCTGGGTGTTTCTCTTTTTTATATTTTCCGTCCACGGGGTCATTCTCTTCCGGGACGGAATTTTGCAGTCGATCCGCAATAGCGTCGTCACCTCGCGCTGGCTTTATCCGATCTCGATTTGGATTCCGATCCTGCTGATCCTATTGCAGTACCTGGTGTCTATGGTTTGGGGGCTTGCAGGCGACGCCAATTGGTCCGGGGCGGTGGGCATTCTGGGAAACGCGTACACCAGTTCCGTCATCGTGACGGCGAGCATGGCATATTACATCGATAAACGCCGGTGGATTTCCGAAATCCAATCGCAGCTGCAGGCGCGCTTGGTCGTGAAACCGCCGGCGGCGGGAGTCTGAGGCGAGATGCCAAAAAACAGTTCCGAAGCGCAGCAAAATTACGGAGCGAAGGACATCCAGGTACTGGAAGGCCTGGAAGCCGTCCGCCGCCGGCCGGGAATGTATGTCGGCGGGACGGACGTTAAAGCGCTCCATCATCTGATTTTTGAGGTAGTGGACAATTCCATCGACGAGGCCCTGGCCGGAGCGTGCGATCGGATCGACGTCGTCATTCATACCGATGATAGTGTGACGGTGGAGGACAACGGACGCGGCATCCCGGTCGACATACACCCGGAAAAGAAAAAGCCGGCGCTCGAAGTGGTGATGACCATCCTCCACGCGGGCGGCAAGTTCGGAGGCGGAGGATACAAGGTGTCGGGCGGGCTGCACGGGGTAGGTGTCAGCGCCGTCAACGCGCTTTCCGAGTGGTGCGAGGTCGAGGTCAAACGCGACGGCAAAGTCCACTTTCAGCGCTACGAACGCGGCAAGCCTAAAGCGCCGGTGACTGTGATTGGCAAGGCCACCGGTGAAGGAACCGGCACGAAAACCACTTTCCGCTTTGACAAGGAAATTTTCAAAGGCGAGGAAACCTACCGGTTTGAAACGGTGGCCACACGCTTCCGCGAGATGGCGTTCGTCACCCGCGGCGTGACCATCACGCTGAACGACGAGCGCACCGGACAGGAAACCGCGTTCTTTTTCGAAGGCGGAATTCTCTCGTTTGTGCGCTACCTGAACCGCAACCGCGAGGTGCTGCACCCGGTGGTGTACGCCAACAAGGAAATGGAAGGGATCGGCGTCGAAGTGGCCGTTCAGTACACCGACGCCTACTCTGAATCGGTGTATTCGTTTGCCAATACGATCAACACCGTCGACGGCGGAACGCATATGACCGGGTTGCGCGCCGCCCTGACCCGGACGATCAACGATTACGCCCGGAAGACCGGGCTCCTCAAAGAGGCGGATCCCAATTTTTCGGGCGACGACACGCGCGAGGGTTTGACCGGAATCGTCTCGATCAAGCACCGCGATCCGCAATTCGAGAGCCAGACCAAAGTAAAACTGATGAACCCCGAAGTCCAGACGATCGTCCAGCAGGTCGTCAGCGACGTCTTCAGCGCGTTTCTGGAAGAGAACCCGCGGGAGGGGCGGGCGATAGTCGAAAAATGTCTGACCTCCGCTCGCGCACGCGATGCCGCCAAAAAAGCGCGCGACTTGGTTATCCGCAAGTCCGCTCTGGAAAGCATGACCCTTCCTGGCAAGCTCGCGGATTGCTCGGAACGCGAGTCCGAGAAAGCGGAAATTTACATCGTCGAGGGCGACAGCGCCGGCGGATCGGCCAAGCAGGGGCGGGACCGGCACTTCCAGGCGATCTTGCCGTTGTCCGGCAAAGTGATGAACACCGAACGCGCCCGGCTGGATAAAATCCTCGGCAATAACGAGTTCCGGGCGCTGGTGTCCGCTCTCGGAACCGGGATCGGGGATTCGTTCGATCTTGCCGGCCTGCGCTACGGCCGGGTGATCATCATGACCGACGCCGACGTTGACGGTTCGCACATCCGCACATTGCTGCTCACGTTCTTCTTCCGCTACATGCAACCGTTGATCGAAGAGGGACATCTCTTCATCGCCCAGCCGCCGCTTTTCCGGGTGGAAGCCAAAGGCAAAGGCGGCAAGGAACGGTATGTTTATTCCGAGAACGAACGCGATAAAGCGGTGAAGGAATTTGGCGGATCGGAAAAAGTAGGCATCCAGCGCTACAAGGGTCTGGGCGAAATGAACCCTGTGCAGCTGTGGGATACCACCATGGATCCGCAGAGCCGGACCCTGCTGCAGGTCACCATCGAGGACGCCGCCGAAGCCGACCGAACGTTTGATATGCTCATGGGTTCCGCCGTCCCGCCCCGTAAGCGGTTCATCCAGACCCACGCCAAAGACGTAAAGAATTTGGACGTGTGATCGAACACCAGGACATTAATAAACTTTTGCGCGGCGCAATAGTGCCGCGCAAATTATTTTAATGGCAATAAAAACCGATCGCTATACGTTTTTTCTCAATCGAAGATCATATATTTATTGATTTGTCGCATTTTATATGGATATTTTTGCTAGAAGAATTTCTACCGGGAGACCCCACATCGACCGCTCCTTCCGATCCAATGTAATAAACCCGGCTTCTTCTAAAAATATTTGTGTCCGGATCGGGCGGCAATCGACCCAGACTGGGAAGGCGTGATGCGCCCATTCATACAAGCGTACCATCCGGCCCGCTCTATCCGGCCTCGCCATGGCTACCAGGCCTATCCTGCCCCCACGCCGTAGAACCCGCCGGCACTCCGCGATGACGATCGGGATATCCGGCGTATCGAACAATTCCAAGGTGAACGCCATGAAAACCGCGTCCATGGATCCGGAGGAAAAGGGCAGGGAGGTTGCGTCGCCGGATTTCAATTCTACAGAATCCGCAAACCCGGCTTTCCGGAGCCGCAGCTGGGCGCGTTTGCACATCCCATCCGATATATCGATGCCGAATACTTTGCCCTGCTTTCCGGTGGAACGAGCGAGTGACAAAAGCGCCTCGCCAGTACCGAAACCGATCTCGAGGACCGTCTCCCCGGCCCGGAGGTCCAGCATCCTCAGACATTCCTCCTTGAATTTCCGTTCACTGGAACCGGCCAATAGGTCATACCAGCCGCTCAGCGCATCATAGGTGGTCTTGGCCTCGGCTTTGGATCTTGTAACCCGGCTGATATCGTCCAAGGATTTTACCTTCTTCCGATCGCTTACGCGTTGAATACTTTCCGATTGAACTCAACTGATCCCGAATCCATTAGCGGACAAACAGGGGAAATAAAAGAATGTACATCAGGGATGTCACGCCGCAAGCTGTCAGCATCACCGGCAATCCGCGCCGATTCCATAATTTGGCCGTAATCGGTGTATGCGTTTTCCGGGAAAAGTTAGCGATGACGATCGTCGCGGACGACCCGATGATCGTCCCGTTGCCGCCGAAACCGGCTCCAAAGACCAATGCCCACCACAGCGGCCCGGTATTCATTCCACTCGCTCCCAGGCCTTGAATCACGGGGATCAACGCGATGGTGATGGGCACATTATCCACGACCGCCGAAAGCGCAGCGACCACCCAGATAAAGAGAATCCCAAACAGCACCGGGGGAAGTGCGCTGGCGACCGCCACGGAACGGACGATGAATCCCAGCACGCCCGCCGCTTCCAGACCGCCCACCATCACGAATAACGAAGTAAAAAAAATCAACAATCCCCAGTCCACCCTGCGAAGAGCCTCGTCGAAATCAGGGCGGACCCACACCAGCGCTGCGGCGGCAGCAGCCAGCGAGATGAACGCGGGGCTGAAGTTGAGAGCACGGTGAAAGAAAAAAAGAAGAACCGCCGTCCCGAGGATCACCAGCACTCTCCGGGCCACGGAGCGATCGGTTATCGTTTCGGAGGGTTTCAACTGCAGTAGAACCTTCACGTTCGCCGGTTGAATAGCCAATTCTTTGCGGAAAAGAAATCTTAGCAGGATCAGCGAGCTGAACCAGACGACGATCACTACGGGTAACGCGCGGATAAGAAAATCGTTGAAGGAATACCCGGCGGCGGAGGCTATCAGTATGTTCGGCGGATCGCCCACCAGTGTCGCCACACCGCCGACGTTAGAAAGCAATGCTTCCGTCACCAGGTAGGGCAGGGGCGTAATTCCAAGAATCTCGCAAATAAGAATGGTTACAGGCGCAATCAGCACAACAGTGGTCACATTATTCAAAACCATCGAGAGCGCCGCCGTGATCGTACCCAAGAGGAACAGCAGCCAAACCGGCCGGCCGCGGGAAACACGCCCGGCCCACACCGCAAGATATTGGAAAACACCGCTCGGTTCCAGCAGGGCGACGAGGAGCATCATCCCGAGCAGCAATCCAATCGTGTTGAAATCGACCGAGGCAAGCGCTTTCGTTTCGGAATAAAAACCGAGTCCTTTTCCCAGACCGACGATCAAAACAGCTCCGGCAATGGCGGCAATCGTGCGGTTGATTTTCTCCGTGAAAATCAGCCACAGGCTGAGGGCAAAGATCAAACCGGTGAGAATAGCGGCCGTCATGGGGTCTTGCGCTCCGCCGGCCACGCGGAAAGAATCGCCGTGCCGATATCGACCCGCGAAATGATTCCCACCAACCCGCCGATTTTATTGACGACCGGAATATCCGAGACGTTATGCTGCAACATGAGCGTATAGGCGTGGAGTAGGCCGGAATCCTCCTCAACGGTGATCGAAGATTGCATTAGTTCCGTCACCGGGCGCGCAAGCCGTTCGGGATCCGGCCGGGTTGTCTCCACCGCGCCGAAGTCGTGAACAAAATCCACATCTGTCACCAAATTAACAAAATCCGGCAACTCCAGCGATAGCAAATCGGTCAGCCGGAGTATCCCGATCGGTTTCTCCAGATCATCGACCACCGGCAACACCCCGACATGGCACTTTCCGAAAATTCCGGCGGCCTGGGAGATCGTCGCAGCAGCTGGAATGGAAACTACGTTGCGTTTCATGCAATCCTTGATCAGCATCATTGAATCACCTCGTTAAGAGGATGCTATCGAGCGTTTGCGTGAACTAGCGGCACATTCTTGGGCGGCGCATACCGTTCGTTCTGTGGCGTATCCAGACGCGGATTATATCTCCCCGCATTGCGCTTGGCGGAAGATTCCAACCAATCGATTGTGGTACTTGCTGGCTCGCTTCCTACAAATCCCTCGCGCAGAATGTGGCGCCCCACCATGTGTGGAAATAAAAAACGCAAAAAACAACCAACGAGCCAAACCATCCTCCAAGCTATCGTTGGGATGGGGCGGAATAAATCACATCCAGAATCTTCTGTTTTAAGCAATCGGTTATTCTCCTTTGATTGACCGGTCATACGCGATTACCATTTCTGTTGATGAATATTTGGATCAAGGTGGGATAATTGTCAATTTATCTTGAAACCATTTGATAATATTAATAATATACTTAATATAATCAATTATATTATTGACAATATCAATTATTGTGTTTATAATATAGAAATATAGAGGAAAAAATGCCAATTGCCCCATCTTCTTGCCCAATTTGTCATTCTACGTTGTCCATCGCCCGGCTGCATTGCAATTCATGCGGAAGCTCGCTTGAGGGGGATTTCCAGCTGGGAGGGTGGGCCGGTCTCTCGCCGGAGCAATTAGGGTTTATTGAAACCTTCGTCCGCTGCGAGGGAAAACTCAACCGAATGGAAAAGGAGGTCGGCCTATCCTATCCGACCCTCCGCAACCGCTTGCAGGAGATCATCCGGCTGATGGGATACGAACCCGGCGCTCAGGAGGATTCGGATGAAGACCGCCGGCACGTGTTGGAAGAAGTCGCCGCGGGACGTATGAGCGCACAGGAAGCCGTTCAACATTTGAAGAATCGCCCAGGAGGTTAAATGACCGAAAAAGAGTTCTTAACCGGGATTTCCGCCCCGTCAATCCGGGTGGAACGGAGTGAGAAAGACCTAACCATCGAAGGTTGGAGCGAACCGCGGGTCACGGTCGAATGCGATGAGGAACCGAAGGTGGAGCTTATGGAACAGGGGATCACCGTTTCGGCGGAGGAAGATCTATGCCTCCGGGTTCCGTTTAACGCGACAGTGGAGGTGATTTGGACCGGGGCTGACCTCGTGGTGAGGGATGTTAAATCCACAGTGGTGATTCGCGAGTGCATGGGGGATCTGCTTCTCCGACATTGCGATGGCGCCGATCTGGGAACCGTTCACGGAAGTCTTAAAGTCCGCGATATCGGCGGCGATCTGAAGGCACGGAAGGTTTCCGGCGACGCCAAGCTCCGTCACGTTCTGGGAGCCGTCGAAATGGAAGCCGGCGGTGACGTGCGCATCGAGCATCCCGTATCCCGGGCGCAGATTCGCGCAGGCGGCGATGCTTCCGTGGCGATATTCCCAAAACCCGGATCGGACAGCAGCATCGCCGCCCACGGAGATCTACGCTGTTATCTACCTCCCGGAGCGTCGGCCGTTGTGGAAGGAAAGGCCGGCGGGGATACCTTTGTGCGCCTTCCCGCCGTCGGAAAAGAAACTCAATCTCCGATGGAAAACGGGTCCTTGCCCGTCACGCTCGGCAAGGGCGAAGCGCGCCTCCGACTCGAAGCCGAAGGCGATCTATGGATAGGAGGATGGATGGACGTGGATTCCTGGGGCGAATGGCGCGAACTGGGGCATGATATGGGCCAAATGGGAATGGAATTCGGTATGTTGGCCGGCGAATTCGGCCGGTGGGTCGAACGCAATATGCACGATAAATTCGATCAGTACGATAAACGACTCCGGCGGAAGATGGAGGATGGCAAATTCGCGCACGATCGTCACCTCCACCGGTATTCCTGGAATGCAACTTCGCAGCCGGCGCAATCCACACCCGGCGCCGGCGACAGCGAACGTCTTTCCATCCTGGATATGCTTCAGAAGGGAAAGATCTCCGTGGATGAGGCGGAACGGCTTCTGTCTGCCCTCGAAAAAAGCAGATGACGCTTTGATCCAAAGAGATATTGGGTAAAGGACGATCGCATCTCAACTCTGCTTCCGAATTTTCCGCAGAGGTCTGAACCCTTCTACATCCGAATAAGGATCACCCAATGACGCGTACGACCGTTTCAGAGAATCCCATGCGGCGCGTGATGTCCTTGCGCGATTTCCGCCTTCTATTCGCCGGAGCAACGACCTCGCTTCTGGGTGATCAATTTGCCTTGATTGCCACTCCTTGGCTGGTGCTGAGGTTAACCGGTGATCCGCTGGCGCTCGGCATTGTACTGGCCTTGGAAGGGATCCCGCGTGCCGTGTTCATGCTCCTGGGCGGGGCGGTCACAGATCGTCTCTCCCCGCGTCTCCTGATGCTTGCCTCTGACATCATCCGCTGCGTCCTGACCGTCGGCATGGCCCTGGCCGTATTCACAGGGTCCGTGCAGATCTGGATGCTGTACGTTTTCGGTTTGGGATTCGGGCTCGTGGCCGGCTTCGCCATCCCGGCCGAAAACAGCATCGTTCCCATGCTGGTGGAAGAGCGGGATCTGCAGGCGGGGAACTNNGGGGGTTTCCCAACTGACCGGGTTTATCGGTCCGACGGTTGCCGGAATCATCATCGGCGGTTTTTCCGGTTCGTTCTTCGGCATCGGTTTGGCCTTCGCCGTCGACGCGGCAACCTTCGGCGTTTCCGCCACTACCTTGTGGCTGATGCATGGCGGAGGACGTTCGCGCTCCGGAAATGGCCCCGAACCGGAGAGTATATGGGTGTCTATTCTGGGCGGTGTGAAATACCTATGGGACGACAAGGTTCTCCGGCTGATGTTTCTGGTGATCACGGCGGTGAATTTTCTGATTGTCGGGCCGCTGTTGATTGGAATCCCGGTGCTGGCAAGCCAGCGTTTGCCCGAAGGGGCGGTGGCTTTCGGATTATTGATGTCAGCCTATGCCGGAGGAAATCTAACCGGATATCTCGCCGCCGGTTCGCTTCCCCGTCCAGGCGGAAGCACCATGCGGACGTTTATCGTTCTTCTGCTGGCTGTCTTTGGATTGGTCATCGGATCGTTGGGTTTTCTGCGATCGACCGCGGCGGATTTTATCTTGATGCTTCTGCTCGGAGTGGGTAACGGTTACTTGTCCATCATCCTGTTCACCTGGATGCAAACGCGTACCCCCCGTGAGATGCTTGGGCGGATGATGAGCATCCTTAGTCTTTCCAATACCGGCTTGGTGCCCATCGCCCAGGCAATTTCCGGTGCCGTCAGCAGATGGAGCCCAACTGCATTGTTTGCAATGGCAGGAGCGCTGGTTCTGGTGGTGACACTCTGGACAGCCTTCCAACCGACTCTGACAGAATTCAGCGAAAGTTTGACGGCGAAACCAAACGGAGAGAAGAAGGGAATTCGAACAGAAGAAAGCCAGGCTATGGGATAATCGACTAAGAATAATCCCTGTTAATTAATTAGCGATTCGACCCGCACTACACTACTATGTCTTTTGAGAGGAACGATATGGAAATTGTTAAAAATATTTATCAAATCCCCGGGGTTTTCGCCAACTGCTATCTGATCGTCGAGCCGGAAGGATTGACCCTGATCGACGCCGGCATTCCGGGCAATGGAAAAAAAATTCTTCAATATATCGACAGCCTGGGGCGATCGCCGCACGATCTAAAGCGCATCCTGATAACCCATGCCGACATGGACCATGTGGGGAGTGTGAGCACCGTGAAGAAGGCGACTGGAGCGCGCGTTTATTCCAGTGCCGTGGAATCCCAGGCGATGGCGGAAGGGCGCTCTTCCCGACCGGTGAAGGCAGGCGGAAATCCTCTTCGCCGGATTCTATTTTTAATGGTCGGACGCTTCTTTTCCGCCAAACCCGGACCGGCGGATGAACTTCTCACGGATGGGCAGATGCTGCCGATTATGGGAGGCCTGAAGGTCGTGGAAACCATTGGGCATACCCCAGGCCACCTTTCGTTTTACCTGTCTGCCGCGGGCGTTTTATTCACGGGCGATTCGATCGTCGCTGATGAAAAGGGTTTGCAGAGATCCCGACCGAACTTTACCTGGGATGCCGCGAAAGTCGGCGAGGCCGTCTTGCGCCAAGCGGCGCTCGGAGCGCGGATCGTCTGTCCCGGGCACGGGCCGGTGGTCAAGGATGCTGCAGGTAAATTTCCAGCATGAGAATTAACCCCCGCCGTTATCCATAGATAGGCAATTGCAGGAAAAAAGATAGGCTATTTAGGCGGTCTCTGAAAGAGGGGAGAATCGGAATTTCTATTGAGGTGGCCAGGCCAATTGACTCTGAGAGATTACTCCTCAGCGTTTCTTTGTGGCTGTTATGGATTTTATCTCGGTAGCTGTCACTGTGGGTGTGAGTGTGGCCGTTGGTGTTGAAGTGGGAACCAGCGTCAAGGTTATTGTGGAAGTCGGTGTGCTTGTCCAAACGGGCGGCAACGTCGGGACGATAACCGCTTGCGTCGTGGGGGTGGATGTCATCGACAGATGGGATATCGCCGGTCCAATCACCCCAATATATAGAATCACGCCGATAATACCCAAAATAATGATGATCAAAATGACGGAGATGATCCAGAACCTTCTTCCGGACAGGGCGGATTTCCTTCCGAGTGAAGCTGGTGCATCGGATGCTCTGGCTGGAGCGGGACGGACCCTTACCGGTTGGGGTCGTTCGACTCGTTCTTCGGGGGCCGGCAGTACCGATAAAACGGGAGGAACCGGACTCTTCTCAACGGGGGTTTCAACTTTTGCAGGTGGAGGGGAAGGGGGAGTATTTTTTTCCTGAAACAGCTCTTCCGTCCGTTTGCCCAGGAGATGCGCCAGCTTGGATTGCGCCACCGTATTATTCGGGTTAATCCGCAATACCCGCTCCAGGCAATCCTTCTGTTGGGCAGCATCGGCTAAAACAAAACTCATAAGGAGCCAGCCCTGTTCGGAAGACGGATTTTGCATAAGGTACTTTGTGAGGACTTCCTTCGCCTGATCCAAACGGCCGTTTTTCACCAATTGGGTGGCCGCAGTCAGGGGGTCGGAAGTGGAGGGGAAGGATTCGGTCATGGATTTATCGCCAAGTCGGTTTCTTTCTTAAGTATGGCATAAGGAGGGCAATCTTGTCAAAAGCCCCCCCAGATAAAAAACTCGTAAGAAATTTACGGTTTTTTGCCGAGGTTTGATATAATCGCTCCTCGAAAATGAGTCTCAATAGAAAGGCGCTCACGGGACCCTATATACAATGGACCGCGTTCGCCAGGGGTTCACGAGGATAAGATGGCGTTGGAAATTGGATATTTATTATATGGACGATACCGGATCGAATCGGTCCTTGGGCGCGGCGGAATGGGATCGGTGTATCAAGCGCTAGATGAAAATCTTGGCATCCAGGTTGCGGTCAAAGAGAACTTTTTTACCAACGAAGAATCCGCGCGGCAATTCCGCCGCGAGGCGACAATTTTGGCCACCTTGCGCCACCCCAACCTTCCGCGGGTTACCGACCACTTCGTCATCGCCGGGCAGGGCCAGTATCTCGTCATGGATTTCATTGACGGCGAAGATCTTCAATCGAAGATCGAAAATGGAGGCCTTTCCGACGAAAAGCTCGTTGTAGCATGGGCGCGCCAAATTTGCGACGCACTCCAATACCTGCACAACCAGCACCCACCGGTGTTGCATCGGGATGTCAAACCGGGCAACATCCGCCTTACCCCGGACGGCCGCGCGGTCCTGGTGGATTTCGGTTTGGCCCGGTTGATGGGAGGGAAGGCCACGACCACCGGAGCAAAAGCCACGACGGAAGGTTATTCTCCGCCGGAGCAATACGGATCCAGCAGCACCGACACTCGGACCGATATCTACGGCTTGGCGGCCACACTTTACACAATTTTGACCGGCAGCCAACCGCAAGACGGCTTGAAACGCGCGTTAGGAAAAGAAACGCTGACGCCCGTTCGCGCCCGGAATCCGAAAATATCGCCCGGCATCGCGGCAGCCATCGAGAAAGCCCTGGAGATTCTTCCCGAGAACCGGCAACAGACCATCGGCGAGTTCCAGAAAGCCCTCACCCTGGCCGTGCCGCCCGATGGACCATCCCGGGATGATTCCGCGCCGCCCGAGGAACCCGGAAAGATTTCCCGCACCCCTCGACGATACGGTGGATTTCCGCTGGGATGGATTCTGACAATCGGAGCCCTGGCGTTGCTTGTTGTAGCCGGAGTTGTGATAGTTGCCCTTATTGGTTCCCAACATTTTGCGTCCCTGTTGTCATTTTCCTCCCCAACACCAACGCAAGCGAACACTGCCATATCGCTGGTCACGCCCAATACATCCGTTCCAACGGTCCTTCCGACCGTTTTATCAACCCCTGTCGGAAATTCCGCCACGCTCGCTTTTGTCTCGGACCGGTCCGGCATTCCACAAATTTATTCCATGGATATCGACGGAAAGAATTTACAGCAGATCACCAATCAATCGGAAGGAGCCTGTCAGCCGGATTGGTCGCCGGATGGGAAGCAATTAGTTTTTATCTCGCCTTGTGAGTCCATCGACGGACCATATTCCAAGGCGTCCATTTTCCGGATCGACGCGGACGGATCCGGACAGACCTTATTAACCAAGATGCCCGGCGGCGATTACTTTCCTGCCTGGTCGCCGGATGGCAAATTGATTGCCATGACATCGCTTCAAGACAAGCGTCAGCATATTTACGTGATGGATTCGAACGGAGATAACCGGGTCTCCATCAGCCCGACGGGAGCGGTCGACTATCAGCCGCGATGGTCTCCGGATGGAAAACGGATTGTGTTTATTTCCGAACCCGGCGACCGGTCGGTTGTGTTTATCGAAAATATCGATCCGGTGAATTTACATCGGATCGAGTTTTCCACCGTATCCGATCCCACCGCGAGCCCCGACTGGTCGGTCGATAATTACATTCTGTATGTCCTGAGATCGCGCGGCCAGCTCGTCTTTTATAATGTCGACCAGCGGTTCACCCAAAACGAACTCACTCCTGCGGGTCAAGGAACCACGACCGCCAGATTCTCCCCGGATGGGAAATGGATTCTGTTTGATAAGGTAGTTAAAAATAACCGTGATATTTATCTTCTCCCAATCGTTGGAGAAAAAATACCCCGCCGGATAACTTCCGATCTTTCGATCGAAACCGACCCTGCCTGGCGGCCGATTCCCGCCGGATCCTGACCCTCTCCGCTTCCATTCTTCGAGGCCATCCTTCCAGTCGGAGACGGAATTCTAAAACCTCAATATAAATCAACCCTGATCCAAGCCTGGCTTCTGAAGAAGAAATCGCGTGAAGACATCCTTGGCTTGTTTCAAACGGCCGATATTGACCAATTGGAAACCCGCAGTCAGGGGATCGGAAATGGAAGGCAAGGAATAAATCCATGAGTTTACCGGGGGTGATTTTCCTTCTCAATATGTCAAATGGGGGGAAGATTGTAAAAAAATCCCTGGCTAAAAGATTCCTTTGCGGTTTACGGTTTTTCGGCCGGGATTTGATATAATCATCGCTCCAAAACGAGGTTCCAACTTCAAAAGCGCATCCGGGAAAGCCTGCATTCAACGCACCGGTTTCGTCGCGGGTTGGTCGAGGATAAGATGGCGCTGGAAAAGGGATATTTATTATACGGACGTTATCGGATCGAATCCGTTCTGGGACGCGGCGGAATGGGATCGGTCTATCAGGCTTTGGATGAAAACCTCGGCATCCAGGTCGCCGTCAAAGAGAATTTATTTACCACCGAAGAATACGCGCGCCAATTCCGCCGTGAAGCGACGATTTTAGCGAGCCTGCGCCACTCAAATCTCCCTCGGGTTACGGACCATTTCGTCATTGCCGGGCAAGGTCAGTACCTAGTAATGGATTTCATCGAAGGCGAAGACCTCCGGTCGAGGATCGATAAAGGTAATCTTCCCAACGAGAGGCAAACAGTTGACTGGGCGCGCCAAATTTGCGATGCGTTGCATTATCTGCACAACCGGCAACCCCCCGTCGTGCATCGGGATATTAAGCCGGGGAACATCCGCATCACCCCCGATGGACGCGCGGTCCTGGTGGATTTCGGCCTGGCCCGGTTGATGGAAGGACCAACCACGACCACCGGAGCAAAAGCCATGACGCCGGGCTATTCTCCGCCGGAACAATATGGCGCCAGCCGTACCGACGCGCGAACCGACATCTACGCTTTGGCAGCCACCATGTATACCCTGCTGACCGGAAGCATGCCGGAGGATGGTCTGGAAAGAGCGTTGGGGCAGAAATCGCTGACACCGATCCGCACCCGGAATCCGAAAGTTTCGGGTGCCGTTGCTGCAGCCATCGAGAAAGCATTGGAGGTTCTCCCGGAGAACCGCTATCAGGTTATCGGTGATTTCCAGAAGGCTCTCACACTCGCGTTGCCTCCCGCCGTGTCAACACCGGCCGTATCCGCGTTACCCAAGAAACCAGAAGTTGTTACAGCCGCCGTGCCTTCGAAACAACCGGCTCTTCCACCGAAAAAACCGGCCGCACGCGCGCCCCAACCATCCCGTAGATTTCCGCTGGGTTGTGCGCTGGTGATCGGATTCCTGGCGCTTTTGGCCGTCGCGGGAGGGTTGGCGTTTGCATTCATCGGACCGGAGAATATCCTGGCTTCCCTACGATCAATTTCCAACCCGACCCCGACCTTTTCCATCAGCGGGCGAACGGAAACGGCACTGCTTCCCACGATAACTATCGCCCCGACGCAAGCTTTGACTAGCCTACCGATTGGTAGAACGGATACTCCCATCCCGACCGTCACTCCAACCGCCGTCAACACTCCCCTCGGAAAATCCAGGATGATCGCGTTTGTCTCCGATCGAATGGGGATACCGCAAATATTTTCAATGGATCTGGAAGGAGGGGACGTCCAGCAAATCACAAACGAGGCGGAAGGAGCATGCCAGCCGGATTGGTCGCCCGACGGGGTGCAACTGGTGTTCACTTCCCCCTGCAAGTCCCTCGACGGTCCCTATATCAAAACTTCAATCTTCCGGATAAACGCCGACGGATCCGGACGGACGTCACTCACCAAGGTCCCCGGCGGTGATTTCGATCCTGCCTGGTCGCCGGACGGCAAGTCCCTCGTTGTGACATCGTTGCAGGACGGCCGTCAGCACATTTATTTGATGGATTCGAATGGAGATAACCGCCGCTCCCTCAGCATCTCCGGCGGAGTCGACTCTCAACCTAGATGGTCGCCGGATGGAACGCATATCGTGTTTATTTCCTCCGTCGGCGACCGCTCGATCGTCTTTCTCGAATACGCCGATCCGTCGAATTTTCTCCAGACTCGGACCGAATTCTCCACGGTGACATATACCACCGCGAGCCCCGACTGGTCGGTCGACAATTACATCCTTTACGTCCTGGCGTCCCACGGGCAGGTCGTCATTTACAAGGAAGACTCACGGTTCAATCAAATTCCTCTCAGTTCGGCGTATCAGGGCACTACCGTCGCCAGATTCTCCCCAGATGGGCAATGGGTCATATTCGACATGACCATCAAGCAGAATCGCGACATTTACCTTCTCCCCATCGTCGGGGCGGCGGAACCCCGCCGGATCACGACCGACCGTTCGATCGAAACCGACCCCGCATGGCGGCCGATCCCCGCCGCGTGATAATCCTCGCGCTGCTTCTTTCCAAGACCCAATGCGCGTAATCGCTGGAACCGCCAAGGGAAGACGATTAAAACCGGTGCCGGGAGAAACCACCAGACCGATCACCGACCGGGTGAAGGTCGCCTTATTCGATGTCATTTCGGGGGATATGCAAGGTTCCGTCTTTCTCGATTTGTTCGCCGGAACCGGCGGAGTGGGAATCGAGGCGCTATCCCGCGGAGCGCGGGAGGCGGTTTTTGTGGACATCGATCCCAACGCGATCCGCATCCTTCGCGAGAATCTCAAGTCGACCCAGCTGGAAGAGAAAGCCGTCGTCGTTCGATCCGATTCCTTTTCCTATCTGGAACGCAGGGAACGTCGGCCGTTTGACGCCATCTATGTCGCCCCGCCGCAATATCGGAGTTTGTGGATCCGCGCGTTGCAATCGATCGACAGCCGTCCGGACTGGCTGGCGCCTGACGGGATGGTTGTGGTCCAGATCGATCCAAAGGAAGCGCAAGCCGTCGCGGTGGGAAATCTCTCGGAATTCGACCGGCGCCGGTACGGCAGTACGCTGCTAATTTTTTTTGAGAAACCTGGTGAATAAAACAAAACGCCCGGCTGCCGGGCGTTTTGTTTTATAGACGAAAGCCGGTTGCGCGGATCAGTCCGCCAGATCTTTGGCTGCGTGGGAATCATCCACCTCCACCGAGCTGAAACTGGAAAGCGGTTTGTGGATCGCCACAGGGCGGACGAATTTTTCCAAAATATCCTTCGTATTGTCCACTCGCAGTTGGTCGAATAGGAAACCGAATTGCTTTTCCCAAGCCGCGTCCAGGGCTTGGCGGTTCTCCGCGGACATATCCCAGCATTGTTTCTTGAAGGGACCGACGGCCTTTTTCCTGGCCTTGTACAGGAACTGCTCCTCGGTGTCTTTTTCCTTGCGTTCATCCGCGCAATGAGCGCGGACCCAGACGTAAATCTCGTCGCGCAGGGCGGGGGGAAGATGATCGAACGCCATACTTTGGAAATTTGTCGCCAGATGTACTTCGCAGGTTTCATATTCCGGAAACTTGCGGAAAGCGTCTTCCGGTAAAGTCGAGGCCCCGTGCTGCACGGCCCCGCCGAGCCCGTAGGCTGTACGAGAGATGATGGAAAGTTTCTTCAGAGTGTCGAAATCCACCGCCACCTGCGCCATCTTTCCGTTGGGCAGAACCACTCCGCCGTGCGATGTTCCGGTTTGAATGCTGATTTTGCTGAGTCCGACGGCTTTCGGATCCATCTTCTTCAGTTCATCGGCATATAATCCGAGGAACGCGCGCAGTTCCTCCTCGTTGCTGTTGTGTCCGCCCACTTCGCCGATCTCTCCGCCGACGGAAACCTGAATCCCGGCGGGTTGCTTCTGGCGGATGAACGCCGTGAAATCGGCGCAGAGTCTGCTGTTGACGGCCTGTTGTTCCGGAACCGTTTGCTTGGTGAGATCGACCATGGTGGATGTGTCGATGTCGATGTTATAGAAACCGGCCTGGATGGCTTCGCCGATAAGGTCCTGGATGGCTTTGATTTCGGACTCGGGAGAGGAGGCGTATTTCTTCGATGAAACCTGGAAATGGTCGCCTTGGACGAACACCGGCCCCTTCCAACCTTCGGCGATCGCGGCCGCGAGGATCGATGCAGTATATTCGGACGGCCGTTGGTCGGTATAGGTCATCTCCGAACGAGCGATTTCAAAAATCAACGGCCCAACCGCGCGTTTCTTGGCCGCGCGGAAAGCCGCCCGGGCGGAATCGAACGCCATGACACGCAGGTTCATGGCGGGAACGGTGAATTGCTTTGCAATGGAACCTTTCCCCCGGGCGAGGTAAAGGTCGTTGATCGACGCCGGCACAATTCCAAGCGCCAGTGCGGTTTCCCAGATTAGCCAACGGGCCTGACTGCGTTCGCTGGGCGATCCAAAGGCGGATGCGCGGGCTAGGGTTTCCGCTTGGGCCGCAATCTTCGCGGGATCCTTTGCCGTCAGTACGCCGTCATTGCCGACTGTCGCGGCGCCTCCGTAATATTTCTCCACGATCTGTTGCTGGGTTACGGACATTGCTTCCTCCGAAAAAGGGAATAAAAATCCGCGGGTTTGAACCCGCCGGAATCGGATTATACCGCGTGCCGCGCCTTGCGGACGGGACGATTTATATCATCCTGGAATTAGGATTCCCGGATGAATACAACGGGAGAATGGTCATCGGAACGCGCGGGGCCGACCGACACGATGTTATCCCGCCGGATGGTTATGCTCGTGCGAGGGGGAATGAACGTGCGGATGACGGTGCTCGCTCGCGACGCCGGTATGCGGGTGGCGGTGTTCATGGATCAGGTTGCATTCCGCCAACAAGTTCTGGTTGGATAAAATTTCCGCGGGAGGCCCGTCGGCAACCAGCCTGTGCGTTTCGTTGAAAACACAGACCCGGTTGGCGACGACTTCCGCCAGCGACAGATCGTGCGTGGCCGTAACCATCGTTTTTCCGGCGCGGACCTGGTCAATGATGAAATCCTCAAGCCAGGATTGGCTTCTCGGATCCAATCCGGCGGAGGGTTCGTCCAGAAGCCAGACCGAAGGATCTAAACTTAAAATGGAAGCCAGTGCGACGCGCCGTTTTTCCCCGCCCGATAGCCGGTGCGGAGCGCGATCTCTCAGTTTTTCGATACGTAGTGTGCGGAGCGCGGATTCCACCCGTCGGATCACTTCCTCCCCCGTCCATTCCGTTTGCAAGGGGGCAAAGGCCACTTCGTCAAACACCGTCGGAGAAAACAACTGCACGTCCGCGTCCTGAAACAGCAGCCCGACCCGGCGGCGAAAATCGAAGTTGAAGGATTCCTCCGCCAGCGCCTGTTCGGTCAAAGGCTTGCCAAACGCGCGCAGTTTTCCGCTGGTTGGGAAATACAATCCATCCATGAGTTTGAGCATCGTGCTCTTGCCGGAACCGTTGGCTCCAAGAATAGCCAGCGATTCGCCTGCCTGCAAGGTCAGATTAACCAGCTCGAGGGCCGGCTGGTTTCCTTCATAGGCAAAGGAAACGTCGCAGAATTCAAACACCGGTGAGGTTGCCGACGCAGTCTCAAGATCCCGTTGCATTCGTCACCTTCCCAACCAAACGGCAAGGGCCGCGATGAAGATTATCCCGGATCCCCAGGCCCAGTCGATGCTTCGCATTTGAAACGCATTCACAGTCCGCGATTGGCCGCGATATCCACGCGCCTGCATGGCCAGATAAACTTCGCTGCTGAGCGACAGCGATTTGCTCAGCAGGGTTCCTGCGCTCGCCGCCAGGATCCGCCGTGCCTCGGCCGGACGCAGCCGGCCGAGGATGCGGCTTCGGCGCGAGAGGAACATGTCTTCCGCAGTCAGCAGCAAGAGAAAGATATAGCGATAGGTCATCCCCAGGATCAGGAGGAACCCTTCCGGCACCCGCAGAATGCTCAACGCCTTGAGCAGGGCCGTCCAGGGCGTGGTCAGAATGAGCAGAACGCCGAGCGAAACCGATGTGCTCACCCGTAATAGGAGGAATAGGACGGTCACGGCGCCGGTTTTTGTGATTGCCAATCCAAAGGGCAGGGAAACGAAAACGGGCCCCGGAGTGATGAACAACGCCGGAAGGGCGATCAGCCCGGTAAAGAACGGCATGAAAAGCCAAACGCGCTTGATGAAAAAATCCAGGGGAATCGAGGATAGCCAGGCCAGGAGCAGCGCCAATCCGTATAGGCTCAGCAGCACCGGCAGGTTGTGGGAGAGGCTGACCGATAGCAGCAACGATAAAATGGAAATGATCTTGACCCGCGGATCCAGTGCCTGGAGTAAACCCGCCTGCCGGGATATGGTTTCGGCGAAGAGGGATTGCTCCAATGCATGGGTCAGATCGGCGAGAGTCTTCTCGAAAATTCCCGTGCGGATCGGCTTGGACATGTTTTTTACGAATGCGGATCGGTTGGATCGTGTCGGTTTTCCGGACGTCCAGACGTCAATACGGTAACCAGCAACCCGGTTAATACGGAGATCACAATAACTCCAACGGCGGCGGAAATTATATACCCCAGGTTGGCGTTTCCCAATGAAGTAAACTTATAACCAGCGAGCGGCGCGCCCCATAACCCTTCCAACTGCTTAATCCCTTGCGGAACAAAACTCAGACCCATCCGGGTCAATTGATTCGATCCCCACTCGCCCCAGGCGGTACCCGGCGCGAGCAAACCGAGCGGCGTGAGGAAAATCAGCACAGCCAAAACGACCCAGAATATCCGCAACCTTGCGGTATGGCCGGCTTCACCGGCGATGGCCGGATTCGCGGAGATCATCAGAATCTCATGGTTGGTTCTCTGCAAATATACGATGACCAGTGAGGTCACCAATCCTTCCACGATTGAGGCGAGAAGCATATGCGGGATGACCATGGCCGGGATCGCCACGGAAAACGGATATGGCGAATACAGCGGAGTGCCGTCGGCGGTGTGGAATAACAATGGCTGGATCCCGAATTCAATTCCAGCAAAGAATGCCGCGATGGTCAAACCGATATAACCCCCCGCGAAAGCGCCCACTGTGCGCCGGGCTGACTCGACCGGATGTTTACCGGCGATCGCCTGATAGACGGCATAGCTGACGTAGGGCAGCACAACCGCCATATTGAAGCAATTTGCGCCGATGGCAAGAATGCCGCCGTCGCCGAAGAAGAATGCTTGGATGATGAGGGCAATCGAAACGGCGATGACGGCAACTTCCGGGCCCAGGATGATGGCGATCAACGCACCCCCGACGGCGTGCCCGGTCGTTCCTCCCGGCAGCGGCACGTTGAACATCATGATGATAAAAGAGAAGGCCGCCAGCAAGGCGACCAGCGGAGCGCTGCGCGCGTTGATTTTCTCCCGCAGTTTCTTCAATCCGAAATACCAGAAGGGGATCATGGCGGCAAACATCACCACGCAGGTGGCGGGGCTGAGATAGCCGTCGGGAATATGCATGGCGGTGGTCGAGAGCCAAAGGCCCAGTACGGCGTAGTACACGCGCACGCCGCGAGGAGCGCTCCGAACACAAGTGCCGACTCTTTGAAGCGCCGAGGAGAATGACATTGGGGACCTCCTTGGTAGTTAGGATTTGTTCTTTGTCCGTTTCCGCTGACAAGCCGGGCACAAACCGGGAATGACGACGGACGAAAGCTGCACGTCATATCCGTTCGTCCGACCGGCATTCGCGACGGCGTTCTTGAAGCCGGTCTGCGCAATCTCGGAAGTCTTTCCGCATTGGCGGCAGATCAGGTGCGGAGATCCATCGCCTCCGTTGTGCTCGAACCTCCGGCTGGCATTGCCCGCGCCGTACGCGGAGATCAGCCCGAATCCTTCTAGGAAATTCAGCGTTCTGTAAACGGTGGTGATGTCGGCGCGGGGATCGGAAGCGCACACCGAATGAAGAATTTCCGCCGCGGTCGCCGGGTGGCGGAACTTGTGCATGGCATCCAGGACCAATCGGCGCTGGCGGGTCATCCGGAATCCACGCTCCCGCATCGCAGTTTGGAGCAATTTATGGCAAGACATATTTCTCCTTATTGCAATATATTGCAATAAGGAGTTTAGCATATTCTCGTTTGGATATGAAGGGGGATTAAATGATGCGGAGGAAGGAAAGAAAAAAGGGCGGGCTTTTGACAGAGCCGCCCTTGGTATGCTCTCAAGCTAGATTAGCGTGACAGTTGGGACAGACGGTTGCTCCCGCCGGGGGAACAAAACCGCAATGCAGACAGGCTTTGGGTTGAATTGCCCCCAGCGGCGCCCCGCACATCGGGCAGGTGGGTTCGCCCACCGGCACTGCGGATCCGCAATAGGAACATTCCAATCTTCGCAATCGTTCGGAAATTTGCATTCCTGCTCCGGCAACATATACAGCCCTTTGGATCGTTTGCCAGATCGTTTCCGAAAGCTGCAATGCGGTGATGTCCTGGGCCAAATCGTCCAGCCGGCCGATCAGCGTCAAGGGATTTCGCAACGCGAAAAGTGCCGTGGCTCCGAGATTGGCGGCCACGCCCAGCCATTGCTGATCGCCGAGTTGTACCAAAACACCGTCCTCGACTTTTTCCAATGTGACTGTAACCGCAGTCTGGCCGCCGGAGGTTCGAAACGTCCGGCTGGCGATTTGCACCACCACTCGTTCCGGACTTCCAATCATCTGAGCCTGGAGGTTGCCATGGTCGAACTCGGCTACGAGCGCGCGCCCGATATCCTCCGCGGTGATTTTGCCATGATAGGTTTTGGATTCCATGGCGGATTGCTCCTTCCGCTATTTTAAAATCTGGCCCGGGAAATCCTTTGCGCCGCGAAGAAATTCATCGCCTGCCATGGGCCGCTTCCCGGCCGGTTGCACTTTGCGCAAAACCAGCAGCCCATCGGCGGTATGTATCGCCGGGAAATGCGACCTTTCCATGGTTAGTCCGGCGGCAGCGCCTGGTTCACCGGTCACCGCCTTGCCTTCGAGAATTCGCAGCGGTTGCTCTCTCCACAATATGTATACTCCGGGCCAGGGATGGAATGCTCGGACTTTCCTCTCCAAGATCGCGGCAGGCTGTTGGAAATCCAGCCGCCCATCTTCTTTGCGAAGCTGGGGAGCGTAGGTCGCGAGCGATTCCTCCTGAGATTGGGGAAAGATCTTTCCTTGTAGATATACGGGAAGGAACTGGGTCAGGGTTTCACCCGCCAAAAGGGAGAGCTTTCGTCCCAGGCTTTCCGCCGTATCGGATGGGTCGATCGGCAGCCGGCTTTGGCCGAGGATCGGCCCCGTATCCAATCCGGGATCCATTTTCATCAGCGTGATTCCCGTTTCCGTGTCGCCCGATAGAATGGCCGCCGCGATCGGAGACGCTCCGCGATGGCGGGGTAGTAACGAGGCGTGTAAATTTAAACACCCATATTCAGGTAAAGACAGCATCTCGGGGCGGAGGATCTGTCCGAAAGCGGCCACCACGACGATTTCCGGCCGCCAGGCGCGCAACTGATTCATGGCTTCCGGGGCGCGCAATTTTTCGGGTTGGATTACGGGCAGTCCCAGTCGATCCGCAAGAATCTTAACCGGAGGTGAAGAAACTTCCCGCCCGCGGCCTGCCGGGCGGTCCGGCTGTGTCACCACCCCAACGATTTGTGTTTGGTTTTTTAGTGATTCCAACGCCGGCAAGGCGAATTCGGGGGACCCCATAAATACCGAGCGCATGGTCGCAATTCTATCATTGTTGATATTCCTTTTTTCCCAAGCATATTGCATTCGCTTGGATATCCCTTTATAATCTGATTATTCATGGCTCATAGAAAGAGCCCTACAAGCGAAAATCTCACAGGAGGAACCCATGACAGGACAGTCAGGCTCGGAAATCACAAGTGACGACAAACTTTGGGTTTTGCTGACTTATGTTTTGACCCCGATCGTTCCGGTAATTGTTCTGCTGATGGAAGATAAAAAGAAACGCCCGTTCATCCGCGCGCACAACGCCCAAGCTCTCGTCTTGGGCATCATCAACCTGCTCATTGGCGTACTCCTGGGTTGGACGATTATTCTGGCCTGTCTGCCGTTGATCATCTGGATTTACTGTATCTACCTTGGTATTCAAGGCTACGGTGGCAAATATAATGACATCCCCGTCATCACGAACTTTGTTAAAGGTCAGGGTTGGGCGTAAGCGATTCCGTTCTCAAAAGAAGCCCGCTACAAAGCGGGCTTCTTTTTTTCATTTGGACAATTTACTTTGGTTTGCAGGCATGGTTTCACCGGTTTGGAAATATTTCACAGGGGGAAAATGTTATGAAACCCATTAAACATTGGGAGGTTGGGCCGGAACCGGACGCTGGAATCTTTCAAACCCTAAAAGCTTTTCCCAAACCCATTGTGCGCGCGTTGTTTCACCGGGGCATTCAAGACCCGGAAACGGCGCGCGTTTTTTTACAAGCCGACCCGCGGCTGCCAAAGGATCCGTTTCTTATGGCCGACATGGATCGGGCGACGGAACGGATTCTGCGGGCGATCCAAGCCCGCGAACCGATGGTCGTGTATGGCGATTACGACACCGACGGGGTGACAGCTACCGCGATGCTGGTGGATTTTCTAAAATCCATAGGCGCCGATGTGTCAGCCTACATCCCAAACCGGTTTGAAGAAGGCTACGGCTTGAATTGCCCGGCGCTAAAAGTGATTTCCGAACAGGGAGCACGAGTGGTGATCACGGTGGATTGCGGCGCCCGATCAGCGCCCGAGGCAGAGTATGCCAGGCAAATAAAATTGGATTTGATCGTTACGGACCACCATGCACCGGGAGCGGTAGAACCGGATTGTTACGCTTTTCTCGACCCCAAGCGGAAGGCCTGCCTGTATCCAGATAAAAATTTAGCAGGTGTCGGAGTCGCCTATCGGATGGTCCAGGCGATCGCATTACGCATGCCTCCGAACATATCGGCCAACCCCGAGCAGTACCTGGACCTCGTGGCAATCGGAACCGTTGCGGATATGGTTCCCCTGCTGGGCGAGAACCGCCTTTTGGTGAGGGCGGGGTTAAATGCGATCAATGATTCTCCGCAAACGGTACTCCGCACCGGCGTGGACCAATTGTTAAAAATCGCCGGAGTAAGCCGGGGCCGGGTGGATGCACATACGATCGGGTTTATTCTAGGGCCCAGGCTGAACGCTTCCGGCCGGATGGATACTGCCACCGACGCTCTGGAATTGCTGCTTGCCTCGGACCCGGGGGATGCCCGGGGTCGCGCGGCCGCTTTGGATTCTCAAAATCGGGAGCGGCAGGAGTTAACTCGGGAAATCTTTCTGGAAGCTAAAAAAATTCTTCTGCAGTCGGAGGGGTTTAATTCCGACCAACCCCCATGGTTTCTCATGGCCGAAAAAGATGGATTCAATTCCGGCGTGATCGGGTTGGCTGCTTCCAGGCTCCTGGGCGAATATTACCGTCCCAGCGCGGTGGTGGCCATTGAAGGGAATCTTGCGCACGGATCAATACGCAGCGTGCCCGGTTTCCATATCACCGAAGCGCTGGATTCCTGCTCGGACCTATTGGAACGGTTTGGAGGGCATGCGGCGGCGGCCGGTTTCACCATCCGGACGAATCGTTTGCCGGAATTGCGGCAACGGCTGGAACGCCTGGCGGGTGATTCCCTTTCGGGAAGCGATCCGCATCCCATCCTGGCGATCGATTCGGAAATCGCTCTGCCGGAATTGTCCTGGGACATGCTGGATTGGATTCATCAATTGGAACCCTGCGGGCAGGGGAATCCCTCACCCTTGTTCTTCTCCCGCGGACTCTCCGTAGCGTTTAAGCGTACAGTGGGCAAGGAAAACGCTCATCTAAAAATGACTCTCTCCGACGGACGCACGGATATCGATGCGATTGCGTTTGGCTTCGGCCCGCTGGAGAAATCGCTCCCTTCCCGGTTGGACGCGGTGTTCCATCTTGAGGAGAATAATTATTCCGGGAGACAATTGCAATTACGGATTGTGGATCTTCACGGTGAGGGTTTATAGGGCGGGGGGAAAATCAATCCCAAAAGCGATATTTTAATAATGCCCAGATAGCGGTAAAGGCGTCGCCCAGGCTGATTTTCTTTCCTTGGGAGTACTCTCTCGGATTAAACGAGATAGGCACCTCGAAGAGACGAGCCTTGCGCTTGAGCATTTTGGCGGTGATCTCCGGTTCAAAATCGAACCGGTTGGCCCGTAATCGAACCCCACGGAGAACATCCGCCCGAAAAACCTTATACCCTGTCTCCATATCGGAAAGAATGCTGTTATAGAGAATATTGGTCGCCAAGGTGAGAAGCTGATTGGCAACCATGTGCCAGAACATCGTCACCCGGTGCTTGGAACCGAGAAACCGGGAACCATAGACTATATCGGCCTGTCCGCATTCGATTGGTTCCAGCAGCGTGGAATATTCCGCTGGGTTATATTCCAAATCCGCGTCCTGAATTAAAATAACATCACCGCTGGCTTTTTGGAAACCCGACCGCAAGGCGGCACCCTTGCCCTGGTTTTTTTCATGATACAACACGGTGAGTTCCGGAGACGGTTCGAGAGATTGGAGAATCTCACGCGTTCCGTCCGTCGAGCCGTCGTCGACCAGGATGATTTCGGACGCGAGTCGGGTGGCTTGAACCCTGCGTACTATTTCCGCAATCGTATATTTTTCGTTAAATACAGGGATGACAACGCTCAGTTTCATTGAGGACAGTATAACGGCTCTAGCGGGGTTGGGCAACCGGTGATCCCCATGCTATAATCTTAACGATATTCGTAATCCACACTCGGCTCCTGCGCTCGGAGGTGAAACTTGGCTAATCCAGTGTCCGCAGCTCGAACCACCGAGACGGGGCCCCGTTTCTCTCCGACCGTTGTCACCCGGGTTGAAGACACCGGACTCTCCTCGTTATGGCTGCAGGATCTGGCCCTAAAGATTTTCTATTTCCGCGGCTATCTCACCGGGTTCCGGGTGGCCGAGTTGATGGCGCTATCCTTCACGGGGATCGTGGACCTGATTCTGGAAGCCCTCAAGAGGGACAAGTTGATCGAGGTGAAATCCCAGACCGGGATCGGCGACGGCGCCTACCAATACGCTATCACCGGACAGGGAATGATACGCGCCCGGGAAGCGTTGGATCGCAGTCAATATGCCGGCCCCGCGCCGGTTCCCCTCAGCGACTACAACGCGGCGATCCGCAAGCAGGCCCGCGCGCGCCCGACGGTGAATTCCCGCGTAATGCACACCTGCCTGCAGGCATTGACGCTTTCGGAAACAACCTTTTCGAGAATCGGCCCGGCCGTCAATTCCGGCACGTCAATTTTTCTCTACGGCCCTCCGGGAAACGGCAAGACAACGATTGCGAGGTCTATCGGCGATTTGATTCTCCAGGAAGAAATGTACATCCCCTACGCTCTGGATGTGGAAGGGCATGTTGTCAAACTTTATGATTCGGTTAATCACGCCCTGGTGCCTGAGGAGGATGCTTCCAGCTCCCAATCCACAAGCAACGTCCAGAAAAGCAGCAGCAAACGCGACCCCCGTTGGGTACGCATCCGCCGCCCGTTCATAATGGTGGGCGGTGAATTAACCCTGGCCGGTTTAGACCTCGTTTTCAACGATGTCCAGAAATATTATGAAGCCCCGTTCCAGGTCAAAGCCAACGGAGGAATTCTGCTGATCGATGATTTCGGCCGGCAGCAGGTGCGCCCCCGGGACCTCCTCAACCGCTGGATCGTCCCCTTGGAAAATAGAATCGATTATCTGACCTTGCATACCGGGCAGAAGATTGAAGTTCCCTTCGACGTGATGGTGGTCTTCTCCACCAACCTCCCGCCCAAAGACCTTGTCGACGAAGCCTTCCTGCGCCGGCTGCGGCATAAAATCGAAGTGGTGGATCCAACATTCGACGAATACCGTGAGATTTTCAAACGGGTTGCCGAATCGAAGGGCGTCACCTACAACGATCAAGGCCTGGCGTATCTGATCCAGGAGTATTACATCAAAACCAACCGCAAGCCCCGGGCGTCGCATCCGCGCGATCTTTGCGATCAAATCATCGACATCGGACGGTATATGGGCACGGAACCCACTATGACGAAGGACCTTATCGATCGCGCGACGCAATCCTATTTCGTTGAATTGTAGGGATCCATTTCTTCGGGGATCACTGTTTTTCACATACCAAAAGCACTCGCTCATTAATCATGCATTCTCCTCCCTCAGGATTCCACTGACGAAGGAACACGGCACGCCAAACCACCGCCGGTATCGAATAATGCCTCCCTCGCGGAAATCCGGATCCAGGGCAGGGGTTCCCGGTAGCGCGCTTTTCTTGAATACAAATTGGTAATTCCTTATAATGCTAGCTGTTCTTATCTTTCCATAGGAAGGCTTCCCAGACCATGAATCCCTCGATTGGATCGTCCGGAAAATGGGCTGTCATCGTCGGTGTTATGACCGCCCTCCTGTTATTGCTTACCGAAGCTAATATCGGATTGACCTGGGATGAACCGGCCTATATCGCCGCCTCGGGATCCTACAATGGATGGTTTCACCGTCTGATTTTTGGTCCACACGGGGTCCTGAACCAGAGCGTGGTCGACCCCGCCTGGAGCGTCGGTAATGAACATCCACCATTGGATAAGATGGTCTCTGGATTGGTTTGGGAGGCCGCGCACAATGTAGTCGACGATCTCCTGGCCCATCGGCTGGCGAATATCCTGCTAGTCAGTCTGACGGTTGCCCTGCTCTTCCATATGATGGCGCTGGAATTGGGACAAATTGCCGGATGGGCCACGGCCGCCGCCCTTCTAACCATGCCGCGATTCTTCTTCCATGCGCATTTGGCGGCGCTGGATGTCCCCGCCGCCTGCATGATCGTGATCGTCACGTATATCTTCTGGCGCACCAAGGAGAGCGCCCGATTCCGCCACACGCTGCTTTTGGGAATCGTTTTCGGGTTGGCTATTGCAACCAAAGTGAATGCGGTATTCATCCTGCCGACGCTTTTTCTATGGGCGTTAATCTTCCGGCGAAAATCCTATATTCTGATCCGACTGGTGCTGGCTGCCTTGATCGGAGTTCTCCTGTTCGTCGGTATCTGGCCGTGGTTATATTACGATACGGTAAACAGGCTCCGCGACTATCTCACGTTCTTCACGGTCTCTCACGAGAGGATCGCCCAATATTTTCTGGGGCGGACGCTTACTCCTCCCCCATGGAATTTCCCCTTCGTCATGATTTGGGCGGTCATTCCACTAGGAACGACGCTACTTTATTTTCTCGGCATCCTAAGAGCTTTTTTCAGGCGCAGAGATCGCGCCTTCTGTGCGATGCTGGCATTAAACGCCCTTGTCCCATTGATCATACTGGCCACAGGGAAAAGCCTAGCATACGATGATGATCGGTTGTTCATGCCGGCCTTTCCATTCCTGGCGGCTTTGGCGGGCGTCGGATTCTCATGGTTGGTGTACCTTCTGAAATTGTTTTTCCAACGCATCCATCGTCCGATGTTTGCGGCGTTGCTCTCCGCCGCCGCGGCCGTTCTCTTTCTGATAACCCCCATTCTCGGAATCATCACGTTCTATCCGCACCTGTTGTCGTATTATTCGGAGTCCGTCGGGGGTCTTTCCGGAGCCGCAAAACTCGGTTTGGAGACAACCTATTGGTCCGAAAGTTACCGCGAAGCGGTGGATTATATTAACCAGAACGCCCATGGGGGAGATTCCGTATGGGTGGAGCCTGCAACCTACGACATCCTGGTGTATGACCAGTTGCACGGCATCCTGCGCGACGATGTGTTCATCGCCATCACGTACGATACGAACCCCCAGACGGTCTTTGGAACGAGCGTGCCGTTTCACGAGGTTGCTGTGTCCTACACTCAAGCGACCTTCGTGATCATTCAATATCACCAAAGTTATTTGTATGATAGCAACGGCCAACCCATCGATGTCACGAAATGGATGGCCAACCAGACCCCCGCCTACCGGATAGAGCGCCAGGGAGTTCCCATCATGGATATCTATCGGAATCCTTGAGTGAGTCTCGGGGTAGGGGGGGCAGTAAAGGAACACCAGAGGTTCGCCCGGATGGGAAATAAAAAAGAGGCAAAAAATTCGCATCGGGTTGCGATTTCTTAAAAGATGATGCATACTTAGTTTGTGGGATAACCTATGACGGAGATTGCCCTTCGCACCTATAACCAGGAAATCAAAGACCTCATCGATCACGGCCATTTTGATGAGGCGATTGCGCATTGCCAGCACGTTCTGGAGACGTTCCCGCGCCATATCGAGACCTACCGGCTTCTGGGAAAGGCCTTCCTGGAGCAGGGCCGGCACGGAGATGCGGCGGATGTTTTTCAACGGGTGCTGTCAGCCATTCCCGAAGACTGGCTGTCCCACGTGGCGATGGCTATCGTCCGGGAAGATGAAAGTAACCTCGATATGGCCATCTGGCACATGGAGCGGGCGTACGAAGTCAACCCATCCAATACGACAGTGCAACAGGAAGTACGAAGGCTGCGCGGACGCCGCGACGGCGTGGAGCCCCCGAAGCTTCGGCTGACCCGCTCCGCGTTGGCGCGCATGTATATCAAAGGTGGGTTATTCGGCCAGGCGATCGCGGAGATTCGAAGCGCCCTGGTGGAAGATCCTGAACGACCCGACCTGCAGACTCTTCTGGCTTCCGCGCTCTTTGATTCGGGCGCGGTTCAGGAAGCGACAGAGATTTGCAGCACAATATTGCAAAAACTTCCGTATTGCCTGGAAGCCAACCGGATTCTGGGTTTGGCGCTATGGGCGTCCGACAAGAAAGAGGACGCGGAAAAGCTGTTTCAAAGATTGGAATCCCTTAACCCGTATATTGATATCGACGCCCTCAAGAAAGATAAAAGGATTCAAGAACATCCCGGGCAATCCATCACCTTGACGAGAATCGAGTGGGAGCAGCAGGAAAAAACGGTTAGTTCAAAACAACCCGCCTGGGCTTCCTCTCTCGGTTTGAAAATTGAAGAACCCCAAAAAGGGCGCCAGGCGATTCCGGATTGGCTGGCAACCGCGTCACACCCTGCCGCCCCCGCGGCGCCCGCAACCCCGGAGGCGTCACCATTTGGCGGGCCAACCCCCTCCTGGTTCAATGATGCTGCCAACGCGATGGGAACCGGGAAGCCTGCAGGGCTAAACCTGATTGAACCACAGAACGCACCTGCCGAGCCCGCTGCAGCACCCGCGGTGAAAACCGGCACAGGCGAATTACCGGATTGGATCAAGACGCAAACCAACGCCGTTGAACCATCACAGGCGGAAAAACCATCGAGTCCCCTCCCAGACTGGCTGGCAGCGCCGTTGATGCCTTCGGCGCCGACTCCCGAATCGATCACTCCGACAGTGGAAAGCACCCTGCCGGATTGGATCAGAACCGTCGCTCCCGCCTCCACCACTCCTGCGGAAGAGATTTCCGGAATACCAGATTGGCTTTCACCCCCTGCATCCATAGAAGGGCTCCCGTCCTCCTCCCTTCCGGAATGGACCAAACCGGAGACAAAGACCGGACCTCTGGAGGCCGAGCCAGGAAATATTCCCGACTGGCTAAGTACTTCGAAACCGGCAAGTGTAGACGTCGGTTCGGAACCGGAATGGTTAAAACCGCCTCCGGCCGGCTCTACGTCGGATTTGATCCCGGAATGGATGAAAGGGGTTTCTCCTTCCGATTCATCCGCTTCGGCTTCACCTTCGATGGAAAGAGTTCCCGATTGGTTGCAGGAAAATCCGGCATCACAATCCAAACCGGTAGAAATCATTCCGGAATGGATGAGGGGCGAAAGCACTTCCACTCCTGACACTGGCAGAGAAAAACCGTCGACGCTTTTCGCTCCGGAAACGGACATTCCGGAATGGATGAAACCCGAACCCATGGAATCCCCCGCGGCAATCCAACCGCCGACTATTCAACCAGCAGAATCTACATCCGCTGAACCGATTGCACCTCCGCAGACCTTTCAACCTTCAAACGATCAAGCGTACGTATCCGAGATCAGTCTTCCGGATTGGATGACTTCACCCACACCATCGGCGCCAGTCGCACCCGCTCCAATTGCTCCGACGCCGGCTGCAGTGCCGGTTCAATCCATGGAAAGCGCTCCGGAGGCCGTACCTGATGTTACTTTGCCGGATTGGTTAAATGCTTCCCCTTCGCCGGCTCCTGCTGCCCCTGCGCCTATCCCTGCAACACCACCGCCAACTCCGCCATCGCCTGCACAACCCATTGAGAACGCTCCGGAAGCAACTCCCGAAATCACCTTGCCGGATTGGTTGACAGCTATTTCTGCGCCGGCTCCCACAATATTTGCACCCTTACCTCCGACTCCGGCGCCGATACTGCCCCCACCTGTACAACCGGTTGAGGCCGCTCCGAAAGAAGCTTCTGAAGTTATCTTGCCGGATTGGCTGACAGCAGTCAATCCACCGACTCCTTCAACGGTTGGGCCGACGCCTTTGACACCGGCGCCAATTCCGGCAGCTGTAGAGAGTGTTGAAACTCCGGCGGAGGCAATTCCCGAAATTGCGTTGCCGGATTGGTTGAAGGCAGCCGCTCCATCGGCTCCAACCATTCCAACGCTAAAACCTGCTGCACCCGTTTCACCTCCGATTTCGACACAACCTGCTTCGGCTCTATCGGCCGTTCAGCCTGCAGAAGAAATTCCTGCGGCTATTCCCGAGGTCAACCTACCGGATTGGATTAAATCGGCCACTCCGTCGGTCCCAGCCGCACCCACACCGGTTCCTTCTGTGCCGGTTGCTCTTCCAATCGCATCCAAACCCGTAAATGCCCCGGTCGCAGTGCAACCCGCGCCGGTATTACCAACGTCCGCGGCTATCGAAGAACCTAAAAAGACAACGCCTCCCCCGGGACCCACCGCACCAACACCGATCAGTGAAGGAATCGATTTACCGGATTGGCTCATCGCACAACTTCATGGAAAACCTGTGGAGCCCGCACCGCCGCCAGCGGCCGCAAAACCCGCGGTACCGCTGCCCGATTGGCTAAAGCCGGCAACACAGAGTCCGGCATCTTCTCCGGTTGTTGATTGGGAAAAAGCCGCCGACCAAACGGTGCCTTCGTTACCGGCGGACGCAACGCGTCCAGCGACGGGTGCAGTTCCTCCGGCGGAAAAACCGGCAACTGGAGCTGGAGAGATCCCGGCCTGGTTGGATAAATCTAAACCGAGCGGAAATGAAACCGTAGCCCGCTGGCTCGATCGCAGACTGAAAACGTCGACCTTAAGCTCGTTGGAAGATGCTGTTTCAAAACCTGGATCCAAACCGCCGACGCAAACGCCTCCAGCGCGAGCCGCCCAAAGCTCGACCCAATTGCCCACTTGGTTGGACTCACAAAAACCGGGCGGGTCCGATACCGTGGTGCGATGGATGGATAAACGCGAAACAGGCTCTTTGCATCGAGAGCCGCAATCGGCGTTCGCTGATGCCGGAAAAGGGGCCTTCCCCACTGCTGAAGGAGCAACACCTGCAAAACCGGATACTCCTCCGGCTGTCGCTCCCGTTAAGGCACTCGTTCCTGCTCCCAGAACGGAAGATACGGGTGCTGCCAGGAAATCTACCATCCAAGACGTCACTCCAGTCCCTCAGCCTGGAATTGAATCGGCTCGCCCTTTGCAACCTGCGGCAGGGCCCGTTTCCTTCGCAAAGCCGGCCGAGCCGTTGATGCAGCCTCAACGTCCGGTTGCTCTCCCGCCGGCCCCAGTCGATGCCTCTCCAGAGGAGGAAGAAGAGGAGGGGGCTTTCGTGCCACCTCCGGAATGGCTGCAGAAGGCATTGGGAAACGCGGTGACGGACGTGCCACCAAATCCCAAGGAACTGTTCCCCGTACCGGAACCGAGTAAATCGCAATCCTCACAGCCAATTCCGGCCGCGGAAAAAACCGCTGATATCCGATGGCAGATTCAACCGGCTGAAGAGCCGGCTCCCATTTCGACCGCAAAGCCCACGGCATGGGTGCCGATTTCTCTCCCGCAGACAGTATCGGAGACACCCGTCAAACCGGTGAAGAAAGCTGTTAAGAAAAAAACGCGGAAATTAACGGATATCGAATCCGAAGCGTTAATCCGGGAAGCACGGGTTTATCTGGAAACCGATCTGAAGAAAGCTTGCGAAGTCTATCAACAAGTGATCGGGAATCCTGCAAACGCCGAAGTGGTAGCCAATGATCTCACATCCTACCTGGAACAGGATCCGGCTTCTCCGCAGCTCTGGAACCTTCTGGGTGATGCCTGCGGCCGCGCCGGCCGGTTCCAGGATGCCTACGGGGCTTATGCGGAAGCCTTGCGGAGAATGTAAACCACATTCGTCCACGCGCCCCCAGTCCGATCGATTCCACCTCCCAAGTTTCACTTGACAAGAGGAATGATGACCGCTCGTCGTCTGGTGATCGCCATTGCGTTTTTGGGCATCGTATTCATGGCAAGCCGGCCCATGATCGATACCGACACCTGGTGGCATCTGCGGACCGGCCAATGGATTTTGGACAATCACGCGCTGCCCGAAGTGGACCGGTTTTCCTTCACCCGATCGGGAGCCGCGTGGTACTACCCGGCATGGCTGTCGGAAATCCTTATGGTGAAAGTGTTTTCGATCGCTGGTCTGCCGGGTTTGAACCTGTTGTTTACCTGCCTGATTGTATTGACGTGTACTGTAATATTCCTGACGATGCGGGGCGATCCGTATCTGCGGGCGGTTATCCTGGTTTTCGCGGCGGGAGCATCGGAGATTTACTGGAGCGCTCGGCCGCAGATATTTACCTTCCTGTTCAGCGCCTGCTTTTTTTATTGTCTCAGGGAATTCCTTCAAGGAAGAAGGAATATTTTATGGATTCTACCGATCCTGATGGTACTGTGGGTTAATACCCATGCCGGGTTTTTCATGGGATTTGTATTCCTCCTGCTTGCCGTGGTGAAACAGGGGTTGCATTTCTTGTCCTCGCACGATGAACGTTCTCCGGATCGGATCCGAAAATTTCTTTGGGTCTCCGGAACCGGGGTGGCGTGTTTCGTCACTTGCGGAATCAATCCATCCGGATGGAAGATTATCGCCTATCCTTTTCAGACGGTATCCGTTCAATTCCTTCAAAAATTTATCCAGGAATGGCAAACTCCGAATTTCCATTATTGGAACGCCCAGTTATTTTTAATCCTGTTCTTCGTCACCTGGGCTGTCATCGCATTCTCCCCGAAGCGGTTAGACGGGGGTGATTTCTTCCTTCTGGCGATCATCGGTTATATGGGATTCCTCGCGGGCCGGAATACTTATTTTCTTTCCATCATCGCGCCGGCCTTGATTATGGAGTACGGCCAACCCATTTTGGAGGCGAAGCTTCCGGGCTGGTCGCCCAGCAAGGTAACCTCCAAAATTCTGGGTGTTGTCAATAGTTTGATCCTTGCCGCCGCAACGATCGGGGTTGCGGTTCTGGTCGTTCAAAACAACTCGTCGACCGCCATCGATGCGGTCATCCGCCGCGCGATCCCGGTCGATGCTGTAGAATTTCTTTCCAAGAATCCAGGGTGGGGGAGGATGTTCAATTCCTATAATTGGGGTTCCTATCTATTGTGGAATTTACCTTCCTACCCCGTATTTGTGGACGGCCGCACGGACCTGTATGATGATGAAATATTAAATCAATACATTGACGTGGTGGATGCCCGAGCTGGCTGGCAGGATATTTTACAGACATGGGATATCCATGTTGTATTTCTGGATCCTTCCGCGCCGATATTACAGGTTCTGATCGCCGAAGACTGGCAGGTACGCTATCAAGACGAGCAGTCCGTTATCCTTCTGCGGCCACTCCAAAATGCCGTTCCGACAAAATGAACTTCCCCCGATGGTCTCTCCCTTCCCATAAGACTCGATGGTTGATCGCAATCTTTATCACCGCGCTCATCGTTTCCCTCCTGGAGGCCTTTTTTATCGAACAACCCGGAACCATGGATGCCTGCTACTATTACAGTGGCGGGTTAAATATTTTCCGGGGCCGGGGGATGAATGAATATTTTTACTGGAACTACCTGGAGGGTTCCGTTTCACTTCCCCATCCGGGTTTTCTTTATTGGATGCCTCTACCGTCGATCGTTGCGGCCTCGGGGATGTTTCTTCTCCAAAACGGTTTTCGACAAGCACAAATTCCATTCCTGTTGCTCTCGGTGGCCTTTCCTTTCTGGGGATATTGGCTGGCGTTCAAATTGACCTCCTCCCTCCGAATGGGAATTGTGGCGGCATTCCTTTCCATTTTTTCCGGGTTTTATGCTGTATATTGGCTCAATACAGAAAGTTTTTTGCTCTTCGCTTGGACCGGCAGTCTAGCCTTTTACAGCCTCTCGGTTTTGCTGGAAAAACCACGCTGGTATTTGTCCATTCTAACGGGGTTGCTCTGCGGTCTGGCGCATTTAACCCGAGCGGATGGCATTTTACTGCTTCCTTTTGCCGGGCTGGCGATCCTCATTGCTTGCCCCGGGAAACTGTTTCAACGGATAAAACATCTTCTCTTGGCGATCGCGGGGTACTTTCTGACCAGCGGTTTTTGGTACCTGCGCAACCTTCGCGATCTAGGAAGTTTGTTTACTCCCGCCACCGGAAATGCACTATGGTTGACCGCATACAATGATTTGTTTCATTTTCCCGCATCCGACCTTACCCCTGAACGTTTTTTCTCCAGCGGCCTGCAACCCCTCATCCACGCCCGATGGATAGCCGTCCTGTGGAATACCGAGACGGCCATTTTTGTCCTGGGAATGGTTTTTCTTTTTCCGTTCATATGCCGGGGTGCATACCTCCTGCGCAAACAACCGGTAATGGCCATCGGCATCGGATATTTCTTCCTATTGTTCTTCGTCATGAGCATTGTGTATCCGTTTCAGGGCTCCCGGGGCGGGTTCTTCCATTCTTCGGCAGCCTTGCTTCCTCTGGCGGTCGTTTCCGCCGCGCTGGGATTGGACGATTTCATTGCCCGGTTGAGCCATTTTCGCCATTGGCTTGTTGAATCGGCGCAATCTTTCTTCGGGGTTGGTTTTGTTCTGTTGGCTTTGGTCTCCACCGGGGTCATTTATTATCAACGGGTGATCGGAAGCGATCCAACCCGGACATACTGGTCTGGATTGAATGCGGAGTATTCATCGGGAGTCCGACATTTGGGAAACGCGGCAACGAACAGTCGTTTTATGGTGAATGATCCACCGTGTTTCTACGCATTGACTGGATTGGAAGCGGTGCCCGTTCCAGACGGCGACCCAGCGACGCTCCTGGCGGTGGCGAATCAGTTCGACGTCCAATTTATCATTCTGGACTCCGACGTTCCAGACGGCCTGCTTCCGTTCTACAATGGGACGGTATCCCTCTCGCGGCTTCCTCTGGTATGGGAAGACCGGGAAGGGAATACGGTCTATCGATGGTTCGCAGTCGAGCCGCCGCCATAGTCCAGGTTGCGATGAAAAAGATCCTAGCCTACCTCGGTATCTTTTTTGCCGGATCGATCGGCCCTTTGATTTTCCTTTTCCTGGAGAAAAAAAACGGGCTCTGGGGCTATCCTTTGGACGACGCGTGGATTCATCAGACTTATGCGCGAGCCTTAGCCGACGGTCTCGGATGGAGTTATGCGGGCTCTCCGCCATCTACAGGATCGACCTCGCCTCTCTGGACTCTCCTTCAAATTCCGTCATTTTGGCTTCATCTACCCGCTATCGCCTGGGGTTACGGATTGGGAATTTTATTATTATCGCTGAATGCGATTCTTCTCATGCTTTGGGTTAGAAAATTACAGGTTAAACATTATTACATCGTCCTGATTTTTGCCTTGGGGGAATGGCACCTTGTTTGGGCCGGACTCTCCGGGATGGAGACCCTTTTATTCTGCTGCTGGGTTTCTTTGATGATCTATCTTTTTTTTCCGTTAACGCTTCCGCCCGATGGAAGCGCCGTGTCTGCGGGATCGCTCCTTCTTATGGGGATCCTCTCCGGAGCGGGAATCTGGATTCGTCCCGAAGCGCTCTTACTCCTACTCTATGTCTGCGGTTCCATCATGATTCAACTTTATATCCCCATGAAGCGAAAGCTGTGGCTTTTCTTCCTGGGCTGTTTCCTACCCACGGTTTTATATTTTTGGTTCAACTTCGGATTCGATGGGCGCCTATTTCCGAATACCTTTTATGTTAAAAGCGCCGAGTATTCTATCTGGACCACCCAGAATATCTTCCTTCGGTTTTTTCAATCGTGGGTTCCCCTTCTGGCCGGTCCCGTCGTCGCCCTGATTCCATTCTTGGTCGCCGCCGTCATCCTTCTCATCCGTTACCGGAAGTTTCCCGCCGTGTTGCCGTTTGCGTGGGCACTCAGCCATATATTGCTCTACGCCATCCGGTTGCCGGCCACGTACCAGCACGGGAGATATTTTCTTCCCGTCCTTCCCGTATTGATCGGTTACGGTGTTTACGGTTATTTCGCCTTGAAGGAAAAAGCGCTGCATTGGTTTATTCCCAGGGTTGCCATCCGCGCACTCTGGGGCAGTGCCTTGCTCCTGACGGGAATATTCTTGTTCATCGGAGCCGCCCAATTTACCGCAGACGTCCGGTTTATCCAGACCAACATGGTGGAAATGTCACTTTGGATTCGCGAAAACACGCCCGCCGGCTCCGTCATTGCGGCGCACGATATCGGTGCGCTTGGTTTTTGGAGCAATCGCCGTATCGTCGACCTGGGGGGCGTCACCGATCTGGATGCTTTGGCGTTGCTTTCGGGGAAAACCGACCTTCAAAATTATTTATCCATGAAGCAGACGGATCTTCTAATGACCTTCGAGGACACTTACCCTCACGAATTGGAAGGTTGTATCCCTTTGCATGCCGCGGACGAGATCCCGCCCCTCCTGGCCGAAAGAATGATGCTCTTCGATTGGCGTCTGGGTTGTTCCAACCAACGTTGATATAAAAATAGGATATTGCTCCTCCAATTTGCCAAGGCTCACCGGGAATGCTATACTACGTGCGAGGATTCTCATGGCCGGAATCAATATTGTATTAATTGATGATCACCCTTTGTATCGCGAGGGGGTTAAGAAAGCTCTCACCTCATTCCCGGATTTGACCATCGTGGGCGAGGCGGGAAACGGACACGCCGGCATGGATCTTTTAAGAAGCCTTAACCCCGACGTCGCCATTGTAGACGTCAATCTTCCGGATGAAAACGGATTACAGGTCACCAAGCGGATTCTTTCCGAAATTCCAAACGTCAAAGTAATATTACTTACTGGATATACGGATTCCGAGCAACCGATACACGCTCTCCGATCGGGTGCGCATGCCTACTGTTCTAAGGATATCGAACATGAACAGCTGGCTGAAATCATCCGAATTGTCGCTTCCGGGAAATGGGTTTTCGAAGGCCGCGTGATGGAAGCCGGCGAAAGGCAAGCCTGGCTCGACGAGCAAATGGCCGGAATTAAATCGGAAGGATCGTCCGAAGATCTTTTCGCCCCCTTGACCCAGAGAGAATCCGAGATCCTCAACCTGGTGGCGCGTGGTCTCACCAACAAACAAATCGGCTACCTTCTCGGAATCAGCGAACAGACCGTAAAAAACCATTTGACCTCCCTCCTGCGTAAAATCGGAGCTAGTGATCGGACACAGGCGGTGGTCTACGCTTTGAAGCACGGCTGGATCCGGTTGCCGGAAGGTAACGACTCGATCGAATCGCCGCCGGTACCAACTCCTAAAGAGGATTAAGCCAGGAACCCCCTATGTCGAATGCCCCGATTCCCGAAAAAGCTGTGGATTTGGAGAAGGATTCCTTATCGATAGTCGAACTCATCGATTCCATTGGATCCCAGTTGGAGGAGATCAAACAACAATCGAAAGAAGTCCGATCGCTCATAGACCAAAGCCGGAGTGAAGTGGACAAAATGAAACAACGGCAGACGGCGGAAGCGATGCGGCTGAAGCAAATCCAATCCTCGTTCGATTCCGTCCCACGGGAGGATATCCGCAAGGCGTTTGAATCCACGATGGACGCCCAACAACGATTATTTTCGGGGAGCGGTCAACTGGAGAAGTTACAAGCGCAATTGGGTGTTCTGGACCAATTTTCGAAATTTCTCGAGAAGGTGAATTACTCCCTGAGGCTCAGTCAGCCGGACGTCAAAGCCGGTCCGGCTCCGAAATCCGTGGTCATCCGCGTCGTGGAAGCCCAGGAAACAGAACGTCTCCGGTTGTCACGCCTAATGCACGACGGTCCGGCGCAGGTGCTGTCCAATTTCATCCTCCAGGTGGAAATTGCAGCGAGACTGTTTGAGATCGATCCGGTACGGGCCAAGGAAGAACTCACTTCGCTCAAGGCCGCCGCCAATTCCGCCTTTCAACGGATCCGGAATTTCATCTTCGACTTGCGTCCGATGATGTTGGACGATTTGGGGTTGATCCCGACCATTCGAAGATATCTGGATGCGTTTAAGGAGCAGGGGCAGCAGGAGATTACCTTCACCTTTACCGGGACTGAGCGGCGGATGCCCAACCACATCGAAGTGGTCCTGTTCCGCGCTTTACAGCAATTGGTGGGCATAGCGCGGGAGCAGAGCGAAGCTTCCAAAATCAAAGTTGCTTTCGACATCGACGAGACAACCGTAAAGGCGGTAATGGAGCACGACGGAAAATTATTGGACGAAAAGGCCGGTGGCCAGGAAGACCCCTACGGTCTCGCATCCCTCCGCGAACGCGTGGAAATGCTTGGGGGAACTTTCGAATATACCGCGCAAGCGGGCCAAGGGACGTACATTCTCTTGCAACTCCCGATCGGCGATTGATCGATTACGCGATTACCATCAAAGCCGTCAGCCCACTCCGGAAAATTAATCACTTTTTTATCATCCTTGGACCAATCCTAAATTACTATTAACTCAATACCCAGCCTTGGCCTGGAAAGACGCAGCCGAAGCCGATAATTCTTTTATAATTTGCGGTAGATGTTTCATGGGAGAAAAGTGTGGTGGTGAGGGGAACACCGTATCAATCGCCGTAGGACTAATGGAAGTTTTGATGAAGTGTTATTGCAAGGTTTTCGCAATTTGCATTTGGTCTTGTTACGGATATAATCAAATTTGGTAACCTTTAGCGAAAGGAGGTGAACCATATGTTTAAAAAGATGCAACAGAAAGGCCAAGGCCTCGTAGAATATGCTTTGATCCTTGTTTTGGTCGCTATCGTGATTATTGTGATCCTCTCCGTCCTTGGTCCCGCCATTGGCAACGTATTCAGCCAAATCGTTAAAAGCATCTAGATTGGACCAGCAAACGAATAACGGATAAATGGAGCCCCGAAACCATCAGGGCTCCATTTATATTTAGACAATTATTATCCTAATAGGTTTGGAGCGGTTATAGCTCAACTCCTCTCCTTGACTTTTATCATATTATTAGTATGATAACCTGCAATTAGGCGTTTTTTTCACTGGGAGGCTAACATGCGACGCAGAATGATTTTGATTTTGGCCCTTTTAATCTTTGTTGTTGCCGGAGTTATTTATATCGTTTTCCAATACTTACCCTCGATTTCTTCCGGTGGAAATGCTGGAAAGACACCAACGCCAGCCGTGACAACTATGAATATCGTTTTCATCGCCCAAGACATACCCGCGGGCACATTGATCACGGAGGATAGTATCACTACGGGACCTTGGCCCAGCACCTATCCGCTGCCGGGTCTGGTGACGGATAAGACACAGGTTGTTGGCAAGCGGGCGAGGATTGACCTTCGCCGCGGCGAACCGGTGTTCTCATCGCAATTAGTCGAAAGCGGGGCGAACGTTTCCGACACGGCCTCGGTAATGGCACTTAAAATCCATTCCGGCAAGGTGGCAATCGCGGTGCCCTTGAGCAGGCTTTCGGGGGTCGCTTACGGCATCGGAAATGGCGACCATATTATGGTCGTCGCATCGTTTATGTTCATCAACCTAGATGCGAATTTCCAGACGGATATACCGAACCATATGCTCCTGTGCGGGCTTGACAAGGACAATAAATTGACATGTGATGAGGTCAACGGCGGTCGGATATTCAAAGAATCCCCGCTCAGCGACGTTCTTCTGGCCACATACTTTGTCCCGGTTGAAGCCCAACGTCCGCGGATGACCAGCACAATTCTGGTTCAGGACGCCCGTGTTCTGAGCGTTGGGAACGCTAATTCGTCCGGCAGCGCGTCGGCTCCTGCAGCGGCGGCAACTCCCGCCGCAACCGGATCGCAAGCGTCCACCACGCCGGCGCAAACGTTATCAACGCCCGATATCCTCGTGATAGAAGTCTCCCCGGAAGAAGCCGTGGCGATTAACTTCCTGATCCGCATGCGCGCGGACCTTACATATGCTCTGCGTTCCGCTGGCGACACAACGGTATTCAGCATCCCCTCGATGGATCTGAAACGGCTGATGGACGATTTCAAGATCGACCTCCCGCCCAACCTTGCGTACGGCAGCGGCCAACGCGTGGACACTCCATTTATTCCCGTTCTGGGCAACGATGTCGTCGTTCAGGTGAGGTAGCGGGATCGTGGCTGATAAGATTCGCGTATTGATCGTTGACGATATTGCCGAAACCCGAGAGAACATTCGGCGACTGTTGCAATTCGAACGCGACATGGAAGTCGTGGGAGGCGCCCGCACCGGTAAGGAAGCCATTACCATGGCGCGGGATACTCAGCCGCATGTCGTCATCATGGACATCAATATGCCGGACATGGACGGTATCACCGCGACAGAAGCCGTCCTGAAGGAACTTCCCAACACCCAAATCATCATCCTGTCCGTACAAAACGAACCCGATTATATGCGGCGCGCCATGCTGGCCGGTGCGAGGGATTTTTTGCCCAAACCACCTTCGGCCGACGAGTTGGTCAGCACAATTCGTAAAGTCGGTCAACGGGCTCTGACGCAGGCGGCTATTGCGCCGAGCGTTCAAGGACCAGGAGCTCCCGTCAGCGCATCACCGGCGCATGGTGTTCACGGTAAAATCATCGTCGTATACAGTCCCCGAGGCGGCGTCGGCAGGACCATGGTCTCCACAAATCTGGCGCTCGCCCTGCAAACCGAAGATACTCCTACGATCATCGTCGATGCTGCACTTCAATTCGGCGATGTTGCGGCGTGTCTAAATCTGCAAACTCGGAACAGTCTCATCGACCTGGTGGATCAGGTGGGGGAACTGGACACCGAATTGGTGGACCGCATCTCGGTTCATCATCCCTCCGGCTTGAAAGTCATCGCCGCGCCGGCAAGACCTGAGCAGGCCGAGGCCGTCCAGGGCCCGCAAGTGAGCAAAGTCCTCCGTTTTCTCGCCACGATGTTCCACTATGTGGTGGTCGACACCTCTTCCGCACTCAATGAATCCACGATCGGCGCGATCGATTCCAGCGATATTGTGGTCCTCATCGGTGCTCCGGACCTGCCGACGATAAAGAACTTGCGCATATTCTTCGAGTTGAGCGAAGCGCTGAATCTGACACCGCAAAAGATCGTTCTCATCATGAACCGCATGGATAAACGCTATGGGATCTCGGCCGAAAAGGTGGCGGATTTATTGAAGCAGCCCATTCTGGCTCAGATTCCCCTCGACGATCGGGTAGTGCCACTCTCCACCAACAACGGTGAACCATTGATTCTACAGGATCGAACCAAACCAGTGGCTCGTGCCATTCTGGAGATGGCCCAGGCAATAAAAACCCGCTTGGCGGAAATCGCGCATTCCAATCAAGAGGAGAAGAAACCGGCTGCGGTCGCTAAGGTCCGTTGACACACCTTGCTACAGAAAGGAAGATAAACCGTGTCACTCCTTAAGAGAATTGAGCAAGGACAATCTCAGACGCCTCAACAGGAAGACCTCAGCGCGTCTCGGCTTGCCGAATTGCGATCCCGCCGCCCGGCATCCCAATCTCCCGCCCAAGCCGGAACGCGCGATGCGTATTTCGATTTAAAAACCCGGGTCCAGAACAAATTATTGGGGGAACTGGATCCCTCGATGGACGTCAACCGAACCGCGGAAGTTCGCCGCACAATCGAAGAACTTTTCGAGAACATCCTCGCCGAAGAAAGCATCGCCCTCTCCCGCGCCGAAAAGAAAAGGCTCTTTGAGGCGATTGTCGCAGAGATCCTCGGTTTTGGCCCCCTGGAACCCCTTTTGGCGGAGGAGGGGATTACTGAAATCATGGTCAACGGCTGCAAGAACGTCTATATTGAGCGGAAGGGTAAAGTTGAGCGGGTCCCGGTAAGCTTCGAGAGCGACGAACACGTTATGCGTATTATCGACCGGATCGTCTCGCCTTTGGGCCGCCGGATCGACGAGTCAAGCCCATATGTCGACGCCCGCCTCCCGGACGGATCCCGCGTCAACGCGGTCATTCCGCCAATTTCACTTGTTGGCCCGGTACTGACAATCCGTAAATTCGCCAAAATCCCCATCACCGTCGACGATCTGATCCGATTTGGGAGTATCACCGCAGAGGCCATCGAATTCCTTAAGGCGTGTGTATCATCCCGGCTGAACGTAGTGATCTCCGGAGGTACCGGCTCGGGAAAAACTACCCTGCTGAACATCCTCTCCCAGTTCATTCCCGCTGACGAACGGATCATTACCATCGAGAACGCGGCGGAATTACAGCTCCGCCAGGATCACGTCGTCTCCCTGGAATCCCGGCCTCCCAATATCGAAGGGCGGGGGGAAGTGACCATTCGTGATCTCGTGGTCAATGCGTTGCGGATGCGCCCTGAAAGAATCGTGGTGGGAGAGGTGCGCGATGACGCCGCCTTGGACATGCTGCAGGCGATGAACACCGGCCACGACGGTTCGATGACCACTTTGCACTCCAACAGCCCTCGCGATACGCTCTCCCGTCTGGAGACCATGGTCATGATGGCAGGAATGGACCTTCCCTCAAGGGCCATCCGCGAGCAAATCGCCTCCGCCATCAATCTCATCGTTCATCAGGAAAGACTCCGGGACGGCACCCGACATATCACCTACATCACCGAAGTGCAGGGTATGGAAGGCGATGTGATCACCATGACGGATTTATTCGTGTTTGAACAAACCGGCATTGAATCGGGGCGGGTCGTCGGACGCCTCCGGCCGACCGGTTTACGCCCGAAATTTATGGATCGAATCGAAGCTTCCGGGATTCACCTGCCCGCATCGGTGTTCGGCATCGGCGAGCGGTTGCGCTATTAAATCCGGAGAATAAAACTATGTCTGTTTCGTTGATTTCCATTATCTTCGTCGCCGTCGCCGTCGGCCTGCTCCTGTTTGCCTTCCTCGGCTCGGGGGAATCCTCCGTCGAAGAGAGGCTAAGCCGCTATACGGAACTCTCCGCCCCGGTCGATACGGAATCCCCCAAGGAAGAAAAAGCCAAATCCTCCCCGATCACGGATTATCTGGATCGATCCTTTTCCCAATCGGACTGGTTCGAGGGCATCTCCAAGGATCTGGCGCAGGCCGATCTGAAATTGCGTCCCACGGAATATATTTTTCTGATCGTGATCGCCAGCCTGGGAACCGGAGTGCTGGCGGGATTTCTTTTCGGTAGCATCATTTTTGGAGTGATCGGAGCGGTCGGAGGGATTTTTATTCCAGGGTTTTACGTCTCGCGAAAAAAAAATGGGCGCCTGCACCAATTCGAAGCCCAATTGGCGGACATGCTGAACTTGAGCGTGAACAGCCTGCGGGCCGGCTATTCGGTCATCCAGGCCCTTGAGTCGGTCTCCAAGGAAATGCCGAACCCCACCAATGTGGAAATTCGCCGCGTGGTACAGGAAGTCCAGATTGGCCTGACGTTGGACACGGCTTTGGAAAATCTCCTCCGCCGGATGAGCAGCCCGGATTTAAAGCTCATCGTAACCGCAATTAATATTCAGCGCGAGGTCGGCGGCAATCTGGCCGAAATTCTGGATACGATTTCCCACACCATCCGGGAACGGGTGAGGATCAAAGGCGAAATCCGGGTGCTAACCTCCCAACAGACCGTCACGGGTTATCTAATCGGTTTTTTGCCCTTCGCCCTGGCCGGCTTTTTGTATCTCGATAACCGGAAATATATTATGAGATTCTTTGATCCCGACACGCGCACCTGTGGCATTCCGATGGTCGTTTGCGGGTTGTTGCTGATCGTTTCCGGTTTCTTCATCATCAGCAAAATTGTGTCAATCGAAGTATAAAGGGCAACCATGTTGATTTTCATCATTATTGGCGTCGTCATTCTGGGAGCAGCGCTTCTGGTCTATGCAGCCATTCGGATGCCGAAGGATGAGACCCCGCTGGATTCCCGGCTTTCCGAGTATGCAGGCCGCGATGTTCCAATCAGCCTGGAAGAGATCGAATTGCAGCAGCCATTCGCCGAACGGGTGATCCTCCCGCTGCTAAAAGGTGTCAGCGATTTCGTCGTCCGGTTTACACCCGCCGCCAATATCCAGACGATCCAGGAAAAACTTAACATGGCGGGAAACCCCTGGGGAATGCAAGCCCCGGTATATTGGTCGCTGCAAATCATCTTTGCCGTTTTTTTCGGCGGGCTGTTGCTTTTCCTTTTCGTTTTCGGATCGATGAAGCTTCAGTGGTGGATGTCTCTAGGGCTGGTATTGCTGGGCGTGGTATTCGGTTACTTTTTTCCGCGATTATATTTGGACAGCCGGATCAGCAGACGGCAGAATAACATCCGCAAGGCGATGCCGGACGCCCTGGATCTGCTCACCATTTGCGTAGAAGCAGGCTTGGGATTCGATTCCGCCATGTCGAAAGTGAACGAAGAATGGGAAAATGAATTAAGCGCCGCGTTCGGGAGGGTGATCCAGGAAATCCGGCTCGGCAAGCTGCGACGCGACGCGTTAAAGGACATGGCCGAACGGGTTGGTCTTTCCGAAATGACGAGTTTCGTCGCGGCCGTAGTGCAATCGGAGCAATTGGGCGTCAGCATGTCCCGGGTATTGCGCATCCAGGCTGATCAAATGCGTCTGCGCCGGCGGCAACGGGCCGAAGAAAAAGCCCGTCAGGCGCCGGTAATCATGATGCTTCCACTGGTGTTTCTGATCTTTCCTTCGATCCTCATCGTGCTCCTCGGCCCCGCGGGGTTGATTCTCTTCACCTCCCCTGTCGGGAAGATGTTCTTTGGTGGTGGAATATAGTGCGCGTTCTTCCATCCCAGCGCCGAGGAACCGTCGATTCTCAATCCCTCCACTTTCTTTATCAGTATTTTCTCGATCTTCTTTTCCCACCGCGTTGCGTAGAATGCCATTCCGTCGGCCGCTCGATTTGCGGGAAATGCTTACCGCTCATCGAATGGATAGGAGTTCCGATTTGCGGCGTTTGCGGCCAGCCGCTTAGAAAATCCGTACGTCATACGTGCGTCGACCCCCGTTTGCTCCAGTGGGTTCGATCAGCAGCCGTTTTTTCCGGACCAATGCGGCGCGCTATCCACGCGCTCAAATATTCTTCCGATCGTAACCTAGCTTCGTTTCTTGTGGATATTTCCTATGCTCATTTTGCCACGGTGACTATGGAGTTCGACCGCATTATTCCGGTCCCCTTAGGGCGGATTCGGGAGCGGAAACGAGGCTATAATCAATCTGTGCTGCTTGCCGAAGCGTTATCTCTGAAGACGCGAATCCCGGTTGACCCGAAATGTTTGATCCGATCACGCGAAACAAAATCCCAGGTTGGTTTATCCCATGACGAACGAAAACAAAATGTGGATCAGGCCTTTTCTGCAACGTCCGTTGCAGATCGAAAAATCATTCTCGTGGACGACGTTTGCACAACGGGAGCTACCCTGCAGAGCTGCGCCGCCGCCCTGATCGAGGCAGGGGCCCGATCGGTTTCCGGCTGGACGCTTGCCCGGGCGATTCTTCCCGGGATGGATCTGCATTCCCAACTTGTCGGAGGTAAAGATGACCATCAGGATTCTTATTAACACTTCGGAAATGGAAATGACACCCCATTTAAAGGAGTATGTGGAGAAGAAACTTCTTAAATTAAACCGTTTGCTGGATAATCTGGATGAGGCCAGGGTGGAATTAAAGTTCAACTCCTCGGTACGCAGCGCTTCCGACAAACACGTGGCGCAGCTGACGGTCCGCGGAAAAAACCTTCTCCTGCGGGCTGAAGAGCGCAGCGAGGATATTTATACGTCCATCGACGTGGCTTTGGATAAATTACACCGCCAACTGGAAAAATTCAAGGGGAAGCAAATGCATTTGCGCGAAGAGCATGCGGCGCTTGAAGCGGATGCCGATATTTCCCAACCGAAGGAGGAATCTTCCGGCGCCCCCATCGTCCGCAGGAAATCCTTCCTGGTGGAGCCGATGAACGAAAAAGATGCCATGGAACAGATGCAAATGCTGGGCCATGAGGAGTTCTTTTTATTCCAGAATATGCAAAGCGGAAGAATTAACGTCATCTACAAGCGAAGGGACGGATCCTATGGATTGCTGGAACCGGAAATTCGGTAGGACGGACCGAACCGGGTGCTAGCGGGCCGTTTGCAATCCCCAGCGTTCGCGGATGGCCCTCTCGATGGGGGCGAAGATCAAAAAATCCACCGTTAATCCAATCAAGACGATGATAAGCATCACGGCGATCACCTGGCTCATGTCATTGAGTTCCCTCCCCATGGTCAGCAAATAACCGATACCCAACCCGGCGTACAATAATTCGCCGGCCATCAGGGAACGCCAGGCAAACGACCAACCGAGTTTCATTCCTGAAATAATGGATGGCAAGGCCGCGGGCAAAATGACCCGGAAATATAATTGGAATCCGGCGGCGCCCATTGTTTTCGCCGCATGAAGAAACAGGGGGGGCGTATTGCGGATTCCATCCGCGGTAGCCAAGGATATCGATAGAACCGCCCCCATGATCACAACAAAGATGATGGCCTTATCCGATAACCCAAACCATAAAAGCGCCAAAGGCAACCAGCAAACGCTGGGAAGAGCCTGCAAACCCAAGAGGAGCGAGCCGAGCGTTTTTTGGATGAGTTGAATTCTGCCCAAGAGCACGCCGAGGGTAATCCCAAGCAGGAGGGATATTCCATACCCGATGGCAATCCGGCGGAGGCTGATGGAAATGGCCAACGGGTAACTGCCGTCGGCGAATCCATTCCAGATCGAAAGAATCACTTTCCCGGGGGAGGGGAAAATATACGAAGGCCAGATTTGCACAAGGGCCAGTATCTCCCAGGCCGCCAACAGCAGGAGATAGAACCCGATTCTAAGCAGCCAGTTTTTCATGCTCGAGTTCCTTCTGTTGGGCGGCGAGAACCTCTTCGCGCAAATCGGAAAGCAATTCACGCACCGCTTCAATCAGCGCAAAGTCCTCGATATGGCGTGGGCGCGGTAACTCGCATCGAAAATCTCTTTTCAACCTTCCGGGTCTGGCGGACAGCAAGAGGACCCGATCCCCCAACACCAGAGCCTCGCGCACATTATGCGTGACAAACAAAATGGTCTTTCCGGTCTTCGCCCAGATTTCCTGCAACTCCGCATGGAGCATGTCCCGGGTTTGCGCGTCGAGCGCCGCAAATGGTTCGTCCATAAGCAGAATATCCGGCTCGATCGCCAAAGCGCGGGCTAGCGCAACGCGTTGTTTCATTCCTCCGGACAATTCATGCATGTAGGCTTTTCGAAAACTGCTCAAACCGACCATGCGAAGATATTGCCCTAGCTTCGGAGCCTGCTTTTTCCTTGGCATCCCGATGCAATCCAATCCAAAGGCGACATTATCCAGAACGTTGAGCCAAGGGAACAAAGCGGGTTCCTGAAAGATTTCCACACGGTCCCGTCCGGGCCCTGTTATTTCCTTACCGTCCATAAGAACCGTCCCAGAATCCGGTTTGTCCAACCCGGCGATAATGTTTAATAGGGTGGTTTTTCCGCACCCCGACGGACCGAGGAGGCAAATGAATTCCCCCGCCTGAACGTCAAAGGATAAATCCTCCAGCGCAATGGTGGATTCGCGGTGGCTATGATGAAATGTCTTGTAAACAGACCTGACCGAGAGTTTCAAAATATCTCCCTTACGGTTGGTCGAGAGTGTTTATTTTATTTTGTTATTGAGTTTGAATAAGCTGCAATTGCCTGGAAACCCAGTAGTATTTGGATGGGACCGGTGAAAGGAATCCATTCCATCCATTCTGCAAACGACGATAAGACAGTCGGTATAACCGAAGCCGCTTCCCACGCCGGCGGATCGGATCCATATGTTCCAAGCCAGGAATCCCGCCAGGGAGAACATTGTCAGGAAATACGAAACTCCCAAATGATAAGCCATCTCGATGTCTTCCGGCCTATTTTCCCTTTTATTTCATGTATAATTATACCGCGAGGCACGGATTTTAATATACCTCACGGGATAAACGCTTTATTCGATGAATTCGCAAGCCACTCTCCAGCGAATGAAGAAATTAAGGGCGGAAATTTTATATCACAGCCACCGATATTACGTTTTGGATTCCCCGGTCATTAGCGATTTGGAATATGACGCGCTCTTCCAGGAGCTCCAGAAGCTGGAGGAAGAATATCCCCAATACCAATCCACCGATTCCCCAACCCAGCGCATCGGCGGATTCGTATCCGAGAAATTCCAACGCGTCGCCCATCCTCAGCCAATTCTCAGCCTGGCAAATGCTTTTTCCGCCGAGGATCTCCTTGCCTGGTATGAGCGGATTTCCCGTTTGAATCCCAAAGTAGGCCAATCCGCCTTTGTCGTCGAGCCGAAAATCGACGGGTTGACCGTGATTTTGCAGTATCGGAACGGCGTTTTCGAACTTGGCGCCACGCGCGGGGACGGCGCGCAAGGGGAAGATATCACTCCCAATCTCCGGACCGTGCGAACCCTGCCGCTCCGGATTCCCGTCGATCGTTCCTATTCCGGAATAATTCCTAATCGATTGGTTGTGCGGGGAGAGGCTTTCATCCGATTAAAACCGTTCGAAACGTTGAACGCCGAATTGGCGGGCAGGGGGGAGAAAATTTACGTCAACCCGCGGAATGCCGCCGCGGGCGCGCTGCACCAGTTGGATTCACGCCTCACCGCCCAGCGGCCGATCGATTTGCTGTGCTATGCANNTATGGGAGAGCGGGAGCAAACCGGCAACCCAATGGGAAACCCTCAACGTCCTTAAAGCGCTTGGATTTCCCGTAAGCCCCGACATACAAATGGCGAAAACCATTCAGGAGGCGACTCGGCTGTGTTGCGATTGGGAGCGCCGGAGGAATTCGCTGGATTATGAAGTGGACGGTGCAGTGGTCAAGCTGGACGATTTAACTCTGGCGGAAGAATTGGGGTACGTCGGAAAAGATCCGCGTGGGTCCATCGCCTATAAATTTCCCGCCCGCGAAGTCAGCACCATCCTCCAGGATATCGGCGTCAACGTCGGCCGCACTGGAGTGCTGACGCCCTTCGCAATCCTCGAACCCGTTTCGGTCGGGGGCGTCACGGTGAGTCGCGCAACCCTTCACAATTTCGATTTCATCCGCGAGCGGGATATTCGCATCGGCGATACGATCATGATCAAACGGGCGGGAGACGTCATCCCGTATGTGATCGGACCGATTACCGACAAGCGCACTGGCGGCGAAAAAACCTTTTCTCCTCCCACGCTGTGTCCCTCCTGCCATGAGCCGGTGCAAAGGATTCCGGATGAAGTGGCGCTGTATTGCATCAATTCTTCCTGTCCGGATCAGCTCATCCGAAATCTGGAGCACTTCGCCTCCCGCTCGGCGATGGATATCGAGGGTTTGGGCATCCGCATCATCGAGCAGTTGGTCCAGGAAAAACTGGTGAAGGATCTCGCGGACCCTTATCGGCTGAAAAAAGAGGATTTGCTCCGTTTGGAGAGGTTTGCCGACAAGAAAGCGGAAAACCTTCTTCGCGCGATTGATGATTCAAAAGCCCGATCGCTTCCAAGGTTGCTCACGGGATTGGGCATTCACGGTGTAGGCGAAGTTCTGGCGGGGGATCTTGCTCGCCATTTTATTCGCCTGGATCGTTTCACGAATTTATCGCTTAACGAATTACACACCATTTCCGGAGTTGGACCGAATCTGGCGGAATCGATAATGGATTGGTTCTCCCGCAAACCCAACCAGTTGCTGCTGGAGAAATTTCATCATTTGGGCATCTGGCCGGAATATTCCTCGCCGGAAACCGCGGGCGGTGCTTTCACAGGAAAACAATTCGTGGTAACCGGAACGCTGGAGAAATATTCACGGGAAAAAATAAAAACCTTCATCCAGCAGCAGGGCGGTAAAGTACAAGAGTCCGTCTCTGGGAAAACCGATTACCTGGTCGCCGGGGAGAATCCCGGTTCCAAATTGGAGAAAGCCAAGTCGTTGGGAATTCCGATCCTAAGCGAGCGGGACCTTGAACGATGGGCGCAATCGAAGGAGAAACCCGCTTGACCGACCCCCGAATAATTTTAAAGCCCGGCAGGGAAAAATCCATCCGTCAACGGCATCCATGGATATTTTCCGGCGCAATCCAGGAAATCGTCGGATCGCCCGGAATGGGGGATACGGTCGACGTCTTCGACCGGCAAGGCGGCTGGCTGGCCAGGGCGGGGTACAGCCCTTATTCGCAAATCTCAGCCAGGATATGGACATGGCGCGAATCGGAAACCGTCGACGAAGAATTTTTCGTTCGGGCGATTTGCCGGGCCGCCGAAAATCGTTCCGCTCTTAAAACGTATACGACCGGCATCCGACTGGTGAACGCGGAAAATGACGGATTGCCAGGCTTGATCGTCGACACATACGACGGGTATTTGGTCATTCAACTTCTTTCGGCGGGAGCAGAGCATTGGCGAAAAGAAATACTTCGCGCAGTATCGCAGCTTCCGAATGTAAAAGGCGTCTTTGAGCGATCTGACGTCGAGGTTCGGCATAAGGAAGGCCTTCCTCCGGCGCTAGGCGTTCTCCTCGGACAGGAACCGCCACAGCGGATCGTGATGGCCGAAGGCGATTGGAAATTCCTCGTGGACGTCCGCCAAGGCCATAAAACCGGGTTCTACCTGGATCAACGGGAGAATCGATCCGCCTTAGCCCGTTGGATATCCCAAAATCTCCGGGGAAAGGAAATATTAAACGTCTTTTCTTATACCGGCGCGTTTGCCGTGGTCGCCTATACCTCGGGCGCCGGATATGTTCTAAACGTGGACTCTTCCGAAGCGGCTTTATCCTTCTTGCCGGAGCATTACTCGCTGAATGGAATTCGACCGGCCCAGGATGGTTTTCTGGCCGGCAATGCATTTGAAGTTCTTAGGGGCTTCCGGGATCAGGGCAGGGCCTTCGATATGATCATCCTAGATCCCCCCAAGCTGGCACAATCCCAACGAGGTTTGACCAAGGCTACCAGGGCGTACAAGGATATCAATTGGTTATCGATGCGGCTGCTCCGACCGAACGGCTACCTCGCGTCTTTTTCCTGTTCCGGTTTGGTCGACGAGGATTTGTTTCAGAAGATTCTTTTTTCCGCGTCGCTGGATGCGGGAAGGGATGTGCAAATAATCGAACGGCTGGGTCAGCCCATGGATCATCCCGTGCGGTTGTCGTTCCCCGAGGGAAAATATTTAAAGGGGTTTATTTGCCGGATTGCCTAACAGGTGACATTGAGAAGTCCTGTAAATAAAAGGAGCCGTATTCACTTCGAATAGGCTCCTTTTATTTACCAATTTTCCGGGTGTGTACTTCGAAAAGAACGGAAAAAGGTGGAGATGGCGGGAATTGAACCCGCGTCCGAGAAGATTCGCTTTCAGATATCTACGGGTTTAGCCGGATTATTTCCTCTCGGCGGCCGGGTATTCATCCGGCGGAAAAGCCCAGCCAACCAAGCCGCTTGGGCCCGAAAGCCCTCTTTCGCGCATGTCGCGACTCCATGCGCGGCACTTTGGCTTTGTCGCGCCCGGATCTCTTCCAGCCAAAGTTAGGGAGAGCCGGACGTGACCCCTTTTGGGGTCAGGCTCTATATTGCGGGTTAGGCCGCAACAGGAAGAGCGGAGTAAGTGTGATTGGCACTTTGGTTTTGCGCTGATTTTCCGAGTTCGGCGCCTCTCGACCCGCAATCTGAAAACAACTTCCTCCGTCGATACCTTTCATCCCCAGATTGAATATTATACCATTGCTAACCCCGCCGTTTCAATATTTTTTGGATTTCACGTTCCGCATCCCGTTTAGCGATTTTCTGCCGTTTGTCGTATTGCTTCAAACCTCTTCCGACGCCCAACTCTATTTTCGCAAAACCTCCCTTAAGATATACCTTCAACGGAACGACAGCCAGCCCTTTCAGTTGCTGGCTCTCCTGCAATTTACGGATTTCTTTTTTGTGCAGAAGCAGACGCTTTTTTCTCAGCGGATCGTGGTTCATCCTGCTGGCTGGATCGTAAGGAGAGATATGCACGTTCACCAGCCAGGCCTGGGTGTTTTCGATCAAGACATATCCCTCTTTGATGTTGATCTGTCCGGACCGTACGGATTTAATTTCGCTGCCCTGAAGCGAAATCCCGGCTTCGATCGTCTCCAGAATATCGTAATCATGCCTGGCTTTCCGGTTCGTGGCTACGGCGGTGGAATATTTATTCATCTGGATTCACCGAATCTTCTTTGGGAGCTCCCCGGCGTGGATCAATCCGATATTATAATTTCTTTTTTGGCTCTTACAACAGACGGCGCGCTTCGGTCTTCGGGTCGCACCGTCCGCAATCGTTCCCCGCGTATCCTTTCCGGAGATACGGGGAGGCATTGCTCCGGATCGGCCTTTTTTATATAATGGCGCGAATTCGCGGAGGTACTTTGGGCAAAATCATCCACACAACCAATGCTTCGACTCAACGGGACCAATCGATCCGGATGATCGCATTCGTTCTGCCGGAATTTTCCAAAGCATTGAGGCCTGAGGAAGATACGCTCGACATGGCCGCATTTGTCTTCGCCCATTTGAAGACCATTGCGAATTCCGTTGATCAGACGGCCCTAGCCTGGGAGAAAAGAGATTATTGGGTGAAGGCGGATGCTTTCCGCCGGCAATGGGCTTGGGTCGACAAACCATTGCGCATCCTTGAGGAATCCCTGAGACGAAAGGATTTTTCATCCTTGGCCGGCGCCTTTCAGGAATTGTCCCGCGTGCTTCCCCAACCAAAATCCGCACAAAAGAAAATGCTTACTCCGCCGTGGTCCGGTTTTTGGAAAAAATTGTTTACGGATTCCTGAACGCATTCCCCCGGTCCGCGAAAATCCGCCGTTCTATTGTTGACCGAGAAAGGGGATCCCGTCCACGAGAAACACAGGTATCAGCAAATATTTGACGGGGTTTTTACGGGAGACGGTCACCTGCAAGATCGCGCTGTGGTTGTAAGAGCCTATAAAACCGTCAAAGACAAAGTCGCCCATACTGTAGAAAATCAGGCGGCCTTTATACGTTTCGTCCTTCTGCATCAGATGCGGGTGCGATCCGACCACAAGGTCCGCTCCATTATCCACCGCAAGATGAGCCAGCTCCACTTGCCGGTCACTGGGCGTTACGGAACCTTCGATCCCAAAATGAAACAATACAACGAGGAAATCCGCCCGGGACCTCCAGACTTGAAGGTTGGAAATAATCCTTTCATTGTCGGCCCAGGCAATCCCGGGAGTAGATTCTCCCGCCGTCCAGGTCTTCGCATCGAACCCTCCACGCTCCACCGGAACATCCGCGTAGGATAGAAACGCCAGCCGCATCCCGTGGATATCATATACGATTGCTGAATACGCCTGGGAATCATCAACTCCTGCACCGACGATCTTCATCCCGTTGTCCGTCAAGAGTTGTTGTGTTTGGCGAAATACCTCCGGCCCGTAATCGAAACTATGGTTATTGGCCAAAGACAATAAATCAAAACCGGCATGACCTAAAATGGAAGCCGACAGAGTCGGAGCAAGGAAAGCATAACCTTTTTTGGCTTTCGTGCCGCCTTCTCCGATCGCGCATTCCAGATTTCCAACCGCAATATCCGCCGATTGCAGAACCGTGTTCACCGAATTAAAAATCGCATCGCCTTTCCCATCGGCAATCCGTTGGGCCAGCGATCGTCCAAGCATGATATCCCCGACGAACGCCAGATCAACCGGGGTCTCTTCCGTGGGAAGCGGCTTCGTCTCGGAAGGTGTATTTTCTTCTGTCGGCGGGAGGATCGGCTCTATGGAACCCGGAACAGAAGGTGATGGAATGCCTTGGGTGGATCCTGTTTCGGTCACGAAGGTGAGGTTTTCTGTTGACGAATGCAGGGTAAGCGCCAAATTGTTCGGATTGCGACAACCGGATAAACAAAGCATTATTCCCAGAGCCGCGGGAAGATACTTCCCAACGGGATTCATGACTTGTCTCCGGGATCGCCCAGACGATAGATGCGGAATTCGCTCAACCATGCGCCAGGAATTCTGCCGGTGATTACAATGCCGTCTGGCTTGTGGGTGACACTTTCCACGGATCCTTCCCGATGGATCAAATCCAACAACCGTCCGGCGCTATACGGGATCTTCACTTTGATCGGATTCATTTCTTGATAGAGAATATTCTCGATAGTCTGCAGCAGATTCGGAATCCCCAGGCCGGTCTTGGCGGAGAGAAAGACGGTATTGGGATATTCGCCGGAAAAGGATTCGTCGGGAGGAGTATTCAATTTATCGATTTTATTGATTCCCGTAATCATGGGGATATTCTGTAATCCGAGATCCTGAAGTGTTTGATGCACGGATTGAACCTGTTCCCGGACGTTGGGATGCGAAATATCCACGATATGGAGCAACAGATCCGCCTCAGCGATTTCCTCCAGCGTCGCACGAAAGGCGGCGATCAACGCGGCGGGCAACTTTTGGATGAAGCCAACCGTGTCGGTTATCAGGACCGCTTTTCCGCCGGGCAACTCCACCTGGCGGGTCGTGGGATCCAGGGTTGCAAACAACAGATCGGCGACATAAATATCGGCATGGGCCAACGTATTCAACAGGGTGCTTTTTCCGGCATTGGTGTATCCCACCAGCGCCACGACCGGCTGCCCCGATCCTTTGCGGCGCATGCGGTACCGGCTGCGGTGCTGCCGGACGGTATCCAGCTCCTTCTTCAACCGATGGATCTTTTTCGAAATTTCGCGCCGGTCGATTTCCAATTGTGTTTCACCGGGACCCCGGAGGCCGACGCCCCCCGTGCCGCCTCTCCCGGTGGAACCTCCCGCCTGGCGGGCAAGGTGGGTCCAAGCCCCGGTTAATCTGGGCAGGCGGTATTCATACTGCGCGAGTTCCACTTGCAGCGCGCCCTCCCGGGTGTGCGCGTGTTGTGCGAAGATATCCAGGATCAATGCGGTGCGGTCCAATACGTGGGTTTCTTCTCCCAGCAACTCCTGTAGTTCCCGCAAATGCCGGGGGGAGAGTTCTTCATCAAAAATAACCATCTCGGAGTGTGTTTCATCAATCCAATGTTTTAATTCCGTTACCTTGCCGGAACCGATCAACGTCGCAGCATGCGCGCGTTCCATCCGCTGAAAATCCTGCCCCGCCACTTCGATGCCCGCCGTGCGGCAAAGCACGGCCAGTTCGTCCAAGCTGTCTTCGATGGACAGAGCCTGCGATTTATTTTTCCAATCTACGCCGAAAAGGAATGCTTTCGGTTGGACGAGCGTGCTTTTCATTTTGGACCGGGCCGAAGTGGTTTTCATATATTTTGGATTTCGCCAATTCTATCGATGGGGGTTTTCCAATTGCGTTCCAACCAGAAGACAAAAGACCCTCTGCGGATCACAGTATTTCCACAAAACCGGCTTCGCCTTCGATTACCGTCCCGATTTCCCAAATCGAATGTTTCACCCTTTTTCTCATTTTGTTGAATATATCCATTCGATCCTTCGGAACGCAAAGTAATAACCCTCCGCTGGTTTGCGCGTCAAACAGCAACATCAGATCCGACGCGGAAAATTTTCGGGAAGCAACCGTCCTGGCGCCGAAATATTCCCGGTTTTTACGGGTTCCGCCCGAGATAATATCCATCCGCGAATATTCCCTTGCTCCGGTGAAAAAAGGCACCGAGGAATATTTAATGCGGATCCGCACCGAGGATTGTTGCGCGATTTCAGACGCATGGCCGACCAATCCAAACCCCGAGACGTCTGTTCCAGCAAAAACCGGCACTTCCTGAATGAGGGGAAGGAAGGAATTGTTCAATTCCATCATCCAGCGAATGGCTTCCCGCACATGCTGTGGCTTGGCCTTTTGCCTTTGCAGCGCCGTGGAAATCACTCCGCTCCCCAGAGGTTTTGTCAGGAACACCCGGTCGCCCACCCGAGCGCGATTTTTCGTCATGATGCGTTCGGGATCCACAAACCCGATCACCGCCATGCCGAATTTCAATTCCGCATCGCGGATGGAATGCCCGCCCACCAACAGGCCGCCCGCCTCCCGGATTTTTTCCGCCCCTCCGCGGATGATTTCACGCATCGTCTCCTGCGGCAGATCCGAGGGGAAGGCGCAGAGATTCAATGCCAGGATTGGTTCTCCGCCCATGGCATAGACGTCGGATATCGCGTTGGCGGCCGCGATTGCGCCAAACTCGTAGGGGGTATCCACGATCGGCGTAAAGAAATCGGCGGTAAAGACGATCGCCCGATCGGGAGAAATTCTCCAGACAGCGGCATCGTCGGGGTGCTCCAAACCAACCAGCAACTCCCTACGGGCGTTGGATGGGAATATTTCCTGCAAGGGGCGCAGCACCTGCGCCAGCGTTTCCGCGTCGAGCTTCGACGCTCAACCCGCGCAGGAGGAGAGCGTGGTCAGCCGGATTTGTTTTCCCGAAGTTGGTCGCGGCATTGGATTTTCCTTCCTACAGCATTCCACATGCGGGCAGGACCGAATTCCTGCCACGGAAATCCATAATATCATAGCGCCCTGGGATGCAAAAGACTCGCGGAAGAAGCGCGTCGAATCGCAACGTTCGCATACGGTGTAGTGGTACAATTTCTCGATTTAATTCTTCGGATCAAGAGAGAGAACCCTATGCCCTGGCGTGGTGTGATCGAACAATACGGGGAATTCATCAACCTGCCAAAAAATTCGCCCGTTATTACTTTGTTGGAAGGCGGAACTCCTCTGATACCGCTTCCTGTGCTCGGTAGGATGCTCGGAAAGAACGTCACACTCGTCGCAAAATTCGAGGGTCTTAATCCGACCGGCTCCTTCAAGGACCGGGGTATGACCGTTGCGATCAGCGAAGCGGCCGGCCGCAAAGCCCGCTCGGTGATTTGCGCCTCCACCGGCAACACGGCGGCGTCAGCAGCAGCCTACGCTTCCCGCGCCGGAATTCCCTGCATCGTGCTTATCCCTCAGGGCAAGGTGGCAATGGGAAAACTAGCCGGCGCGCTTGCCTACGGCGCGAAGGTGCTTCAAATCCAAGGGTCGTTCGACGACGCCCTGACGATGGTCGTGCAGGCGAGCGAAAAACTTTCGATCGTGCTGGTAAATTCGCTAAATCCCTTCCGGCTGGAGGGACAGAAAACCGCCGCCTTCGAGGTTTGCGATGCATTGGGAAAATCGCCGGATTGGTTATGTCTTCCGGTGGGGAATGCGGGCAACATCACTTCGTATTGGATGGGCTTTAAACAATATCATCAAATCAAACAAACCGGCCTGCCCAAAATTCTGGGAGTGCAGGCGGAAGGAGCTGCTCCGCTGGTGGTGGGGCATCCCGTGGAACCGGAGACGGTCGCCACGGCTATTCGCATCGGCAAGCCCGCCCGCGGCGAGCAGGCGCTGGAGGCGGCTCAGGAATCCGGAGGGCGGATCATCGCGGTCAGCGACGATTGCATTTTGGAAATGCAGCATTCGCTGGCTGCGGAAGGTTTATGGGTCGAGCCGGCCTCAGCCGCCGGTCTGGCGGGGCTGGCTAGCGAGGTTCGGGAGAAGAGGTTATCTCTCGATGGGCAAACGATCGTCACTGTCTGCACCGGGCATGGGTTGAAGGATCCAGACATCATCACCCGGCGTGCGGCGCCCATTCCACTCCTGGCGCCGGTGCTCTCCGATTTGGAAAAGGCGTTGCGTGAATGAATCCCTCCTTGTCAGCCAACCTTAGTCCCGGGTTTGACTGCAAAGTGATTGCGCTCGACATATAAAATGAAGTTTCGTATGAAACTAGTCGCGAAGAGGGATTGTTATCGATTTCATGCGAGAATGCGCATAGCCACATCAAGATTATTAAAAACATCATTCCCTATACTTCTATCCAGGTATTAAAAAGGGAGATGTGATTTCCAATCCGGCATTTGCGCTCACCTACATGTATCGACATTTATACACGGGTGAGCACACTGATCCACCCATAAAACGTATTCAAGAGTTGCCTTTTGGAGAAAGCTAGAGATGAAAACTATTATCATTCTAGGGGACGGTATGTCAGATTATCCCATTGAGGCACTCAATGGGAAGACACCACTCCAGGCCGCGTATAAACCTCACATCGACCGTATCGCCCGCGAAGGGCGGATGGGGCTCTTCGAGACCATCCCCGAAGGATTTCCCAAGGGATCCGAAGTGGCCAACCTAAGCGTGCTCGGCTACGATCCGGCCAAAACGTATAACGGCCGTGCGGTGATCGAGGCCGCGAATATGGGCGTAGTGCTCGGCGAGGACGACGTGGCGTTCCGCTTGAACCTGTGCTGCATCGAGAACGGCCTGATAAAAAATCACTCCGCCGGTCACATCACCACCGAAGAGGCCGGCCAGATCATCGAATCTCTGAATGAGGCACTGGGCGAGGATTCCGGAGAGATGCCGGTGGATCTCCATACCGGGGTCAGCTACCGGCACCTGTTGGTTCTACGGGGCACTGCCGCGTCGCCCAAAGTAAATTGCGCCCCGCCGCACGATCACGTGGGTCAGCGAGCCGAGGATCTCTTACCCTCCGCTACGTCCGACGAGGCAAAATCCACCGAGGCAAAACTACGCTCGCTGATGGCGAGAGCGGCGGGAATTCTGAAAGTTCATCCCGTCAACCGCAAGCGTGTGTCTGAGGGCAAGGATCCCGCCAATGCGATCTGGCCGTGGTCGCCGGGCCGCAAACCGAAGATGGCAACCTTTCAGGAGCGGTACGAAATTCACGGCGCCGTGATCTCGGCGGTGGATCTCATAATGGGGCTGGGCCTGTACGCCGGAATGGATGTAGTCAGGGTCGAGGGAGCCACGGGCCTCTGGGACACCAACTACGAGAGCAAGGCCGCGGCCTGTGTCAAAGCGATCCAGAATCATGATCTGGTGTATGTGCATGTGGAGGCCACGGACGAGGCGGGCCACGCCAAGGATTTAGAGCTCAAGATCAAGTGCATCGAGATGCTCGACAGCCGGCTGGTACGTCCGATCATCGAGGGTGTGGAAAAGGTCGGGCTCGAGGTCACCGTGGCCGTGCTCTCGGATCACCCCACCCCCGTCTCCACCGGTATCCACGCCGCGGATCCCGTGCCCGTCGCCATCCTGCGGCCTGGTGATTCTCCGGATAAAACCACTTCTTACGACGAGGAACAAGCCAGGGAAGGCAGTCTCCCGTTTATGCGCGGGGATGATTTCATCAAATACGCTCTCGGCATAGACAAGCGCTGAGTACATCCGAATCCCGATCCATCCTGCCCGAGGAAATTAAACTCCGCGACGGGGTATTCAACATCGGAAAGTCACTCCTTGTTGCCATGCATTGCGCTCAGTCGATTACCGGCTGCTCTCGGAGGCCATGCCAGACCGGCTGCATCAGTCCTACAGANNTCGGCGCGGAGGTTATTCTCCTGGCAGCCAAGCGGGCGGGCGCTGCTGCCGCGGTGCTTTCCGACGCAAGCCCGGGAGTGATTGCGTTCGCCGAGAAGGGACACGCGGCGATCCAACCCGCGATGGAGAAAGCCGCAAAGCACAAGGGAAGGGAGGCTCGGGGATCCGTCCTGCGGATTTCCAACGCGGGGCAGACGGAGAGGATCAGCCTTGCGGCTGATCCTCTATTGATAAAAAGAAGTTCTTTTCCATTCGGAGATTTATTTTTTACAGGGTGGGTGTGAGAACAGCCGGAGCGGATCCGCCCCAGCCAAACACGCGCGTTTCGCTCATCGCACCCGCCGATAGATAAATCGGGTTGCCGGCATCCGTGGTCCCGGAAATCCGCACCACGTTTACGCTCCAGCGATAGATACGCGTGGTTCCGTCGGTCGGGCGCAAACTGACGGGTACGATGAACCGCGTATCTTTCACATAATTGAGGATCTTATCGCCGGATCCGGTGGAAATATCCTGGATGGTAATCTGATATTCTTCGTTCTCCCGCAGTGTCGCCACCGAAGCCCATTGCAGCGCAATCTCCTGATCGGTGCTTCCGAAAATAGTGCCATCTCTCGGCGATAGAAGGTTGGGCGCCGGGTAGGGCGGGGGCGTTGTCGGAGTCGGGGTCGGGCCGGCGGTGGGCAACCGCTCGCAAAGCGGGATTCTGAGGACCATGCCGACGAATACGACATCATTCGCGAAGCTGTATTGGCTGTTCCATTTCTTGATCGATTCGATCGATACATTATAGTTAAGCGCAATGTTGGATAAAACATCGCCGTCCTTAACCGTGTAACTATCGAACTGGCATGCCGTTGCCGTCATATTAAACACGCCCGCTGTAGCAGTCGACGCCGGCGGCGGTGTGGAAGTCGGTTGTGGGAGATATAAGGTTTGGCCGGGTTGTAAATTGTTGCAATCCACCGATTTGCCGTTTTGGGTTGTGATGAGAGCTATGTCGGTCAATCCGAATTTCGCGGCCAGCCCGTAACAGGTATCTTCGGCCTGCACCGTCACCACAATTGGCGGAAGGGGGGTGGGTGTCGGCGTTAGCGTTGGAGTATCCGTCGGCAAAGAAGTCAGTGTGATCGTAAGCGTGACGGAAGGCAATACTGCCGGTGTGGAAGCAGTCCCAGGGAAATGTCCGGTTCGCACCAATAAGACCATCACCAACGCGCCAAAAAGCAGCGAAAGGATAGGGCCCGCGACAACCACACCTACGGGGAGATTAAGTGAAGCGGAGGTTCCGGAAATTCTAGACGGGATTTTGGCCGTTCGGCCGGATCCTGCTTCGAATACCATTCCGCAAACCGCGCAACGCGAGGCGGAATCCGCTATTCGTGTGCCGCAGGATGGGCAAATGCGGCTTGGAATCGCAGAACGAGGGCTTGTATTCGACATCGACATCTCCGTTTTCTTGTGGAAGGATTATACCAAACCGGTCACGTCGGGGGACGAATGCCGGGCAATAACCGCTGCATTTCTCGTATTAAATCGCTTATTTGCCGATCTCTTGAGGGATTCTCGCCCCATAATTGGCGTTGTTTTTCCTTGAAGGCTAATTCGGCATAGATTGTATGAATTCTGGTGACGATGGAATATTTCTTAAAGTCCATTACTCGAACCGCGGACCATTCAACCCGCATTCTCCTCCGCAAGGATCCCGCTGTCTCCCATTGGTCCGTTGGCAGAATGCCATTTTGAGAATAGGGAAGCAAGTATTTACTAATTACTTTTTGTTCCTTGAGCAACGAACCGATAAACAACAGGATCACGAAAAGAAATCCGACCAAGAAGGAGAGTACGCTTAGGTAAAAACCCCACGGAGTCTTGGAAACCCAGAATAACCCCAGATTGTGGATGATGTGGAATGCAATCGCAGCGAAAACACCGCCGGCTGCCCAGAAGAAGGCTTTCCACCGGGTTCGGGTGTACTTGGCCAAAGCCAATCCCAAACCGGTGAAAGCTGTGAACAAGGCGTGGACTGATCCAAAGATCATCGTGCGGATGAAAATAAGCAGGATGAGTTCGGAAACGGTTTGGCTTGCGAGAAAATACAAGGTGTTCTCGGCTGCGGCGAATCCAAACCCCACCATCGCTCCGTAGATAATCCCGTCGAGGGGATCGTCCACCTCCTGCCCGGCGATCGAAAATATGGCCAGCAATCCAATAAATTTCAACCCCTCTTCGATCACCGGTGGAAGCACGCCAACACCAAGCAAAGAGATCCCGGAAGCGACCGATCGAAGATTCGAAACCTCCGGAATCCCAAGCAATACTTCCAGGAGAAGCGAAATAGCCACGGCGGGGATCATCCCCCACAAGAAGGAGAACAGCAGGAGTTGGAACGGTTCTTTTTCGTACCGGTCGAACCACCAGACGATAACCGACCAGCAAATCATGGGCAACACGCCCGCGAAGATGGAAACCGCCAGCAACAGGGCGAGGTTCAACAAAAGCCTCTTTCGAATTTATAAATACGATTTTAAATTATGGAGTACCGCGTACGCCGCCGCTTCCGTGCGGTTCACCACGTTCAATTTGGAGAGGATCGAAGACACATAGTTGCGCACCGTTCCTTCCCCCAGAAACAAGGATTCGGAGATTTCCTTGTTCGTCTTCCCTTCGACGACCAATTGCAGTACGTGCATTTCCTGAGGGGTCAGGCCGGAAAATGTGGAAGCCTCTTCATCCTGCGCCATTTTTCGCATTTCCGCAAACACCCGTTTGGTCACCAGCGGATCCAGTAACGCTTCTCCCCGCCCCACACGTTCGATCGCCTGGATCAGTTCCTGTCCGCCGATTTGTTTCAGTAGGTATCCGGAAGCGCCGGCCCGGATCGCGGAAAAGAGCATCTCGTCTTCCGCGTAGGAGGTGAGCATGATGACTTTGATCTCCGGATTGGCCTGGAGGATTTCCTCGCAAGCTTCGATCCCCGATGCGCCGGGCAGGCGGATATCCATCAGAATGACATCGGGTTGCAGGGATACCGCTTTCTCCACCGCATCCTTGGCCGATCCAGCTTCCGCAACCACTTCGAATCCGGGATGATGCTCGATCAGGGATTTCAATCCCAATCGCACAACCTCGTGATCGTCGACCAACATGATTCTCTGCGGGCACATATCGGATCAATAATCCATTCCGGCTGAGGAGTAAGCGTCGACTCCAGCACCGAAAAGAAGGATAATTCAATGCGGTTTGATTGACAAGCCCAACCCGCTTTGATACACTCCCTCGCACTATTCATTCTGGGATTGCTAAGCCATGCTGTTGGATCGAGCGACATTGGAAGGCGTAGAGGAACACACCCTGGCACCCTACGCCACCTTGAGCAAATCCTCGCGCGGGAGGGAATATCCGGAACCCGAAGCCCCATTCCGGACTTGTTTCCAGCGCGACCGTGACCGCATCCTGCATACCACCGCTTTCCGGCGTCTCGAGCACAAGACCCAGGTTTTCATCACCTATGAAGGGGATTATTACCGTACGCGTTTGACTCACACGCTGGAGGTCAGCCAGATCGGCCGGTCGCTTGCCCGGTCACTGGGAGCCAACGAGGATCTGGTCGAGGCAATCTGCCTCGCACACGACTTGGGCCATCCGCCATTCGGTCACTCCGGGGAGGCGGCCCTCTCCCGCTTGATGGAACCGCACGGAGGGTTCGACCACAATCGTCAATCGTTGCGGATCGTCACTGTGTTGGAGCGCCGGTATCCGGCCTTTCCCGGTTTAAACCTCACCTGGGAAACGCGCGAAGGCATCGTCAAGCACGAAACCACATTCGACAGCCCCGACCTGTCGGATTATTCCCCCGAACTGCACGCCAACCTGGAAGCCCAGATCGCCAATCTCGCCGACGAATGCGCCTATACCTCGCACGATCTCGATGACGGACTGCGATCCGGAATTTTGCAGCCGGAAGACCTGGCGGATCTGGCAGTCTGGAACACGCTTCGCAGCGCGTCAGGTTGGAAATCCGGCGTCTTGGATGAACTGACCCGCCATCAAATGATCCGCGCTTTCATCAATTTGGCAGTCACCGATATCCTGGAATCCTCGCAGCATAGAATCGCCGGCCAGTCCATCCATTCCCAAGCGGACGTACAGCGCCTGACGGATAATCTGGTCGGTTATTCCGACGCCTTTCTGCCGCCTCTGGAGGGCTTGCGTGCGCGTCTTTATGAAAAAATGTACCGCCATTACCGGGTCATGCGCATGGCCCTCAAAGCCGAGAGGTTTCTGACGGAGTTATTCAACCTCTATATCGCCAACCCCAGAATTTTACCGCAGGGAATCATGAATCGGACGGAAACGGAAGATCCTTACCGCGTCGTGTGCGATTACATCGCCGGGATGACCGACCGATTCGCGCTGGAAGAATACGGGAAGTTGACCGACCCTCAAACCAAACCCTGACGTCGATTTTGCGAGGAGTGAAAACCCTTCTATATGGAAAAGAGAATCCTTACGCCCGAGGGAGCAAAAAAAATCCGGGGAGAACTGGAGCAGTTGAAAGGACCCGCACGGACCGCACTCGCAGCCCGGCTGCGGGCGGCCATCCAGCAAGGCGATCTTTCCGAAAATGCCGATTACACTTCCGCCAAGGAAGAACAGAGTTTCCTCGAAGGCCGGATTCTGGAATTGGAGGCGCTGATCAAGGACTCCGATATCGTCGACCCGAGCTCCACGCCCCGCGACGTCGTCTCGCTGGGTTGCCGGGTGACCGTTTTGGAAGAGGGGAGCGATTCAGAAGTATTTCAGATTGTCGGAAGTACGGAGGCGGATACACGCGCGCGGAGAATCTCGCTCGAATCGCCGATTGGAAAAGCGCTTCTCGGCCATCGTGTGGGGGAAAGCGTGGATGTGCCCACCCCGTCGGGAAAGATTGCGTTTAAAATCCAGAAAATTGAATAACGGCGCTTTTTTCTTGAGAGGTCGTTATTTGTTTCTCGCCCAGATTTCCAGTTGAAGCGTCAGGCGTTCGAAATAAGAGTTGTGAGGCAAGGGCCCCTCGCCGTAGATTAATTCACGGATAACCACCCGCAACTGCAAACCCGGCGTCTCCATCCAAATATCGGCTCCCGGCGCTGCCAGGGCAGGGGTTCCGCGGGGCGCCAGGCTTGCCCGGACATCATCTTTTTGATTTGCATATTCGCTTAGGAGCACCGTGGTTGAGGTGCGACTGGGTTTGCGGTCGAATAACCAGACTTCAACAGCCGTCACCTTCTTCGGTTCCCCGACCCCGATTGGCTCCGATATCCCGACGCCGCATTCTCCCAGGAACTCGCCGCTGGCGGAATTGATGGTAAAGCTGTCTTCGTAAAGATCGTCCCCCAATACATACGTAGTAACGAACCGTTCCAAAGGCTCGGCGCCTTCCTCGGTGGCTGCCGTCGCCTCCGGCGGCTCAATTTCACCTAATTGCTCTTCCGATTCAAGCGAGAGCTCCCCGGTGGATTCCGGATTCTCGTTTTCTTCCGGAGGGGGGCTTCGCCTGTGCCGCCGCATATTCACGACCAGGACAAGCGCGATGGCCGCACCGATGATAATTCCCAGAACCGCGAGAACCGAAAGCACGCCTTCCATCCCGCCCGAGCTCGCAGCGGGCGTTGGCTCGACGCCGGGATTCCCCGGCGTGCCCACGTACAGGTTGGCGATCAGAACTTCAAATTGTTTCAGCCGATCCGGGTCGGTGAGCTTATCGCTATGAAGTTCATCCAACAAATTCCATTTATTCGATCCCAGGGCGTCGAATCGGCTGCGCGCCAGTGTCGGATCTCCGTTGACGGCAAAGGAATCCACCGTCATGCGGAGGTAATCCAATTGAATGTCCGATCGGAGCGTTTGCGGCGTTGTATCGATATATTTGACCGGCCAAACCATCCAACCAAGGACCACCAAGCCGAATAGCGTTCCCACAAGGAAACTGATCCCGTTTCCCACAAGTGGATTCCGGCTTCTCCGGCCGATTGATTGAAACATGGATTTAAGGTTGGACATGGATCACCTGCCTTGAAAACGGGCCGCCGATTTCCATCGATTGTATCCGCAGATGCCTTTCCGGGGCAAACCGGGTTTTTCGATCGGCCGGAATATCGTCAAGGCCGTTGATTCTTCAGGCTGGCTCTTCTTCCTTGGTCAGGATGGAATCGATGGAAAATTTCTCCTGGCATTGCGTGCACTGGACCGTTTGCCGGTTGGCTATCACCAGCAGACCATGGCAGGCAGGGCAGGGGACGGCCAGGGGCTTTTTCCAGGAGGTGAAATCGCAGGCCGGATAATTCGAACATGCATAGAAGATCCGGCCTTTGCGGGTCTTGCGTTCGACCAATTCACCTCCGTCTTTCGGACAGCGCACGCCGGTTTTTTCCAGCCAAGGCTCAACGTACCGGCAAACTGGGAAGGTGGAACATCCAATGAATTTTCCGAATCGCCCGTAGCGGATCACCAGCGGGTTTCCGCATGTGGGACAATTCCGTCCGAGCAACTCCGGCGCGTCGCTGACCTTGGGGATTTCCTCCTCGGCATGCCGAAGGTCTTTGCAAAACGGATCATAGAATTCCCGCAGCGTGGAAGTCCAATCGTGAGCTCCTTCGGCGATCTCATCGAGCTCTTCCTCCATCGTCGCGGTAAATCCCGTGTTGATCACATCCGGAAAGTACTTGACCAGCATATCGTTGACGGTGAAGCCGATTTCCGTCGGCGCCAGGCGTTTCTCTTCGCGGACGACATAGCCCCGCGCCTGGATCGTGGAGAGAATCGGGGCATACGTAGAAGGCCTGCCGATGCCGAATTCCTCCAGGGTGCGGATGAGGGCGGCTTCGGTGTACCGCGGTGGAGGCTGCGTGAAATGCTGGTCCGGATGCAACTCCATAAGCTGCAAGCGTTCGCCTTCGATCAAGGAGGGGAGGGAAACTTGCGTTTCGTCCTCGGCTTGGTCTTCATCCCTGGCTTCCTCATACACCGCCAGGAACCCCTGGAACCGCATGGTGGCTCCGGAAGCCCGTAACAGGTAAATACGGTCCCCCTTGGCATCCACGTCCACCTGGACAGTATCAAACACGGCCGGCGCCATTTGCGAGGCCACAAACCGTTGCCAGATCAACGAGTACAACCGGTTTTGGTCGCGGCTGAGGTATTCCTCGAGTGATTTGGGATGTCGGTCAACGGACGTCGGCCGGATGGCTTCATGGGCTTCCTGCGCACTTCGGGATTTGGACCGATATTGCGGCGGCTCCGAGGGGATGAAATCCGCACCGAATTTCTCGGTGATGTATTTTCTAGCCTCCTGTTGCGCGCTTTCGGCAACCTGCGGGGAGTCGGTTCGCATATACGTGATTAAACCGGTCATTCCCATTGAATCGATCTCCACGCCCTCATACAACTGCTGGGCGATGGCCATCGTCTTCTTTGGGGAAAATCCAAGCTTGCGGGAGGCCTCCTGTTGCAGCGTAGAAGTTGTGAAGGGCGCCGACGGATTGCGCCTCCTTTCACTCTTTCGAACCCGTGCGACGGAAAACGCCGCCTTGCGAAGGTCCGCGGCAAGCTTTTCGGCTTCCGCCTGGTTTCCCAACGACGGGTCTTGATCATCCACTTTTGCCAATTTGGCGCGGAAGGTTTGATCCCCGTTTTGCAGTTTCGCTAGATCAGCCTCGATCGACCAATATTCCGCCGGTTGGAAGGCGGTAATTTCACGTTCCCGTTCCGCCACCAGGCGCAGAGCCACAGATTGCACGCGGCCGGCCGAAAGCCGGCTTCGGACTTTAGACCACAGGAGCGGGCTAAGCATATATCCAACCAGGCGGTCCAGAATCCGTCGCGTCTGCTGGGCGTTGACCAGGTTCAAATCCACTTCGCGCGGGTTGCGAAAAGCTTCTTCAATTGCGGACTTGGTGATTTCGTGGAAAGCCACCCGGTGGGTGATGGCCGGATCCAGTTCCGTGGCTTCCATCAAGTGCCAAGCGATCGCTTCGCCTTCCCGGTCCGGATCGGTCGCCAGATAAACTTCCGCCGCATCCTTCGCCAGCGCCTTTAGCTCCTTGACGATCGGCCGCTTCTCATTAGGGATTCGATATTTAGGGGTAAACCCGTTGTCTACATCGACGGAAAGCTGAGACCGCAACAGGTCGCGCACGTGGCCGACGGAAGCGCGCACCTGGTACCCTTTACCCAGGAATCGCCCCACAGTCTTGGCCTTGGTCGGTGATTCAACGATCACCAGCTTTCCCGTGCGCCCCTTCCGTTTCTTCTCCGTCTTCGGAGCGGGGGGCGGCGGGGTCAAGCCCGCATGCGCTTCGGTCGAACCCATTTTATGGATTTTCGATCCACAGACGGAACATGTGCCCGAGGTCGTCGGCCTGCCGTTGGATAGAAATGCGGCCACGGGATTTGCAATCTCCCGTTTGGCTTTGCATTTAAGACAATATCCTTCCATACACCTAGAGGCTCCATTTTCTAAAAAGGATGTGATTACACGATGGAAATTGGACATCCGCCCGGTTTCCGCCGGAAGGGCGTCAATTATTTCATGCCGGCGATCTTTCGGACGTCCTGGGATTTCCCCCGCTGACAGATCAGGATTGCGTCGTCCGTCTCCACGATGATAACATCATGCAATCCCACCGTCGCCAGAACGCGGTGGGAATCCGTTTTTCGAATGACGGTAATGGATTGCGAACCGACGTCGCGAACGCCTTCGGGCGCTTTTCCCTGGAGTTCCGGATGCGCCTGATAGAGTTCAACCAGCGCGTCCCAACTTCCGATATCGGTCCATCCCAGATCACGCGCTGGGAGAACCGCGACGCGGTTTGAGGCCTCCAGGATGCCATAATCGAGCGACAGGACCGGCATGGATTCCCATATTTCTTTGAGCAATCGGTCATCACCTTTGCGTGCCAGCAACCCCGCCATTCGATCCAACGCTTTGGAAATGCCCGGTTGCTGAGTGCGAAATTCCTCTTCGAGGACATCGGAACGCCAGAAGAACATCCCCGAATTCCAGTGGAATCCACCCCGGGCAATCATGGCTTGGGCTTCCTCTGCCGTAGGCTTTTCCTTGAAGTGCTTGACGCGGAACGCGGACAACCCGTCGATTGAATCCAGACGTTCCCCTTGTTCCACGTATCCGTATCCGGTTGTGGGTCCGGTCGGCTCGATCCCCAGAGTGACAAGATATCCTTTCCCGGCAAGCGTCCGGGCGCATTGCACAAGCGTGATGAACCGCTTCGATTCGGCGATGTAATGGTCCGAAGGCAAACACGCCATGACGAACTCGGGAAAGCGGGTCCGAAGCACCGCTAAAGCGTAGGCGACGGCCGGAGCGGTGTTGCGCGGACTCGGCTCGCAAAGCAGGTTTTCTTCCGGAAGCCCGACGCTGGACGCCCGGATCATTGGAATCAGCCGGCTGTTGGAAATGACAAAAATATCTTCCGGCGGGAGAATCTCCCGCAGGCGCGCCACGGTTAATTGGAACAGCGAGCGGCCGCTGATCAGCGGCAGGAACTGCTTGGGCTGGTCCGGGCGCGAGAGCGGCCAAAGCCGCGTTCCGCCGCCGCCGGCCATGAGCACTGCAAGGAAAGGGAGTTTGGAATCGCGCTGTGCGTTCATTTAGTCGCGGGTTTCCCCCGAATACACGGTTCGGAGTGCGATGTATTGCATTCCTCCGACCGGTCGAACCATTCCCTTCAATTCCATCATCGCCAAGGCGCCCGAAACCTCTTCCACCGGCAAACCGACCTTTGTTTTTAAAAGATCGATGTGCGTCGGCTCCGAACTGAGGGCGTTTAATATTTTCGCTTCCACCGGACTTTCCGGAATGGCCATGCGCATTTGAATGGACGGGCCGGTGCGATTCAGATCCAGTGCCGACAAAAATTCCTCCGGCGAGGCCGCCACTTGCGCACCGCTCGCGATCAACCGGTTGCAGCCCCGGCTCGATTCGCCCAGTACGCTGCCCGGAACGGCGAATACATCCCTGCCATAATCGGCCGCATAGGAAGCTGTGAGTAATGCTCCGCTTTCCTCTCCCGCTTCCACTACGAGTGTTGCCATCGATAACCCGGCGATAATCCGGTTGCGCGGCGGAAAGTTCACCGCGTCAGGCGGAGTGCCGGGAGGATAATCGCTCAAGAGCGCACCGGATTCCTCGATCCTGCGGGCCAGATGCGCGTGTTCGGGGGGATAATCGACATCCACACCGCAGCCGAAAACGGCCAGCGTGCGTCCATGCCGCTCAAGCGCCGCAGTGTGCGCCTCGGCGTCGATTCCCCGCGCCATGCCGCTTACAACGGTGACACAACTGGAGGCCAGCGCCGAAGCGAATATCCGGGTTACTTCCCGCCCATAGGTCGTCGCCTTGCGGGTTCCGACCACCGCTGCGGAAAGGTTATCCGCCTCGCGAAGTGTCCCCTTGAGATAAAGCACCGGCGGCGGCGCGGGTAATTCTTTTAAGCGGACAGGATAATCCGCATCTTCCCAGATCAGTACCCGGATCCGCCGCTGCACGCAGCGATCCAGAAGCAATTCCGGATCGATTTGCGACCGGCCGGAGACGATCACTTCCGTCGTGCGCTCATCCAACCCGGCTGCTGTCAGGCCGCTCCGGGAGGCTTCCCACGCCGATTGTAAATTTCCGAACGCCTTGATCATCCGCTGGACGCGCGCGTAGCCGACCCCTCGGATGTGGTTGAAAGCCACCCAGTAAGCTCGTTCTTCGGTTGTCATGGTTATCCCCCCTGGATCGGAAATTCGGAGGGAGAATACCACGAGCGCAACCTCGGGGTCAAGTTGGCTGGTTTTTCGGCTATTTTTCGATACTTTTCAGCAGGATCGACGAGGTCGCGCTTCATTTAAGCGCCGATAAGAAATGACTATCGAGCTGGAACATTCCCCAAGGAGTGAATTAATTGGCAGATCTCAAGATACATCCGGTCCGCGTGGTCCTTCTACTCAACCGTTCACCGTATAATATCTCCATGCGTGTGGCGATGCTCTCCTACCATACTTGCCCGCTGGCGGCGTTGGGCGGCAAGGATACCGGTGGAATGAACGTGTATGTCCGCGAATTAACGCGTTCGCTTGGAAAAGTCGGTATCCGTGTCGACGTATTCACCCGCTCGCAAGATGAACACGTCCCGCATGTGATCCACGATTTGGGGAACGGCAACCGAGTGATTCACATCCCGGCGGGACCGGAGATTCCATTGCCGCGCGATCAATGGTCGCATTACGTGCCCGAATTCGCCGAAGCGATCCAACGCTTCGCCGTCGAACAGGGAGTCTCCTATGATTTAATCCACAGCCATTACTGGCTTTCCGGGCTTGCCGGGTTGACCCTGCAACAGGTATGGAAAATCCCGCTGGTTCATATGTTCCACACGCTGGGCGAAATGAAAACGCGGCTGGGCGGGACCTGGGAAGATCCGCTTCGGCGGCAGGCGGAAGAATCCATCCTTGGCGGCGCAAACCGCATCATCGCCGCCACACCCGCCGAACGGATGCAATTGCAGATGCTCTACCAGGCGGACATCCGCAAAATCGTCGTCATTCCTCCCGGAGTGGACGTAGAGCTTTTTCATCCCGTTCCCGTCGCGGATGCGCGCGAGCGGATCGGGCTGGCCCGGGATGCGCAAATGATCTTATACGTGGGCCGGATCGAACGGTTGAAGGGCGTGGAAACCCTATTGCGCGCCGCGGCGCTTTTGCAAACACGCGGGTTGCTCGCGCCTTCTTGCCCGTGCGTGGCGGTCATCGGAGGTGACCCCGATCATCCGCAGGAAGAGATGCAATATCTCCAGGAATTGCGGGAGACCCTCCACGTTGAGAACGTCGTTTCGTTTTTAGGACGGCGGCCTCAAAACGAATTGCCGCACTATTATTCCGCGGCGCAAGCCGTGGTGATGCCATCGCAATACGAATCTTTCGGCATGGTCGCGCTGGAAGCCATGGCCTGCGGAACGCCGGTTGTGGCGTCCGGGGTGGGGGGATTGCTGTACTTAGTGCGCGACGGGTGGACCGGATTCCACATCCCGGATTCCGACCCGGCCGCCTTAGCCGACCGGCTGCAGAGGCTGTTGACCGATCCGCATCTGCGCCATGAATTAGGGAGGCATGCGGCCAACGTGGCCCGCTCGTACTCCTGGGAACGGATTACCGACCAGGTGATGACACTCTATGAAAGCGTGCTGGCGGGAACACCGGAAACAGACGAAGTTCCGGATCATGCGCACTGAAAACAAAGGTCAACCGAAGAACGAACCGGAGGATTGGTATAGGGTACATCGCTCGGAAATATAAGACACCAACTCCAATAATTTAATTTCCCTTTCCCGTTTGTGTAAAGACAACCGCAATTCCTTGGCGCGGTGCTGGTATTTATCCAATAGATCCTTGGCCGCCAGCGGATCCGCTTTGACCCACCGGCTGATGTGGCGCATCAGGAAAGGCTGGTGTTCGCGGATGAAATCTGCCGCCGGCAGGTAGTTGCGCTGAAGGTCGGACCGCAGCGGGGTTTTGTGGAAGATTCTGCGCAAGTCGCCGTCCACATAACCTGTTGCCAGGCGGCGATAACGCCGGACGTTGGCCTTAAGGAATTGGGCCAGGGTCATCGACATCCCGGAGATGGGTTCGTCCTGCAGACTGGGATCGTTTTCCAATTCCGGATCCGTTCGGCGCAACTCGCGCACAACCGAATCCACAAAATCCAATTTTCTCAAGGCGCCAGGAAAAAGGCGATATTGCCGGCGCCAGCTCCTGCGCGATGTGAACCACACACAGAAAGTTTCGGCGAAATCATCGTCGGGATGCTTCTGGGCATAATGATCACCGCTCGGGTTGACATAATCACGGCTCCATGGATTAGCCCGTTCCACATATCGATTGGTAACCGGGTAGGTATGAAAAAAATGGCCGCGCACGTTGAACGTTTCGCGAAAATCCTTCCGCCGGTAAAGTTTATAGGCGTAACAGAAGGCGTGGCCGGTCTCGTGCCGGAGCGTCGCAAGGATTTCCTCCGGGGTGTACAACCACCTGCGGAACTCCTTATGCAATTCGCGAATCAGCGGATTAGTATCGTAGAAACCGACGGCGATGTTTGTGGTTCCTTCTACCGTTCCGTATCCGGTGGAAAGGTAGAAGTTCGGTTGGATGCGCTCCAATTTAACCCGCTTAAGATCTTCGCGCAGCAACCGGATGGCTTCGCCGGCCGGCCCATCCTCGACCGATACCGGCAGGCGGGAGAGCGGAGAAAGAAGCAACTCCAGTTTTGTGGTTTTTGAGCCGAAAAGAAGGTGGCGCGATTGACGCACAGAAACACACCTGCAGGCAGAAATCCAGCGCGGCGGGGCTGTTCCGGCGCACCGGTCACGGAAATAAAGGCGCCCCCGGAGGGACTCGAACCCCCAACCTACTGATTCGAAGTCAGCCGCTCTATCCTTTGAGCTACGGGGGCTAGGCATTAACGCGGATTGTCAGGTTATGGGATGCGGATTGCAATCCAATTACCAGGCAACGGGAAAATTATAATCCTCAAGAGGGGTAAGTCAATTATCAGGATGCTAAAACATAAATCCAATTTAGAAATGGGATAATTAGGGCCCTATTGGCGATATATTCTTATCCGATTATTTAGTGATTGTGAAGTAGGTGTAATGATATTGAACCTTCCCATCCCGGATTCCCAGCGTGTCGTTTCCGTCTCGGACCGAACCCGCCGAACTTGTCGCCGTCCAGGAAAAGTGGCGGGAATTTCCGCTGCCACTGTAGCCGGTCACCTGAAACACCGCGCCGGGCAGGCGGTTGGTGAATAAATCCGAGTACCAGCCGCTGATTGCATTGGCCCCAACAATGGTGCTCGCGCTGGTGACATGTGCGGCGTTATCCTGATACAGAGCGATGATCCGGTTGGGATCGTGGGTATTCCATGTAGTCGGAAGCCTCAGAACGATATCGGCCGTGGGTGCGGCGGGCCATGGGAAGTTGGCTACCGCGTTCCATAGATCCAGGTATGAGGGTTGGGTGGAATAATCCCAGGAAAAAAACTGAACCGCGTTCATGTTCAGTTCCAGGGCTTTCTGCATGAAAGCGGTCAGTTCGGAAGCGGCCGGACGCCATCCGGCGTTGGAATATGCGGGGCCGGTCGGAATGATCGGTCGGATCGGGGAAAACTTCTGAAATTGGTCGTAACACAGCTTCAACTGATCCGCCCCGTTGTGAGATTGTTCCCAATAGACTTGCGGGCAGTTGTAGTCGGAATATTCGAGGAAGACGCTCCAGGGGAATGCGGTATGGTAGGCGGGAAACCGGTAGGAGGAAATTGCGATAGGGAAGCCGCCCAACCCGGCGCGCAACTGTTGGCAGAAGGTCTTTGCAACGGCGGCCCGGCCCGAATATTGGTATTCAGCTTCCGCATCGATGACGTATCCGTCCAGCTGCAGGGCGGACGTCCTTTGAACCGCGACGCGCGCCTCGGCGACCGGATCGTATCCGTATACGTAATGCCAGCCCCAGGCCTGAATTCCTCTGGAGTGCAACGCGGCGACGACGGGGGGGATTAAATCCCTCCCGTTCTTGTCGATATTAAAAGCATTTCCCGCATCTGCGATTTTTATTAATACATGAGTCAACCCGGCGGAAGCGGCACGCGCCGCAATCAGGGTTGGATCGCCGCCTTCGCAATGCGGGATTTGCCAGATGTAGAAACCTTTGCCGCTTAATGACATCCACTCCTCCTCGGACGGGCAGGGGCTGATCCGGGGATCTTTCCGCACCGCCGGTATTTTGATCGCGGCATTCCCCGAGGGATTAAGAGTGCAAGGAGAATGCCAGCGATCCCTCATCGGGCGGGAAAACGAATAGACTGGCTTCACCGGCGAGGTATACTTTTAAGTCATTCTTCCCTCCAATGGATACCGATAGCTTTTTTCAGGCAGTTTCCTATCTTTCACCGGCGGACCGGGAAATTATTGAACGGGCCTACCGGATGGCGTCGCGTGCCCACGAAGGGCAGGAACGCGCCTCCGGGGAACCCTACATTCAACACTGCCTGTCCGTAGCAAAAATACTGGCCGACATGCAATTGCCGGGCGCGGCCATCGCCGCCGGCTTGTTGCACGACACGGTGGAAGATACCCCGGTCACCCTGGACATCATCCGCGTGGAGTTCGGCGACGAGGTGGCCAAACTGGTCGATGGGGTCACCAAACTCACCCAACTACCGCGCGTCTCCCGCGACGACGGGACACTCCCTCCCCAGGACGATGCCGCGCGTCGAAAAGCCCTGGATGTGGAAACCCTGCGGAAGATTTTCTTTTCGATGGGCGACGACGTACGGGTTGTGGTGATCAAACTGGCTGACCGCCTGCACAATATGCGGACGCTCAACCACCTGCCTCCCGAACGCAGAAAAGCCATCGCTCAGGAAACTCTGGAGCTCTTCGCCCCGTTGGCAAACCGGCTCGGCATCTGGCAGATGAAATGGGAACTCGAGGATCTATCGTTCCTGTATGTAAACCCGGCCAAGTACAAGGAGATCGCCGCCAAACTTGAAGAACGCAGCATCGACCGCGAAGCCATGATGCAATTCATCGTAGAGAACCTTCGGGCGGAGCTTTCGAAAGCCGGCCTGAAGGTGGAAGTGTCCGGCCGGCCGAAGCACATTTATTCGATCTACCGCAAAATGACCCGCAAGGGGGTGCCTTTCGAATCGGTGCACGACGTCCGCGCCGTGCGTGTAATCGTGGACGACGTCTCCAGCTGCTATGTCGCGCTGGGGGTGATCCACAATCACTGGTCTCCCCTGCCGGGGGAGTTCGATGATTACATCGCCTCCCCGAAAGACAATTTCTACCAGTCGTTGCACACCGCCGTCGTCTATGACGATGGAAAGACGCTCGAAGTGCAGATCCGAACTTTGGAAATGCACCGTAACGCGGAGCTGGGAATCGCCGCGCATTGGCGCTACAAGGAGGAGGGCTCCAAACGCGACGAATCCTTCGAACGGCGGGTGCTTTATCTGCGCAGCCTGATGGACTGGCGCCAGGAAGTGGACGATGCGGGCGAATTCCTCGACGGTTTGAAGACCGACGTCCTCGAGGAGCGCGTGTATGCCTTCACCCCCAAGGGGGATGTGATCGATCTACCCGCCGGTTCGACGCCGATCGATTTCGCCTACCATGTTCACACCGAAATCGGCCACCATTGCAGGGGCGCCCGGGTGAACGGAAAACTCGTTTCGCTGGATTACCCTTTGCACACAGGCGACCAGGTGGAGGTGATCACCACCCGCAGCGGAGGTCCAAGCCGCGATTGGCTGAATCCGCATCTTGGGTTGGTGAAATCCCAGCGCGCACTCAGCAAAATCCGCTTCTGGTTCAAACGCCAGGATGTGGAACAGAAGGTATCCATCGGCCGCGATGTCGTGGAACGCGAGCTCCATCGTCTGGGCAAGGAAGGCATTACACTCGAGAGTCTCGCCAAGCAAGCCGGTTTTCCCACAGTCAGTGATTTCCTTGCTGCCGTTGGTTCGGGGGATGTTTCTCCGGCGAGAATATTTTCCAAGATACTGGAGCCCGAACAAACCGGCCTGGAGATGGCGCCTACGGCCGCCGGCGCGGTTTCCGCCACCACCGGCGAGATTAACGTCACCGGATTGCGCGGAATGCTGACAAACCTTGCGCGTTGCTGCAAACCCGTCCCCGGGGATCCAATCGTCGGGTATATCACGCGAGGGCACGGCGCCAGCATTCATCGCACCGATTGTCCCAATATCCTCCGCATCCCCGATAAAGAACGCCTGGTGCGTGTTTCCTGGGGCCGAGTCGTCCGGACGTATGCCGTCGAGGTGCGCATCACCGCCTACGACCGGGAAGGCTTGCTCCGGGACGTTTCCTCGCTAGTCACGGAGGATCACATTAACATGCGCCAAGTCAGCGTAAACACCAAATCCCACCAGGCGACGATCGACATGCTCATGGAGGTGACCGATCTGAGCCAGCTGAGCCGGGTGCTCAATCGGATCGAAGCCCTTCCCAACGTTCTGGACGCCAAACGGGTCCGATCCTAACCCCTTTTTCCACGTTAAATTTATGGAAATCCCTTGACCGGAAGAATTTTCTGCCGTAGAGTAAAAACAATGCGCGCAGGGGATTTGGGAGCCGTTGCGATGGGCTTCCGGTTGAATGCGATATACTTTAAGCGGTTTTTCGGAGGAGTATTATGCCCAGGATCCGTTGCCGGTACATGGATTGCATTTTCCTGGAGGAAAATTTTTGCGGCGCGGCGGCCATTGAACTCGATCCGGACGCCGGATGCCTGACGTATTCCCAATCCGCGGAAGCGGCCACCGAGGAAGAATGGGAGGAAGACGAATTCGACGAGGAATGGGAGAGCGAAGAAGAAGGTTTTGAGGTCGAGGACGAGGAAGAAGAGGGGGAGAGTTTGGAGGAAGAGGATCAGTAGGGTTGCAAGCCACCGCCCCGGAGTCCCGGTTTTCCCGGGTGCTGGTCGAGCGGTTCGAATGATAAAGCAACGGGCGAGGACATTTCCTCGCCCGTTTCTTATTTTCGCGGCGCGGTCTGCAGCGTCCGGTTGAGGATATCTTCCTGTTGGCGTCGACGGGTTTCCGCTTTTGAACGATCCCGCCGGTCTTGGTTCGCTTCGGTTTGGTCCGAACCGGATTGGGCCTTGAGAAAGGCCGCTTCCATGGCGGTTATGGGTTTGGTTTCCGGTTCCTCCGCGATTTCCTCTTCCACCTTCGGCTGCGGTTTGGCCTCCAAGGCTTTTCGGCTCAAGTGAACCTGTCTCTTTTTGCGGTCCACTTCCAAAATAACCGAATCGACTTCGTCCCCGACCTTAACCACCGAAGTGATGTCTTTGACATACTCGTTGGATAATTCGCTGATATGGATTAAACCGGGCCTTTCGGCGCCGAAGTCAACAAACACTCCGAATTTTTCAATCCGGGTGATCTTGCCGTGCACGTTCATCCCCGGACGGAGTTCATTCCAATCATGCGCTATGGGTTCAATCATCGTCAACTGCAATTCGCCTTTTTCCGAATCCACTTTTCGAACCCAGACCGTGATCTCCTGGCCCAATTGCAGGATGTCCTGGACGCGGTTGACGCCTTCTTTTCCCAGAGCGGAAATGTGCAGCAATCCTTCCCGCTCAGCGCCTACATCTACCATCGCGCCGGAAAGTTCCAAACGCGTCACCTTCCCGGTGAGGGCCATCTTGGGTTTGAGCGTGGCCAGTAAAGTCTTTCCGGCCGCTGCAGGTTGTTCTGTCATGGTTGCCTCCGATCGTGCGGACCGTCGGATCTTACGGTTTCCGTGTTGAGGTCACCGATCGTCCGAGAGCGATTGGGATGGGCAGAGCATTAACCAGGTAAATCGAGGGAAGCCCGATACCGACCGATCATAAATGGGGGGCCGGGGCTCGGGTTTTCACCCCGTAAGCCCGACCCCGTCAGGTCCGCTCTAAATCGGCGGCATTATACCCGCCCGAGAAGGATTTCGCAAGCGGCGAGGGGGAAGGAGTTTGTTCCTATCGTCCTTCGGACAACCGATTTTCCACAACCGCAAGCATGGTTTGAAAGGAGCGTTGAAAGGCTTCGATGCCCTCGGTTTCCAGCTGGTTGGTGACCTGCTCCAAGGAGATCCCGATTTGCGCCAACCGCCCCGGAAGTGCGCGTGCTTTTTCCAGGTCGTTCCCGATCCGAATCACTGGATTCCCATGGTCGCGGTATGCCGCGATCGTGGCCGGAGGCATGGTATTCACACTATCCGGCGCGATCAGGGCTTCGACGTAGTAGGTATCTGGAAAAGAAGGGTCTTTTGTGCTCGTGGAAGCCCACAGCGGCCGCTGGAGCCTCGCCCCGAGCGCCGAGAGGTCCAACCACCTTTGGCTGCCACGAAACGCTAAAAACTCCTGGTAGGCCAGACGGGTGTTGGCGATCGCCGCCTTCCCCCGCAAAGTTTGCAATTCGCTTGAACTCACGCGGTCAGCTCCGGCCAGTTGATCCAGTTTCCGGTCGATGAGCGTGTCCAGACGAGAAACGAAGAACGAGNNGTCGAGGGACAACCTGCGCGACACACGATCTTCCAATCCGGCGGCATAGGCTTCCATCACTTTGCGATACCGGTATACCGAGAACAACAGCGTGACGTTCACGCAAATGCCGTCTGCAATCGTCCGGCGGATGGCGTCCAGGCAGGAGAGCGTCCCCGGTATTTTAATCATCAGATTCGGACGATCCACACCGCGTTTCAACCGGCCGGCTTCTCTCCATGTGGCGTCGGGAGAAAGCGCAAGGGCAGGAGACACCTCGAGGGAAATATATCCGCCGCAGCCCGGATATCATCCAGCGCGAGTTGCTCATACGCTTGTTCGGCGGTGTACCGCTTTTGGAAGAGTGTCCGGAGCGCGGAACGATATTCTTCCGTATGAGTGATGGCGTTTTCAAAAATCGTCGGGTTGGACGTAACGCCGCGGAGTTCGCCGGCGCGGACCATGGAGAGGAGTTCACCGGATTCAAGCAACCCCCTGGGAATGTTGTCATACCAGACGGATTGTCCCATCCGGTTTAACCGGACCAGTGGATTCTCGTTCACCGGCCGGCTTTTCCCAGGGAGGAATCCTCGAGGCGGTGGATTTCGCCCACCCTTCGCACGTGGCGCTCCGCGCCGGAGAAATTCGCGTTCAGGAATGCGCGAACCAGCTCGCAGGCGAGGGCCGGACCGATCACACGCGACCCCAGGCAGAGGACGTTCATGTCATCGTGCTCCACACCCTGGTGTGCCGAATAGGTGTCATGGCACATGCCGGCGTAGATCCCTCGGATTTTATTGGCAGCGATGCCGGCTCCAACCCCCGAACCGCAGATGAAGACGCCGCGTTCCGCGCGTTTGGAGACGATTTCGCTTGCGAGCTTTTCCACAAAGTCCGGATAATCGACGGGATCGGTGTCAAAGCTGCCCACGTCGATCACCTTGTGCCCGCCTGCGATGATTTCATTCTGAACAGCCTGCTTCAGCAGGAAGCCGGCGTGATCGCATCCCAACGCGACGTTCATTTTTTACTCCCGGTGTTTGTCGTTCCCCCGCATCTTCGCGGAGAGGGAACGAAGAAAATTTTTCGGCCGCCACATTCTACCATGCGAGGATTCCGGACCCTTCCCGCTATCTCAGGTGGAACTTTGTGCCGGCACTCCCCAAATGCGCGCGGTGCCGTCCGAACCGGTGGAAAGGAGCCATCGTCCATCCGGTGAAAATGACAATCCATTCACCCAACCGTTGTGGGCCGCCAGAATCCGTAGCAACTTCCCGGTGTGGAGCGACCAAAAACGGATAGATCCTGCGATGCCGCCCGCCGCCAGAATGGATCCGTCCGGTGAAAGCGAAATCGTAAAAATTGATCCGGAGTAACCGGAGAACCTATGCAGAACGCTTTGATCGGCGGCATCCCAGATTTGCACGTCGCCCTGATCGTCGCCGGCGGCCAGGATAGTTCCGGAAAAGGCCAGACTCCAGATTGGTGGATTCCCTTTCGAAGCTAATTCGGTCGGGGAGTCATCCGCCAGATTCCACAAAATAACCGATCCGTTATCCAGTCCGGCTGCCAAATAAGGGCTGGGAGATTTGGGAATTTGAATGAAGGCGAGGCTGGTTGGAGAGGATGGTATTTCCAAATTCCGGCTTTTCCCCGATGACAAATCCAAGAGCGTCAGCGGACTGCCGCCTGCGGCGAGTAGCGTCCCGTCGGGAGAAAACGCGACGGTTTTCAAACCGGGAACGCGTTGCTCGGTCCGCAGGGTCATGGTGTTCAATGCATACACCCGAAGCAGGCTCGGAACACCGTCGATGACGGCGAGCAATCCACCCTTCGGTGAGAAGACGGCGGACATCGCCGCTTTGCTGGAGGGGCGGACCATGCCGAGAACAGCGGATTTTCCCTGGCGAAGGTTCCACAGATACGTCAGCCCGTTCTCGTCGGCGAGTGCCGCCGAACTGCCGTCCGGAGAGAAGGAGCCCGACCGTACGCCGCCGAAGAATTCCGGAAAGGTATTTTCTTCCTCCAGCGATTCCGCATTCAAAAGCAGCGCCCTTTCACCGATCGACACGGCCGCCAGATGCGAGCCGTCCGGGGAGAACTGCAGCGAATCGATTTTGGTAAACGTCACCGCTTTTTCCCTCTGGAGGGTGCCTGTATCCGCCTGCCAGATTTTTACCGATCCGTCGCCGGCGCCGGCAACCAGCTCCGACCCGTCTTGTGACCAGACCACGCTCCAGGCGCCATAGGTGTGGCCTTGAAGCAGTTGCAGCGGTTCCCCCGTTGAATAATTCCAGATTTGCACCGTGCCGTCACCGCAGGCGGAGGCCAGCCGTTTGCCGTCCGGAGAAAAAGCGATGTTGAAAAGCAAACCATGTTGCGTCTGCAAACGCGGCAGTTCCTCGCCCGTGGAAAGGTCCCAACTGGAGATATATCCTTGGTCGCCGCCCGTAACCAGCGCTTTATTATCCGGAGAGAATGCCAGACTTCGGATTCCATAACCCCAGTAGCCCAGAAGCGGGTTAAGGAATTTATTCCGTGACATCCCGGAATTCAAATCCCATACCACGACCGAGCCGTCTTCCGCTCCAGAAGCCAGCCAGGCTGACGCACCTCCAGTAACTTCCGGGCGTGAGAAAGCCAATCCGTGGACCGGGCGGGTATGGACGACCAGAGTCAGGCCAACCTTCCCCGTCTTCGCATCCAGAACCAACACGCGCCCGTCCTCCCGTCCGGCGGCGATCCATCGTCCATCCGGGGAGAATTGGACAGCCAGGATCGGCGAGTCGGACGAATAGAGTGTTCCAAACTCGCCGGTTTTTGTTCGCAGGATTTCGATCCCCAATGCCGTGCCCATCGCCAGCTGGGCGCCGTCCGGGGAAAAGGAGATGGCAGCCGGCCAGCCCCGGCCGAAACGAGCCAACTCCGCAATATTTGTCATATTCGATTCCGATAGGATATCCCGGCCCGGAGGAACGATCGGTGCGGGGAGGATGGCCGTTCCCGTCAAGGCGGCCGACGGGGAGGGGGTGACCGTCGAAGGCGATTTAGCCGCTTCGAAGAGACCGGAATCCGCAGCGAGTATTAGTGCCGCAAGAATACCGAATCCGGCCAATGCGGCGGCTATCGCCAGAACAATGTTTTTTCGAAAAACGAAATGACCCGTTCGCATCCTATATTCCGTCCTATCTATCGTTTCTTCCGGAGCGGTCGACGATCCATTGAAGAAACCGTAGGAAGAGGACGATCAAACCAACCGGAAGAAGTGCCCCAAAAAAGATCGCCGCTCCGCAGCCGGCCGCGGGCGTTCCATAGGTCAGGAGAATGAGCAATATGCCAAATAAACCGATCAGCCCCAAACCCACCCAAACGAGCCGGTTTTTTGTCTGCGCGGCGTATTTTCGAAGATCGATCTGTTTCTTCGACACTCGGATTTCTGCCCTCCGAAAAATTGTATCACTCAGGAGCTTGGAGCCACTTGACGCTCCGATAACCAATGACTATGATACATGGGCTGCGGTTTGGTTCCTGTTGATAGATTTTCCCCTGTTGGAGGGATTTTTTGGTTATCCTGGAACTGCGGGAACTGGCCCAAGTCCTTGACCTAAAGGTGAGTTCCATTCAAAAGGAATTCACCTCCATTGCCGATCGACTGGCCGCCTTGCGCCGAAAATGGGTCGAGGTTGAGGAACCGGAGCGCCCAGCCATTGTTAAAGAGCAGGAAGTCCTGAAAGAAAAACAACTTCTGTTAGCGGAACAGGTAAACGTCTGGAGAGACCGCCTCCGCTCCGTCGAAATGCCCTTGGGTGAAGCGGCAACGAAAGCCTCCCTGGAGGAAATGCTTGGATGCGGAGACCCGCAGGTCGTCGCAGCGGTGGAAAACGCCAAGCGGTTGATGGCCATGGATCCCGAGGAGAAAGCGGTCCTGTTCAGCAAAGCCGCCGCAGTTTCCGCCAATACACCGGTCGGCAGGCTGATGGAAAGGGCGCGGTCTTCCTACGATCTTCGCACCGGCGGGCCGGGTGTCCGCCAGGAAGTCGCAGTGGAATTCGCCAACCGCTCGGGTGTGTCGCAGGACGACTCGGTGGTTGCTGATCTGGAGGAAGCGTCGCAAAATACCGACGCAATCCTCTCCGACGTCGCAGCGCGCACGCTCATCCAGATCCTGCGATTCCGCGCGGTCCGTGCCGCCGAACTGGATACCGTCTTTCAGGCGGTGCAGAAGCTTACGAAAATTAAAAATCCACTGGTCATTCCAGTGCTCATTGAAATTCTGCGCACCCCGCGCCAGGGGTATGTCTATGTAAACGGCAACCTGCAGGAAGGACCCAACGGTACCTCGCGGATGCTGGCGCTGATCTCCCTCGTGGAATGGCGCACGCGCGAAGCGCAGGATGCGATTCGCACCCGGATGAACGACAGGGACCCGGATATCTTCAACGCCGCGGAAAAAGCGCTGCAAGCTTTCCCCGGTGAATGGATCGGGCACCCGAGCTAAGGAGCAGGGGATGGACCTTTCGATGACCACAACGGCCTTCTCGATCGACGGATATCACGTCGTACGAAACCTTGGCGTGGTGCGCGGGATCACTGTCCGCTCGCGCAGTGTTCTGGGAAACCTGGCGGGGGGAATCCAAACGATTTTTGGCGGCAACATCACCATTTTCACAGAGCTGTGCGAACACGCGCGGCTGGAAGCTTTTCAATTGCTTTTGCAGCACGCGCAGGAACTCGGTGCCAACGCAATCATCGGGATCCGCTACGATGCCAACGATGTCCTGGATGGGGTGACCGAAGTCCTGGCGTACGGCACGGCGGTCGTCATGGAAAAAACGTAAGCGGATTGTTTTCCCAACGTCGGAAGGGTGGGCCGATTATGATTTCAACTGAATCCAAACAACGGTTGCTGCGTATCGCCCGGGAAGCCATCGAATCAAATATAAAAAACCGTTCGGAGCCTCCGCTGACAATTTCCTCGCTGCCGGCAGAACTCCAGGCCGACGGCGCATGCTTCGTAACGTTGACTCGCGATGGAGATCTGCGCGGCTGTATCGGAAGCCTGGAGGCGCGTCAGCCGCTGGCTTTGGACGTGCAGGAGCATGCGGTGGATGCTGCTTTCCATGATTTCCGGTTTCAGCCGCTAACCGAAGCCGAGTTACCAGAATTGCATATTGAAATATCCGTTCTCAGCGCGCCGAAACCGTTGCCCTATCAAAATGCGGAGGAACTTCCCGGGTTGCTGCGCCCGGGGTTGGACGGCGTCGTCCTTGCCCGCGGATTGCGGCGGGCAACCTTTCTTCCCCAAGTTTGGGAAAAAGTAACCGATCCATCAACTTTCCTCGATATGTTATGTGAAAAAATGGGATTCGAATACGATCTTTGGCGCCGACAAAAATTAGACGTTTATACCTACTACGTGGAAAGTTTCGAAGAAGAATAACCGAGGGGTCATGAAAGAAGAAATTCCCTTCATGAGCTCAGGCGTTCTCTATGAACATCGGGGTTGCATAGAAGAACATGCAACCCCGATGTATTTTTCCGGTTACCCGGGAGTATCGAGAGAATTAAGTTATTGTAATTATTATATTTTCAAAAATAGTTCATGTTTTGTGCCGCATATCGGGCACACGTCCGGCGAATTTCCTTCCATGGTAAATCCGCAAACCGGGCAGACATAATAATCTGTCTTGCCGATATCTTTTCCGGCCGACACTTCCGAAGCGGCACGGCGGTATAAATCCAAATGGACCTTTTCCGCCTGTAACGCGCGGTGCATCGACTGGCGGGCTTTCTTCTCATCCTGTTGTTCTGCGATCGCGATATAGGCGGGATACATTTCCTCGATTTCGAAATTTTCTCCGTCGGCTGCCGCAGCCAGATTCGAAGCGGTTTCCTGGATCCCATCGAGAGCCTTTAGATGATTGCCAGCGTGAACCCGTTCCGAAGCCGCCGCTGCTTCAAATAATCTGCCGACGTTGGGAAATCCATCCTTCTTGGCTTGATCCGAAAAATTCCGGTAGCGGATATGGGCCTGACTTTCTCCGGCGAAGGCATTTTGCAGATTGGAATTTGTCATTTTTCTCATGAAATCCTCCTTGCGGTGGGAAAATCGTTTTTTTGCCCTTTCAGGTATCCAATTGTACAATACTCTGGATGCCCACGGTGATTCCAATGCGCACCGCAGTATTTTTCCTGGCGGTTTGTTCCTCGATCACGATCTTCCGCACCCATTTGACGCAGTGGGAATGGTTGGACGGGGATTTCACCGCTGTGGCCCCGCAGCCATCCGTCCCGGTTCTTCCCCTTCGCGAGGCGGATTTGAATTCCGATGGAAAAATCGAACGGATCGTATTCATCGGCGACAGCGTCTCCATCCAAGGCGGACTGGAAACCCTTTGGTCCAGTCCATCCGACTGGAAAATAGAACAGGCACAAATCTCCGATCTCGATCATGACGGCGATCCCGAGCTGACTTTGCTGGTATGGAGACCGGTCGCTCCCTGGCCGATTGATGCTTTCCTTCCTCATGGCGGACGCATCGCCGGATTTCACGATGCGCAGAATCAAAGCTGTCATATCATCCTCATCCGCTGGGTGCAGACCAGCTTTCGCGAGTTGTGGGCGGGTTCCGCCTTGGCTGAACCCCTCCTGGATTTTTACGCAGCCGACTGGAATGGAGACGGACGCCAGGAACTAATGGCGGTCGAGACGAGTTACAATCAGCCATCGATGGCCGGGGCTCTCTCCCTGTGGGAATGGAACGGTTTTGGATTTTCGCTTATGGGGCGGCGGAGAACCCGGATAGGAAAAATCGAGATTCTAACCGATCGGGAAGGGGATCCTTCCATACTGATCGATCCCGTCGAATAGGTTTCCGGCAAAAGAGGAGGACAAAATGAAAAAGAAAATTTCATCCTGCGTAACGTTCGTGCTTGTGCTTGGGGGATTATCCCTGGCGTGCAATTTGTTACCTGTTTCGGCAACTTTGCAGGCGGCAACCTCAACACCGGCCTCATTCCCGGCTGGTCCGACTCCAACCTCTCCAACCGATGCCCGCCTGAAATCTTTCGCTGATTATCCGTCCATTCCAGTCAACTTGCCTGCATCCTTTTCCGGAGGGTATTCGCTGCCCGTCGATCTTTCCCAGGTGACTGGAGTAGATTCCGCCGCCCTGACCGCGTCGCAAAAAGATGCACTTTCCAAATCTGGTTTTGTCGTCTCTCCCCCGGAACCCGGCAAGTTCCAGGAATTCTTTCAACTGTACGAATCCCTTCGCTATGAGGAAAATCAACCGGTATTTGTCACCACCGACGCCGTGTATCACATCTACCATTTGATTTTCGACAAAATGTTGCGCGATCTGGAACGCGAAAGTTTTACGTCGACATTGAAAACCCTGACCAGCAGCCTATTGGCCGCTTCGCACGCGCAATTCCAGCAAGTTCAGGGAAGCGCGTTGGAGGATCCGGCGCGCAGGAACGTCGCCTACTTTGCGGTCGCCGCGCAGCTGCTCGGCCTCCCGGACGAAGTTCCATCCGAAGCGTCTGACCTTACCTCCGCCGAGATAACGCTCATCATGGCGCATAGCGGGTTTTCCATCTCACCCATCTGGGACCGTCCCGACCTCCCGGACGATCAGAAGTACCGGGAAGACTACAGTCAGTACATCCCGCGGGGCCACTATACAAAAAGCGAGGACCTGCAGCGATATTTCCGGGCCATGATGTGGTACGGTCGAATGACCTTTCGCCTGCGCGACATCTTTGAAACCCAACGCGCCCTGCTGGCCACCCAGGCTCTGCGCACCACAACTGCTCCCGACGGCACTCCCGCAGTGGAATTGTGGCAAAACATTTACGAACCAACCGTTTTCATCGTCGGAAAAGCGGACGACCTCTCTTTCACGGAATACGGCGCCCTTTCGGATTCGGTGTTTGGAGCCGGGGCGCCGATCACGACGTTTGCGGACCAGGGGAAGATCGCGGAATTTTTAACCGCGGCAAAGTCGCTGCCGCCCCCTCAAATCAACTCCATGTGGGTTTGGATCTGGGAAGATAAGACCGACGCCACGAAGGGTTTCCGCCTGATGGGGCAGCGGTTTACGCTGGACGAATACGTATTCGGCCAGATGATCTGGCGCAATGTCGGAACTCAAGAAAACCCGCGCGGGTTGCCCAAAGCGCTCGATTTCTTCGCAGCTCTGGGCTCGGAGGAAGCGCTTTCCATCCTTCGCACGCAAGGAGAAGATCAATTTGAAAATTTCAACAGCCAAATGGCAAAGGTTCAGAGTGAAATTTCCGCACTTCAAAAGGACACCTGGACACAGAATCTATATTATTCCTGGCTCTATTCGTTTCAACCGCTGATTTCCGTAAAAGACAATCGATTTCCTCCCTTCATGCAAAACCCGGCCTGGGTGCGCAAGGACCTGCACACGGCGCTGGCTTCCTGGACCGAACTAAAGCACGATACGATCCTATATGCCAAACAGGTAATGGCTGAGATGGGCGGGGGAGGACCGCCCACTCCACCGCACGGTTACGTGGAACCCAATCCCGAAGCCTACGCCCGGCTTCGGGCGCTTGCCATGATGACTAAATCCGGCCTAACCGGTCGCAATCTCCTCTCAGCGACGACCGGCGGAAATCTGGACAATCTGATTGATCTGCTGTCGTTTCTGCAAAACATCTCCGAGAAGGAGCTTGCCGGCCAACCCATCACCGACGAGGAATATTTACGGATTCAATATTTTGGGGGTGAATTGGAATCCCTCACCATCGCGGCTGCCGATCGGGAGACGCAATCTGCAAGTTATAGGGACCTTTCCGATCAGAAAGCGGCGCTCGTGGCGGACGTCGCCAGCGGCATTACCAAGGACGGTGCTCCGGTCGTACTGGAGGAAGGCGTGGGCCAACCGACGTTTATCTTCGTCGTTCTTCCGGATTCCCCCTGGCGGTTGGGGATCGGTGCGGTATTCACGTATTACGAATTTACAGTCGCGCCGGGGGACCGCATGACGGACGAAACTTGGCAGGCGCTGGTAAGTAGTTCCACGCCGCCCGCGCCGCCGGAATGGACCTCATCATTTATCGTTCCGTAGGCCCGTCGATCGTACTCATCCGGCGGATAGTATTTCGGATGAACCATGGAACCGCAGTAGTCCATTCGATCACAGATGATGCCGCACGCGGTTAATCCACGGCGCTTCGCACGGTTGTGCTGTTTGATAATCGGTGCATTCGCACCGGTCCTTCTATCCGCCAGCGCATACGAACCCACCGTGACTATCGCATTGCTTGGCGATGTGATGTTGGGCAGGGGGATTGCGCTCGCACACGCAACCGGACGATGGGAACAAACCCTGCAATCTTTGGCTCCCATCCTGCGATCCGCTGACGTTGCCATGGCGAATTTGGAATCCCCGATCGACTGCGGAACCCCGGTATCCTCTAGTTCCCGACTGCTAATCGCACCCTCCGGCTCGATCGCGGCATTGACCTCGGCAAGTTTGGATATCGTATCCCTGGCGAACAATCATGCCAGGGATGACGGAGACCGCGGAGTGCGATGTACCCGAGATGCATTAAAGCTTCATGGCGTTTCGGTTTTGGAATCCACGTCTCCTTTGGTCTTCTCCGTTCATGGAATCCGCCTGGCATTTCTCGCGGTGGATCTTACCGATGGAAGCTCGACACATGCCGTGGAGGATCTTGCAGACANNCAGACCAGGTTCGTGATTTCCGCCGCGACGGCGACCTTGTGATTATCTCTCTGCATTGGGGGATGGAGTATCAGTCTGGTTCCGACGACTTGCAGAAGCGCGTCGCCCAGGCGCTGGCCAAGTCCGGCGCGAACGTCCTTTGGGGGCATCATCCGCACGCCGTCCAGGAAACCGGTTGGATCGGTGACACACTGATTCTCTATAGTCTGGGGAATGCCGTATTCGATCAGTGGGAACCGGCCACTTCCCAAGAGGGCGAGTTGGTATGGGTGGAGGTGGACCGGCAGGGCATTCGTTTTTACGCCGGAATCCGGTTTATGATCGACCCTGGTCTTGGACAGACCGGCTCCATCGAACCAGCGACTTTTCGATTCTCAATTGCTCCGCGGCTGTTGGGAGAGTAAGTGGTTATTCCCTTCCGAACGGTGTGTAAAAATTTCCCGCCAAGGAATACAATTAGGGGATTGAGAATGTCTCATCGATCGACAACACCCGGGGCATCCAGGAAGGAATTCCCAGTCAGGCATCAGGAGAGGTTATGGAAACGATTTCATACAAAGGCTGGTCTCATTGCACCCGATTGGCCAACAACTCTGTTGAAATGGTCATCACCGGGGATGTCGGCCCGAGGATTATCCGTTTTGCGTTCGTCGGAAAGCCGAACGAATTTTACGAGGATGAATCTTGTTCTGGAAAATCAGGGGATTCCGAGTTCCATGCCTACGGGGGGCACCGCCTCTGGCGCGCTCCCGAGGATCCGGTGCTGACCTATATTCCCGACAACCGCCCCGTGACGGTCGAATCCATCCGCGACGGAGTGCATCTTACGCCGCCTCCGGAAATTCCCGCGGGGATTCAAAAAGAATGGTTCGTCCGGTTGGACCCGGTGCAGGCCCATGCGCGCATCCAGCACCGCCTGACCAATATCGGATCCAGGCCGATTCAACTGGCGCCATGGGCGCTTTCGGTAATGGCCTCCGGCGGTACGGCGGTATTGCCGCTGCCTACGCGCGGCCCGCATGACAAGAATAATCTATTACCGAACGGTCGGTTGGTCTTCTGGGCGTATACCGATATGTCGGATCCGCGTTGGGGTTGGGGGGCGAAATATATCCGGTTGAAGCAGGATCCAAAATCAGCGGAATCGCAAAAAATCGGCGCACCCGTTCCCGACGGATGGACCGCATATTGCCGGCAAGGCCATCTCTTTCTTAAATTATTTCCTTACGAGGGGAAAAAGGAATACCCGGATCTGGGATCTTCGACGGAATTTTTCACCAATGCGGATTTCCTGGAAGTGGAGACACTCGGTCCCCTGCTCATGCTGGAACCTGGAAAATCGGTCGATTATACGGAAGATTGGTTCATTTTCGATAACGTAACAGCGCCGGCGGGAGATTCGGATATTGAAAGGATGATTCTTCCCAAGGTAGAATTGGCGCGCCGCATGGCCTTTCCGCCCGGATGATCACCTTTCCCATTCGATCCGAACACCATCAACACCTTTCTCGGTAATCTTCAGGAACCAAAACTTTGACGTCCCGCCAAAAACAAATCCTCCCCAATTATAAAAAAGGCCGGGAAAATTTTCCCGGCCGGTCTTTTTAGGATTTCTTCTTTGCCAATTTAGAGGCGAATAACTCCAGTTTGGACTGGTGGATGACGGCCAGGACCTCATCGGCGGGTTCCAGGATTGTGGAACCATGCGGAAGCATCAACTCCCCTTTATGGATCACAGCTACCAAGACGCATTCCGCCGGTAGATTGAGATCCCGCACCGCCCTGCCATTGGCCTCCGATTCCGGATGAACTTTTTCCTCCACCAGGGAGAACAAGCCCTTTCGCAATTTCATCAACGTGACCATGTCGCCCAATGACATTTCTTCGACGATTAACCGCGCCATCATATCCGCCTGGCTGATGGCAACGTCGACGCCCATTTCCGTGGTGAACAGCCACCCATTTTTTGGATCGTTCACGCGCGAAATCACGCGCGGCACATGAAACTCAAATTTCGCGAGGGTGGTGATGACCAGATTGGTGTCGTCCTGATCGGTAACGGCGGCCAGGACATTTGCGTTGGCAACTCCCGCCTCCTCCAGAACGGCAGGCGAACTCATTTCGCCGCGAACCACAACTCCTTTGGGCAACTCCTGCTTAAGCCGTTCGATTACGTCGTGGCGATCGTCCACCACTCGGATCGAATGCCCTCCGCGGAGGAGGATACTGGCAAGATGGGAACCGACTTTTCCGCCGCCGACAATGATCACGTTCATGGTTGTCCTCCTTGCTCGATTCCCAGCAGGTTTTCCAATCGATCCAGGGCGGAAGAAACCACCGCAAAGTGAATCAAATCCCCTTCCCGGATTTCGGTCCCGAGCATGGGGAGGAACGCTTTATCCTCGCGGGTGATGGCCACCACGCCGATTTCCCCCGGGATAACAAGCGCATTCACCATCCGGCCGATCAAGGCCGGGGTCGCCTCGATGGTGAACAGCGAGACTTCACCGGAGCCGAAGGTCCCCTGGGCATCCAGTTCCGCGTGCGTTAGCGTCTCGCGGATGCGTTCGGCGCCCCAGGCCGTAGAGGAAATGGTCGCCAACCCGAGCCGGCGGTATATTTCCGCGCGGCGTGGGTCGAACAAGCGCGCAACAACCCGCGGGACCTTGAAAATGTTCCGGGCAATTCGGGCGGCCACGATGTTGGCATTGTCGGAATCGCTGGTGGCCGCGAAAGCGTCGGCGTGTTCAATCCCGGCGCGGATTAGTACCTCCCGGTCGAACCCCATACCGATGACGATCTTTCCGTGGAATTGCGGTCCCAGGATTTCGCGGATATTCTCGTCGCAATCCACGACTGTCACGTCATGGCCTTCCTCCGACATCAGCCGGCTGACCTCGGAACCCACCCGGCCGCAACCCATGATGATGACTCTCATAGCACCGTCCTTTCCCTGGATAATCCGGCGGGGAATCCTTATTCCTCCGCCGATTGGTCGGTCGGGGAGGGGAGGAGTTTTCCTCCGCGCGCGAACGTTCCCCGCCGAACCAGGCTTTTCCGAAATTTCTCGATCAAGTACAGGATTGGCCCGTACAGGGCCAGCAGGATCCAATACGCCGCCGGAATGGGCAGATGTTCGAAGATGGATGCCAACGGCGGAATGTATATCAACGAAACGATCAGCCCGATTTCGAAGGCCACGCTCAACAAGAGAAAACGGTTGCTGAAGAATCCCACGCGGCTTCCACGCTCGCGGCTGGTGCGGCAGGAAAAAACGTTTCCCACCTGGGAGGTCACCACACCCGCGTGGAACATCGTCGTTGCGAGGATGTACGTCCGCCCGGCCGTCGTCTTGATCAACTCGGCATAGGAACTCCAAATGGGAGCCAGGAGCGCCTGCCAATGGATCGGATCCTCTCTATAATACACGAAAAGGAAACCGGAAAAACATAATCCCGCCTCGATCAAACCCAACCATAAACTTCGAAATCCCACGCCTCGATCCAGGAGGGGTTGCCCCTTTTTTCGCGGTGGGCGGGACATCACATCCGGTTCCGGCCGTTCGGTTCCCAACGCCAGGGCCGGCAGCAGATCGGTACCCAAATCAATTGCCAGGATCTGGGTGACGGTCAACGCCAGCGGCAAATCAAATATGGCTGTGGCCAAGAGCGGCACAACCTCGACGACGTTGCTGGCAAAAATGTAGGTGGCGAATTTCCGCAGGTTATCGAAGACGGTTCTGCCTTCCTCCACCGCGTCCGCGACAGCCCCAAAATTATCATTGGTTAATATGACGTCCGCCGATTCGCGTGCGACGTCGGTCCCACTGATCCCCATCGCGATCCCGATGTCGGCTTTGCGCAGTGCCGGGGCGTCATTTACTCCGTCCCCGATGACCGCGACGACGTCGCCGTTGGCCTGAAAGGCCGCCACCAGCCGCAGTTTGTGTTCCGGTGCCATGCGGGCGAAGATCACTTCCTGTTTGAGGATCAGCTGGAGCTGGGCGTCGCTCATCTGTTCCAGTTCGGCGCCGGTTAGAATCCTCGGATTGGGCTTGGAGAGCATTCCGATGCGGCGGGCGAGGGAATCGGCGGTTAATCCGTAGTCGCCGGTGATCATCACCCACTGCACGCCCGCTTCCCGGCAGCGCTTAATGGCGTCCGCCACCTCCGGCCGCGGGGGATCCATCATGGCGGCCAACCCTAAAAAGGTTAATTCCCGCTCCACCGATTCAACCGAGAAATCCGACCCCGCTCCGGTCCGCGGGGGAAGGGTGCGGCAGGCCAAAGCCAATACCCTCAGCGCGTTGCGGGCGTATTCGTCGTTGGTCGATAGGATCTGCGATCGCATCTGGGGATCCAGCGGAACGTCCTCGCCCCGGATATGGACGCTCGTGCATAATTGCAACACTTCCCGCGGAGCGCCTTTGACAAAGACAATTTCCCGGCCGTCTGGAAGGCTATGGACCGTACTCATCCGTTTCCGCCGGGCGTCAAACGGTAATTCGTGGATCCGAGGAAATTCTTGCTGGATTTCCTCTTCGACAACCTTCCCCTTCGCCGCCAAAACCCTCAACGCAGCTTCGGTTTGATCCCCCAAATAGGACCAACGAGGGCGCTCGGGGGTGGGGGGCAAAAGGCGGGAGTTGTTACAAAGGACAGCGGCGTTAAGTAGCTTGCGCAGATCATCCCGTACTCCGGGCGGATCGATCGCCGGGGAAAAATTGCCTTTCGGCTCGTATCCCGCTCCCCCCACGGAAAATCTACGGTTGCCCGCCCAAACTTCGCGGACGGTCATCTGGTTCTGCGTCAGGGTTCCACTTTTATCGGTGCAGATCACCGAGGTGGTCCCGAGAGTTTCCACCATGGAAAGATTTTTCACCAGCACGCCGCGTGTGGCCAGGCGTTGCACGGCGATGGCCAGCGTGAGTGTCAGAGTGGGCACTAATCCTTCTGGGATTACAGCCACCACTACTCCGATGGCCAGCAGAAAAGCGGTCAGCCAATAAATCCGTTCATGCCAAAAACCGAGCGAAAAGGCCATGGTGCCGGCAATCAGCGCGAGGATAGTAAACAGGCGGGTGATCCGCTGCATTTCATCTTGCAGGCGGCTTTTAATCTCGGGTGTTTCCTGGGTTAGGCGGGCGATCCTCCCGAATTGCGTCAGCGACCCGGTCGCATACACGATCGCCCGGGATGTTCCGGACGCAACCGAGGTTCCGGCGAACACCAGGTTGATTTGCTCAACCTCGGTGAGATCCTGGCGCAGCGAAGGTTCCGCAGTCTTGCGCGCGGGCATTGCCTCACCGGTCAGGGTGGCGTTGTTAACGCGCAACCCGAATTCCTGTATGACACGGGCGTCGGCCGGGATGTTATCTCCTTCCGCAAGGACCAGGACGTCGCCCGGCACGATCTCGGAAGAGGGGAGGCTGAGCTCCGCGCCGTCGCGCAATGCGCGTGTGAAATCCGGCAGCAATTTCTCCAGCGAGGAAATCGCGCGCTCGGCGCGGTATTCCTGTAAAAAAGAAAATACCGCATTCACCAGGACGACCATCCAGATCACCAGCCCAAGGACGGGACGGCCTCCGATGATGGCGATTAATCCCGCAACCCAAAGCAGAAGAGCCATGGGGTGAGTGGCCTGATCCACCAAACGGCTATATTCCAGGGAGACCGGTTTTTCGATGTGTAGGCGGTTGGGACCGTACAGGGACAGCCGGGAAACGGCTTCTTCCTGGGAAAGGCCTTGCGGACTTGCCTCGAGCGCGGAATAAACCTCGGAAACGCGGAGCGAAGAAATGGGGGCGGAAGGCATAGATGCCGACGGATGCGGCGGAAATATTTTCCTTGTTAAATTCGAACTATTCTAAATCGACGGGAGTAAAAGTTACTCCGGTTTATCATCCGGTCCTGCGGTATCTTTGGGATGGCCGCCCACCTGCGGTTCGGGTTTCGGTTTCAGGTAATCCGCCAGCAGGGAAGGAGCTTCGGGGTGATCGACGTGGATCGCCTCGTTATAATCCCCCGCTGGGGCGGGATGCTCGAAACGCATGGGCCGGCGGACTCCAAATAGTTCAAAGAACCGGCTTATCCAAACGAGGATGTTATACCGATATTCCTGCATCCGCAAGGACTGCCATTCCACGATCGAAGCCATGGAACCTTGGATCCGCGCCTTTTCCCGAACGATGCGGTGAATTTTCTCCGGGCTGCGGGATCCGGCGGGCGATATCAGGATGGCGTGCGCGGCAAGGATCAACACACTGAAGGAAATCAGCACTACCCAGCCGCCTTCCGTCCATTTGCCGGCGATTTGTCCAACAAACACTATTCCCGAAAGCGTACCGGCAAAACCCGCCGCGAGCGCTCCCCAGAAGCGCTTCCTCCCGGTGAATGTGCGAAGAATATGCTGGCGGATGGCAAATCCCATGACCATGATCGGCATGAAAACTCCGATGCCGTAATACGGTACTGCTGCGGATTGCTCCGCATGGATGATAAACATAATCACGAGGGTTACGATAAATGCCACCGTGACCGACCGGGTGAACGTTCCCTGCCGGTTTCGGTAGACAATGATTTCGGGCAGTTCCCCGATAGCTACGTCTCTCCATTCCGTCGCCTGAAGATCCTGAAACGCCGTCATTGACGCGGATGCCAGCAGTGCCACGGCAAGGAGCTGATACACCCAGAACAGGAAGGAACTGCCCAGAATGTCAAATCCGGGAATTTGCTGGAATCCGATAAAAGCCAGATTTCCGACCAATGTCCGGCCAAAGGTTTGATCATAAACATTAAAGCGAATGGCAAAGATGGCGAGGAGGAATGTGGTGATTCCGCCGTAGAACAGAAAGGAAGTCTGAACCAGGCGACCAATCCCGGATTTTCCAGAATAATAGTTCCAAAGCCCCTGCAATCTGGGAAGATGCTTCTTGCCCCAGCTCACCAGGCTCACATCCTTATTCATGACGAATTGAATTCCGTTCGACATGGCTTCCAATCCGGAGAGAGCGACCAAGCCTTTCATGGAGGCTGTGAGCATGTGGTATATGGCTGTCAACAAACCCACGGGTTGAGTTCCGATGGTATTGGGCATGGCCGGTACACCGCGCAAGTGGGCCAGGAGGAGGCCGGCAAACATGCTGATGGTAAGAAATCCAAAAATTCCGAGCAGGATGAAGGTTATCCGGGCCGATTCGCCCCGACCGCGGATTGTCAAATACCACGTAAAGGATACCAATGCGGCACCGATCAGAAAATGCCAGATCCAGTCAATGCCGGTTTTTTGCAATACCGAAAGTAATTGGTCAACTCCGGAAAGTGAGGAAACGACAATGGTAAATACATAATCCTGAATTAGTACGACAGCTACAACCAGGCTCAAAGTGGGCAACAAATAACGCATGGACGCCGTATAGGAACCGCCGCCCTCGTTAAATACCCCCAGTGAATACATGTATAGCAATCCGAATACGATATTGGCGATGGCAATGAAAGCCACGGCGATGAAGGCGTATTTCTGCAATCCGTACGGATGCAACGCACCCATCAACTCACCGGTGGCGTAATAATAAGAGGTGAAATAATCGACACCAAAGAGTGCCACCGCAGCCAGCAATCCGATTTGACCGGCGCCGTGCACGTGCGCATCCTCCTGCCGCTCGTGGGGGGAGAGGCGGTAGGCGATATAAATAAATGCGGCGAGCAAGAGAATGGATACCATTGAAGTTATTCCCGGGCGTGCCGGGTGCAAGGATTATTCATGGGTGCAGGATCATCCGCCTTTCGAAGATAGGAACGCTTCTTCGAGCAATGTAAATTCGGTCAGTATGTGATTCCGCGTTGAGGGACTGAGTCGTGTATCCTGGGCAACTTTAACCGCTTCTTCGCAGACAGCGCGGACGACAAACGCCGGAACGAACATGATCCGGCCGGCCGGGATGACCTCGAACGGATATTCCTTCATATGCAACGCCTGGTCGTCGAAGTAGGGTAGGGAGATCGAAAGCCCGCGGTTGAGGTCTCCGGCGCTGGCGCGTCGCTGGATAGTCTGAATGATTTCCTTCGTCTGGTACACGGCCAATGCCCGGCCCTGGTTGACCAACTGGCCCAACATGCCATGCCGCTTGCGCTGGTATTCCCCGTCGGCAATGAAATAAGCCGCGAGCCCTACCGCCGTATGCAGGATCTGCAGAAAGTGCTGCATGGAGGAAATATCAGCTTCCGCTTCCGCCACGCTGCCCACCAGAAGTTTGCCCTCCCCGTCGAAGGCCACCCATTGCGGTAAAAAGAACTTCCGGGCATAGGGGACAAATGGGACCTGCAATTCCCCGCGTCCCATTTCCGAACTGCTTTCTTCCGCGATCGCGTCGGTGGAGGCGGTAATCGCGGATTCGACTTCCGTCGAAGAAGATTCCGGTTCCGAGGGTGTAGTCTCCCCCTCCAGTGCAACATATTTCACCGACCGTCCGACCGGAAGCATATTCGTCACCATATGGCGGCAGGTTGAGTACCGCAGGATCCCGGCTGCGACGGCGACGCTTTTCTTGGGTAGTTGCTCCAATTCCTTAAACCGCGTGTGGAGAACAATCGTCAGATCCGTCCGCGTGAGGCGCTCCACAAGCCCGCCCGCCATTTGCTCTCGTTCTTCCCCGGCGATATTTTCGGTCCGTTTGGATTTAGCATCCACCACGACCCGGTCCGGAAGGGAGAATTTCACTTGCGAGGGTTTCTGCAGCAGGCTTTCGGCCAGCGTCCGCGCCTGGGCTTCGAAATACCGCTGCAGAAGGAGTGGTTGCGCCTCGAACAGATGATGTTGTTTTTCGTATTCCTGCCGCAGGTACTCTGTCGGCATGCTGATCGCGGAGGAGACAGTTTTTTCCGGCATAAGCACCTCAAAAGGTGGAACGGAATCGGCCGGGAAGAGTGGTGGGATTCCTCATCGGCCGGAGGTCAGCCAAGATCACCCCGGTTCCGGGGACGGACGCGGATTATACGACCCAGGATGGGCATGTCAATCCTGCGGTGGAATGTGGAAAATGTTCGGGCGCTGGCTGGGGATGGATTTATTCCCGGTGGGAACGAACGAAATGATCGGCGGCCAACGATTCCAGTTGCCCCGGTTTCCGGGTGCGGATAAACCCAACCCGTTCCTTGCGTTCGGGTTAAGCGGGGTTCCGGCGGAGGTATGAGCTAATCCGCTCCGCGATAAACACGCACCAGCTGTTCAAACAGGTCCAGCGCTTCCTCCCGCGTCCTTTGGAAGGCATTCCGGCCGATCATCTGTCCGGCGGCGCCGGCGTTGCGAATGGCCACCGCTTCGTTGAGGAGAATATCCACATCCCCGCGCGGCCCGCCTGAAAATAATACCAGGCGCCGGCCGGCGAAGGTCCCTTGCAGTACATGCCGGATCCGGTCTTCCAGCGTCAGCAGAGGAACACCGTGCTTTTCATATAAAATGCGGGTATCCTCGTTTTCGATGCGTTCGGTGGGCAATTTCAGATAGATGATATGCGCGCCCATTTGCGCGGCGAGGTGAGCGGCATAAGTGGTGAGATCGATGGCCGTCTCGGCTTCCTTGGGGATGTTGGCTCCGCGTGGGTACGACCAGACGATGATCGGAAGCCCTACTCGTTTGGATTCACGCACAACCTCCCGCAGGGATTCATACAGCAGCCGGCGGTTGTTGGTGCCGGGATAAATGCAGTACCCGACGGCAGAACAACCCAGGCGAAGGGCGTCTTCGACGGTGGCGAATTGCGCCAGCATGGGATCCGGATCCACGTGCAGCTGATCACGGCCGTTCAATTTCAATACAAACGGAATCCGGCCGGCATAGTCGGACGCGACGGCTTCGAGGAAGCCGAGCGGGGCAACATAAGCGTTGCATCCCGCCTCGATCGCGAGTTCCACATGATAGCGCGGATCGTAAGCCGCCGGATTGTGTACGAACGACCGACCCGGTCCATGTTCGATGCCCTGATCGGCCGGGAGCATCAACATCCGCCCCGTTCCAGCCAGTTTACCGTGACAAAGGATGCGGTAGAGATTGGCGCGCACGCCGGGATTTTCGGAGGTATACCAGCTGAGAATCTCTTCGATTCGGTTCATAATCCACTCTCCATGTCCAAACCCGCCGCCATCGTCAGGGCGGGGGCGGGTTGAGGATCGGGAATTAATACAGGAACATCGGTTTGCCCAGCATGTCCCGAATCCGCGGGCGGTAATTATCCTTGTCGTACAGCGCGGTGACGTCGACGCGTTTCTTCCCCTGGATGATCATATCGAGCGACACCGTGGTGTAAATGCCCTGTTGCAGCGCGACCATGCGGCCGGTGTGTCCCAGCGCCACCTGATCCAGAGCCAGGTTGCCGAACGAGCTGGCCACCATGCGGTCCAGCGCGTCCGGGGCGCCGGAGCGCATGATGTACCCGAGCTGCTGGTACATAATGTTCACCCCGGTCCGGCGCTTGACTTCCTCCGCGGTGTAATGTCCGATGCCACCGAGCTTCTGATGCCCGTAGTCGTCGGCTTCCCCGCGCTGGTGGATGTCGCCGCCGGCCTCGTGCGCACCTTCGGAGATGGTCATAATGGCGTAATGCGAGGGGGAGGCATTGCGGTCGGCTACCAGGAACTTGCACAGCTTGTCCAAGTCGAAGGGGATTTCCGAGATGACCGCCCGGTCGACGTTGGACAGGTATGCGGCAAATAGCGATGTTTCCCCTGAATTGCGGCCGAACAGTTCGACCACACCCAGGCGTTCGTGGGAGCCGACAGAAGTCCGGAAGTTGGTGATGGCATCGACGGAACGAGTGACGGCCGTGGAAAACCCGATGCAATAATCGGTTCCAAATACGTCGTTATCCATCGTCTTGGGAATAGCCACGGTGCGGAACCCTTCCTGGTGCAGGCGGCTGGCGAAAGAGAGTGTATCGTCGCCGCCGATGGGGATGATTGCTTCGAGTCCGAGCGTAGAGAACACCCGGAGAACATGCTTGGTGCAGTCGACCGTTCCTTTGTCCGTATTCACCCGGTCCTCGGCGCGGACATGCTCGGGGACGTCGGCCGGTTTAACGTTGGAAGGGTTGGTGCGTGAGGTGTGGAGGAACGTTCCGCCGGTTCGATCAATCGTACGCACGGTTTCCGGAGTCAGGTTAAAAGAATATTTTGCAATCGATTCGGGATCCTCAGGATTGATCCGCAGGACGCTCATCCAGCCGCGGCGCAACGCGACCACCTCGATATTATTCTCCTGGGCGCGATTGACCACCGCCCGGATCGCCACATTTAACCCGGGAACGTCTCCGCCGCCCGTTAAAATTCCGATTCGCAACTTGGACGCCATCTTCGAACTCCTCCTGGAAGTATATTGGATCTCCACCAGCCGATCCGAGCGTGCATTGTACAGCGGGTTGGGCGATTCTCCAAGTCGTCCGAGGAAAAACTGGAAAGAAATTCCTCGTCTACAGATGTCCGGATAGGACAAAACTCAGCCGACTAAAATGCAAACAGAGACCGGTCGCCTGCCGAAAGACGTCCTCGCCACCCCCTATATGGTTTTTTCAACCCTCTGTATAATACATATGCACTGGGATGGGACAGTCCCATTCAGTTTTCAACGCGGAAACTTGCAAGGAGAAGGAATGGGAGAGGATATCTCAGCCGTCAAGCAAAAGCTGAACGACTACCTCCTCATGGAATTCGGGGTTGAAAGCAATGGAGGCACTCGGCTCGCTACGGATTCCTGGCCGTTTGAGTTGACACCCGCAGGACGTATCACCCCCGGTTCCGGGAATCCGGACGTCTTTATCTTCCAATTGGAGGAACCGTATTACGCCTTGACCATCGGCACATTGCATTGCTATCCCGTGGCCGGTATGTCGGTTGAGAATCTCAAGATGCAATTCTCCGGCGCGGGCTGGCTGGCCGTTCAAGAGCCGATCGATCTATCCACCTCCGCGACAGGGTTGCTGGGAATTCCTTCCATCCCGGAACGGCGGGAAGCCATTACAGCCTTGGTAACATCGGCTTACGACACCGAAACGAGTTTCCGCATCCTGGAAGGGTTATACCTCCGAAAAACCATCCGGTATTACGCCTTGGTGGAAATAACGGAAACCCATAAAACGATGATGATTGGGAACGGAATTCCCCCATTGGAAATCGGTTTCCCATCGGCTTCCAGCTGGAGAAGATTGGCATATGCTGTGGGCTTATATCTTCAGCAGGGGCATTTGCCAAAATAGGAGCCGTTTATCGGTATGAATTCGCTTGGAAGAATTCTTCATCCTTTTTTATTGTTACATTTTTTTATCCAAAAGCACGAAAAAAACTTCTCAAAGATCCGGTAGGGCGGTCGGAGAGGTTTACCCGTGCTCCCTTGAAATCAATCGGAGCATTTGATATAATTATGTAAGCTAATGTATATTATCTTACGTAATGATTGAGGTAAATGCAATGAGAATTAGCCAGGCGATTAAATCTTTCTTCTTGGAATTCCAATTCCCTTTGGAATCAAAAAACACTCGCCGAACCTACAAAACTGCTTTAGCAAAATTTGAAGAATATTCAAAGCAGTCAAATCTCCTTTCCACAGATTTATCATCCATCGAACCTTCCATAGTAAGTCTGTTTGGCGCATGGTTGATTGCCCAAGGCTTGACTGAATATACACAGAATATATATGAAAGCGCATTGAGACGAGCACTCAATTATTGGAGAATAAAAGGATGGATAACATTCTCAAGAGATATTGAAAAAGAAACGAGAATGTCTATGCGCATCAAGTCAAAAAAGGGCGGTTTTTCCATCAGTTCTCGTGTCGGTAGAGTTCCAGAAGATTTTGGCGACAGAATGGCACAGGTTGTCGATTCCCAATCACTTTCAGATAAAAGCCGACTGCAGCGGTTGAACCTGCTTCGCTCACAGGCGCTCATCCACCTGCTCCGTGCGACCGGTTTACGCATCGGCGATGTGTGCCGATTTACAAAATCCGATTTTCGCGATGCGAAATCCCGGGGAGGTTACTTCACCCTTCCGATGCAAAAGACAGGGACGCTCGCCCATTGTTTTCTCGGGGAAGAAGCAATCCATGTCCTGGATCGGTATCTTAAGGAACGCGCCGATTCCTCCCCATGGATTTTTGTCCAACATGGACGTTCGGGTAAGGTCCGGCCGGGCACGCCGCAATTTTTCCGATCGACGGTCAGAGGTTATGGATCTAAAATATCCACGAAAACCGCATGGGAGATTGTTCGCGGAATTGGACTCCAGGCCTATGGCCGGCAGACGACGCAATTCATTTCCCCGCATGCGTTCCGACATTGGCACGCACAATCCCTGATCCGCGCCGGCGCCCGGCTCGAAGACGTGCAATCCGTCCTGGGGCACGCCAATCCCGTCATCACCAAACAAATTTACGCACCGGAACCGGACCTCTCGAGGATTTCTGAAAAAGAACGGATCATACAAAAAATCCGAACCAAAAAAAAATCCCCCACTGAGAATTAAGCTCAGCGAAGGATCGATCCGGAATAAAAAAGCACTGGGGTGGCTGACGGGGATTGAACCCGCAACAGCTGGATCCACAGTCCAGCGCTCTGCCAATTGAGCTACAGCCACCGTAGGGGCGAAAATTTTATCATTCGCACGGAGATCCGACAAGCCTCTTGGAAATCTCTTTCAATAAATCCGCTCGTTCGATTGTTGCTTGTTCCCGGCGGATGAGATCCTTCAGGGTCGCCTTCCCCTGCCGAATTTCATCCGGTCCCAGGATCACCGCCAGTCGGATTCCCAAGGCATCCGCATATTTCAACTGTTTGGGAAGCCGATCCGGCGCGGGATACCATTCCGCGGCGATCCCCGCCGCCCGCAGCGATTGCGAGATCTCCATCGAGGCGGTTGCCTCCTGCGCGGAAAACGTGGTTACCAGCACATCCGCCGGGGCAATCCTGAGCATCGGTTCCTTCCCGTTCTTTTTCAAGATTAACCCGATCACAACATCGCCCATGGCGAAACCGACTCCGGGAATTTTCCCGCCTCCGACGTCGGCGACCAGATTGTCATATCGTCCGCCGCCCAGCAAGGCGCGGAATTCACCGTCCGCATCCCGTCCCTCAAACACCGTCCCCGTGTAATAATCCAACCCCCGGATCACCGCAGGGTTGTATTCCACATATTCCGACACCCCGAAGGCTTGCACGGCATCGAAGAATTCAACGAGCTCGCGGGATTGCTTCCATAACTCCAGGTCATTAAGTATTTTCATCAATCCCTTCACCTGGTCGACGGTCAATCCCGTTTCACGGGCGTGCGCCTCCCATTCGGGCTGTTTCATTTTTTCCTTTTTGTCGATCAGCCGGAAGGTGCCTCCGACGGCTTCCCCGCGAATGCCGATCGCCTCCAAGGCGGAATCCATTAGCCGCCGGTTGTTCACCTGGAGTTTTACCTCGCGTGCGGTAAGCGCCACGTCTCGGAAGAATTCGCACGCCACGGCCGCCAGTTCCGCATCCGCCTGCGGATTTTCCATCCCCAGCAAATCAATGTTCCATTGAAAGAATTCGCGCGTGCGCCCCTTCTGCGGCGTTTCATATCTCCAAAAAGGTCCGAACGACCACCATCGGACGGGAAAAGAGAGTTGATGGATACGCTGGGCGACCATTCTAGCCAGTGAGGGAGTGAGTTCCGGGCGCAGGGTGATGGGATCGCCGCTTTTGTCCGGAAATACGAATGCTTGCTTCTTGACCAATTCCTCCCCGGATTTCGCAGCATAAAGTTCCAGGTTTTCCAAAAACGGTCCATCGAATTCCTGATATCCGAATTTCCGAGAGACGCTCCGGATTTTCCCGTACAGCCAGTTTCGTAACCCCATTTCCGCCGGATAATAATCCCGCGTACCTTTAACCGAGGATGTAATTTTCATTCTGGCTCCCTGAATTCCCAAAGACCTTTCCAAGAAGGACGGATTCGTCCCCTGGGAAAGGGGTATCCGTCGTGGATTATAAAACAGGCTGGTCGGCGTTGCCTGACGGGTTTTACCATCATTTACAAAAGCTGTCGGTGGATAAAAAAAGCGACCAAGAACTTGGTCGCTGCTGGTCGGGGCGAGAGGATTTGAACCTCCGACCCCCTGCACCCCATGCAGGTGCGCTAGCCGAGCTGCGCTACGCCCCGGGAGCAGATATTATATTCGACGTTCCCTATCTTGACCAGACCCGTCAAACACTGTTGGCCAACCGGAATCCATGGCCTCGTATGGTAAGGATGTATTCCCGGTCCGGGTCCACTTCCTTCAAACGGTCCCGCAGCCTTCTTACCAGGGCGTCGATCGCCTGGTCGGTAATTCCCCCCGTGTCTTCCCCCGGCCAGACACTTCCGATGACGTCCTCCCGATTCACAAGCCCTCCCCCGCGCAAGATCAGCAGTTCCAAAAACCGGTATTGATGGATAGACAGTGGAGGATCGACGGTTTTCTCATTGACCCACACGCTATGATCCGCGGGGTTCAGCCGGATCCGTCCCTGGCGGGGAGCGGTTCCCTCGAAATCCAGCGGCATGGTGGAATCCGTCGCGACATATAAAAAACTTGCGGCCAGCGCCACCTGAATGACATCCCCGTCTTTGATCTCGATTTCCTCTTCCACCGGCAGGCCATTAACGCAGGTTCCGTTCTTGCTGGCCAGATCCTGCAGATAGGTCTTTCCCCCGCGGCGGTCGATCTTCGCATGCCGGCGCGATACCTGCCGATCGGAGATGATGACATTGCATCCATCCTCGCGACCCATGGTTATTCCTTCCAATGGAATGGACCACCGGCCGCCCTGGACCGGGCCGGATTGACCGATAAGAACGGGAGATTCTTCCGCAGAGGTCATGGGTTATAATTCTTTTATTCGCCGTTGTGACGCCGGGGTGTTGGTTAACGCCCACACGACGACGAAAACTCTTTCAGGGTTACGCTTTCCTCAATCCATTATAAGAAGTTTTCGGATTTGAGGAAACGAAATTCCGGCCATCCTATGCCCAAGTTGCTGACCGCAAATCATTTGTTAAAAAACCGGTACCGGATTCAATCCGTCATCGGTCACGGCGGTATGGGCGCCATTTACCTGGCCAATGACGAAAGGCTTTCGGGCCGCAAATGCGCCATCAAGGAAGTGGAACAGGATCCCGGCCTTCCGGAGAAACTGCAACAGGAGGCACGCGGTCAATTCTACCGGGAAGCCAGTATATTGGCCCGGCTGGATCACCCAAACCTCCCCAAAGTATCCGACTTCTTCTCTTCCGGAATCCGGGATTACCTGGTGATGGATTTCATTCCCGGACAAGATCTTCGAAGTATCGTCGACGAATCCCGACAATCCGGAAACGCCATCCCCGAGTCGGATATCCTCGGTTGGAGCGCGCAACTGTTCGACGCGCTGGAGTATCTCCACAACCAGGATCCTCCCATCCTTCATCGCGACATCAAACCCAGCAACATCCGGGTCACCCCCAACGGTGTGGTCAAACTAGTGGATTTCGGCCTGGTCAAACAGATGGTGCCCGACGAGATGACCATAACGGTCATGCAGGGGCGCGGCACCGCCCTTTACACGCCTCTTGAACAATACGGCGGGGATACGGGACATACGGATGTCCGCAGTGACATCTACGCCATGGGGTGCACGCTGTACCATTTATTCACCGGTCAGCCGCCCCCGGAAGCCAAGCAGCGGTTTCTCAATCCGGATTCCCTCATTCCTCCGCGGCACATAAATCCCAGGATCACTCCGGAAATCGAACGGGCAATCCTGTGGGCAATGGCGCTGCATCCAAACGACCGACCGGCGACGATCCGCATTTTCCGCGAATCGCTTTTCGGCGACAATCCCCCCCTGCCCCCTCCGTTTCCTTCTCCGCGATATGGGAACAGGCTCCCCGGGGCTTTTTTCCGTTTCGCCTTGCCGGAAAGAATATTGGCAGGCACGGCTGCAGCCCTGCTGCTTCTCGCCTTCGCGGCGAACCTCTTCCGATAGACCGAATTATTCCTGCGCCCGGCGGATCGACCACCAGGCCAGGACGGCTCCGGAAACACCACCCAACACTCCGACTACTACACTGATCCATCGTCCGCCCCAGACCATTGCGTTATTTATTCCGGGGAAACCCAAAGCAAATAAATCATAACCCGCCAATCCTCCGACCAGGACGCCGAGAATCGCCCGCCAGCGGAATACACTCCAGGCGGGCACATTGGTTGCGGCGAAAATCGACCCCGAGATTATTCCAAGGACCAGGAGAATGACCAGGAAGGTATCCCATCCTGCGCGTCCCGCTCCCTCATCGCGCGGGTTTGGCTGCGGTGTAGGAGTAGAGAGAACCGAAGTGGGGGATTCACTCGGCTCCACGCTATAGGTGGGGGCAATCGCGGTGATAAATGCCGGTTTCTCCCCAACCACCAATTTTAATATTACGGAATTTTTGGCCGGTTCGCTCGAGGCGGATACCTGCATCACTCCCTGCCGGTCGAGCGAGTAATCCGCTTGAGCCATGCCGTCCTTGGTGGATGCATTCAAGTATAAGGGAGGAATTTTTTCGGCCGGATACGTGACAGTGAATTGGAGGAGCGTGCCATCTGGAACCGGATGCTGGTTGTGATCTAAAACCGGCCCCGCTAGAAAGGTGATTTTATCCCCCAACGTAAATCCGAGGGGGATCGGTGAAACCGTCGGAGTTTGGGTTGTAGGGGTTATCGAAATGGGCGTGGGGCGCGTGGAATTGGTAGGCCCGACGGTTATTTCTATCAATTGATCGGGATCCGGAGACAAGGCCGTTAACAGATCGTATCCGGCTCCTTCAACGCTTACCGGGGAAGCCCCACCCGGCGTAAGATCTCCAAACAGCACTCTGGCGGCAACTTCCAGGCAGCCGTCGTTTTTGGAATACAGCCCGTAATAAGCATAGACTTTGCTGACTTCGGTTGAATCCAAATAGTACGGCGCCTCCAGCGCGAACACGAATATGTTTTTATTCCGGATGAGATCCGGCCGCTGCGCCAACAGGGTTTGAAACGCGCTCGACTCCGGAATGGATGCGGTGGGGCTGCGCAGGAGCGCAAGAATAACCGTCGAATTAGCCAGGGCGGTTTCTAATACCGGCGAGGTGACACCGTTGAGGTAATTGTTTACATCCTTTAACGTAAAAGATTGAATCCGCGAAGGGGCAATCAATCCGCTCGCCCCCGGGCCGTACAAACGGAGGATCGTATCCGCCATGATCCCGGGGGAAAGATCCGCTTCCTGCGCGCAAGATGGGCATGGAACCACTGCGCGCGAATCGGTTAACACAACAATCCGGTCGGCAGAAGTGGGCGGTTCGATGACCGTGGCGCCCTGCGCTTTGAGATTGGGATTGATCAGCGTCACCCCGGCTTTGCAACTTTCGGAGGCAAGTTGGCTGTCCTGTTTCAATTCGCTCAAGGCATCCTGCGAACCCTGCACCGCATTATTCGAAAAAACCGGAAAGATCCGGCTCTTCAAAGCCAGAATTCTCAACACCGCCTGATCCACTTTGGAAGCGAAATCTTTATCGGCCTGATATTGCTGCTGAAAATATTTTATGGTGTCGATGACGCTTTGCAGTTCACCTCCGCTGTCAGTATCCTGGAAATCCGACAGCTGGAGAATGTCGTTGCCCGCCTGAAGCGCAGTCAGCGCGACTCCGGGGTAGGAAAACGTCATTCCCGAGGTCTCGTAGAATTTCCTCACCGATTGCGCGCCCAACGAATCGCTTATCGTTATTCCTCCATCCGCTCTCCAATTGACGAATTCCGGAAGAGCCATCAACTGCTCGCTTAAAGCCGATGCGTCCAGGCTAACGGGTTTCGTGCTCGTGCGTATGCTGCCTTGCAAACCTTGGTAACGAATATGGGAGACCAGGAACCCGTCGGCGATTTCCATCGCCCCCGGCGCCGCACTCGCCACGGTGGCGAAGGGGGCCAAATCGATCAGGCGCAAATCATCCATCGCCTTTCGAATGGTTGCCACTTCTTCTTCCGGGCTGCGGTCCGAGGCGCCGATGCCGGGAAAGTGGGTGGCGATCACGGCGACTTTCCTTCCGCTGCCTTCATGGATTCCTTGGATATACGCCTGGCCCATTTCGCCCACCCAGAACGGATCACCGCCAAACGTGCGAGCGCCAAGATCCCCGCTGGTTCCGGGGTTAGGCCGTTCCAAAACGTCCAGGGAAGGCCCCAGATATAGATTGACCCCGATCAGAAAGAGTTCCCTTCCCAGCGTCATTCCGGTGGTTCTGGCCATTTCCGGCTGCCACGTGGCGCCTAGAGTCATCTCAGAGGGCAGATTGGTCAGATCGGTTATCAATTGGCTGTCCGGATATCCGTCCCCTCCGCCTTTTAACGCGATGAACAGGGGAAGATATTCCCCGCCGGCGTCCCCGCCTTGCGAGGTGACGGCATCTGCCTCGATTTGCTGAAGCCCGTTGCTCAGTGCCAACGCAGCGGCCGCTTCGCCCTGGCCGCTGTGCCAGTTGCCGTTTTCCCGGTCCAGGAGCACGCCGCCGACGTGATAGGCGGACAGCAACGAATAAATATCTGACGTCGGGGAAATGTCCTTCCCCGGAAATGTCACCATAAAGAGTTGGCCGATCTTCTCTTCAACGGACATGCTGCTGAAGATATCCGACACCCTTTGGGAAACCCCGCTTGGATTCGGATTCCCAAAAGACGTCAACGCCAACCCTGCCAGGAAAAACAGTATGTTCCAAAAACTCGTCCGTCTTTGCATAATTAAAGTATACCCCAGGGATATCGGGTTCCAAAACAATTTTGGCGCATACGGGTTCCGGAGTGCAGGAACGACCAGTCTCTTTCTTGTCAAGCCGGGGGGATTATGCTATGATTTTTCCGTTCCCAACAAGCGAATTGCAATGATCATTGCCTAATCCACGGGAAGAAACCAACGTCTGCATCCATCCGCCGTATGCCCCTCGGAGACGGGCATAGTCGAACGGCACATTTTCCGTCCCAGCTACGAATGCTGGGGAAGGATAGACTCATGACCGATCAACCGGTTTTCCTGACAAAGGACGGCTATAAGAAGCTGGAAGAGGAATTGGAACTGCTGCGGACCAACCGCCGAGCGGAGGTGGCCGAGCGCCTGCATGACGCCATGGAAGGCGGGGAATTGATTGAAAACGCCGAATACGAAAGCGCCAAGAACGAGCAGGCGTTTGTCGAAGGGCGCATTCTCACCCTGGAGACTATGCTCAGCAATGCCATCATCATCGAAGAAGGCGGGCCCCAGGATATCGTCCGTGTTGGCAGCAAGGTGGCCATCCAGGAAGGCGACAACCAGCCCGAACAGTATGTCATCGTCGGCGCCGCTGAAGCCAACCCCAAGGAAGGCCGCATTTCCAACCAATCGCCGCTTGGCCAAGCCTTGCTGGGCCGCAAAACCGGTGACGAAATCCGCGTCAGCGCGCCGGCGGGTGTACTCACCTTCCGCGTGCTATCGGTGAAATAGCAAAAACGGCAAGCTCCGTCGCCTCAAGAATGCGGGGGCGTCTTTCCCTTAGATCGAATCCGAATGCGCGAACTGACCGACCTCGAGAAAAACCGCCGGAACAAGGTTGACCAACTGCGCGAGTCCGGGATTGAACCGTACCCCGCCCGCTGTGATCGCACGCATACGAGCGCCCAAGCCATTGCGGCGTTCGAGCGCGCGGTTGCCGTAGAAACGGTTCCGGCCACGGTCGCGGGACGCATACGCTCCATCCGCCTGATGGGAAAAGTCATCTTTGCTCATCTGGAAGACGGCGACGGCCAGATACAAATCCTCCTCAAATTGGATCTCCTCGGCCAGAATATCCTGGATCAATTTAAAAATTTTTACGATCTGGGGGATTTCATCCAAGCCGGCGGCGTGCTGTTCCGCACCCGCAGCGGAGAAATCACGCTGCAAGTGGAAAAAATAACCATGCTGGCCAAAGCCATCACACCGCTGCCCGCATCGAAGGAGACGGTGGAAAACGGCGAGCGGGTGGTTCATTCCGCATTCGACAATCCCGAAGCCAGGTACCGCCAACGCTATGCGGATCTGGCGGTCAATCCGGAGGTCCGAAATATATTCCGCACCCGGGCGCGGATTATCTCCGCGATCAGAGATTTTCTCGACGGGATGGGATTTTTGGAAGTGGAAACACCCATTCTGCAGGCGATCTATGGCGGCGCGGCGGCCAAACCGTTCGTCACCCATCACCACCAGTTGCATCAGGATTTATATCTGCGGATTTCCTTCGAGCTCTATCTCAAACGGTTGCTGGTCGGCGGAATAGAACGGGTCTACGAGATCGGCAGGGATTTCCGCAACGAGGGCGTGTCCTACAAGCACAATCCGGAATTCACGCAATTGGAATTCTACATGGCCTACGCCGATTACCGGACGATCATGGAGATCGCCGAGACGATGATTTCCTCCGTCGCCGAAACCGTGACCGGAAGCCGGCAGATCACCTTCCGCGGCCATCCCGTGGATCTCACACCTCCCTGGCCGCGCCTGACCCTGCGCGAGGCCATCCGCCGGGAAAGCGGGATCGACATCGACGACTACCCAACCGCGGAGTTGCTTGCCGCTGCAATGCTGGAGAAGGGGCTCGCGCCCAAAGCCGAGAAACACCGCGGGAAGCTCATCGAAAATCTGCTATCCCATTTCGTCGAACCGAATATCATTCAGCCGACTTTCCTGATGGATTATCCAAGGGATATTTCCCCCCTGGCTAAAAGTAAAACTGACGACCTCCGCACCGTCGAACGTTTCGAAGGTTTCGTCGCGGGTATGGAATTATGCAACGCCTTCTCGGAATTAAACGATCCGCAGGACCAGGAACAGCGGTTCCTGGAGATGAGCCGGTCCTTTTCGGAAGAGGAAGAGGATCGCCATCCGACGGATGAGGATTATTTGAACGCGATGCGGTACGGGATGCCACCCAACGGCGGCTTCGGATTGGGTGTCGACCGACTGACGATGTTGCTGACCAACCAGCCGACGATCCGCGAGGTGATCTTATATCCGCACCTCCGGCTGAAAGAGGAGGAAAGTTGACGACCAACCGCCAACCGCCCACCCGGGAGCACGATTTACGAATGCACCTGGGCGTTATTCTCATGGCGTTGCAAATGCTCTCCCGTCCCCCCCTGACCCCTCTGCAAGCAGATCAACAGGAATTGATCGACATCATCGATCGGGCGACCAAGGCCATGAAGGATCTGCTCGATAATCCCCCCGCCCGGCCCAGAAAAAAAGTGAATCCGAGGAGCCGGAAAGCCCGAAAAAAGACACCCTCGACAAATTGAAAGATTGTGATTATTATCTCAATCTGATCCAGCCCTTGCCAAGTGCGATCCTGGGGAAGGTTGCCCTTCCAACCGGTCCCCACCATTCTTCCGGCTTGCCCCGGTGAACCCTCGGAGGTTATAAAATGTCCACCCAACCCAAGAATTCCGCTTGGACTGTATTGATCACGGATGGTTTGCAGGAATCCGCGATTGCCATTCTGGAAAAGGCGTCTGCAGTCCAGAATCGCCCCGATATCTCCCCCGACGATCTGATGAAAGCACTCACGGGAGTCCAGGCGATCATCGTTCGGGGACGCACGAAAGTGACGGCGGACGTTTTTGCCGCGGCGCCGGACTTGAAAGTGGTCGGCCGGGCCGGCGTGGGCGTGGACAACATCGATTTGAAAGCAGCCAAGGCCAAAAACGTTGTAGTCGTAAACGCCCCGCAATCAACCACAATCGCCGTCGCCGAACACACCATGGCTCTGCTCCTCTCCCTGGCCCGTCAAATCCCCCTCGCCGATTCGGGCTTGCGCCGCGGCGAATGGCTGAAGAAGAAATTGGAGGGGTTCGAACTCTCCGGGAAAACACTGGGAATCGTCGGAATGGGCAGGATTGGGTCTTTTGTGGCCGCACGGGCAACCGGCTTCGGGATGATATGCGTGGGATACGATCCGATGCTCTCGAACGATGAAATTGCCAAACGGGGGGCGCAACCGGCCGATTTAAACAATGTCCTTCGCCGGGCCGACGTACTCACTTTGCATGTTCCGCTCACACCGGAAACCCGCGGGATGATTAATGCCGAACGGTTGTCGCAGATGAAACATGGGGCGTACATTATCTGCACCGCGCGCGGAAACATAATCGATGAAACTGCGCTTCTAGCCGCTCTGGAATCCGGCCAGATTGCGGGTGCAGCCCTGGACGTGTTCGCCACGGAACCTGTGACGGATTCTCCACTGGTCAAACATCCAAAGGTCGTCTGCACACCGCATATCGCGGCTCAGACAGCTGAAGCCCAGGAACGGGCGGCTCGCGATATTGCCGAGGAAATTCTCACCGTATTGCGCGGCGATGCGCCGCGCTGGCGCGTCGCCTGATGAAAGAAGCGGGTGGAAACACCCGCTTCTTTTTTTTAAACCGTCTGAGATTTCCTGCCCGCCCGCGGCGATCGCCGCTTGGAGGCTGCTTTGAGCAATAGGGCTCCGGATCCGAACAGCGAAACAGTTTTTATTCCGATGGTCGCCACAGCGGCAACGGTGGCTAGAGCGCCGACCCCGATGGTGGCGAGCGTGAGGATCTCGGTCACTCTTTGATTCCGTTCCAACTCAACGGGCATCCGCGTACGCTTCAGGAGCCTGGCTTTTAACGCCGCGGCGTAGCCTTTTCTGGGCGCAACAGGCAGAAGTGCACGCTGAATTTTTTTCTCGAGATTTTCTTCCCTAACCATGATTACCTCTCCTTGCGGTCTGCTCCCGTTCGGGGTTTATCACTATGATTTTTCTCAATGGTTTCCCTTAATTGGAGGAGCGTTCGATGATACAGGCTCTTAACAGCTCCTTCCGATTTTCCTAGAATAGCTCCAATTTCCGTGTTCGAATACCCTTCGGCAAACTTTAATATTAGCACCTGCTGTTTGTCGGGGGAAAGCTGCCGGATGACTTTCAAGAGCATATCCCGTTCCGCCATGCGCTCCGCGGCCGAACCCGGTTCCTCTTCGGTGGAATGCCGCGTCGCCTCGTCCAAGCCCACAATCTTCCGGCGGCTTTGATCGCGGTACCAGTTCGCCACCATGTTGTGGGCGATGCGGTACAACCATGCGGAAAAAGGGAGTCCCTGATGTTCATAACCCGGAAGATGGACAAAGGCTTTTTGAAAAACCCTTGAGGTCAAATCCTCCGTGTCCGCATGATTGCCGATCCGATAATAAACGTACGTATAAATTTTTTTAATGTAGCGCTCGTATAGTTCTCCGAACGCCTTCGGATCGAATTTGGCCTGCCGGATCAAACCCTCTTCGTCCCGCTCAGATGACGCTCCCTTCCGGGGTTTGTTTGTCGTCCCCATGTTGANNCTGCGGTTCGGAATCTTACTTTCCGGCGGGTTTCCTCGGTACCCGGGCGACGCTTTCTTCCCTGCGAATCTTCTGATAGGCTGCCACCAGATTCTGATAATGCAGGTCCGGCGCCAAACCGTTCAAAAGAATCCGGCTTTTTCCGCATTTCTCGATCGGGATCTGGCGAAGATCTTCCACCGGCCAGTTCCATCGCACCGCATTAAGGGCTTCCTTTTTCACCCGATCAAGGTAAATGAGGTGAGACGCGATCATCTCGTCGATTTCCCCGCGCAGGATCACGTCCCCGTGCCCCTGGACGATATTCTCCAATCCCATCCCGGCGATGGTTTTCAGTGTGGCGACCATCTGGTCCATATCGCCATCGCGGAAGAACGGCAACGGCATCATGGCATCCCCCGCAAAGAGGATGCGTTCTTCCTCCAGGAGCACACCAATGCCGTCCGGAGTGTGACCCGGGAGAGGGAAAATGCGAATGGTTCGCTTGCCCACCAGAAAATAGAGCGAGCCTTCCCGGAACGTTACGTTGGGAAGGATGATCTGCGCATTGGATAAATCTCTATTCTCCTGCTTGGCCGACGCGAGTGCGCCACGGTCTTTCGAGTCCATCAGGATTCGGCACAGTTCATGGGAAATGATCTGGGCTTCCGGGAAAAAATAATTTCCGCCGCAATGATCCGCATGATGGTGGGTGTTGACGATGAACCGCACGGTGGAGTTCATCCGTTGCTGGATGTACTCCCGGATTTCCTGCGTTTCGGAGGGCAGCGCAAGCGTATCGATCAGGATCGCCCCGTCGGGAGTGCCGATCACACCGGCGCAGACCTGGGCATAAAGATCGCTTGAGAAAAAAGCGACATCCTCTGCAATTCGCTCTCTCAACATTTTTTAGTCGGCCTCACGAAAGGGTTTGACGTTAAGACTATGCGGGAGAATAGCATATTTATACATTATTAGTCAAGTATTCCGACATAATTAGTCCGATTACGATAAACAAGTCATTACGGGAAAACTTGTTTGCGAGAAGACGGCTTCTTGACCACGGCGGCACAATTAAAACAGGGTTCCCAGGGTTAACCAACGCATCTCACATTCCATCGGCCTGGAAGTATATGCGCGCAACCCTTTTGACGAGAGGATGAATATTTACAACCTTTCTTGACTTATGATCCATTAGCCGTTAGAATTCCGCGGCTTTCCAGATGGAAAGCGGTTATCAAAACCTTTATAGCGAGCGAAGGAAGCCAATCCGTGGCTTGAGGCGCTCCGAGGAAGGAAATCATGAACGACATTGTTATGAAAGCCGGCGTTCGATCCGCTGTTGGTAAGGGTCTTTTCGCTCTGAGAAAATCCGGAAAGATCCCCGCGGTCCTCTACGGACCGGGCGTCGATGCGCTCCCGATTGAGCTGGAAGAAAAAACGACGGCGCGGGTGCTGAATGGGTTAACCGGGTCCACCCTGATCCGTCTGGAAGTCGGAGATAAAAAATTCTCCGTCTTGTTACGGGATCTGCAGCGCGATTCCATATTGCGGAAAATCTTGCACGTCGATTTCTATGCCGTGCCCACCGACCGCGCCATTCGCGTCCATGTTCCCCTGCAGTTCACGGGAGAATCCGCGGCGGTACGAGATTTCGGAGCCGTGCTGGTGCATCTGCTCAGCGAACTCGAAGTGGAATGTCTTCCCAAGGATCTGGTAAACGGCATTCAGGTCAGCCTCGATACGCTGGAAAAAGTCGGGGATTCCATCGCAATCAAGGATGTCCTTCTGCCTTCGGGAATCAAGGTCCTGATGGATCCTGAGGAAAGCATCATTACGGTCACCGCTCAGGCCGCCGAAGAAGAAGTGATTGCTCCGGTAGCCGCCGCGGTCCCGGCGGAAGTCGAAGTGATGGAAAAGGGCAAGAAGCCGGAAGAGGAAGTGGAAGGAACCGAGAAGGAACCCAAAGAAACCAAGAAAGAAGCCAAAGAGACCAAGAAGGCATAATTGCTTCACTGGCTCTGGAATACCCATCGGGATCGAAGAATCCAACGATCCCGATGGGTATTTTTTTAACGTTGCTTCTCTCTCACCCGGAGAGAGAATATTCGTAATGACCTTTGGACAATCTTCTGCCAGACCGTTACCTTGTTTATTGGATTCCTGGTCGGATTCTCATCCTGGTTCTTTTTTATATTCTAAAATGACCTTTACCAAAAACACTTTTCACTTAAGAAAAAAATCTCTCCTATAGCGTTTTCACACGATGTCCCGGGATCGCCACGATACTATTCGCTCTTTGATAACTCGGAACGCGCCCCCCCATTAAGCATTTTCCCCTCCGATTTGAAGACCCGGCCCGGGGTGATGCCCAATTTGAAGCCTCAAGCGTCCTGTATCCTGGCGGGTTGTATTTGGAGCCAAGACCGGGGAAGACGTTTTTTATCGATAACAGTTTGATCAAATATTCTTTTAAGGTTGGGGGGTCAATTTCTTGTTGATTCTTGATTGACAGGATGATAGAATGTACTCTCTACCGAAAATATCGGGAGTAAGATATCTCAATTACCATATATGGCGTAGAGCAAATGTTCTAATGCGTTGCGTTTATTGCGGAAAAGAGGATGCGAATGTCATTGACACCACCCATGACGCGCGGGGAGGCATCCGCCGCCGCAGGGAGTGTTTGGCTTGCCATCAGCGCTTCACCACCTATGAAAGGCCAATTTTTTCGACGCCGCTCGTCGTTAAACATGACGGAACACGCGAGGAGTTCGACCGGGAGAAACTGGCCCGGGGAATTCGCATCGCCTGTGCCAAGCGCCCCGTTCCGGCATCGGAGATCGACCGCATCGTCGGCGAGGTGGAGGCCAGCCTGCAGCAAATGAACAAACCGGAAATTTCCAGCCGGGTCATCGGCGACATGGCGATTTCCGCCCTTAAGGAACTGGATCACATCGCCTATATCCGTTACGCCATCGTCTACCTTCGCTTCGACGATCTCCGTTCGATCCGGGACGAAATCAACCATCTGTTGCGCGAAGGCTAAAGCGCCGAATACAAGATCGGAAATTCCCGCTTAAGGAGGAAAGCGTGCCGCATACAACCGTAATATCGAATCAAGTAAAAGCCAAAGGGAACGGCCGGCCGGTTTTGGATTTGGTGACGCTTTCCCCGAACGCAAGAATCATTCTGGAAAAAAGATATTTGCGCCGCGGAAACGACGGGAACCCCGCGGAAACGGTGGAGGAAATGTTTTGGCGTGTGGCCAGTTTTGTGGCGCAAGCCGAATCCGAATTCGGGGGTGATGTTGCGGAAACCTCGAAGCAATTCTACGAGATGCTCTCCGGATTGCGGTTTTTTCCCAACTCGCCGACGTTTACCGGTGCCGGAACGCCGCTTGGCCAATTGGCGGCGTGTTTCGTCCTTCCGATTTCGGACGATATGGGAAGGGAATCCTCGGGCATATTCCAAACGCTGCGGGATGCGGCGCTGATCCAGCAAACCGGGGGTGGGAATGGGTTTTCCTTTTCGCGGATCCGACCCAAGGGAAGCCTGGTGAATTCCTCCGCCGGCCAAGCGACGGGCCCGGTCGGTTTTCTCCGGGTCTACGATAAAGCCTTCGGCGAAATCGCCCAAGGGGGAACCCGACGCGGGGCCAACATGGCGGTGTTGCGGATCGACCATCCCGATATTGAGGAATTTGTTACCTGTAAAACGGATGAGAATGCAATCACCAATTTCAACATCTCGGTGGGAATTCTGGATGCCTTCATGCAGGCCGTGCGTGAGGATTCCTCCTGGGATTTACGTTTCCCGGACGTACACGCGCCGGAGTACCGGAAGTTCAACGGCACGCTGGACCAGGCGGAACGCGCGGGCGTTCCCATCCGGACATACCGCACCGTTCGCGCACGGGAGCTGTTCGATAAAATCGTCCAGCAGGCGCACCACAACGGGGAGCCCGGAGTGCTCTTCCTGGATACCGCCAACCGGTTCAATCCGGTTTCGCATTTGTACGATTTGGAGGCCACCAACCCATGCGGCGAACAATGGCTGGGGCCGTACGAAAATTGCTGTCTGGGTTCCCTGAACCTTTCCCGTCATTTTGGGAAAGGTTCAGAGGTGGACTGGGAAAAACTGCGGAAGGACGTCGCTCTGGCAACCCGTTTTCTAGACGACGTCATTTCGGTCAATAGTTATGTACCCGCCGTTCCCCAATTGAAAGAAGCGGCGCTCAGAGCGCGACGGATCGGATTGGGGTTGATGGGCATCGCGGATTTGATGTACCACACTGGAATTCGATACGGCTCGGAAGAAGGCCAGGAATTCGCTTCCCAGGTGATGGAATTCATCCGGTTTCACGCCATGAAGACCAGTGTGAATCTGGCGAAAGAGCGCGGTGCGTTTCCCGCAATCTCCGGAAGCATCTACGATCCGGCGCACCCCTCCTGGACTCCGCCGAAACCGCCCGCTCCCTATACGAGAAATTTCCATCGGCCCGCCCTGGATTGGGACGAAATTACGAGCGGTATTCGCTCAGGTGGCATCCGCAACGCGGCGCAGTGCACCATCGCGCCGACGGGAACCATCGCCACGGTGGCTGGCTGCGAGGGATACGGCTGTGAACCGGTATTCGCCCTGGCATATATCCGCCACGTCAACGACAACGGACACGATCTGCAATTGCAATACGTCTCCCCCCTCTTTGAAACCGAACTAAAAACTGCGAAGCTGGAGGAAAAAACATATCAGGCGATCGTGGACGAAGTCATTCAACGCGGTTCATGCCAGGACATTTCCGAGTTGCCGGAGGCCATCCGCAACCGGTTCGTCGTCTCGCAGGATATCTCGGCCGAAGAGCACGTCCGTATGCAGGCATCGCTTCAGGCATTCGTCGACAACAGCCTCTCGAAGACGATTAATTTTCCACCAGACGCAACCGACGAAGGAGTGGCCAAAGCCTACCAACTGGCTTGGGAACTTGGATGCAAGGGAATTACCGTGTACATCACCGGTTCCCGGGAGCAGGTGGTTCTGGAAACCGTCGAAACGGCCAAGACCAAGGGCAAAGATGTTTCTCTTCCGTCTCTGGAGCATCCTGTCACCATGGTTCCCACAGTCGTCCCGACCAGCGATCAACCCCTGCCCCTGTGGTATGAGACCAAAAGGCCGAGGCCTCGCAGGCTGCCGGGGGTGACATTCAAAGCCGAAACTCCCTTGGGAAAGGCTTTCGTCACTGTGAATGAAAATGGCGGGGCCCAGCCTTTCGAAGTGTTCATCGCCACTTCGAAAGCCGGATCCGAGACGGCGGCCGTTTCGGAGGCTTTGGGACGGTTGATTTCCTATATCCTGCGGTTGGGATCGCCCGTGCCCCCCAAGGACCGCCTTTCCGAAGTCGTCCGGCAACTCGCGGGAATCGGCGGCGGCCGCCCGTTGGGTTTCGGACACAACCGCGTCCTTTCGCTCCCGGACGGCGTGGCTCATGTCCTGGCCGATTATCTCGAAGGATCGTCCGCGCGGGCGGATGTGGATATCTCGCAATTTAAAACTCTGGACGAATCGGAATTGCCGCCCTCATCCCAGTTGAAGATGAAAATCGGCGATCTATGCCCGCAATGCGGGGAAGCAGCCGTGGTCAACGAGGAGGGATGCAGAAAGTGCTATGCCTGCGGATATAGCGAGTGTTGAGATTGGACTGCGGGGGCTGAAGATCAAAGGGGATTGTCGATGCTTTCGCTAGGAGTACGCGGGATACAAGCTGAGAACCGCATCTACCGTTTCCATGCTGGGAGCTATAACCCAAAGCGTGTTTCGATTGGTGTGAAAGATGCAGGTCGTCTCATTGTTCAATGACCAACAGTCTCTTCCCGGTTGATCGATCTTCCCGGAGCGAAACCGGATGTTGATGTATGTCGTCATCGAAGATAAAAATTCAGCCGCATCCTTGTCGGTATCCCAGCTCCATTCCGCCGCCAGGACGGTCTGATCTCCGGTTTCGGAGCCATAGACCAAGTAGTGATCTCCCCCCCAGCCCGCGCTCGCCGTCAGGGCTTCCTGTAGTGGAATCTGCGCGTTTGTATCCGTCCCATAGGCCAGCATCAAATAGGTCATTAATTCCCCAAGACTGTCGGAACTCACGAGAGTCCACCCGCTCCCAAGGGATGGCAGCAGGTCGGGCACCGTCATGGTAACGGGTTGTTCTGCATTGAGGTATTTCTCCGGATGTAGAATCTGCTCGGTGCTTACCGGAAGATTGTCATACGCCCGGTTGACATTTCCCCACTTCCCTTTTTGCCATAGCGATAAAACAAATTGTTCGCCCGTAGTGTAGATAAAATCCGACAGCGGACCGACATATGGCGGCGAGTTTTGATTCGTCCCAGTAGCGAATGGAATTTGATATTGGCCGATATCCTTTTTATCGGATGCGGAGGCGTATGTGCTGTACCACTGCGCCATGAGCAACGAGGCATCCCCCTCAACGAGTGCTTGAATCGCCTGGCAGCGTTGGGTATTATTTGGGCAGATCGAATCGTTATAGACGCGTTCGATATCTGGATAATAATGGACCACCAGGGCGTGGTCAAATTCATGGGTAAAAACCAAATGGTCCATGCCGCCAAATTGATAACCGACCATATATATCGTCTTATCGGCCGGATTGAAAAATCCCAATTGACCTTCCGAGAGCCCGGTCAGGGAATACTTTGCCAGATCGAATGTCGGAGCGATTAATCCCAGCGCGACAAAGGATTTCGCTTGGTTTTCAATTTTCGCTCGATAACCGCTCCAATCCACTTCCGATTGCAGGACATTCTCAGCCTGATCCTGTGAAACAACATAGACGGGCGGAGATCCATTCCATGGCAATCCCCGCAAATTCATAACTTGGTTTTCCAGCTTGACCATATCCGCTATTTGCGTGGCGTCCGGGGGAACCAAGGTGGGACTCGGTGTTTCGGTAGGAGTCGGTGTTGGATTCGGTGTGTCCGTTGGCGTAAAAGTCAACGTCGGGGGGGGTGTATCGGTCCATTGTGGAGGTAGGGTTAGCAATACCGGAGTATCCGTCTCACCGGGCGTTGCCGTTGAAATACCGGATGGTTGGTTCAAACCAAAAAATCCGGAGAGCACCCCCGTCCTCCAAAGGAGGCCGCCGACGACAATTACGATGAGGATGGCGACGATGACTATCACAAGACAGGCGAATCCGAGATTTCCCCGCTTCTTCGGCTTGCGCGTTTCGATTGCCTCGGATGGTTTCATAACCGGTTTAATGGGAGTTGAGGGGGCTGATGCCGCTCCTCCGCCCGCCGGCGCCGATTTATCGCTAACGACGGGGGTTTCCTGAAACGCGGGAATGGTTTTGGACTGCTGATCCTGCGCCGGAATAGGTTGCTTTAACTCAGCGAAATTATCCGTCGCATGAGAGATGTCAACAGTGAAAGGCGAGGAATGGCCCGGCGCAGGATTTAATTGTGGCGTTGCGGGAATTGACGAGGGAACCAAACTCTCCAGTGTGCTTTTCGCTTCCGAATTCTGCGGATTGATCTTGATAACCTGCCGGAGGCAATCCGCCTTCTGGACAGGATCATCCAACGTATACGAGAGGAACATCCATCCCGCCTCCAGCGTGGGATGGGCACGGACTAGATCAAGGAGAAGCGCTTTCGCTTCGACCGTATGGCCGGCGACATAAAATTCCATTGCCTGTTGCAGAACTTCGTTTACGTCGCTCCCCATACTCCGATTTCTCCGAATCTCATGGAAAGGATTGTAGCATTTTCCCACGGCTGCGGCAATAAATTTCGGGCTTCATTTGGTCCAGCCGGGATGATCCGAATGAGTCTCTGTTGCGAACGATCCCGGGTTCGGGAAAGAATTTTGTATAATAGGCCCGACCGGCCTCCATTTCTCCGACCCTCCGTCGGAAAATGAACCCAGGACTTCCGGCAACGATAAAATGGAAAAGACGGTAAAGCGCAAACTCCGATCCAAAACCTTTTCCAGAAGCTGGCGCGCAAGCTGGCGCGATACGTCGCTCCTGCTGCGAGAATTTCGCGATCCGCTGCTGATGTTCATCGTGGCGATAGTCGGCGCGGGCTTGTTGTATTATTTTCTTGCGCAGTATTATCACGAGCCGACGGACGGCCCGGTGGAAGCAATCTACCTCGTGCTGACCGCGACGTTTCTTCAGCCCTTGGGGAACTTTCCACGCGCACCGGTACTGCAACTCATTCATTTCATTATGCCCCTGGTCGGGGTGGGAACCCTGGCGCACGGCCTGGCCGATTTCGGCGTTCTGTTTTTCAACCGGCAGGCCCGGGGTAAGGAGTGGGAAATGGCGGTCGCATCGACATTCAATAACCATATCATCCTCGTCGGTTTGGGACATCTCGGGTTTCGCGTTGCCAGCCAGCTCCACGAAATGGGGCAGGACGTTGTGGCGATCGAATTAAGCCCCTCTGCCGAGCTGGTCGCCCATACGCGAAAACTCGACATTCCGGTGTTGCCGGGCGACGGCACCAAAGAGGATTTGCTCGAGGCGGCCGGCGTCGCCCGGGCCCGTGCGATCATCCTTTGCACACAAAACGACAGCCTGAATCTGCAGATGGCGGTAAAGGCCCGGGGTATGAATCCCGCCATCCACGTCGTCATCCGGATCTTTGACGACGATTTTGCCGCCGCGCTGCACGAGCAATTCGGGTTCAACGCCATCAGCGCCACCGGGATCGCCTCCCCGGTTTTCGCCGCCACCGCTGCGGGAGCCAATATCACACCGCCGATCATGGTGGAGGGAAATCCGTTGTGTTTCGGAACGGTCGAATTTCCGGCATATTCCGCAGCGAAGGGAAAAACGTTTCATGAACTGGAACAGCTTTACCACATCAGCGTCGTTATGCTGCGTCGCAAGGAAAATCTCGAATGGCATCCTTCCAGCTATGAGAAGATCCAGGCAGGCGACATCGTCGGGATCCTCGGCAACCCGGAACGAATCAATCAAGTGGTCCACGATTATCAAACGCGCGCGTGATCGACACCGACAGGCGTTCGAACCGGAAAATCAAAAGCCGGCACTGCCGGCTTTTTCGTTGCCCAGAATTCTTTAATACCAAGGGATCATTCCAGTTCATGCAATACCTGCTCGGTCATTTCGCGGGTGGATACCGCCCGCTCTCCGGCGGTCAATAAATCCGCCGTGCGGAATCCCTTTTCCAAGGTGCGGTCCACCGCCCGTTCGATCGCTTCCGCCTCCGCATTCAATTTCAGGGAATAACGCAGCAGCATCGCCCCACTGAGGATCGTGGCCAGGGGGTTGGCGATTCCTTTTCCGGCGATATCGGGCGCCGAGCCGTGGATGGGCTCATACAAACCCGGCCCGGACGCGCCCAGCGAAGCCGAGGGCAGCATCCCCATCGAACCGGCCAACACCGCCGCCTCGTCAGTGAGGATGTCGCCGAACATGTTGTCGGTGACGATGACGTCGAATTGCCTCGGCGCGATCAGCAGGCGCATCGAAGCCGTATCCACCAGCAGATGCTCGAGGGTGATGCCCGGATAATCCGCGGCCACAGCGGTGGTCACCTGGCGCCACAAACGGGACGACTCCAGGATGTTGGCTTTGTCGACGGAGGTGACTTTCTTTCGCCGATCGGACGCCAGGCGGAAGGCGATGTCGGCGACGCGCCGCACCTCATAGTCGTAATATTCGAGCGTATCCACGGCGCGCTCGTAACCCTCGGGAGTGATGCTGCGTTCCTTGGGCTGCGCGAAATACAATCCGCCGGTAAGCTCTCGCACCACGAGGATGTCCACTCCCTCGATCCGATTCCGTTTCAAGGGTGAGACGTCGATCAGCGGGGAACGGACTTTCACCGGGCGCAGATTGGCAAACACTTTCAGGCCTTTGCGGAGCGCCAGCAGCCCTTGTTCGGGGCGGACCTTCGCCTGCGGGTCGTCCCACTTCGGGCCTCCCACCGCGCCCAGGAATACCGCGTCCGAGGCCTGGCAATCGGCCAACACCTCATCGGTCAGCGCGACGCCGTAGCGGTCGATGGAACACCCGCCCATCAGCCGTTCGGTGAATTTCAGGTTGTGCCCTCCATGGGTCGCAACGGCGGAGAGCACCCGGACGGCTTCCGCCACCACCTCGGGTCCAATCCCGTCTCCGGGCAATAGGATGATTTTTGCGTTCATCGGAGACTCAAACCAATCCGGCGATTAGGTCGCCGACTTCGGTAGTGGACAGCCCCATCTTTCCGGCGGCCAGGCTTTTGATTTTTCCGCCCGAGAGGGCCGTAATCACCGCCTGTTCGACGGCTTGACCGGCGGGTTTCTCACCGATCTCCTCGAGCAGCATCCCGCCGGCGCAGATGGCCGCCATCGGATTGATGACATTCTTGCCCGTGTATTTCGGCGCCGAACCGCCGATCGGCTCGAACATCGAAACGCCCCGCGGGTTAATGTTACCGCCGGCGGCGATGCCCATTCCGCCTTGGATCATCGCGCCCAGATCGGTGATGATGTCGCCGAACATATTATCGGTCACGATCACGTCGAACCATTCCGGATTCTTTACCATCCACATCGTGGTCGCATCCACGTGGGCGTAATCGGGCTGGATGCCGGGAAACTCCTTGGCCACCTCATAAAAAGCTCTTTCCCACAAGTCAAAGGCATACGTAAGAACGTTGGTCTTCCCGCACAGAGTCAGCTTGTTCCGCTTCGCGCGGTTTTTGCAAAACTCGAAGGCATACCGGATGCAGCGTTCCACCCCCATGCGCGTATTGATCGATTCCTGTACTGCGACCTCGTTCGGCGTTCCTTTGCGCAGCACGCCTCCCGCCCCGGTATACAGGCCCTCGGTGTTTTCACGCACAACGACGAAGTCGATATCGGCGGGTGTTTTATCTTTCAAGGGCGTATCCACGTTCGGATAGAGTTTTACCGGACGCAGGTTGATGTACTGGTCCAATTCGAACCGCAGCCGGAGGAGCAGACCCTTTTCGAGGATGCCGGGTTTCACGTCGGGATGTCCGATCGCGCCCAGATAAATCGCATCGAGTTTCCTCAGTTCCGCCAGGACGCTATCGGGTAGGATCTCGCCCGTCCGTTTGTAGCGCTCCCCTCCCAAGTCATAATTCACCAGGTCCATCGCAAATCCGAATTTCTTCGACGCAGCCTGGAGTACCTTGAGCCCTTCGTGGATCACTTCCGGGCCCGTGCCATCGCCGCCCATCACGCCGATTCGATATAGTTTTCCCGCCATGAAATTTCTCCTTGGAAGAATTTTTACGCTGACTTTTCCCCCTACCCCCAGCCCCTTCCCCAAAGGGAAGGGATATCTTGGTACAAAGTGGAATGGGATATCGAGAAGGGGTTGATGGGTCAGGTCCGATTTATGCGATAGTCAATCCATATTCGACTGCGTCGGATAGCGCGCGCCACGAGGCTTCAATAATGTTTTCACTCGCCCCGACGGTGCTCCACAGCCGGCCGTCACACTGCGTGTCGATCAACACCCGCACCGAGGCAGCTGTTCCAGCCGTAGAATCCAGGATGCGCACCTTGTAATCCACCAACTCGAAGCGGGCAATCTGCGGATAATGCGGCTTGAGCGCTTTGCGGAGCGCGCCGTCCAACGCATTCACCGGGCCGTTACCCTCGGAGGCAGTATGCATTACCTCGCCGTCCACCCGAACCTTTACCATCGCTTCCGACATCAGGCCCCGGCCCGGACGGTGTTCGACCACGCAAAAGAAATCGATCAGCTCAAAGGGCGGTTTATACCCGGGATGATGGCGCTTGAGCATCACGGCCACCGAGGCTTCGGCCGCCTCGAAGGAAAATCCCTTCGCCTCAAGTTCCTTGATCTCCTTGAGCACTTTGGCGACGGCCTTCTCGTCGGAGTGCAACTTGAATTCCTCGATCTTGTTGAGGAGGTTGCCCTTCCCCGAGAGCTCGCTGACCACCACACGCATCCGGTTCCCCACCAACTCCGGATCGATGTGCTGGTAGGAAACCCGGCTGCGGCGCATGGCCGCCACGTGAATTCCCCCTTTGTGGGCGAATGCGGATTTCCCGACGTACGGCATGTGCTCGTCGGGCGATAGGTTTGCGATCTCGGCGACGAAATGTGCCGCCTCATACAGTTTTTTCAGTTTTCCCTTCGGCAGGCAACGCTGCTTCATTTTCAATTCGAGATCCGGGATGATCGAGCAGAGGTTGGCATTCCCGCTGCGTTCCCCGTATCCATTGATCGTGCCCTGGACATGGGTTGCTCCTTCTCGGACCGCGATCAGGGTGTTTACCACGCCGCATTCGTTGTCATTGTGGGCATGAATTCCAAGTGGGGCGTCCACTGCCTGTCGCACGGCGCGGAAAATGGCTTCCACTTCCCATGGCATAGCGCCCCCGTTGGTTTCGCACAACACCAGCACGTCAGCGCCGCCGCGCATGGCCGCGTGCAGCGTTTCCAGGGCGTAATGTGGGTCGGTTTTGTAGCCGTCGAAGAAATGCTCGGCGTCAAAGACGACTTGTTTGCCCTTCGATTTCAGATACGCCAGGCTGTCTTCGATGATCCGCAGATTGTTTTCCTTCGAGGTGCGCAATACGTCCGAAACGTGCAGGGTCGAAGATTTCCCGACCACGGTGCAAACCGACGTCTGGGAATCCAATAAAGCGCGGATGTTCTCGTCGTCCTCCGGCCGGGTTCCCACCCGGCAAGTGGCGCCAAAAGCCGCGATCTTGGCCGTCCGCCAGCGCACTTCCCTGGCCTTAACGAAAAACTCCAGATCCTTTGCATTCGACCCCGGCCACCCGCCTTCGATATAGGCGACGCCGAGATCGTCCAGTTTCTGGGCAACCCGTATTTTGTCTTCACACGAGAGGGAAATTCCCTCGCGTTGGGTTCCGTCGCGCAACGTCGTATCATAGATTTCGATCATGGCTCTCTCGACTTTCCGCCCGCCGCGCGCTCCCGCTCGTGGGCTTCAATCGCCGGCAGGCATCCCAGCAGATATTCCAATTCATCCACGCCGCGCAGCAGGCAGGTTTTCGAAAAGGAATCCACCGGGAAAGATGCTTCCTGCCCGCCGGGCATCAGCAAGCGCTGACGTTCCAGGTCGATGGTGATCGTTGCGGACGGGGCTTCCTCGACCAAGTCCACCAGACTCTGATGCACCGATTCCTCAACGACGATCGGCAGGATGCCGTTCTGGAGCGCATTGTTGCGGAAGATGTCCGCAAACGATGTGCTGATGATCGCCCGGATGCCTCCGGCCTGGAGCGCCCAGGGAGCATGCTCGCGGGATGAGCCGCACCCGAAGTTGGCGCCCGCCAGAAGGATCGTCGCGCCCTGATACTCCGGCTTGTTCATTGGAAAATCCGGATTGGGTTTTCCATCGGGAAGGTAACGCCAGTTGAAAAACAGTCCTTCGGCCAACCCGCTCTTATCGATTACCTTGAGGTATCGGGCCGGGATTATCTGATCGGTGTCCACGTCGTTGGCCAGCAGCGGGATGATCTTGGAGGTGAGACTGCGAATCGGTTCCATCACGCGCTCTCCCCGATCATGGTTCTCGGATCCACCACCGCGCCGCTCACCGCTGCGGCCGCCGCCGTGAGCGGGCTGGAGAGCAAACTCCGCCCGCCTTTTCCCTGGCGGCCTTCGAAATTCCGGTTGCTGGTGCTCACCGCGAGCTGTCCCGGCTGTAATTGATCGCCATTCATCGCGATACACATGCTGCACCCGGAATAACGCCACTCGGCGCCGGCCTCGCGGAAAACCCGGTCCAGCCCTTCCGCCTCCGCATCGCGGCGGACCCGTTCGGATCCCGGGACGACCAGCACACGCACTCCCAGCGCCACTTTCCGTCCGCGGAAAATTCCGGCCGCCTGACGCAAATCGGAAAGTCGTCCGTTGGTGCACGAGCCGATGAACACGACGTCGATCTTTTTTCCGAGCAACGGTTCTCCCGGCGTGAAGCGCATGTACGCCAGCGCCTTCTCCAGCGCGGTGCGTTTGACCGGATCCTTCTCCGCCGCCGGATCGGGAATTCTTCCCCTGACGGGGATTCCCATCGCCGGATTGGTGCCGAAGGTGATCATCGGCGCGAGGGCGGCTGCGTCGAAATTGATTTCGCGGTCGAACGCCGCATCCGGATCGGATGCCAATTTATTCCAAGCGTCCAACGCCTTCTCCCACGCCGCTCCTTTGGGAGTCCGTTCGCGTCCAGACAAATATTGAAACGTTGTATCGTCCGGTGCAACCATTCCGGCGCGCGCGCCCCCTTCGATGGACATGTTGCACAAAGTCATGCGGCCTTCCATATCCAGCGCCTTGACCGCATCCCCGGCATATTCAAACACCTGACCGATCCCTCCCCCAACCCCGATTTTGGATATTAACCCGAGGATCATATCCTTCGCCGTCACGCCCGGGGCAAGGTGCCCGCGAAAATTAACACGGCATGATTTCGGGCGGTATTGTAGAAGGGCTTGGGTGGCCAGGACCTGTTCCACCTCGCTCGTGCCGATCCCGAAGGCCAGCGCTCCGAAAGCGCCGTGGGTTGCGGTATGGCTGTCGCCGCAGACAATGGTCATTCCCGGCTGGGTCGCGCCAAGCTCAGGGCCGATGATGTGAACGATTCCCCTGCCCGGTGAATCCAATGCGAAAAGCGAAATCCCGTTCTCGCTGCAGTTCGTCTCCAGCTGATGCAGTTGCCGGATGGCGGCATCGTCCGCGCACTCCAGCGAAAGCCCGACGGTTGGAATGGAATGATCCATCGTCGCCAGAGTCCGGTCCGGCCGGCGCACGCGGATCCCACGGGCGCGCAGCCCGGCGAAGGCTTGCGGCGACGTGACTTCGTGGATCATATGCAGATCGATATACAAAACCGTCGGATTGCCCGGCTCCTCGATGACCACATGATCTTCCCAAACCCGATCAAACAATGTTTTTGCGTTCGTCATGCCTGTTTTCCGTCGAGAATTTATAGCCGCCGAAAATGGCGTAATTCATACGCTGCCAATGACAGCCCACATCCACAAATCCTGCTCCCCGCAGCCACTCCAGTTGGTCTTCCACACAGGCGGGGATATCCTCCGCGCGGGATCTTTCCAGGCAAGCCGCGGGGTCCTCGCCCATCGAGCGCACGTATTCCAGCCAGAGATGCTCGTAGACCGCATTCAAACGATCCGTCGCCCCGAGGACCATGTCCCGGTTGAGGAAGAGCCCGCCCGGATTCAACGCCTGATAAATGCGGCGGTACAAATCCTTTTTAGCTTGATCCTCCAAATGGTGAATGGACAACCCGGAGAGGATCAGATCGTATCCGAAACCGAATTCATCCTTGGAAAAATCTCCGCGCTGAAAGGTCACGCGTTCTGCGAATGTTCCGAGCCGCTCGCGGGCCGCCGCCAGCATGTTCTCCGCCAGGTCGAGCACCGCCACCTCGGCCATCGGGTAGCGGCGCAGGATGAAATCGGCCAGCACGCCAGTTCCCGTCCCGAGATCGAGGGCCCGGATTCTCGCATTTCCTTCGAAGGGAATCAGGTCCATCATGGCCTGATTCTGTTCACGGTAGTAAGGGATGAACTTGAGGATGTCGTGATCGTAATCCGATGCGTCCTGTTCGAAGTGATCCCTCACTTTTTCCATGTTCATGCGGCTCTCGCCCGGTCTTCCTGCGGGACCGGATTCCTTCCCTGCGCCACGAGGATTTTATTGATCGCGCTCAGATATGCCTTTGCGCTGGCCACGATGATGTCGGTGTCGGCGCCGTGCCCGCCGTATAGGCGCGGCTTGATGCGGCCGTTCTGCGCCATCTCCCGGGGAGGCTGGTTCTCCTCAGCAGATTCCAGCCGCACGGTCACTTCGCCGATCGCATCGATCCCGCCCGTGATTGCGCGGATGGAAAATTCCTGCAGCGCGTTGGGTGCCTTGATGATGCCGTCGATCGCCTTGTACGTGGCGTCCACCGGCCCGGTACCGACGGCCGCCTGCACACGCAGTGCGCCGTCGGGCCCGCGCAGCCGGACCGTGGCGGTCGGCATGCCCATCGTGCCGCAGGCCACCTGCAATCCTTCGAGCGAATAAATCTCGCGCACCTGATAGATCTGGTCGGCCACCAGCGCCTCCAGATCCGGATCGGTGATGGACTTCTTCTTGTCGGCCAGTTCCTTGAACCGTTCGAACGCCCGGTCCAGCTCCTCGTTCGAAAGCTCGTGGCCCAGCTCGCTCAGCCGAACCCGCAGCGCGTGCCGCCCGGAGTGTTTGCCCAGCACTAAGTTGGATTGCGAGAGGCCGATCATCTCAGGGCGCATGATTTCGTAGGTTGTGTGGTGTTTGAGCATGCCGTCCTGGTGGATGCCGGCTTCGTGTGCGAACGCGTTGGCTCCGACGATGGCCTTGTTTGGCTGAACCGGGATTCCGGTGTAGGTCGAGACCATGTGGCTCACGCGGGCGATCTGCGTGGTGTCGATCCCCGTCGTCAGGTTAAACAGATTGCGGCGCGTGTGCAGCGCCATCACCACTTCCTCGATCGAGGCGTTTCCCGCGCGCTCGCCGATACCGTTGATGGTTCCTTCCACTTGCCGCGCGCCCGCCCGCAATCCGGCCAGCGTGTTGGCGGTGGCCATCCCCAGGTCGTTGTGGCAATGCAGCGAGACGATCGTTTTTTCGATGCCCTTGGTATTGTGGATGATCCCTTCGATCAGTTTGCCCCACTCTTCGGGTGTGGTATAGCCGACCGTGTCGGGGATGTTGAGTGTGGTGGCGCCGCATTCGATCGCAATCTGCAGAACCTTGTAGAGGAAATCCGGTTCGCTGCGGCCGGCGTCCTCCGGCGAGAATTCGACGTCCGCGCACAACGAACGCGCATAGGTGACCATCTCGCGGATGAGCAACGCCACCTCTTCCGGCGACATTTTTAGTTTGTACTGCATGTGGATCGGCGAAGTGGCCACGAAGGTATGAATTCGCGGCCGGGCGGCGAGGCGCACCCCTTCCCAGGCCGCGTCGATGTCGCCCTTGATGGTACGCGCCAGCCCGCAGATAATCGGCGGCGGGTGTTGGAGAGTCGCCTGTTCCGACCCCGGTTCGTCGACATGCCCGGGAGCAGTGTTGCCAACTTCAACGGCGATCCGGCGCACGGCCTCGAGGTCGTCCGGCGATGCGGAGGGAAACCCGGCTTCGATGATGTCGATGCCCATGCGGGCCAGAGCCCGGGCGATTTCCAGTTTCTCGCTCGAGGTCAGGCTGGCGCCGGGCGATTGTTCGCCGTCGCGCAGCGTCGTATCAAAAATTCTCACATAGTTATCCATGATGTCCTCCGCCTGCCGGGTTTTCTTCCCGTTTATTTCTTTTTCCAGTTTTCCGGACGCAAGGAACGGACGGCCAAACCGGCCCGCCACATCTCGGATTCGCGCATCTCTTTGAGTTCGGCGTCCAGCTTTTTCTTGTAATCCTTGGCGCTATTGGCTTCGATCACAATCCGGGTCTGCTCACCCGAGACGACGCTCTCATAAAGCCAGTCGAACACCGGCTCGACCGCCTTGCGGAACTGGTGGCGCCAGTCGAGCGCGCCGCGCTGCGCGGTGGTCGAGCAGTTGGCGTACATCCAATCCATTCCGTTCTGATCCACCAGCCGGATTAGGCTCTGGGTCAGTTCCTCGACCGTCTCATTGAACGCTTCCGACGGGGTGTGGCCGTGCTTGCGCAGGAGGTTGTATTGCGCCTCCATGATGCCGGCGAGGGCCCCCATCAGCACGCCGCGCTCTCCGGTCAGGTCGCTGTGCACCTCATTCTCGAACGTGGTCGGGAAGAGATACCCGGAGCCGATGGCGATTCCGATCGCCAGCGTTCGGTCTTGCGCGCGGCCGGTGGCGTCTTGGAACACCGCGAAGCTGCTGTTGATGCCGGATCCGGCCAGGAAGTTGGCCCGCACGCTCGCTCCGGATCCCTTCGGAGCGACCATAATCACGTCGACGTAATCCGGAGGGATGACGCTGGTCTGTTCCTTATAGACGATCGAGAATCCGTGCGAGAAATACAGCGCGTCGCCCTTCTTCAGGTTGGCCTTGACCTTCGACCAGAGAATCTTCTGCGCGGCGTCCGACACCAGGTATTGAATGATCGTCCCGCGCCGGACGGCTTCCTCGATCGGGAAGAGCGTCTTACCCGGCACCCAGCCGTCCTTGAGGGCCTTGTCCCAGTAGAATTTGTCCTCCTTGGCCTGGCCGATGATAACCCGGATGCCGTTGTCCTTCATGTTCAAGGACTGCGCCGGCCCTTGCACTCCGTAGCCAAGCACCGCCACGGTTTCGTTACGCAGCACTTCCTGCGCTTTTGCGAGCGGGAATTCGTCGCGCATGACCACTTGTTCAACGACGCCGCCAAAATTGATCTTTGCCATTTCGATCTCTCCTTCTTTTTGGAATGCTACCCTCGCCGATGCGAGGGGCGGATTTCTGGTTATGTTGCCGTGCCATAGTAGGCTGCGGAAAAAGTCGGACTATGTCATTGCGAGCCTCGCCCCGGCCCCTACTCTGCAAGAGTTGCATTTGCCGGGGCTTCGCTCCCTTCAGTCGCTCGCAATGACACCTTTTTTGTTATTCCGCAGCCTATCACGCGTCTCTTCCGTTCGCCCCGGGCATGTGGCGCACACCAATCGCCCCACCGCGAAGCATCGCCACCTGTCCGGTGCGGACCATTTCGAGTACGCCGAACGGGCGCAGCAACTCGACCAGACTTTCGATCTTATCCTCCGTGCCGGTGATCTCCAGAATGAGCGATTCCGGCGCCACATCGACCACCCGGGCGCGGAAGATTTCCGCCAACGCCGAGACTTCGGCACGAAGTTTCGGCTCGGCCTTGACCTTGATCAGCGCCAGGTCGCGGGCGATGACGGGCTGGCCGGTGACGTCCTGCACGTCGATGATGTTAACGAGGTTATAGAGATTGGCCTCGATTCGGGCGGTGTCCTCCGGGCGGCCTTCGACGACGATCGTCATCCGCGAGATCTCGGGGTTTTCCGTCTGACCGACAGCCAGGCTCTCGATGTTGAAGTTCCGACGCCTAAACAGCGACGCCACACGGTTTAACACGCCGGGCTTGTTTTCCACAAGTGCAATCATGGTATGTTGCATCGCGGCCTCCTAACCCTTCTCATCCTGGATCGGACGGCGGATCATCGCGTGCAGGTCCGCGCCGGGCGGCACCATCGGATACACCGCCTCTTCCTGCTCCACGTGGAAATCGAGCAGGACCGGGCCGCGGGTAGCTCTCGCAAATTCGACCGCGGCATGAATTTCATCCGGCTTGAGCACGCGCCGTGAGGGTATCCCGTGCGCTTCGGCGATCATGCAAAAATCGGGGTTTTTCAACTGCACCGCCGAATAACGCTTTTCGAAGAAGAATTCCTGCCACTGGCGCACCATTCCCAGAAAGTGGTTGTTCATGATGGCGATCTTGATCTCGATGTTTTCCTGGGCGGCGGTGGAAAGTTCCGCCTGTGTCATCTGGAATCCGCCGTCGCCGACGATCGCCCACACCTCGCGCCCGGGTTGGGCGAACTTCGCCCCGATCGCGGCCGGCAACCCGAATCCCATACTGCCCGCACCGCCGGAAGTGATGAAGCTGTAGGGGTTTTCGGGCGGATAGTATTGCGCCGTCCACATCTGATGCTGGCCAACGTCGGTGACGATAAGCGCCTCCCCTTTGGTGGCCTTCCAGATGTCGTTCACGATTTGCGGCACATGCAGTTTGCCGTTGGTCGGCTGCACCAGGATGTCGCGCTGTTGGCTATCCTGTTTCCATTCCTTGATTTGGTTGAGCCATTCCTCATGTTTAGCATTGGGGATGCGGGAATCCAAATCCTTCAGAACGGTCTTTACGTCGCCCATCAGCGCAACGTCCGCGTGGATAATTTTATTAATTTCGGTCGGATCGATCTCGACGTGGATCTTGCGCGCGTTAGGTGCGTAATTCTTTAAATTTCCGGTCACCCGGTCGTCGAACCGCATTCCCAGAGCAATGATCAGATCGGATTGTTGAATGGCGAGGTTGCAGTGTGCCGTGCCGTGCATTCCCATCATTCCCAGCGAAAGCGGATGTGAAGAAGACAGGGCGCCCAACCCCAGGAGTGTCATGGCCACCGGGATATTTGTGCGCTCGGCGAACTTGCGCACTTCCTCAACGGCTCCCGAGATCATTACACCATGCCCGGCGAAGATCACGGGTTGTTTTGCCGTGCGGATGAGCTCCGCCGCCTGCTCCAGCTGGACAGCCGGGGCGTGGGTCGGCGGGTGGTATCCGAATAGATGGACATCCGACGATTCCAGAACTTCCGTCTTGGCAACTTGTGCATCCTTGCAGAAATCGATCAGCACCGGCCCAGGACGACCGCTGCGGGCGATGTAGAACGCCTCACGGACGGCGTGGGCTACCTGGTCGGGGGAAGTGATCAGGAAGTTGTGCTTGGTGATCGGCAGACTGATGCCGGTCATGTCCACTTCCTGGAAGGCGTCGGTTCCGAGCAGGTTGCTCGGAACCTGGCCGGTGATAAACACCACCGGCGAAGAATCCATCATCGCCACGTCGATTCCGGTGACCAGGTTGGTCGCTCCCGGGCCCGAGGTGGCAACCGCCACGCCCACTTTTCCGGATGCGCGGGCGTACCCGTCGGCCATCATCGCCGCGCCCTGCTCGTGCCGCACCAGCACGAAGTGCAACTGCGGATAGTTGAGCATGGCGTCGAATGCCGGAATGATCTGCCCCCCGGGGAGTCCGAACATAACCTCGACTCCCTCCCGGATAAGGGACTCCCACAAAACTTCCGCACCTGTCTTTTTCATCACTCTTCTCCTTGACCTCCTGCGTCTCCCCTGTTTGCTCTGCAAATGGGGGAAGGCATGGAGGGGGTTAATCTTCTAAAACTGCCCCGGTGCTGGCGCTCTTTACAAGCTTTGTATAGCGTCGCAGCCAGGGGCTTTCTGTGCGCGGCTGGAACGGCGGCAGCGCCGCGATACGGGAACGGATCTCGCGTTCGTCCATACGGACGCTGAGCGTGCGTCGGTCCAGATCGATGTCGATGATGTCTCCCTGGGCCAAGGCTGCGATCGGCCCGCCGGCGGCCGCCTCCGGCGACACGTGACCAATGCACGCGCCGCGTGTGCCTCCGGAGAACCGCCCGTCGGTGACGACCGCAACACTGTCGCCCAAGCCCATCCCCATTAAGGCCGAGGTGGGCGAGAGCATTTCCTGCATCCCCGGACCGCCGCGTGGTCCCTCATACCGGATGACAACCACTTCTCCCGCTTTAACTTCTCCGGCAAGAATGCCGGATAACGCCTCCTCCTGGCCGCCATAAACGCGTGCCGGCCCGCTATGTTTGCGCATCGTGTCGGGCACGCCCGCCGCCTTGATCACCGCCCCGTCCGGCGCCAGGTTGCCGAACAGGATCGCCAATCCGCCGGTTTGCGAGTGCGGATTTTCCATCGGGCGGATTACTTCGTGGTTGCTGGCCTTTACTCCCTTGATATTCTCCCGCAAGGTCTTGCCCGTTACCGTGGGACGGTCCAGGTGGAGCAAAGCATCATCCTTGCGCGCCACCTCGTTGAGGAGCGCCGGTACGCCTCCCGCACGGTGCAGGTCTTGAATGTGCCACGGCCCGGAAGGGCTGATTTTGGTCAGATGCGGAATTTTCTCGGAAAGTTGGTTGATCCGGGCGAGCGGGTAATCCAATCCGGCCTCATAGCAGAACGCGAGCGTGTGCAGAACGGTGTTGGTGCTGCCGCCCATCGCCATATCCAGCGCAAACCCGTCGTCCACCGCATGTATGGTCAGGATGTCTCGCGGAAGAACGTTGTGTTTGACCAGCTTCATGATCAGCGTTCCGGCTGTATCGGCCAGCGCGTTGCGCTCGGCGGATTTCGCCAGCGCGGTCCCGTTGAAGGGCAACGCCAGACCGAACGCCTCCAGGAGGCAGTTCATCGAATTGGCCGTGAAGAGTCCGGCGCAGGATCCGCACGAAGGGCAGGCGTACTCCTCCAAAACCCTCAATTGTTTCTGGCTGATCTTCCCGGCTTTGTATGCCCCGACCCCTTCGAAAACCGAGATCAAATCGACGGGCTTCCCATCGGGCGTTTTGCCCGCGCGCATCGGTCCGCCGGAGACAAAGATCGTCGGAATATTTACCCGCAGGGCGGCCATGACCATCCCGGGAACGATCTTGTCGCAATTGGGGATGCAGACCATACCATCGAAAGCATGCGCCATGACCATCGTTTCAACGCAGTCTGCGATCAACTCGCGCGAGGGCAGGCTGTATTTCATCCCGGCGTGGCCCATCGCGATCCCGTCGTCGACGGCGATGGTGTCGAACTCAAAGGGAACACCGCCCGCCTCGCGGATGGCCTGCTTCACCCGTTTGGCGAACGACTGCAAGTGGACGTGCCCTGCGACGATGTCGGTGTAAGAATTGGCCACTGCGATGAAGGGTTTGTCGAAATCCGCTTCCTTCACACCCATCGCCCGTAAAAGCGCCCGGTGCGGCGCATGTTCATATCCTTTTTTGATCAAATCGGAACGCATTGCTTTCTCCTTCCTTCGGGCCAGATAAAGAAAAAGGCCGCCTTTTTGGGCAGCCCTGGTTTTTTTCTTTTTGGTTGTCACTTCCATTCAACTTCGCTTACTTTTCGAGGGCTGCCCACACGCGTTTATGGCTCTCGCCAAGAATGAGGACCAAAATAGCGATTTCGACAGCCAGCAGAATGAAATACATCAGGGATTCCTTTTCAATCTATTTTGAAATTCTAACCCATTTTTTTTGCTTTGTCTATAAGCATATTTCATAATTATCACCTACTTTCGTTGTACAATATGCACAATGAGGCTTGAAAAGAGCGAGAGAATGCGATATAATCCTTCGGATTATGGCAATGGATCAAACAACCACCCCATCAATGACGCTTGAGAATATCCTTTCACCCTTCTCGATCGAAAGCTATCGATGGGTGACCGGGAAGGATCTCGCATCGATCACACCGATCAACTGGATATCCTGCGATATATCCGATGCTGAGCCCGGCGATTTATTGCTGCTGGGATCGGACGGTAAAGATCTTCCGGATTTTCCGGCGGCCCTAACCGGAACGGCCTCGGCGATTGCGATCATCGGGGATATGGAGATCGATCGGGCTTGGATTTCGAGCAAACCAGTTGTTCAATTTCTCGATCCTTCGGTTTTTGTCACCGGCAATCGGACGGGAATGCACGCCGTCCAGCAATTATTGATGCGCACCCTGCTCTCCCAAAAGTCGATTCTCCTGGAACGTAGCGTACAAATCCAGACTCGTCTTACGAAAATCGCGGCTCACGGGGAAGGGTTGACCGGGTTGGTGGCGGTGATGCGTGAAATGACCCAACGCGGAATCCTGGTTCAGGATAAACGGCTCCTGCCCATCGCCTCCAGCCCGAGCGTTTCCCTGCGGTCGATCTGGGACGACCTGCTCGAACAACTGGAGAATTTTTCGACGCTGCCCGAAACGCTCCGCGACCGGCGGCAGGCGGGGGAATCGCCTTCCCTCGCGGTGGATGCACTCCCGGGGGGATTGGAGCGTATGGTGGTGCCGATCGTCGTCGACGACATGGCTCGCGGATATCTTTCCGCGATCGGTATCTCCGGCGAGCTCGATCGGACGGACCGCCTGGTGATCGAGCAGGGCGCGCTGGTGTGCGCAGTGGAAATGGCGCGCGCGAAAGCCGTGCGTGAAACCGAGAAACGCCTCCACGGCGATTTACTCTCCGCGTTGCTGCATCAAACCCTA
>PLND01000015.1 GCA_003141675.1 Anaerolineae bacterium
CCGCGGTGCGCCGGCAGGCAGTGCATGAAGATCGCCGGCGGACGCGCAAGCGCGAGCAGCTCCTCGTCGACCTGGTACGGGCGAAGCGTGCGCAGGCGCTCCTCTCGCTCGGCGTCCTCGCCCATCGAGACCCATACGTCGGTGTAGACCGCATGCGCGCCGCGCACGGCGTCGCGCGGGTCCTCGAAGACCTCGATCACGCCGCCGGTGGTGCGCGACAGCGCCCGTGCGTCTGCGACCACCTGCGGGGAAGGCGCATAGCCGGGCGGCGAGGCGACGGCGATCTCCATGCCTGCGAGCGCGCCCGCTTCGAGGAGCGAGTGGGCGACGTTGTTGCCGTCACCGACGAAGGCGAGCTTGACCCCCTCGGTCCGCCCCTTCACCTCGCGCACGGTCAGGAAGTCGGCCATCGCCTGGCAGGGATGGTCGTGATCCGAAAGTCCGTTGATTACCGAAACCCGGGAGTACTCCGCCAATTCGAGAATATGTTCGTGCGCGAAGACACGCGCCATGATGGCGTCGACATAACTCGATAGCACCCGGCTGACATCTGCGACGGATTCCCTTTGACCAAGCCCGATTTCATTCGGGGCAAGGTACAATGCGTCGCCTCCGAGATGGCGCATGGCCATGTCGAACGACACCCGCGTGCGCAGGCTGGGTTTCTGGAAAATCATCCCCAGGACTTTGCCCCGCAGGGATGGCCGGTTTCCGCCCTGCGCGTGTTCCCGCTTCAACCGGATCGCCAATTGAAGGAGGTTTTCAATCTCTTCCGAAGAATAATCCGTCAGACTCAGAAAATGGTTTGGCATTTTCCACCCGGTTCCTGTGGCTGTAGGGAGGAAAGTATAGCACAAGGAATTGCGAAAGGATGGAATCGAAAAACCGTTGCCGGGTGCTCCCGGAATGCGGATCGAAACGATTTTTCCGGAAATGGATGTTATTTATCGCGCGGAGTGGAGAAGGGGATTGGGTCGGGAGCCGCACTCTCCAGCGGAGGACGGATCTCTGAGGGTATGGGGGGCAGGGTGCCTGAGGCGAGGGCTTCGCGGACCAATTGTTCCGGGGATTTCGGTTGCAGCCAGGCCAGCCAGCCGGAACCTGGAGCCAGGCGGGTGGGGATGGAAGGCTCACGCACCCCGAGCAGGATGCTGCCGGACATCAGCAACGCGCCCAGCCATTGGGCCAGGCTCAAATGCTCCCGCAGTAAAGTGAGGGCGAAGAAGATGGTCACCAGCATTTCGCCTAGCCCGATCAAGGAGGTCTGCAAACCGCCGAGGTGCTTGACCCCGACGAAAAGTGTCAGTCGGGAGATAAGAATCGCCAGTGTCATTCCGCCCACTGCCAGCCAGGATAGCTGTGAATGCGTTTGACCGAAGGATGAATTAAAGAGCAGCATGGGAAGCAAAACCGCGGAGGACGCCAAGAGAGTGTAGAAGGTGACCGTCAGCGCCGGAACTTCGTACAGCACACGCTGGTTGATCGGCAGATGCAGGGCATAGAGCGCGGAGGCAGCCAGCATGAGCAGGACTCCGATGAAATCCACGCGATGGTCGCCGGTCGATGTGATTAAGACAATTGCGGGAATGGCGATCGCCAGACGGACCATGCTAAGCCTGGAAGGTTGGGAACCGTCCAGCAGTAAAAATAGCGCGACAAACCCCGGATACAAGGAATAAATAATCGCCCCTAGGCCGGTATCGATCCGGGTGATCGCGCTGTAATAAAAAAGCGCTCCGAGCGCGTTGATCCATCCGGCCAGCAGGCAGCCGATTAATCCTATCGGGTAGATCTGGAGCAAAGAGCGTCTGCCGACCAGAATCACCACAAAAAGAATCAGTGCGGCACCCAGCGCCCGAAAGCCGACCACTTCCACTGGCAGGAAACCGCCGGCAAACGCAACTTTTCCCAGTGTCGGTGAGACGCCCAGAAAAAAAGCCGAAGACATTGCCGCGGCCATGCCGATCGTGCGGCCCGTCAGGGTGCGTTTCATCGGGGCTTCCTCAACGAGGAGTCATCCGTCCGGACCGCGGTGCGCCGAATTTTCATTCCAGGGCCTTCTTGATCTCCGAAACCAATTCGTCGTCGAGGAAAGTGCCTTTTTGTAAAAGCTTTTGGATCATGCCGTTGAGCCTGCGTCGCTCCTCCGGTACCAGCATCTTGGCGGTGACGACGACCACCGGGATTTCCGCCAGCGCCGGATCTTTCTTGAGGAGTTCCAAAAGACCGAAACCATCCAATTCCGGCATCATCAGATCCATAATCACCAGATCCGGTTTTTGCTGGCGGATGAATTCCAGGGCCTTGGTGCTTTCCGAAATTTCGCTGATTTCGAATCCGCCGCGGGCCTGCAGAATTCGGCGGATCAGACGCACCGCGTTCAGGTCATCGTCGACGATAACCACTTTCCGCAGGCGGAAGTCCAGCCGGTTCAACGCCGCCAGCAATCCTTCGCGAGGCATTTCCACTTCCGTGGAGCCCGGCAGCGATACCTCGGTTTCCCATCCTTCGCCAAGGATTTCGCGGTCGATGGGTAGCGTGTGACCCGAAGCGTTCACGACGATCACATCTTCCGGGCGCATGACCCCATCCCTCACGAGCTTAAACAAGCCGGCGAACGCCACGGAAGCCGCCGGTTCCAGTGAGATGCCTTCCATCTTGGCCACGATGTGGGTCGCGCGGAAGGCGTCTTCGTCGGAAACGGATTCAAACAACGAACGGGAAGGCGGTTTAGTGAAATACCCGCGCAGGATTTGGTAGGTGCGTCCCGGGTCGCCGGTCGAGAGCGTTGAGATATTCGTCACCGGCGAGACGACCACGTCCGATGTTTCGGCGCCGCGCTTCCAGGCGCTGACCATCGGCGCGCAGCCTTCCACCTGGATGCCCGCGATGTTGGGGATCTTTTGGGTTAGTCCCAATAATTGCAGTTCCTCGAATCCTTTGATGACGCCCAGTGGCCCCATGCCGCCGCTGACGGCCTGGATATACCAGTCCGGGTTCCTCCAGGGGAAAGGCGTTTTCCCGGTGGCGCTTGCCGGTAAGGGACCCAGCAACTGGGTCAATTGCTCCGCCAGTTCGAAGCCGATTGTCTTCATTGCCTCGATCGGAGTGACACTGCGCGTTCCCTGGTCGATGAACAACCCGCGCCGTTTGGCGAATTCTGTCGCCACCTGTTTGGTGTGGTCGTAGGTGCCGGTCACCTTGATGACCTGCGTCCCGTAGATGGCCACTTCCTGCATTTTAGCCGCCGGCACCATGCTGGTCAGAAACGCCCATAGTTTAATTCCGGCCCTGGCGCAATAGGCTGCGTAAGAGATGGCGACGTTTCCGGTCGAGGCGACCACAGCCTCCTGGATCCCGGCCTCCTTGAGCGCTGAGACCGTTAGCGCCGCCTGGCGGTCCTTGAACGAGGCGGTCGGTCCTTGGCGTTCATCCTTGATGAAGATATTCGGAAGGCCGAGCATCAGACCCAGGTTGGGGGCGTGGTGCAGGGGAGTGCCGCCTTCTCCTAGAGTGACGATATTGGCGGAGTTGGAGATTGGGAGCAGATCCAGATAACGCCAGAGATAAAATGGCCTTTCCCGGATTTGCAAAGCGAACGTCCGGGAAAGCGTTTTATAGTCGTAACGCGCCTGCCGCCACGCGCTGCCACACTTCGGACAGAGCGGCGTTCGGGGGGAATAGGTGGATAGCGTGCCGCAATCCAGGCACTCGACGACAAAATGCGCAGCCATGAATTCCTCTTCCTATTCGTTCAGCGGTTCCTCCCGGTCGGCATCCGGTTCCCTCGGACCGAAAAGCCGCCGGCCGGGACGGCTTATGCATTCTTCTCGACGGGAAGTGGCGATGTCGGAGTCTTTTTCTCCGCCGGAAGCGGTGAGGTGGAGCTTTTTCGATCGCCCGGAAGCGGCGAGGTGGAACTTTTTCGATCGCCCGGCAGCGGCGAAGTGGATTTCTTCATTTGCAGGGAAAGCGGCGACGTGCCGGGAACGCCCTTATGCTCGTAAAGCTTCAGCGATCGGGCAATGCTTTCCAACAGGTCGTGTTCGGAGAATTGGCCCTTATGCAAGATGGCCGTCACCTGGGCGGCGAGTTTCTCGCGCAGTTCCGGGGGTAGATCCGCGCCGGTCAAGACGATGATGGGGAGTTGTTTTGTTTTCTCGTTGGACCGCAAAGCGTTGATCACGTCGAACCCCGTCGTTCCGGGCAATTGCAAATCCACGATGACCAGGTTCGGTTGATCCGATTCGATCATGTCCAACCCGGTTCTCCCTTCCGCCACCATGCGGATGGCGAAACCGCTCAATTTATCCAGAATGCGCTGGACGAGTTGCGCTTCCTCCGGATTATCTTCCAATACCAAAACATTAAAGGCTTTGCGGTCCGGTTTTTCCAACTTCTCAAGCGCCGCGATAAGATCCGCCTCGAGAATCGGTTTCACCAGGTAGTCTGCCGCTCCCAAACTCAGGCCCCGCCCGCGGTCTTCCGTGATGGTGCACAGGATGACCGGCAAGGGCCGGGCTACGGGATCAGATTTCAACTGGGCCAGCACCTGCCAGCCGTCGGGGGACGGCATATTGACGTCCAGCAGGATGGCGTACGGCCGGAGTTCCCGGGCCATCGGCACCGCCCGGGCACCGTCGGATAATTCGACGATGGTGTATCCGCGCGGTTCCAGGTATCGCCGGTACAGTTGGACCACCCCGGCTTCGTTTTCAACCACCATTACATTCTTGCGCCCGACGGGGGCTTGGACGGCTGGAGCGACTTCGCCGGCTGGCGTTGTTTTCGATTGCAACGCCGGCACCGTGAAGTAGAAGGTGGATCCTTTGCCCAGGATCGAATCCACCCAGATGCGGCCGCCGTGCATTTCCACGAGCCGCTTGCAGATGGAGAGGCCTAAGCCTGTGCCGCCTGTCCGGCGGGTCGGCGAAGCGTCCACTTGGGAGAACTCCTGGAACAACTTTGGAAAGTGATCTGCCGGAATGCCAGAACCGGTATCGGACACACTGATGGCGATCTCTGGAAAGTTGTCGGGGCTGGTCTGTAACTTCGCTTCGATCACGATGCTGCCGGACTCGGTGAACTTCGCAGCATTGGAGAGCAGGTTGAGCATAACCTGGCGGGTACGGATCGGATCGGCCCGAGCCAGCGGCAAATCGTCCGGGATGTATTGCGTCAGGCGGATAGGCTTGTCATGGATCAACCCGAGGGCGGTCGAGGCCACGCTTTGGATCAGATTGCGCAGATCCACTTCTTCGAACGCTAATTCCATTTTTCCGGCGTCGATTCGGGAGATATCCAAGATATCGTTGATCAGGCCCAGCAGGTGTTGTCCGGCGTTGTGAATGGCGGTCAGGTCCTGGTTTTGGAGGTCGGTGATCGGGCCGTCGATTCCTTTCAGGATGACGCGAGAAAAGCCGATGATGGAATTCAACGGGGTTCGCAATTCGTGGCTCATGTTCGCCAGGAATTGGGTCTTCAGACGGTCCACTTCGCGCATCTCTTTGAGGGCTTCACGCTCTACGTCGAAGGCGCGGGCGTTGTCAAGCGCTACGGCCACCTGGTCCGCCAGGGATTGCAGTACGGAGATGTCGGCCGGAGAGAAGGCGTTGACGCGCGAAACGTGAATGTCGAGCGCTCCCAACATCCGGTCACCGATTTTCAGCGGCAGCGCGAGTTGCGTGCGTGTTTCCGGCAGGTTGGGGTACGCTCGGTAGAATGGGTCTTTGGAGGTATCCAACGCCGCATACGCCTTCCCGCTTTCGGTTACCTGGCCGATGATCGTGCGTGATCCAACCCCGATGCTGTGTTTGGCTTCCTTCAGTTGTAGTCCCGGCTGGCCGGTGGCCTCGCGGATGACGGCATATTTTCCCTGATCGTCCAGCAGATAAATGGCCGTGTGGTAGAAACCGAACCGCTCGCGGAGGAGGTTAACCGCGCGGGATAGCAGGGTGCCGGTTTCCAACGTGGAGGTGGCTAAGCGGCTTACCTCAGCGGCAATTTCCAGCTGTTGGGCGCGCCGTTGGGTTTGGTCCAGCAAGCGGTAGTTGTCAAGCGCCACGGAGAGCTGGCCGCCGACCGTCTCGAGGAACCGTACTTCGCTGTGGGAGAACGGGTTGGCCAAGCGGCGGACAGCTTGCAGAATGCCGATGTTTTCACCGCGGACCCGCAACGGGACCGCGACCATCGAGGCGATCGAAAGGTCGGCAAGTATCGGACGCACCATCCCCGACAGACGGTCGTCATCCTCGGCATGGTTGCTTACGACGGTCTGAGCGCTTTGGAGCAGATCGAAGAAGGGATACAAAACGCCCGGGAAGCGGGTTCCGTCCTCCACCGAGGGCTGATCGGCGTCGGCCAGATGTGCGACCTGCTGCACATATGCTTGGCCGGTTTCTTCGCCGAAGAGTTGGATAGAGATGCTGTTGAGGGGGACGGCGGATTTGCACGAGTCCAGGGTCTCCTGCATCAATTCTTCTTCCCCGGCAGCCTTCTGCAGCCGTTGCGACGTTTGGAACAGGGTAACCGCTTCGCGCAGAGCCTGCTCGGTTTGGTTGTGCAGGCGGGCGTTTTGAATGGCGGTGGAGGCTTGGGCAACGATCGTTTCGGCGAGCCGGAGCTCGTCTGATGTAAAACTGCGTCCCTCTTCCAAAAGGTGCAAGCCCACTAAGCCGATCGTATTTCCTTCCGCAACCAACGGAAGCAGTACCATGGTGCGTGTCCGGTGTTCGTGTTTTTCTCCCGGAAGCAGCGGGCGCAGGGGGTTTTCGCTCAACCCGGTAAAGATTGTCGGCCCGCGGTCCACAATGGCTTTTTGCAGGATGGGTGTGTCGGTGACCGATACGAAAATCGTCGGGCTTGCCCGGTCCAACCGGCCGGGTTGATCGCTTACCAGGGTCAACGTGCTTTTATCGTCGCTCAGGAGTGAAATGCTGGCGTGGCCCAATGAGAGCGCCTTGGCGAGTTCGGAGGCGACGCTGTCTAGGCTGGTCATCAGATCCAGGGAACCTGAGACCGACGAAACGACGCGGTTTACCAGCGCGAGTTCCTGGGTGCGGGCGGCGGCCTGATGGAACAGGCGAGCGTTCTCAAGCGCCAGGGCAAGCTGGTCGGTAATTTCCTCCGCCAGCATCCGGTCATCGTCCGTCCAGTGGCGCAGTCCTTCGTCGTCGCGAAATTCGAGTACGCCCAGCACCTGATCCTGCAGACGGATGGGAACGGCCATGACCGATCGATTATCGTCGTTTCCGTCGTCTCCGGGTTGTGAAATCACCAAGTCCCCGCTCGAGAGCGCTTTTTGCGTCTCCGGGCTGTTGTAGTAATCCAACTGCTGTAATCCGGTCGGATCTTCGTGAAAGAGCACCGGCTGGATGGAAAGCGATGAGGACGATTGGCTCGATCCGCCGAAAGCGCGTGCAAGGGAGAGCGGGCCGGTGGCCCGGAAGGGCGGAACGGAGGGTTGGAGAGGCCTGGGTGCGGGTGCGGGCGGTTGTGCGATAGCCGAAGCCGCCTGTTCTTCGCGCGCGGGAATCGCCGCCGGCGGCATCTCCGGAAGAGAAACACGCTGGTCCGTTTCCCGGAAGCGTGGAGAAGTTATAGGAGATGAGGAGACCTCAGCTGGAAGATATTTTTCCACGGGTGGCTGTCCCGGTTGTTCGGACTCCGGTGAACTTGCGGGTGTGAATTCGGGGGTGGTCGCCGCCGACGTTCCCAGGACTACCGACGGGGACAGTTGCCTAGTTCCCATGGAGAAGGGATCGAACGAAGGAAGTGCGGGCTCGGGTTTTGGTTGTTCGGTGGGAATTTCCCAGGTTGTGGCGGTGAAGATCGGGCCGGGTTCAGCCGGGGCTGCGGCTTCCGGTTTTATTTTTTCAGATACCGCCGGCGCGCTTTCCGGGGCCGTGGAAGTCTGCGCGAGGGGCGCAGCGGTCTCTACCGGAGCGGAAGGAGAGAATATTTCCGATGGGTGAATGACTTCTTTTTGCACTTCCGCTGAATGGATACCTGGTTCCAGTTTCATTGTCGGCGGGCTAAAGGCCGGCGCGGCAGATTCGAGAGCGGGAACGATCGGAATGGTCACCGGCGATGGAATTGTCGGTTCCTGAAACTGAGGTGCAGTTTCGACCGCGGGTTCAGCCGGAGCAGGCGATTCCCCTGTCTCCGGAATTTTCCGCAGGGATTGGGCGATGGTGGGAAGCAATTCCTCAAGAGATGGTCGGCGAATTTGTTTTTGCGGTGCAGCTTCGGCGGATGATTCCAGGATGCTCGTGATACTGGGAACAACACGCGGTTTTTGAAGCGGTTTGGTAATGCGTTTCACCGCTGGAGCGGGTGGAGGGGTCTCGGAAATTGCGGTTTCGGAAAACGGTTTGGTGATCCGTTTCTTTGGCGCGATAGAGGGTTCTTCTACGGGAGCAGCCTCCGGGGCAACGAACGGTTTAGTGATCCGTTTCTTTGGCGCGATAGACGGCTCTTCGATGGGAGCTGCCTCCGCGGGCACAAACGGTCGAGTGATCCGTTTTTTCGGCGTAATCGTAAGTTCTTCTACGGGCGCAGGCTTCGCGGGTATGAACAGTTTAGTGATCCGCTTCTTGGTCACAGCGGTCGTTCCTGCGGCTGGAGCGGGTTCTACCTCGGCCGAAATCGGTTCGATAACGCGTTTCTTGGCCGTTGTGATCGGAATCTCGGTGGTTGCGCGGGCTTTTTTCGTGGAAAACGGCCCGGGGATCCGCGTGGAGGACGCTGATATAACTTCCTCAGCGGGAGCAGGCGTTTCCAAGGACACGGGCGGTTTTGCAGCGCGTTTTCTTCCCGGCGCTTTAAGTACCTCCGCGGCGGGAGGCAACACAGCGGGGAGGAAGGGTTTGATCGTGTGTTTTTGCACCGGGGTCGCGGGTGCTTTGATCTTGGCGGGTGCGGTCATCACCGGCTGTACCTTGGAAGTGCGCTTCCGGACGGGCATGGGGATCTCAACCGGGATGGTTGGTTCGATCGAAACGGCCGGCCGGAGGATTCGTTTCTTGGCCGGGACGGCGATAGACACTTCGGCAGAGACCATCGGGATTTCCCTAACAACGGGTGTCTTGGCCGGGCGCTTCTTGATAGGTGCGATCGGGGAAGTTTCCAAAACGGGCGGAGCCGCTATCGCCGGCTTCGGTTTAGCAGCAGGTTTCCTGACGGGAACGATCGGCAGGGACTCGGCTGGTTTTCGAAGGAACTTTTCCACTTCCGCGTGAACGGTTTCCTCTGCATGTTTCCGGAGTTTGGATGGGGGCGAGATTTTTGGGGCACCAGGTATTACGGGCAGCGGTTCGACTTTAGCCGAAGCATTTGCCGCTGATCTTTTTACGGCGGCCGGCCGCGGTTTGGCCAATGACACGCCTGCCGGAAGGCCGGATGCCGAGACGGGCACAGCAAGAGCCGGTGTCTGCCGAAGGCCGGGGCGTTTGCCAGCCGGTACCACGGAGGGTTGCACTTCCTTCGAAGCGGGAGCGGTTTTTCGGGTCTTGGCCGTTGCCGGAGTTGCGACCGCCGATTGCAACACCTGGACCACCGCCCGGTAGGTCGAGGGCTCACCATCCTCGTCCATCCGTGGAAGCGCGTTGAGCAGCAGCATGATCTGGGAACCGTTGCGATGATTGGCGGAAAGGAACAGATTGTCGATCGGTTCGCCGCGGGCAATTGCCGTGCGCAATCGCTGCGCCGAATCCGGCACCAACCCGCAGAATTCCAAAGGTTGGCCGTGGATCTGGGACGGGCGCACGCCGAGCAGGGGTTGGATTTCATCCGAGCACCAGAGGCTGTTGCCGTCGGCGTCGAATTCCCAAACCCACCCGCTCGGGGAGGATTCGGATTCGCTTACCCGGCGCGGTTTGGAACGCCGTTCGACCGGGATATCGGGTTCCGAGACTCCGGAAAATAAAGTCTCAAGCTGGTTGAGCGACTGCTTGATGGACATATTCTTCCAACTCCTGAGCCAGCGCACGATACTGCATCGCTGCCCGGCTTTCTGGTGCGTACTGGGTGATGGGTTTCCCGACGACCGGGCATTCGCGCAATTTTGTGTCGTTCTCGATTGCGGTTTCAAAAACTGCGTTTCCGAACGCGGACCGGATTTGTTCCTGAAGGGTCCGGTGCACGCGGGTTCGGCCCAACATAGTGATCAACACGCGGTAACGCAGCGAGGGATTCGTCCGCTGGCGGATGTTGCGGATGAGGTCCAGCATCTCCCGCAGGGAATGGGCGGAGAAGAATTCGCACTGGGTGGGAATGATCAAGAGTTGCGCCGCGGTCAGTGCGTTGATCGTCAGCGCTCCCAGGGATGGCGGACAATCCAGAATAATGATGCTGTACATATTGGATTTGGATAATGCCCTACGTAACAGATGCTCGTAATGCTGGCGCACGTAGAGAAAACGCTCGACCAGAAGCATTTCGCCGGACGCCGGGATGATATCCAGACCCGGAATGCCGGTCTCGCGCGAGACGCCGAGCGTAGAAGAATTTCCCAGCAGCAGATCCGCCACGGAGCGCCGCGTTTGCGACGGTTGAATCCCCAGGGCGAGGGTCAGATTGGCCTGCGGATCCATATCCACCAGAAGGGTTTCTTGGCCATTCTCGACGAGCGCGGCGCCCAGGGAAAGGGCGGTGGTGGTCTTGGCGACCCCGCCTTTTTCGTTGGCAATGGCGACAATCGTAGTCATAATCTCATGCGTATCCGCGCACCCTGGAAAACATCACCCTCGGGCAAAACGGCCCTCGTCCGGCGATCTTTCCGTTTCGGCTAAGGGTTGGTCGCGGATCCTCCTTTGGGTTCCTCGATTTTTGCCGGCCGCATCGGGCCGACCATGACCGTTCCGCTGGAAATACCCAACGCGCGGCGAAGTTCGCTGACGGCTGTCTGCAAAATAGACGAGACGTCGTTGGTTGAACGGAGATGGCTGGTGATTTCCACCACTTTCCGTTCCCGTTCCGCGCGCAGGGATACCTGACTGAACAGACGGGCGTTTTGTGCGGCGACGGCCACCTGGCCCGAAAGGGTTTGCAGTATGGCTATCTCGTCTTCCCCGAACGCGTTGAGTTTGGAGGAATGAATATCCAGCACGCCGGTGATCCGACCGGCGGCGATCAGCGGGATGGCCAGTTCGGAACGGGTTTCCGTCAGGAGCGGGTCGGCATGGTAATAAGGATCTTTTTCCACATTGTTCGCCGCATACATCGTTCCGGTGGCGAGGGCATGGCCCACGACGGAATTGGATTCGGGCGTAAAAGAGGACCGGCGGGCGATTAGTTCGGGCGCAGCCTGACCGGATGCGGCGAAGGCGACCGCCAGTTGATCCTGCTCGTCGGTCAGATAAACCGCGGCATGCGAATAACCAAACCGTTCACGGATCAGTTCGACCACACGGCGGAGCAAAAGGTCCAGGTCGAGGGTGGTGCTGGCATCGCGCGCGATTTCGTTCGCCGTCTGAAGATACGTTGCGCGGCGGGACAGCTCCGTATACAGTCGGGCATTCTCCAGGGCCAGGGCCGCCTGCGTGGTGACCGCCTCGATAAAGGTTAGATCGTCCTCGCTGAATTCTTTCTGTCCCGTATCCAGGGTAATGGAACCGATGACCTGCTCTCGCAGAATGAGCGGCGCCGTCACCTGGGAACCGTCCTCGCTGCGGGAGATGCTGCTCGAAATCGCGGCAGAGCCGGCCGGAGACGGGGCGAGGGGTGTGATCGTGTCTTCGCCGGATTCCCCGCCGCTCTCGACCGAGAGGGAAAGATCGGCCGCCATATTTTCAAGATTTCCCCAGGCGTCGGCCATATACCGGCGGTTGAGCGCGCGAATTTCCTCCCGATCGGTCAGCGATTGACCGTTCAATCGGGCCATCTCCAAGCCGTGGGCCAAGGTTTGCGTGATGCCGCGCAGCGTCAGAATGTCGGAATCATCGAACGCGTTGGCCGATACAGATTGAATGTCCAGCACCCCCAGACAGCGGTCTCCGATCAACATCGGGAGCGCCAGTTCGGATTGTCCAGTGGACAGCGGATTATCCTTCTCCACAGCGAGCGTCCCCTCGGAGAAGATCCGTTTCTGGGAAGCGGATTGGGCGGTGAGCGAAGCGGATTCCTCCGGTAATCGATACCCTCTTAACACCATCCTTTGCACTTCAGGCGTGGAAGCAGCCCGCAATACGAGTTGCGGGCCGGGATCCTCCCATAGGAAGATATACGCGGAGGAGAGGTTCAAGCGCTGGTGGAGCACATCGACGATGGATTGCAAAAGGATCAGCGGTTTTCGCTCGGCTCCGGCAGCCATCGAAGTTTCCGCCAGCGTCCGCAGTTGGATGATCCGTTGATCGAGCAGGAGTTTGTTTTCAGCCGTCAGGTGAGTCAGCTCGCCGTTTTCCTTTTGGAGCGTATCCGTCAGCTGCTTCTGCTCCCGGAACGAAGTCCGCATTTCGCGGTTGTAAATGGACGAGATCGCCACCAGCACAATCAGCCCCAGACCCAGAGCCAAAGCGTCCGGCCAGAGTGTGTTCGCCGGCAGTTGGGCGTTGGAAAGATTGAGCGCACCCGATTGTTGCAGTGCCCCCACCAGAATTTGCGCAGCCATGCTCAGCACGGCGAACAGGATCCCGCTCTGCGTGCTGATGAGGAGGCTGGCTGCCAGGACGGCCATGGCGTACCCGATATACGTGGCGTGTCCCAGTCCGAGGGCGACGGATCCGTAGATCATCGCGAGGAAAATGACGCTGGCGGTAAGATAAGCGGCAGCGTGAAGGCGGCCCCGCCGGGCGAGGATCAACGCGAGAAGATAGAACGGTTGCACCAGAATTCCGGCAACCAGCCCCTCCCATGGACTGCCGTTGAGGAGGGCAAGCGCCAGGCTGATAACCGCAAAGAGGCCGCCCGTCAGGGAAAGCACGCCGAGCACGATATAGAACAGGCTTTCCTGCCGGGCTTGATCCGAATCTTTGGAAACGGGAGGCAACCAACGCTTCATTCGGTCCAACATTTTTTTTGCCCTATTCCCTTATCCAGCGGCGTTCGGTCGATGAAAAAAGGCTCCCGGTTTTGGCGCCGCAATTACCAATCGGTCGCAGGGATCGTCGCCCTCCCCCTGGATCTATCCGGTCACTTTCCATTTCCCTGCCATGGTCTTTTTTCCGGGAGCCTCATTACGGTTGCTCGGTGTTCTCTCCGCCGTTGTTCCCTGCCTCGGGATTAACGGTTTCGGTCAAACCGATCTTGATGCTTGCTCGGCGGGCGCCCAGCGCCCGGCTGAGTTCACTGGCGGTTGTGGTCAGAATGCCTTGCATATCCACCGAGCGGCGGATGCGGCTGGTGATTTCAAACAGGAGGTGCTCGCGTTCCGCCGCGTGGCGGGTCTGATCGAACAGCCGGGCGCTTTCGATGGTGGCTGCCAATTGAAGCGCGAGCAGATTGGCCAGTTGGGATTCCTCGGTTGAGAAGAGCCTCTCCGACGACATTCGGCTCAGCAGCAAACCGCCGATTGTGCGCCCGGTCCATTGCAGGGGCAGGGCCAGTGCTGTGCGGATGCCCGCCTGTGCCAGGGAGCGCGATAGGGTGCCGGTGTTGGCAGGCGTAAATTTCACCGCCAGGTTGGTGGACAGCGCTTCGCCGAGAACGTCCTGGCCGTAGTGGGCGACAAGCCCCGTGAGGTGTTTAATGTGCGGTTCGCAGGTGCACATTTCGATCCGCACCTCTTCCGGGCCGGATGGGAAGGCGATCGAGACGCAATCCGCGCCCGAAACGCTGCGCACGCGCTCCAGCGCCGACCGCAGCAAGGTGTCCATATCGCCGGCCGGCGGGCCCGCCATGCCGATGGCTTCCTCGTAGAGGTGGCGCAACCGCTCCCGTTCTTGGGTGACTTGTTCGAACAGCACCGTGGAGGACATGATCGCGGCCAGCGAGCCGGCGACGGTGCCTAGAAGCGTCACATCGTCTTCCGAGAAGGCCGCCACGTGCTGGCTCTGAATGTCCAGGACGCCGAGCAATTCGTCGCGGTGGATCAGCGGCACGACCAGTTCCGACTGGACGTCCGAATCGATCATCAGGTAGCGCGAGTCGGTAGTGGTATTGGCGACCAGCGACGGCTGTTTGTTGACCGCAACCCAGCCCTGCACACCTTGCCCGAACGGCACGCGTATGGTTTCTATTTCGCGCGAGTTGAACCCGGAATGGGCGCGGATGACGAGCGCATCCTGTTCCGGATTGACCAGGAAGATCGCAACGCGCGCCCCATTCATGGTCACCCGCAAACCCTGAGCGGCGCTGAAGAGGGCGTTGTCGAGCGTGGTGCTGGATGCGGCCGCCGTCGTCACCTGATAGAGCGAACGGTGGCGAGCGAGGTAATCGCGCGTCGTGGAGAACAGCCGGGCGTTTTCCACCGCGATACCGATCTGGTCGGCAATAACCTGGAGAATGGCGATGTCGTCGGCGGTGAACGCATAAGGGGTCGTGGATTGTACGTCCAACGCTCCGATCACCGTTTCGCCGATGCGGAGGGGAATTCCCAATTCTGCGCGCGTCGCTGGAAGCAGCGGGTTGGCTTGGTGCATCGGATCGGCCGTCACATCGTCGGACACGCGGGGGCGAGCATTCTGCGTTACCCATCCGACAATCGATTGGGATCCGACCCCCAGCTTGTGGCCGCGGGCTTTCATTTGCCTGCCCGCTTCGCCGGTGGATTCACGCAACAGGGCGAATTTCCGTTCCTCATCCACCAGGAACACCGAGGAATGATAGAACCCAAACCGCTCGCGGATCAGATTGATCGAGTGGGAAAGCAGCTGGTCCAGATCGAGGAGGCCGATGGTCTCGCGGGCGATTTCGGCCGCGGTTTGCAGCTGAATGGCCTTCCGCTCTGAATCTGAAAGCAATGTGGAAGTGCGGATGGTCGAGGCGATTTGGGTGGCGATGGTCGTCATAAGCCGGAGGTTGTTTTCGTTGAAGCGTTGCTCCGGGAGCATGGATTCGGCGGGCCGGTATGTGCCCGCTTTCATGAGCTCAAGTTCTTCCGGGCTTGGCTCGACCTCCAAGCTTGTATCTTGCAGCACCAGCACGCCCACCACCTGGTTGGCCGAGATCAGGGGAACACCCATCCAGGCTTTCGGGACGATGCCGGATAGGCGAACACCCAGCGTGGTAGCCCGCTCCTCGATTTTTTCCGTGATCATCAGCGGTTGCGAATTGCGTACCACCAGGGAGTAGAGACTATCCCCCAACGGCATTGGATCCAGCGTGGCGGATTCACCGTGGACGAATGCGTAGGGGAATGTCAATAGATCGCGACCGGGTTCGTAGAGCGAAATGATAACGTCCAGATCGCCCATGGCGGCTCGGATTTGCTCATGGACGATTTCGAACAGTCCCTGAATATCCAGCGCCTGGGAAATCGATTGGCTGAATCGGTTGAGGGTGGCCAACTCGTTCAGCCGGTCGGTCGTGGAATGGAGCAACTCGAGCCGCTCGAGGGCGGAAATGGTCGATTCCGCAATCGGGATGAGCGGCCGGATGTTGTTGGGGGTGATCGCGTTTTCATCGCGTGAGGCCAACATCAGCGCCCCGAGCATCCGGTCTCCTTGCCGCAACGGGAGAAAGGCGACGACCTTCCCGCCCACCGTCTCAAGGTATTGCCGGATGCCCGACGGAAGGCGGACCAGACCACCTTCCAGTTTGGCAACCACCGGGGCGGTGGATGGGATCAGGTGCGATAACGTATCGGGAGTTTCGTTAATCTCGGCCATCGGGGCCTGCTCGGCCTGCGGATTGACCGGATCGTAGAACCCTGCAATGGGAAGCGATGTCGTGCCGCTTAGTAGGATCGTCACGATGTACGGCGTGCCCTTCATGCCATCCATGACCGCNNCCTTGTATATTTCCTCGGGGTTGGTGGCCAGGGAGATCAACCGGCCGATGCGGAAAAGCTGTTGGGTAACTTCCTGGCTTACCCGCGCCGCCTCGAGGTGTTGAGCGTTTTGAATGGCGGAACCGGTCTGGTCGGATATCGATTGCAGAAGGTCGACGTCCTCCGTAGAGAATCCGTTGGCGGATGTGGAATGAACGTCCAATACTCCAATCGTCCGTTTGCCGATTCGAATCGGAATCGCCACCTCCGACCGGGTGTCGGGTAGGAGGTCGTTGCGGATGTACATCGGATCTTCGGAAACGTTTGCAGCGAGATGCGAGCGTCCCGCCTGGGCGACCGAGCCGATAATGGAATAGGAACCCAGCGGGAGGCGGTTGTTCTGCGCTTTAAGTTTTTCGCCGACGGTGCCGGTCGCATCGCGTAACACGGCAAACTGGCCCGCTTCGTCCACGAGATAAATCGCGCCGAACTCAAAACCCAGCCGATCCTTGACCAGATTAACCACGATCCCCAGGGTCTCGTCGAGTGTGGAGGCTCCGGACAAGGATTGGATCAACTCGGCGGAGACCACTACCTTACGAGTGGACACCTGGCTGCCGGTTCCAATGAGTTGGGATACATCCCGCAGGGAACCAATCAGACGGTTGAGCGATGTGGCTAGGGAGACGAACTCCGACGTTCCAAACAGCGGGATCTTTTCTTCGGTGTGTCCCGCCGCGAACCGGTTGACGGCGGTAACCAACGTGGTGGTCGGGCGCACGATGAACAATGCCGCTTGCGCCGCGGCTACCGCAATAGCCAGGAGAATGGCAACTAGGATCAGAACGAGGAAGGTTGAGAGTGCGTTCAACGGGGCATAGATGGTGGATTGGTACCTCTCGATGACGACCTTCAATGGAAAAGCTGGGGCAGATGCGGTTCCAGAGATATTCTTCAAAGAAAGCGCTTGGGAATACCCGACCACGGGTTGACCTTTGACATCCGTGTACTGGGAATAGATACCGGTTTTTGATGGAACCCGGTTGCCGGATGGGATCGGTTGAATGCTGGTAAACAGGGCTTGCACAGGACTTACTTGGGTGAAGGACGAATCGTTGAGAGTCAGCATGATCACATCCGCAGACCGTTTGCCCAGCGGAGTAAACAGGATGTTGATCAAGTCTTGGGTGTCAAGGATTCCGACCAGAACCAGTCCCGTTTGACTGGAACCCCGCTGCAGAGGAGAACCTGCCACAACGGCCATTTGCGCCGCGCTTAAGATACCGTTTCTTGGAAATAGAACCGAAAACGGCAGATTCCAATCCTGTAAATAGGGAAGGGCGTTTTCCCCGGAAAGGGATTTATTTTCCCATGTGGCGTTCGTCGCCGCGATGATCTCGTTGTTCGTCGGATCCACGACGACGTAATCGGTGAAAGCGGTACCTTTCGGCTGAACTTTGTAAACGGCATCGAAGAACGCGGTTATGGACGAACCGGAGGCCCCGGCGGACTTCAGGTCAGTGGCTGCCTGGATCACCTCAGGAGTGCTGCCGACGATTTGAATTCGATCCAGCCCAACTGACTGCCATCGACTCACTTGCGGATCGATTTCTGTATACACACTGGCGAGATCGGAGCCGGCGGATTGAACCAGTGAATTTCTGGCCAGCACATAACCGAGAGATCCCAGGAGGAGGGGCAGAATTAAGAATGGCAGCAAAATCCCAATGAACGCCGCCGACATGCTGCGCGGCACGAGAAGGTGGACAATTGGGTTCGACCGAATTCCAGTTCGTTCAGCCATACCCGAACACTCCTAAAGGGGAAATCCCTTGTTATGAATACTCCCAGACCGGATCCCCTTGCAGCATCCGCCGAACCTGGTCGGGGAACCGATCGGGATCTAGCGGTTTGCCGATGAATCCGTCGAACCCGGAAGAACGCGCGCGGTTTAACTCATTCTGGCTGGCATTCGCTGTAACTGCGATGACGGGGACCTCCTTGTATAGGGAGGTCCGGATTTTCCGCAGCGCTTCGTAACCGTCTTCATAGGGGAGGCGGATGTCCATCAGAATGAGGTCCACCCGGGGCAAGGTGTGCGCATATTCGACGACTTCATACCCCGAGGTTTTCCACTCGCAATGAATTCCCAAATACGCCAGCATCCGCGCCATAAGCACGAAGTTGGAGACATTGTCTTCAACCACCAGAATGGTGGCATCCTTTGGATTGACCACCTTCCACTTCCGAAAGGGGGCAGATCCTTGGGAAGAACTTGATAGGGGCAGCAGGTCCGGCCGAGTTTCCATAAACCTAGAATCCCTTGGATTTCCGAAGATATTTTGAAATTTGCCACGGAAGTTGATCAATATCTACGGGTTTTTGAATGTATCCGTCACACCCGGCCTCCAGAACCCGCTCCCGGTCGCCCTTCATAACATTCGCCGTTAAAGCGACAACTGGAATGTGAGCAAGCAGGGGTGTGGATCGGAACCTCGCGGTCAGCGTATATCCGTCCACCTCCGGGAGGTTGATATCCATCAGGATCAGGTCCGGAGGATCGGACAGCGCCAACTTTAAAGCCTCTTGGGCGTTTGCGGCTTCGAGGACCACATATCCCTCCGCCATTAGAACGCGGCGGATCAACATGCGATTGTCCGCATAATCCTCAATATAAAGAATCCTCAGCGGCTTTTCTTCGGGGGAAGCGCTGAAATTTTCGTAAGGAGTGTAATTGTACACTCGCATCAACTCCTCCTGAGCGGGCCGGGATCCTGAAAGAATTATCCGGCTGGTATAATTCCATCATCCGGACCAATTCCTCAACAGCTACCCTGCCCAGAAACACGAATCCAAAGACGGCGATTTCGGCCCCGTTTTCGAAAAAAACCGACTTGCCGGTATGATCCGGACAAATTTTGGCTATGAAATCGATTATACTCCGAATGCCCACCCATTGGATCGGAATTCAGCCGAAAAAAGACGTAAAAGGTAAGTGAATGTTTCCTAAAAGGCGGGGAAATATCCGCATTCCTTTTCTCGTCGGCGCGTTCCGACACCGTAACTATCAAATTTGGTTTTTCGGGCAATCCATCTCTCTCATCGGAACGTGGATGCAGTCAGTTGCCCAGCAATGGGTCATCTATGAAATCACCGGCTCGAAATTTCTCCTGGGATTGATCACCTTCGCCAACAGTTTTCCGACCTTCTTCCTGATGCTCCCGGCCGGCGTGCTGGCCGACCGTGTTTCCAGGCGGTCGATCATGCTGTTCACCCAGTGCTCGATGATGGCGCTGGCGTTTCTTCTGGCAGGTCTCCTCGCCGCTGGGCGGTTGGAGACCTGGCATTTGATAGCTTTGGCAGTCCTTTTGGGGATTGCGAATTCGATCGACGCGCCGGCCCGTCAAGCCCTGACCGTTGAATTGGTTGAAGATCGAAAGGATTTATTACATGCGATCGCATTAAACTCCACGATGTTCAACCTCGCCCGTGTGATCGGTCCGGTGATCGCCGGCGTGGTGCTGGCGACATGGGGGGCCGTCTGGTGTTTCGGAGTAAACGGTATCTCCTTCATTGCGGTGATCGTCGGATTGGTCCTTCTGCGGCTCAAACCGGCACTTCCGCCGCCGGCGCAACCTCCAATCCAGCAGGTGAGGGAAGGCTTGCAATATGTGGTCCATCACCCGGTTATTTTGCCGCTGATGATACTGACTGCTACGTCCGCCGCCTTCTCCTTTTCCTATGCCACCATCCTTCCGGCGTACATCGTTGAAATATTGCATCAAGGCGAGGCGGCCTTGGGTATGCTCACAGCCGCGGTGGGAATCGGAGCGGTATCGGGGTCACTCCTGATGGCCTACATCAGCCGCTCCGAGAGTAGAAAAGCCCCGCTTCTTTTGGGAAGCGTTCTTTTTCCCTTGTCCCTGCTCTTTTTTGCGCTTTCCCATTCATATTTGCTATCCTTCGGCCTATTACTGGTGACGGGATTTGGCCTGGTGGTGCAAAATACCTCGCTGAATATCCTGATTCAATCCCTGGCGCCCGACGATCGCCGCGGCCGTGTTATGAGCATCTACTTGTTGGCGTATTTCGGAGCGATCCCGCTCGGCGCGCTTCAGGCGGGAGTCGTCGCCCAGTGGCTGGGAGCCGCGGCGGGTGTAGGCATTTCCGCCGCCATTGGCTTGATCCTGACCGCGGTGATATTCATCGCCGCACCGCGCCTAAGGCAGATATAATCGCTTCTGATCTACTATCCGCAGCCCGATTTTCCGAGCAGATAAATAAAAGATGGATGACGACCTGACGCCGATCCGCAGACAATATTTAGAAATCAAGGAGAAATATCCGCATGCCCTTTTATTTTTCCGGCTGGGGGATTTCTACGAAACTTTTGATGCGGATGCCGAAACCGCCTCGCGCGAATTGGATATCGTCCTGACGTCCCGCAATGTAGCCAAAGGATCGCGCATCCCGATGGCGGGGATCCCATATCATGCTGCAGAAACTTACATCGGCCGGCTGATCCAGCGCGGTTATCATGTGGCCGTTTGCGATCAGGTTGGCGAACCCATAAACGGATTGATGCCGCGCCGGGTGACCCGCGTGATCACACCGGGAACGGTGGTCGAGCCCGGAATGCTGTCGCCCACCCGGAATAATTATCTGGCGTGCCCCGTCGTGCAGGGGCGCCGGATTGCGGTGGCGTTCGTCGACATCACCACGGGCGAATTCCGCGTGACGGAGTTTGAAACCGATGACGCGGTTCACGCCGTCCGGGAGGAATTGACCCGGCTGGGGCCCGCGGAAGTACTCCTTCCGGAGGGGGCCGATTTTTATCCCGAGGGGCCCGGCGCCCGGACCGCGTGGCCGGTCTGGCGGTTCGAGGCGGGGCGGTGCGAACAAGCCCTCCTGCATCATTTCGAATCGGCGTCGCTCGAGGGGTTCGGTCTGGCCAAACGCTCGGCGGCCGTTTGCGCCGCCGGAGTTCTCCTTCAGTATCTGCAGGAGACCCAACCCGCTGCGCTGGAAATCATCCGGGAGATCGGCACGTACTCGCGTTCGGAATTCATGATCCTCGATCCGGCAACTCGCCGGGGGCTGGAACTTACCGAGACGCTGCGCACGGGCGATGAGAAAGGCTCGCTGCTGGGCGTCCTCGATCTGACCGTAACTCCCATGGGTGGAAGATTGCTCCGGCAATGGATCCTGCAACCACTGCTGGACCTTGGGAAAATCCACATGCGACAGGCTGAGGTGCAGGCTTTCTTTGACGCGGGTTTGTCGCGAACCGCCTTCCGCCAATCGCTGCATGGTCTCGACGACCTCGAGCGGCTGGCCAACCGGATTGGCTCCGGCAATGCCGTGCCGCGGGATCTGGCCGCATTGCGGGATTCGATCTCCAACTTGCCGAAAGTGGCGGAGGCAATCGACGGGCTGACAATCGAGAAGGGGCAGGCTTTGCGTGCGCCGGATCTCTGCGCCGACTTGCTGGATCTGCTTCACCAGGCTCTCCCGGACGATCCGCCCGCCACCCTTTCGCAGACCGGCGTCATCCGGCCGCTATACAGCGAAGAGTTGGACCGGGTAGTGGAAGGAGCGCGGGAGGCCCGTGAGTGGATCGCAGGTCTGGAGACGAAGGAAAAATCCCGGACCGGAATTAAGACTCTCAGGGTCGGATACAACAAAATTTTCGGATATTACATCGAAGTTTCACGGGGCCAAGTCCAGTCGGTTCCGGAAAACTATATTCGCAAACAGACTTTGGTGAACGGCGAGCGGTACATTACACCGGAGATGAAGGAATATGAAACCCGGGTACTGAGCGCCGAGGAACAGATCCGCGAAATTGAATCCCGCTTGTTCCGGGATCTGTGCACCCGGATCGGGGCGCGCCGCAACCTGCTTTTGGAGACCGCCCGGATCATCGCTGAGCTGGATTGTGTTTCGGCATTGGCGGAAGTGGCCGGAAAACACGACTACGTTCGGCCGGAAGTTGTGGAAGAGGAAGTGCTGGATATCCGCGAGGGAAGACATCCGGTTGTGGAGCGGTTCCTTTCCGGCGAGCGGTTCGTCCCCAACGACCTCACCCTGGAAGAAGGGGAGATCATCCGCGTGATTACCGGACCAAACATGAGCGGAAAATCAACCTATCTTCGCCAAGCGGCTTTGCTGTGCCTGATGGCGCAAATCGGATCCTTCGTCCCGGCCCATTCGGCCAAGGTCGGTTTGGTGGACAGGATCTTCACGCGGATCGGGGCACAGGATGAAATCCACGCCGGACAATCCACCTTCATGGTCGAAATGGTGGAGACGGCGAACATCCTCCACCACGCGACGGGGCGCAGCCTGCTGATCTTCGACGAGGTCGGGCGGGGAACTTCGACCTACGACGGAGTTTCGATCGCCTGGGCGATGATCGAGTTCATTCACAATCATCCGCGTTTGCGGGCGCGCACGCTCTTCGCCACTCATTATCACGAGTTGATCCGCCTGGCTTCTATGCTGCCCGGCGTGCGGAACTATAACGTTTCGGTGGCTGAAGAGAGGGGAACCGTGGTCTTCCTGCACCGGATCGTCCCCGGCGGAGCGGACCGTTCTTACGGAATCCACGTGGCCCAGATGGCGGGGATGCCCCGGCCGACGATCGCGCGCGCGAAGGAAATCCTCGGGGAGTTGGAAAGTGGTGCCGGGGGGGGAAAAATCGAAATGGGGCAGCCCGCCCAATTGCAGCTGTTTGCGGATGCCACCCCTCTCATGGATGAATTAAATGCCTTGGATCTATCCTCCATGACACCGTTGGAAGCGCTTAGTAAATTATTTTCCTGGCAGAAAAAATACGGCTCACGTTCCTGACATAACGCCCTTCCGAAGCGCTATTTTCCATTTCATTCATTTCAATTATTCGTCGGAAGGATGCGACTCCTCGCCCCTAGCGGGGCTCGGAGTGACAGTATTAAGTTTTATAAAAATTATCCCGTAGACCAGCGTTCGATTTGATTCTGTATTTCCCGCACGGCGTCCGGAACCGCCCGGCGAACCGGATCGCTAAGACCCCCGCCCAATTTCCAGCTTGAACCTTCCACCCCGATGAAAATAATGTGAGCCGGCAGGCGGGCGCCAATTTTCTTGGCGAGCGCAACCGTCTCGGCGACGCCGAATCCGTGTGCGGTTTTTTCCGCGGGGGTGGAGCCCGCCTCGGGCAGCGCGGTGCGGACACGCACCGTGCCGGAGGGATCCCCGCCGTCGACGGCATCCACCAGAATAACGACGTCGCTATCCTGGATAAGATCCAAGAGATCGAGCCCCGGTGTTTCGATGATGATTATCTTGATGTTTGGAGCGGAGGCCGTCCGGGGTTGATCATGGGACCATTGCCGGACCGCTTCGGGTCCGACTCCGTCGTCGCCCCGCAGCGGTTGGCCGATCCCGACCAGGGTGATGTTCATTAAGTTTGGGCGGAGGGACGCTTGGAGGCGGTTTCGCTTTCTAAGATCGCGGTTCGAACCGGGCCGGTGGTCAGCGGCAGGATCAATCCCATGAGGATCGCGGAACTGAGGCACCACAGGCAGCTTGCGCCGATAACGAAGGGTTCCAGGAAAGTCAGGTAGATGGAGAAACTTAAGCCAAATATCGCAAACCCAAACATAGCGATGGCCGCAATCTCTTTGCGGGAACCTTGCGAAAAGCGGTGGATGATCCAGGCCAGGCCGATGCAGCAGTATCCGATGACACCGAACTCACCGATGGAAATCACACCCATGACTTTGGAATACTGGCTGTCTTGAACAGCCTGGCAATGACTGATCCCGCCGCAAAAAACCTCGGAGCGGGTGATCTCCGTATATGTTAAGTAAGAAGCAACTCCCAACCCGATGACCAACAATACGGGGAACACCCATTCGGGAATTGCTTCGAGGCTTTTGGGGGTGGCGCGGAACGTGAACAGAATGGAGCCGATCAGCGAGAGGATCAAACCGGCCAGGACGATGACCGCCAGGCTATTGGCCGGTTGATCGGCAAGGAATTTATCCATTGGGTTTGGGGGAGCGGTCGCAAGCCCCGCTTTGGTTAAGGCATCGGCCAATCCGGGAAAGACGGGCCATACCGTCCCTCCCTGAGAAAGGGATTGGTCGATGAAGGCAGGGAACTGGTTTTGAATGGAGTCCGATCCGGAAAAAACCTTGTTTCCAGCGATCATCAGAGGCACGGATTGTTGATCCTGAGGAATGCCCAGAGCGGCGATGGCCGCTTGGTAGAGGGAAATCCCTTCCCCCCTCGTAACGTCGATGGTAAAGATCAAAAGGCTTTGGTTGTATTTCACAATCAACGGCGGGAGGATGGTATTGATCACCTGCGTGCATTGCCCGCAGCTCGGGTTGTAAAAGAGGACGGCATTGATCGTCGGTTGCTTGGCTTGCACCGAGAAGGCGGGGAGGAGAAGGAAGCAGGATAGAGCGATCAATAAGCTGCTTCGATGCACCATTTATTCGCCGTCCTTACACTCCCAACGGACAAAGTGAGTCGCACAAGAAATGCACGGGTCGTACGATCGGACCAGGTGTTCGCATGCCAGGGTGGCCTGTTCGTGAGGTTTATCCAGAACTTTGGGCGCAAACTCCCACAGATCGGCCTCCATCCGGGCGAGGTTTTGCGAGGTTGGCGGCACGATGCGCGCTTTTAGGACCAATCCCTGCCCGTCGACCGAATATTTATGAAACAACAGGCCGCGCGGGGCTTCCGACGCGCCGCATCCCTCGCCGGCTTTCGGCTCGAACTCCACCCGGCTGGGCCCTTCGGGATTATACCCTTTAATCAATCGAATGGCATCCGCATAAGCATCGACCAATTCCAAAGTCCTGGCCAGCAGGGCTTTGAAGGGATTGTGGATCGGAGGTTTAATTTTCAATTCCTTCATCAGGGATTGGGCCACGGGTCCGAGTTGTTCCGAATTGAGATTCAATCGCGCCAGGGGGCCGACCATATATTTTTTTCCATCGCGGGTATGGCTGTGGAGTGAGTTGGAGTGGCGGACGTGCTCCTCCAAATAGTACTTTTCATATTCCGCAACGGAGACTTTTTGACCGGACGACGAAACGACTTCGCCGTCCAGAACCCCGTACTCCTGGGGGTGGCGCAGAGCGACGTATTCGCAATCGATCTCGAGATCCGGGTAAGGAAGTGTCGTTGCCCAGCGCACCGTCTCCGCGGCGGCGGTGAGAGACCATTCCAGTTCAGGGAGCAGGGCTGTCAGGTTGTCTTTTTCCGGCCACCGGTAGAATCCTCCCACGACGGTTGACACAGGATGCACCGACCGGCCGCCGATGACTCGCAGGATCGCATTGCCGACTTTCTTCATCCGCAACGCCTTGGTGACTACTTCCGGAGCGACGGCGGCAAGACTGATGGCGCTTTCCTGCCCCAGCAGGTCCGGAGCCTGCAGAAGGAAAATATGCAGCGCGTGGCTTTCGATGTATTCCGCGCAATACAGCAGTTTGCGGAGCGCGCGGATGGCGGGCGTGACGGAAACGCCCTGCGAGGCTTCCAGCGCGTTGACGGCGCTCATCTGATACGCCACCGGGCAAATGCCGCAAATTCTGGCTGTGATGTCCGGCACTTCGAACATGGAACGGCCGCGCAGGAACCCCTCGAAGAATCTCGGTGGCTCGTAAATGTCGACGCGGATTTCCTTGATCTTCCCGTCCTGGACGCCGATGTAGAGACCGCCTTCGCCCTCCACGCGGGCCAGAGCCGGGACTTCGATGCTGTTTATGATTTTTGCGTTTGAGGCGGTCATTGCTTTTTCTCCTCCTCGAGGATTGATTCCGCCGCCTTGGAAAACGCGGGGGCATACCCCGAGGAGTTGCGCAGCAGCCGGGCGGTTTCGCCGCGTTCCTTCTCCATGGCCCGCAACGTCGGAACTAGGGAGTTCAGATCCATTCCCGGTTGGGGTCCGAAGCATCCATAGCAACCCCTCCCGCAGGACGGACAAAGAGCGCCGCAGCCGCTCCGCGTGGCGGGACCCAGGCACAAAGTGTTCTTGGCCACGATCACGCACGCCAGACCGCGTCGCTTGCATTCCAGACATACGGAATGCTGGGGCAGGTTGGGCTTCCGGTTTTGCAGGAGCGCCGAGATGACTTCCAGAAAATCGCCTTTATTGATCGGGCATCCCCACAGCTCCAAATCCACCGGAACGTGCTCGGCGATCGGCGTGGCCGTGGGAAGGAAGTGCAGATATTCCGGATGGGGATAGACCGCGCGCGCATATTCGTCCGCGTCGGCGTAATTCCGCAGCGCTTGAATTCCTCCGGCGGTGGCGCAGGTGCCGAGGGCGACGAGAAATTTCGACTGGCCGCGAATCGTCTTGATGCGTTCCACTTCGTCCGGAGTGGTCACCGAACCTTCCACCAGCGCCACATCGTACGGGCCTGGCAGCGTACGCCGGCGGGCTTCCAGAAAGTAGGCGATCTCGACTTCATTGGCCAGAGACAGGATTTCATCCTCCATATTCAGAAGCTGCAATTGGCATCCATCGCAGGAGGAGAATTTAAAAACGGCTACGGTTGTTTTACAGGGCGCTGGCATCAGAAGTCCTCCACGTTGAAATACGGCTCGACGGCGGAGAAGGGGAACACCGGCCCGTCTTTGCACACAAAGTACGGACCGATTTGGCAATGACCACAAGACCCCTGGCCGCATTTCATGTTGCGTTCCATCGATACGTAGATTTGATTGGTCGGAACCCGGCGCGCCAGAGCTTCGAAGACCACAAACCGGATCATAATCTCCGGACCGCAGGTGAGCACCGCTGTGCGGGTTGGATCCAGCCGGAATTTGTAGAACAGCGTCGGCACTACCCCCACTTGTCCCTGCCAGTTGGAATCCGCGCGGTCGACGGTGATTTGAATGTCGATGTCGGATTTCCGCCACTCGTCCAGTTCGGAGCTGAACAATAGATCGGACGGCGTGCGGGCGCCGTACAGCAGGGTGATCTTGCCGAATTTCGCGCGGTTGCGGAGAATGTGGTAAATGGCGGGCCGCAGCGGCGGAATGCCGATGCCGCCCACGGCGATGATTAAATCCTTGCCCTCGAGGTTTTCTACTGGCCAATGCGTTCCGAACGGGCCGCGAATGCCCACCACGTCCCCGATCTTCAGGCGGTTGATCGCCCGCGTGACGTTGCCCACGAACCGCACCGTGTGGCCGATGACGTCGCGCTGTTCGGGATCGGAGGAAATGGAAATAGCCGCCTCTCCGTATCCGGGCATATAGAGCATGTTGAACTGGCCGGGCAGAAAGCGGTAGGCTTTGGATAAATTCGAGTCCTGGAATCGCAGCCAGTATGTTGCAATGCCCTCCGCTTCCGGTTGAATTTTTACCACTTCTGCCCAGGAAGGCTTCAACAATCCGCCGTCATTCACGGCGGCCGAAGTGCGGACTGCAGCGAGAGCGGTCATGAGCGGGTCTCCTTCCGCAGGGCGGGGATTTCCTCGGTGATGTCGATCTTCACCGGACACCATGTGATGCAGCGGCCGCAACCGACGCAACCAAGAACGCCGTACTGCTGCTTCCAGCTTCCCAGTTTGTGGGTCAGCCATTGCCGGTATCGGGAGCGCACATTGGGTCGTGTGTTCCCGCCCGCCTGATAAGAGTATCCGGGATTAAAACAGGAATCCCACACTCGCTCCCGTTCCGTTTCCGTTCCGTTCAGGCTGCTATGGTCCTGGGTATCCCAGCAAAAACAGGTTGGGCAAACCAGCGTGCATGAAGCGCACGACATGCAGCGCTTGGATATCGCCTCCCATTCGGGGTGGTCCAGATTTTTCAGGAGCACATCCGGGAGATCGCTGATGTCCAGCTGCCGCCCCATTTTGGTTTTAGCCGCGTCGACGGCCTGTTTGGCCTTACCCATTATCGCGGCGTCTGGTTTGGCGACGGGCAATCCCGAGAGAATGTCCTTGCCGGCTGCCGATCCGACGTCCACCAAAAAGACGTCGTCCATTTCGGTCAGACCCAGATCGTACCCGCTGCTAAGCTGCGGGCCGGTTCCCATTGAGGCGCAGAAGCAGGTGCCCCCCGGGCGAAGGCAATTCACGGCAAGGATAAAAGCGTTCTTCCGGCGCTCCTGGTAGACCGGATCGACGAAATCGGTTCGGAGAAACGCCAAATCCTGAATTTTGATCGCCGCGATTTCGCACGGCCGCACTCCGACAAGCGCGTAACGCGGCGAGGGTTCGAGCGAACCCACCGGCTTCCATCCGCCGTTCTTACAAAGATCGAACAACGTGATCCGCGGAGGGAAGAAAATCTGTTTCCAGGATTGCGCTCCGGGCGTGTAATCGAAATAGCGGGAGTTCCCACTGGAAACCAGGCGGTACTTGCCCGCCTCTTCCTCGCTGGTATATCCCTGCGGCATCTCGGATGCACCACGGATCGGTTGATACTGCACGGTGCCGTCGCCGACGCGCGGACCGATGGTCTGGTAACCTTTTTCCCGCAACTTGGCCAGGAGGTCATCCAGACGGGGTTTGGGTAGTGCGACGACGGATCCCACATTGATGGGAAGTTCAGCCATGACGCGCCTCCGAAGAAGGATCGGAAAACATGTCGAGCAACTGCATTCGGGTGGCCATCAGACGGCCGGCGATGACGTTGGCGACATGATGCATGACGACAAACCCAAGGTCATGATCCTGCTCGCATGCCTTGATCAGTTTGGGGGCGTCGATGCAGAGAAGTCTGCCGTCGCAGACGCCGCGCGCCGTCAGCGTGCGGCGCGGCACTACGTCGGTTATGCCGGACCATCCGAGCATTTCCTGCGGCTCCACGGTAAGGATCCGGGACCGGCCGCGGTTTGGGATGTGAATTTCCAATGCAACCCGTCCGTCCAACATAAGATAAAGACAATCGCTTGTGTCCCCCTCATGGAAAATTTCCTCATTTTCCTGGAAGGGTCGAATGGAGGACATTTCGGCGATGACCTTCTGGTGTTGGATGGAAAGATCCGCAAACAACGGGATCGAACGTATCAATTCAAAGGATACAGGTTGGAAATCCATAAAAATCCTCCATAAAATTGGAGCCTTCCGTTTCGGGAAGTCATTGTAGCATTTTTCACAAATAATGCAATGGATTTTTTTGGTTCAGAAGATGCTGGATTAACCGATTTCTGATATAATCCGGTTTTGATGCACCGCACTTGGGAGAACTAATCATCATGTCTGAATTAAATCTTGGCCGATCTTCCTTCGGCACGACCACCACTACTACCACCGAAACCTGAGCGCGATAGCCGCAGAAATTGGCCCGTCGCGCCGGAGGCATATCCACCGGAAGCGGCGGGCTTTTTTATTCCCTGGGAGGAACGAATGGCCAAATCCATGTTGGTAGTCAAATTTGGGGGAACGTCCGTCGGCAGCCCGCAGGCTCTTTCCAATGTGGCCGGGATCGTCGGCAAAGTCAAACAGGATTGGCGCCGGGTGGCCGTGGTGGTATCCGCTTTGGGAGGAGTAACGGACCTGCTGCGTGAGGGCGCGGCGGCCGCCGGCAGCGGGGATTCCGTCAAGGCCAAGCGATGCGCTGAAACCATTCGGAAGCAGCATCGGGTCGCGATCGAGGCCGGATCCCTGGACGGAGAAGTCGTCGAGGCGGTGGATGCCTGTCTACATGAGTTGGAGGGTCTGTATCACGCGGTTTCCGTTCTGAAGGAAGTTTCACCGCGCGCCCTGGATGCCATCACATCTCTGGGAGAACGGATGAGCATTCACATCGTTTCGGGATATTTGACCCATGCCGGAACGGCCGGAGTGCCCGTGGAAGCGAGCGAATTTTTAATCACCGACGCGAAATTTCAGAATGCCTCGCCCCTGATGGACGAAGTAAGCGGGTGTGCCCGACAGGTGCTCGAACCGATCTACCGGCGCAAGGCCGTTCCAGTCATTACCGGATTCATCGGTGCGACGCGCGAAGGGGTGATCACTACCCTGGGACGCGGCAGTTCGGACTATAGTGCCGCCATCATCGGCGCCGCGCTAGACGCCGATGAGGTCTGGATCTATACCGACGTCGATGGGGTGATGACCGCCGATCCGCGCCAGGTGCCGGATGCGCGCAGCTTGCCCTCGCTTTCCTACAGGGAAATATCCGAGATGGCGTATTACGGTGCGAAGGTTGTCCATCCGAAAGCGATCCGCCCCTGTGTGGAGCGGAACATTCCGCTGAGGATTAAAAACACATTCAACCCGGATCATCCCGGCACGGAGATTTTAGCCAACGGTCGAAAGACCAGCGGAGTGATCAAGGCGGTTACCGCCATCCGCGATCAAACCATGGTGACGGTGATGGGCGGAGGAATGATGGGTGTACCCGGGATCGCCGCCCGCACGTTTGCGACGGTGGCCAGGATGGGCGTCTCGGTGACGTTGATCACCCAGGCTTCGTCGGAGCAGAGCATTTGCTTTTCCCTTCCGGCTTCGAGCGGGAAACCGGTGCATTCCGCACTGGAGGAAGAATTCCGCAGGGAAATCGACCGCGAGGATATCGATGCGATCGATCTGCTGGAATCTTGCGCGATCGTGACGGTCATCGGAGAGGGAATGCGAAAAACCCACGGTGTTTCCGGCCGGATCTTCACCGCATTGGGCGGGGCGGGCGTCAACGCCATTGCCATTGCCCAAGGATCCTCGGAGTGTTCGATCAGCATGGTGGTGACCAAAGCTGATGAGACTCCCGCAATCCGGGCCATTCATGCCCTGCTTGTTTCGGAAGAAAACGTGGCTAGCGCGTAAAGACGCCCCGACGGATGTCTCAACAAAAAGGAAGGTGACGATATGGAAAAAATTCCCGTATCCATTCTAGGAGCAACCGGCATGGTCGGCCAACGGTTTGCCGTCCTGCTGGACAACCATCCCTGGTTTCGCGTCGTGGCGCTGACGGGTTCGGACCGCTCGATCGGAAAATCCTACGGGGAAAGTTGCCGCTGGGTGCTGGCCGATCCGATGCCAGCCTATGCCCGTTCCATGATCGTGCAGCCGACAGAGCCCGATGGGGAATCGGTTGTGGCTTTTTCCGCGTTGCCGGCGGATCTGGCGCGGGAAGCGGAACCCAAATACGCCCGGGCCGGGAAGGGTGTTTGTTCCAACGCTTCGGCCTTCCGGCAGGAAGCGGACGTTCCGATCCTTATTCCCGAGGTGAATCCGGAGCACATCGAAATCCTCGAGATCCAAAGAAAGCTGCGCGGATGGAAGGGATTCATCGTCACCAATCCCAATTGCACCAGCACGGGGTTAACCATGGTGTTCCGGCCGCTATTGGATTCCTTCGGCATCCGCCGCGCGATCGTCGTGTCGATGCAGGCGCTTTCCGGCGCGGGGTATCCGGGAGTGGCGTCGCTGGATATTCTCGACAATGTGCTGCCGAATATCGGCGGAGGCGAAGAGGAAAAGGTGGAGAGCGAGCCGCGCAAGATGCTGGGAACGTTCGACCGGGAGAAAATTGTTCCGGCGTCCTTCGCGCTGTCGGCGCATACCAATCGCGTGGCGGTATCCGACGGCCACCTAGTTTGCGTCAGCGTGGAATTGGGCCGTCGAGCTTCGCCGCAGGAAGTGAGCGCCGCTATAGAAGGATTCCAATCTCCCCAGGAGGTTCTCGGATTGCCCAGCGCGCCGGCGAAGGCGATCGAGGTGCGAGACGAGGAGGACCGTCCCCAGCCTCGGAAAGATCGAAACGCGGGAAAAGGAATGGCGGCGGTCGTTGGACGCATCCGCGCCGATCCGGTCCTGGACGTGAAGTTTGTCGTGCTTGCGCACAATACGATCCGGGGCGCAGCCGGGGGCGCCTTGCTCAATGCGGAATTCCTCGCCGCCAAAAAGTATCTGCCGCAGTAACTATACTGGGATGGAAAATCCGGGGTTCACGGAATACATCGAAAGAAAAAAGAAACCCTTTGAAGAATTGATGATCTTCGATCACATTCTTGTTGGTGGAATAAAAAAGCCGAGGTAAAGAAACCTCGGCTTTTTCGTTGGTAGAAAACTTTTACGGAGGCGGGAGGAAATCCAGGGGGTTGACGTACCCATAACCGGTGTTTTGAATTTCAAAGTGCAGATGCGGCCCGGTGGAATTTCCGGTGCTGCCCGCCAGACCGATCACTTCCCCCTTGGTCACGTCGGCGCCGCATCCTGCATTAATGACGCTCAGATGGGCATAGACTGTCTGCCATCCATTGCCGTGGTCGATGACGATGAGATTGCCGTAACCCCAAGAACTCATGCCGGAAAAAACGACCACACCGCTGTCGGAAGCATAGACATTATCCCCAAGGTGGGCGAACAGGTCGATCGCGTGATGCCAGGGAGTGTACGGATTTCCGGTCACGGCATGGCTGTTGGTGGGCCAGATGAAATATCCGCTGCCCTGGGAACTGCTGAGATACGGACCTTGGCAGGCGCCGGCACCGCCCCAAATCCATTTCATTTTGTCCGTGCGTCGCAAAATAGGAACTTGCCATTGCACGAATTCGCGGTAACCACCGGGAATGACCAGCCATGTGCCGGGGGCGATGGCGGGTTTTTCCGGATCGATATTCGGGTCCAGTTGGTTCCCCGGCCAGGACACGATATCGACGACGTTTACCCCGTAATTTTCCGCTATCGCGCTTAATTTATCGCTTTCATGCCATTGATAATAGACGCCATCCACCGGGAGGATGTATAGGTTCATGCCCGGGGTCAGCAAATCCGGATCGTCCTTGAGAACAGTGTTGTTGGACCACAGCAGCGTCTCGGGTTGGAGATTGTACTTGGCGGCAATTCCGAAAAGCGTGTCTCCGCTGACGACGGTATAGACAACCACATCCGATCGGGGCTGGTCCGGAAGAAACGTGCGCGCGTTGATAAACCGGGAGAGGAAGGTTATCCCGCCGGCCGAGGGGGATGAGGGCAATACGGATGTCTCCACAGGAATGGCGGTTGCGGTTTGCAGGAGTGTCGTGGGCGGGTTGATTTGGATTTTCGCCGGCACCAAGTCCAGTAAGGACGAGCGCGCCATCCAAGCGGCGGTTGCCACCACCATGAGGATAAGCAAATGACCTGCATATCGCATCATGGTGCCGCGGAGACCGAGGTGGGTGAGTGTATCCCAGACGGATTGCCACGCCGCCGAAGTGGGATCCTCTTTTTTTTCTGAAAGGTGCGATGGATCGGGTTTAAACAAATTCATACGGTTTCCGGATTTTCATCCGTTGTTATCATACCCTTTGGATCGACAACCGGCGGAGGACTCCCGGGTGACGGAGTGCGCTTCGGCCCGGTCATCAGACGTTGTCCTTGCCCAGACCTTCCAGAAATTCCATGTTGTCGTTGGTTTGCTGCAGCCGTTGCAGAATCGCCTCGGTGGCGGTGGTAATATCCAGCCCCGCGCCGCCCGGAGGCGGCGTGATCATTTGGGCGACCATGCGTCGCATGAGCCACACCCGCGGTGTGATATCCGGTCCGAGCAGGAGTTCTTCGCGCCGGGTGGAGGACCGTTCGATGTCGAACGCCGGGAAGATTCTCCGTTCCTGCAGTTTTCGCGAAAGCAGGAGTTCCATGTTGCCCGTGCCTTTAAACTCCTCGTAGATGACGTCGTCGAGGCGGGATCCGGTGTCCACCAGGCAGGTGGCGATGATGGTCAGTGAACCGCCGTCTTCGATGTTGCGGGCGGCGCCGAAAAAACGTTTGGGGGGATATAGCGCTGCCGGATCCAAACCGCCGGAGAGAGTCCGGCCGGAAGGCGTCACCACCAGGTTATACGCCCGGCCGAGCCTGGTAATCGAGTCCAGAAGGATCACGACGTGATGGCCGATCTCGACCAGCCGCTTGGCGCGTTCCAGGGCGATTTCCGCAACGCGCACGTGCGATGTGACCGGTTCGTCGAAGGTCGAGGAGATAACTTCCGCGTCGACGGAGCGGTCCATGTCGGTCACTTCCTCGGGCCGCTCCCCGATCAGTGCCACCATCAGATGCACTTCTGGATACTTGATGGAAATCGCGTTGGCGATCTGTTTGAGAACGGTGGTTTTGCCGGCTTTGGGAGGCGAGACGATCAGGCCGCGTTGTCCGCGTCCGATCGGAGCGACCAGGTTCAGCAGGCGGGTGGTCAGCGTGTGCGGGTCGGTTTCCAGATCGAAACGCTGATCCGGAAAAATCGGAACCAGATCCTCGAAAATAGGGCGTTGCTTGGCGGCCTCAGGATCCAGACCGTTGATGGCTTCTACCCGCAGCAGGCCGTAATATTTTTCCGTTTCCTTGGGAGCCCGTACCTGGCCGATGACCATATCGCCGGTGCGCAGACTGAAGCGGCGAATCTGTGATTGGGAGACATAAATGTCGTTCTGGCCGGGAAGGTAATGATCCGCGCGCAAGAATCCGATCCCCTCGTCGACGATTTCCAGGATCCCGCCGCGCAATTCGAGCCCCTGCCGTTCGGCATTGGCTTGGAGCAATCGCAGGATCAGGTCCTCTTTTTTCATCCGCGCGCCGCTGGTAATTTCGAATTCCTTGGCCATGCGGCGCAGATCGACCAGCGAGGTTTTTTCCAGTTCGGAGATGTTCATGCTTGGGCTCTCATTTCTTTCGGTTGGAGATGATGGGATCGGCGGGTCAGGGTCTCGGAATTGGGAAGCCACGGGAGTGCGCAACGGAGGTGGAATCAACGCAAGGGTTCGTGGATGGCACCCGCACAACGGGTGGGGAAGCTGCCGGAAAGGGATTGGCTCAATCGCTTAATCGGTGCCGTTGGTGGTGACCCACGGGGGACTCGAACCCTCAACCAACTGATTAAGAGTCAGCTGCTCTACCGATTGAGCTAGTGGGCCAGTTTGGTGTCATTGATCCGGGAAAAGTCGAATCAGCTGCTCTATTTCCCGAGCGTCTGGGGACGGTCAACTCACGAATCTGCTGCTCCCCGATTTGCGCATTTGTGACCAATTTCGAACGAATTATACCCTTCCCAGGGGGAGTGTCAACGGCCGAATATTTACACCCAGTCCAGGTAGCCAGGGAGGCCTTGCGCCGCTTTCAGCAGGATTTCACGCCGGATGTCCATGGAAATGCCAGTCACTGACATTGCATTAAGTGCTCTCTCCAAATTCGCTTCTCCCCACCCAATCAGCGGTTCAGCCACAAGCAATTTCTCCAGGGAGGAGAAGGAGGATGAACCTTTCAGGACGTCCGTTAACCCTTGGCAGAATGATTTCAGCGTGTCCACCCGGAAGAATTTCGGAAAATAGGCTTCTGACTCCTTCGGAATGAATTTCAACATGGATGCCAGATGCCTCTTCAGCCATCGCTGTCGGTCAGGAAGACGGTCTTGTGAACCGAGTACCGCATTTATCAATCGATCCCCGTCCATCCCGTTTTGACGCGCCCATTGAATGGCATCATCGCAAGAACCGGTAAATTCATCATGGATGTGCAAGAGCTCAGGATGGCAGGAGAAAGAGCCAAAAGATATTTTTGATTGGAAGTTCGGGAGGTGAAAAGAATAATCCGGTTTAATAGATTTTACGGTGGCTGCCACTTTGCAGGCGAGTGCGGCAAATAAATGCAGATCCGGATCGGACCACTGCCGGTCCGGAAAGGCCTCGAACAGCGTAACGAGTTGGTGCCAGGTTCCTGAAAAGACACCCGGCAAATAATCTTTTAGCACATCCAGGAATCCGGTCTTTCCCTGCCCGGTATGTAAACTGCTTCGAAAAAGATCACAATAAAACCGCCAGCGTATGAGGGGAATTTCGCTCTCGTCGGGAGGCAGGACCTTATCCGATTCCTGGAGCAGCCAAAAATATTCTCTTACCATGAGTTGCCGAAGGAAAACCGACGATCCGGATGGTTTTGCCAGAAGTTGATCATATAGGCCGGATAGGATTTCCGAGAAGAAAGGATCGGGAATATCCGGGCACACATGGCGTAGGTGGGTAAAGAGAATGGTCCGATCATTGCCATTTCCGTATTGGACGATCCGTTTCATCATTTGGTCCGCATATTGACAGTTAAGATCATTGAATTTCAGGTTTTCCATCTTGATTTTTATGTATTCCGGCACCAGGTCGACGATGGTTGTATCCGCCCCACCTTTTTCATAGGTACGACGAACCGCCGGTAAAAATTCGGGTATGGAAACCAAAGGCTTTAAAAACTCAGCCGAAAAGTAATGTTCCAAATCTGTGGAAGTTAAATCATGCGTATTTGTAGCTCCCTCCTTCATTTGCCCGGCTTCGGGGAGATCGGTTTGTTGAAGGCCTTCTTTTGGAGAAGTATCCGGAATACGCAGAAAATTTTTTACGTCCTCTAGGAGAATGTCCAATCCGCTTGAGATATACCGGCCGATGGTGGTATTGGATTTGCTTGCGATTACTTGCGCATAGTCACCATAGTCATCAAGTCTCTTTGTCGAGATATCCGTCCCAATCGCGTGAAGAGTGCCCAAAAAGAAAATCCTATCTCGCAATTGATCTCTTATTTGTTGAGAGGTAGGGATTTTGGTGATCTTCGGAGAATCATCGTTGATTAAAATTGCAAAATTCGGCCAAAGGTATTTCAAAAATAAACAAATCAGGCACCCAAATTTCTCTTTTGAAAGGGTTCGATTTTCAAGGTCCAATTTTAATAGATAGCTAGTCAATAATGCCCAGTTTACCGACCGAATCAATTTCTGATCGACATCTTCCGGAGTTCGCTCCTGGGACCATTTCTTCTGTGAAAATTCTTTCAGTGCGTCATCATAGAGTACGAACAAGCGATGTTCGCCTGTCCAATTTGTCATGTCGGACAGATTCCGAAGCATGGATTTAAAAAGAACGGAGGATATTGGGGAATCGGACAAAGGTGACCTCCAGTAAATAAAAAGAGATTACCGAATTTCCCTTTGGAAAGGAAAAGATCGTGTAATCTCCGTTGGTGTTTACGTGTCCCGCTGGTTGGCCTGTGTCGTTTATAAAACCCTAGCCGGCGGTGGTGTTTGGTTTTTCTCTTTGTGCGCCGAACAGCGCTATTCGATTGACAACTATTCCAGATCAAAATTATATAGGCTTTTTGCTTTTCTTGCGACAGGCCTAACAGGGTCGAGGGTAGGCTCTACTCCGTTGGATTCCTCAGTATCCTGAAAGATGGCAATTTGTCCGATACAGTTTCAAATGAATTTCAAATGAAAAAAACCTCTGGATTTCACGAATATTTCCTGCTAATTTTGGACACGGAGAAGTGACTATGGAGAAACCAACCTTTGAGCATGCTTTGGATGTCTTTCTTAAAAGTAAATGCGGGCTGGCCCCAAAAACGAAGGAATACTACGCTTATTTGGGGTCGATATTGCATAGGCTCGCAAGAAAGACGGGTTTGGGCAACCGGTTGGTGCATCAGATTGGCATTGACCACCTCTCCGACCTGTTGATCACCCTGGACGAAGACTTTCCGGGAATGGGCGAAACAACCAAAAACAAGGTCTTCAAACTAATCAAGTCCTTTTTCGCATGGATGCAAAGGACGGGATGGCTGCAAATCAACCTGTCGCAATCGCTTGCGTTTCGACGGGTGCAATCCACGCCAACCAAACCGCTGTCAGATGAAGAAATGAAATCCGTCCTTTTTCAAATCGCAAGGAATGATAGTGAATTTTGTGATCTCTGCATGGTTACCATATTTTTAGAAGCCGGACCGCGCTGCGCAGAACTCTGCGATCTGCGACTTTCGGATTGGACTGGCGATCGATTGTCCATCCGAAATGGAAAAGGGGGATCGAATCGCCAAATATCCATTGGTCAACATGCGCGTCAGCTTTTGGAAAAATATGTCCAGGAGATCAGACCCAATAGGGAATGCGCGTTTCTGTTCCAAAGCAGCGCGGGATCTCGCCTCAAACCCATCAATGTGATGCGTCGAATCCGACGGTGGGGCCAAAGGGCGGGGGTACCGAACCTGGCTCCGCACCGTTTCCGGGCGACCTTCGCAACCCAATTCGTTTTGCGCGAAGGCGGTGATCTCCTCAAATTGTCCGCCCTTCTGGGACACAGTACGCTGGATATGTCCAGGCGATATGTGAAATTGAGAATAAAAGAGGAAGCTCTCATTACCAATTCCTCGCACAGTCTGGTGGATGGCATGCAACCCGAAAAAGTCCAACAACAAATGGCTTTGTTGGGAAAGTGTGAAATGGAACAAGAGCGCGCGGAAGCACCAACGGGCCAGATGCTAATCGCCCGAATCCAAACCCTTCAGGAGGAACTTACCCAACTCCAAGCCGTGTATTTCAACACGCTGCCATTGCAAACCCAGAAAGCATTGCGGCAGGTCATCGATATCGGCGAATTGCCGTTTATCTCCCGGAATGGGATCCCATACGTTGGAAGTTATTCCTCCTATACCTCTCTTACGATGGATGGAAACACCCCCAACCGTTAGGGAGAGAGCACAATCCTGCAGGCGGCCGCCGCGCCGGCAGGATCGCATATCGAGGATCCGATTGCTTCCTCGATATCTGGGCCCCTGCCAAGCAATCAACGTCACGTTAGTGACGGCTCCCATTCGGGAGTGTGGCCACAAGGCCATCTAATCGGGGTCTGGCGAAAAAGAAGTAGCTATAGGAAACAGAGGGAAGCAGCCGGGAGGAAAAATGTCGGGACGCGGGAGCCTTGTGTATCAGATGCAGGAGACGCTAAAAACGGTATTCCGGCCAGGGCACAGCCGTCATGAGGATAAAAAGAACGGACGTTGCGAAATAATTCGTGGTATTCAAACGATGCGAGCCAATATGGCGGACGTCGCGCAGTTTGCCCGCTATGTTCGTATCCGTTGGCCGAATACCAATTCGATTGACCAGATCACTCCGGCAATGGCGCAGGCATTTATCGCCGAATTGCGTGTGCGCGAACGATCGGGCGGGCGGATCGGCCGGGTGATTTCTTCCATTCGCAAAATGGATTTGGCCTGCAGAAAAGCGGGAATCTTCCCGGTTGATAGTCCGAGCCTGATGCCGGCAGAAATTAAGGGGTTCCATTCAGATTACCGCACCACGGCATACTCGGCTGTCCAAATTCGGTCGTTGCTTGGATACATTGAAAAAAAGGATCCTGAGGTAGTGCGCCTGCTCGCGACAATGTGGGTAACAGGGCTTCGGATAACAGAGGCGGTTTATTTGCGGTCGGATAACATAGATCTCGAGAACAAACTACTTGATCTGAGCGATAATTCCAATCGAACAAAAGGCGGCCGCCCGCGAAGGGTCGTTGTCGAACCGGAATATGCCTCTTTCTTGGGTGAAATCGCGCTCTTGGGGGATGCCAACAACGGCAAACACATCTTTCGCGGCCGGGGGTCACTCCCGGATCGGGCGAGGGTGATGGTGCGGGAGGCGTGTGCGCAGCTCACGATCCCCTGCCTGGGCACCCACGGATTTCGGAAGGCATTCGCCGTACGGCAATTTCTACTCGCACGGGAGACATCGCCTGAAAACAAAGGACGCTGCATCCAGTTTGTTTCACAACAATTGGGTCACAATCGAATGGAAATAACCAAGCAGAGTTATGTGGGTGGAAGATAGAAAATGCAAGAAAATAATTTCCACGGTGCATAGTTTTTCCGTACACCAGTCGCACTTTGCAAAGACTACTGCTTTTTGAAACTTTTTCAGGCTCAAAACTAAGATATTCAATAATTCCATCCCTAATCAACGACCGAAGATTTCCCTTCAATTTCTGAAGGCTTTCCCTAGCATTCGGTGAAATAATTATTGAATATT
>PLND01000069.1 GCA_003141675.1 Anaerolineae bacterium
ATTCCAATCTTGTTAGTGGATTTGAAACACAAATTCCGGGATTGCTATTTGGACGACCGTCGTATTCTATTCTCAATATCTTGCTGGGTTTTGATTCGAGCCAGGGTCAATTCGGTATCGTTCTGCCGATTAATTTCTTGGCGGTTGTGCTCCAATCCGGGCATTTCCTGCTGAATTACGTGATGGTAAGATTTTCGTTCCTGCTCAGCATAGGTTTAATCCAGAGAAAACTGATCATTAATACAATCGATGAACTATAACTCAATTACCGTCTGATCGTCCGATAAAACAGCGGCAGGGGTTTAACTTTTTCCCGCACGATTCGAAACGCGCCCTTCAGCTCATCCTGCGCCTGCGATAGTCCTTCGGGCGTTGCGGCGTGCACCTCGCAAAGCGAATCGCCTCTCCTCACCCGGTCGCCGACTTTCACGCTGAGCACGATCCCCACCGCCGGATCGATCGTGTCCCCTTTCTTCGCGCGTCCCGCGCCGAGGCGCACGCTGGCCAAGCCGATCTTTCCGGCGTTGGCCTCCGCTATGAAGCCGGCTTTCTCCACCGCGAGAATCCCGCGGCAGGGCGTCGCCGGCAGCAGCGAGAGGTCGTCGCATACGCGCTCATCGCCGCCCTGGGCGCGCACAAGCGCGCGGAATTTTGCGAGCGCATCGCCGCCATTTAATTTTTCCTCGGCCAGCGCCCGGCCCAAGCGCGCGTGTCGAACACGCCCTCCGGTTTGCAGCATGACGGCCGCGATCGTCAGGCAGTGCCCGCGGAAATCTTTCGGCCCCGCCCCGCGAAGTGTTTCGATCGCCTCGCGCACTTCGAGCGCGTTGCCTACCGCAAACCCCAGTGGCTGAAACATCCCCGACACCAGCGCGACCGTCCGCCGGCCGGCTCCGCATCCGATCCGCACCATCCAGCGCGCAAGCGTGGACGCTTCCGCAACGGTCTCCATGAACGCGCCCGACCCTGCCTTCACGTCCAGTACGATCGCCCGCGCGCCGGAGGCGATCTTCTTGCTCATCACGCTGGATGCTATCAGCGGCAGGGAAGGCACGGTGCCGGTCACATCGCGGAGCGCATACAACCGTCCGTCGGCGGGCGCGAGTTCCGCCGTCTGTGTGCAGGCGACCAGCCCGATCTCCTTTACCTGGCGCAGGATCTCCCCGCGCGAAAGATCGGTGCGGAAACCGGGGATGGATTCCCACTTGTCGATCGTCCCGCCGGAAATGCCCAAGCCCCGGCCCGACATCTTCACCACCGGAACGCCGCAGGCGGCGACGATTGGACCCACCACCAGCGTGGTCTTATCGCCCACGCCGCCGGTCGAGTGTTTGTCGACCGCACCCGGCGCCCACTTTTCCAGATCGAGCTGTTGGCCCGAGCCGGCCATCGCCAGCGTGAGATCGACCGTTTCGCGGATCGTCATCCCGCGCCATAGAACCGCCATCGCCCAGGCGGCAATCTGATAATCGGGAATATCGCCGCTCGCGATTCCCTTCACCAGGAACCCGATCTCCTCGGCGGTCAGTTCCTCTCCGTCCCGCTTGCGGATGATGATATCAACGGCGCGCATTCCCCTCCTTTGCAAACCCATCCCACCACGGTTTTCACGGATAAATACGGATGATAAGGATAAGGCTTTTTTATCCTTTCCAACCTCTCCGATCCCTTCCTTCCCGTTTTACGGGAGGGCAGGAGGGGGCGAAGAGAGGAAGGATGGGGTGTCGCGTGAGTACAAAAGAACTCGCCGCAAGTATAATCGAGGTATCTTTTTTCGAATTATCGGGAGACGCTCCCATGGAAAACGCCGATCTGCTGCTCCTCAATGCCCACGTGCTCACGATGGACGAGGAATTCCGCGCCTTCCCCGACGGCGCGGTGGCGATCCGTGGCGACAGTATCCTCGCAGTCGGATCGCAGACCGATTTGCACAAGACGATCCAGCCGCACGAGACGGTTGACTGCGGCGGAGCAATCGTAATGCCCGCGCTAGTCAACGCCCACACCCACGCGCCGATGGCGCTGCTGCGCGGGCTCGCCGACGACCTGCGGCTGGACGTCTGGCTGCTCGGATACATGATGCCAGTCGAGCGCCGCTTCGTCGCACCGGACTTCGTCCGCCTCGGAACCAGCCTGGCATGCGCGGAGATGATCCGTGGCGGGGTGGGAACGCTGGCAGACATGTACTACTTCGAAGACGACGTCGCTTCGGCCGTCGCGGAAGCCGGTTTGCGCGCGGTGTGTTCGCAGACGGTGATGAAATATCCCACGCCCGATTCGGATTCCTACGAGGATGCCCTCGCGCGCGCGCGGGCTTTCCTCGTGCGCTGGAAGGATCATACCCTGATCGTGCCGGCCGTAGCGGCGCACGCCCCCTACACCTGCACCGAGGAAATTCTGCGCGCCTGCGCCGCGCTGGCGTTGGAGTTCGACGTTCCGCTGCACATCCACCTGGCGGAAACCGCGCAGGAGGCAGAGAACGCGCGAAAGGAATATGGCATGCCGGAGGTGCCGTATCTGCGCAACCTGGGAGTGCTCGAAGCCAAGGTAATCGCCGCGCATTGCGTCTACCTCGACGAGGGGGAGATGCGGACTTTAATGAAGGCCGGAGCCGGTGTGGCGCACTCTCCCACGAGCAATCTCAAGCTCGCCTCGGGAATTGCCCCGGTAACGATGATGCTAGAAACGGGACTGAACGTCGGGATCGGCACCGACGGCGCTGCGTCCAATAATGACTTCGATATGTTCGAGGAAATGCGGCTGGCGGCGTTGCTGGCTAAGGGGATCAGCGGCAATCCTGTCGTCGTGCCGGCCCGCACCGCCCTGACCATGGCCACCCGGATGGGCGCAAACGCGATTCACATTGGCGACCGCACCGGCTCGCTCTCGCCCGGCAAGCGCGCGGATCTTCTGCTCCTGGATCTGGCCGAGGTCCATTCCAGCCCGAAGTTCGAGCGCAACCCGGAAATGGTGTACTCGCGGATCGTCTATTCCGCCAAAGCCTGCGACGTGACCGATCTCATGGTCAATGGAAAATGGCTGATGCGGAACCGGGCACTGCAGACGCTCCCGGAAACCGAGCTATTGGCCCGCGCGTCCGAAATGGCTCTGCGGCTGGACGCGTTCCTCACCGAACGGGAATCATCGGTGCTCTCTAAACTCATCGCCATCGAGACCGCCGCCGAGGAGGAATCCTTCGAGATGCAGGTGAAGGTTAAACTGGCGGAGGATTTTCCGTTGTCCCAGCGCCTGAAGGCACCGGAGCTGGAAATTCTGTCCGACCGGCATTACCGGGAATATGATACCTACTTCGAGTTTTCGACGCCGGATCAAGGGCGGCTTCGCTATCGCGAAGATCAATACGTCGGGGAGAACGGCGAGGCGGCGAACGCGCGCTATCGCCTGACGCTCACCGGGCCGACGCGGGAGCGCGAATTCACCGGCGCGGTGCTGCTCTCGCGCTCGCGGTTCCAGGCGCCCGCCACGCACGGTCTGCGCTTCTATAGGGAATATTTCCAACCAGCGCGGGAAATCGAAGTTGCCAAGGAACGGCTGCGCTGGAAGATCCGCTACCGCGATACGGAATTCTTCGTCAACTTCGACAGCGTCTCCAAGCCCGCGTTGCCCGGACGTTTTCTGGAGGTCAAAGCCCGGACCTGGTCGCGCAAGGATGCCGAAGACAAAGCCGGGATGATTGTCGAGATTGTGCGTTTGCTTGGCGCGGAAAAAGCCGCGGCCTTCCGCGAAGATTATGTGGAAATGGCGGAAAAATAATAGAC
>PLND01000074.1 GCA_003141675.1 Anaerolineae bacterium
CCGCTCGTTTCCTTCACGCCTTTTCCGGAGAGATGGGCGCAAGCGTCACGGGCTGCGTTTTACGGATCCGGATAAATTCGACCAGGACGTCGAGGAGCAACAGGAAAACGCCGAGGGAGATCGCCGCGTCGGCCAGGTTGAACACCGCCGGGAAAAAGCCAAACCAGATGAAATCGGTCACCGCCAAACCATGCGTCAGCCGGTCGAGGAGATTGCCGAGCGCACCGCCAAGCTGCAAGCCCAGTGCGATTCGCACCAGCCAGTCGATATTTTCGGAATTCCGGTAGTAATAAATAATGGCGGCCGAAACCACAATGGCCAGAATGGCAAACAACAGTCCGCCCTGCCGGAACATGCTGAACGCCGCGCCGGTGTTGGTCCAATACCCTATGTGCATATACGGGCGGATCGCCGCGATGGGCATCCAGATCTCGCCCGGCGCCAGTTGGGTGCGGACGAGCTGCTTGGTGAGCTGATCGAGCACAACCACCACGCCGGCGAGAAAGATGAGCAAAATGTAGTTGCGGACTTTCAGCAAGAATATTCTCCCGTACCTGCCGATTCCTTCCCTCGCCTCACTCGCCCCCGCTCCGGCTTCGCCGGGCGAGGCCGGGGGACAGGCAGCCGCTAAAGCAGCCCCGGAATGACGCACGCAGTATGTCATCCCGAGCCCTGAAAGGGCGAGGGATCGGTAACGCAATAATTGGAAAAGGCAGACTCCCAAAAGAGTCACCGATTCCTCGGCCCCCCAAGAGGGCCTCGGAATGACGTCTTGCGACGGATTCTACCGCACGTTATTTTTCCGCCCGCACCAGGGCGACGGTGAGCCGTTCGCCGTCGAACTCGTCCTCGGCCGCCGGCGCGTCTTTGGGAGCCGGACCCTCGCGCAATTCCAGCGCCAGCGTCTCGGCCGAGATGTATTCGGCGTGGTGCCGCACGGCTTCGGCGAGCTTCGGCGTGGCGGTGTAGAAGACGGTGATGCGGTCGGAGATTTTCAGGTCGGCCGTCTTGCGCAGTTCCTGCACCCGGCGGACGAATTCGCGCGCCATCCCCTCGCGCACGAGCGCGGGTGTCAAATCGGTGGCGAGCGCCGCCAGGTCGCCTTCCTCGGAGGCCACGGCGAAACCCTCGCGCGCGGTCATGCGCACTTCCACTTCCCCGGGCAGCACTTCGATATCGGTCTCCTCGATGCGCACGGTGAGCGGTTTGCCCGAAAGCAGAAGCGACGCGGCGGCTTCCGTATCCAGCGCCAGCAGCGCCGCGCGGACCTTGGGGAACAGGTTGCCGTGCTTGGGGCCGAGCGCCTTCGGCAGCGGGTTGAGCGTGTAGGCCACCACCTCGCCTGTGGTATCCAGCGGCCGGATTTTCTTGACGTTCAGTTCGTCCGCCAAAAGCTCGGAATATTTTTCCAGGATCCGCCGATCCTCGGCGGAGGTGAGCGCGAACGCGGCTTCCGCCAGCGGCTGGCGTACTTTGCGGTTGGCTTTGTTGCGCGCGGCGTGCCCGAGCGACGCCCAGCGCAGCACGCGGCGCATCTCCCCGTTGAGCTTTTCATCCACCATCGCGCGTTCGTATTCGGGCCAGGTGGCGAGGTGGACCGATTCCTCGGCCTCCGGATCCACCCCCCGTACCAAATTCTGGTAAAGCTCTTCGGCCAGGAACGGCATGCTGGGCGCTAACAATCGCGCCAGGGTCACCAGGCATTCGAACAGGGTGGCGTAGGCGGCGTTCTTATCCGCGTCCACCGACCCGCCCTTGCCGCTGGCGCGCCAGAAGCGGCGCCGGCTGCGGCGCAGCCACCAGTTGGAGAACCGGTCGACGAACGTTTCGATCGGCCGCGTCGCGCCGAGCACGTCGTACTCTTCCATCGCTTGGGTGATCTGCCGCACAAGGCTGTGCAGTTCGGAGAGGATCCAGCGGTCCAACGCGGTGTAGGCGCGCCCCGCCCGTCCCCCCGCCGGATGGCCCAGCGCCGCCAGGTTCGCCAGCGCCTCGTCGGGCTGCCATCCGTCGAGCGCGGCGTAGGTGACAAAGAAGGAGTAGACGTTCCACAGACAAAGCGTGAAGGTGCGGATCACTTCCCCCACCAGGTCGATCGAGAAGCGCTTTTCCTGCCCCGGAGGCGATGCGGTATAGAGATACCAGCGGAAGGCGTCAGCCCCGTGCGCCTCCAGCACCTCCCAGGGATCGACCACGTTGCCCTTCGTCTTTGACATCTTCTGGCCCTCGCCGTCGACGACGAGCCCCAGGCAGATGACGTTCTTGAAGCTGACGCTGTCGAAGAGCATCGTGCTGATGGCGTGCAGGGAATAGAACCAGCCGCGAGTTTGGTCCACAGCCTCGCAAATATAATCGGCGGGGAACTGGGTTTTGAACAGCTCGGCGTTTTCGAAGGGATAGTGCCACTGCGCCACCGGCATCGCGCCCGAATCGAACCACACGTCGATCAGCTCCGGCACGCGGGCCATCTCCCCCTTGCACTTCGGGCAGGCCCAGTGGATCTCATCCACGAATGGACGGTGCAGGTCGAGGCCGGTCAGGTCTCTCCCGGCCTTTTCCGAAAGTTCCTTCACCGAACCGGCCATCTCCTGGAAATGACAGTCGGCGCACTCCCACACCGGGAGCGGCGTGCCCCAGTACCGTTCGCGTCCCAGGGCCCAATCCACGTTGTTGGCCAGCCAGTTGCCGAAGCGCCCTTCTTTAATATGCTCGGGATACCAGTGGATCATATCGTTCAACGCCACCATCCGGTCGCGGAATTGCGTGGTGCGGATGTACCAGGTGCTGCGGGCGTAATACAGAAGCGGCGTGGAGCAGCGCCAGCAGAACGGATAGGTGTGGTAAATCGTCCCGCTGCGCAGAAGCAACCCCCGGCTCTGCAAATCCTGGATGATAAGCGGATCGGCGTCCTTGACGAACATGCCTTTCCAGGGAGTGATTTGCGGAACGAAGCAGCCGGCTTCATCCACTGTCATGAGCACCGGCAGGTCATTCTCCACCGACATTTGCAGGTCCACCTCTCCGAAGGCGGGCGCCTGATGGACGATGCCGGACCCGTCCTCGGTGGTGACGAATTCCCCCAGCACCACGCGGTGAGCCGGCTTTTCGAGCGGCAGAAAAGTAAAGAGCGGCTGGTATCGCCAACCCTTCATCTCGCGGCCGAGATAATCCCCGACGATTTTGTATTCCTCGCCGGCGAACACCTTTTCCACCAGGTCGCGGGCCAGGATAAGATATTCCTTCTCCCCGGCCGCGGTCTTGCGTTCCACCTTGACGTACATCACGTCCGGATGGACCGCCGCCGCCACGTTGGCCGGAAGCGTCCAGGGAGTGGTGGTCCACACCAGGAGCGAGGTCTTGGGATCGTCCTTGAGCGGGAGGCGCACGAAGATCGACGGGTCGGGTGTATTCTCACGGTACCCCTGGGCCACTTCGTGGTCGGAAAGCGGGGTTCCGCAGCGCGGGCAGTAGGGGACGATCTTGAATCCCTCGTAGATCAGGCTTTTATCCCAGTAGCTCTTCAGAATCCACCAGACCGATTCGATGTAGTCGTTGGTGTAAGTGACGTAGGCGTCCTCCAGATCCACCCAGTAGGCGATCCGTTCGGTGAACCGTTCCCAATCCCGGATATACCGGAACACCGAGGCCTTGCAGCGTTCGTTGAACTTGGCGATGCCATACTGGTCGATCTGGTATTTGTGTTCGAACCCCAGCTCTTTTTCCACCTCGATTTCCACCGGCAGCCCGTGCGTATCCCATCCGCCGCGGCGCAGGACGTAGAAGCCGCGCATGGTGCGGTAGCGCGGGAAGAGGTCCTTGAACGCGCGCGCCAGAACGTGGTGAACGCCCGGCCGGCCGTTGGCCGTCGGCGGACCCTCGAACAGGACGTAGCGTGGGCCGTCCTTGCGGTCCTCCATCGAGCGCCGGAAGATGTTGCGGTCCTTCCAGAACTTCTGGACGGCCTCCTCCTGCTTGCGAAAATCGGGTTTGGTGGGTACGGGTTCGAACATAATTTCCTCTTTTCGTGCACGGATTACAAGACATCAAATCTGTACGCGGATTACGCGGAGCGCTCGCGGATTTCGCGGAATTTCTGGTTTACTCTTCGAATGATTCGAAGAGATGGTTCACCGTAATTCACTAGCAACCCGACCGGTAAACCAGAAGCCCGAAGATATGATATCAATTGGGCTTCATGTCTTGGATGCAATTCTTCCACGGCTTTCAACTCCACAACGACTGCTCCCGCCACAACAAGGTCCATTCGGTATATGTCAATTCGTCTTCCTTGGTAGACGATTGATCCTTCCTTTTCAGTTTCAAACCCCAGATCTCGCGATGTCAACTCGACGAGTAATGCTTTTCGATACGTTTCTTCCCGAAAACCAGGCCCGAGAATAGTATGCACCGCAAATAGCATGGATCGAATGCGATACGTCAAATCCGCAAAAATTAATTTATTCATCTCCCCCTCCTTTTTTTTAATCCGCGTAATCCGCTCTATCTGCGAAATCCGCGTATGGGTTTCTCTGTGTCATCCGTGGTAATAAAACTCCCGCCCCACACCAGGGACGGGAGAAAAAACCCGCGGTGCCACCCTGATTCCCCCCTTGCGGGGGGCGCTCAGCAGGCGGATGCTGCCTCGCCCGCGCCCGGATAACGGAGGGCGGATCCGGCTTGGCTTACGCGTGCTCTTTCAGCCTGCGGCTCTGGAAGGATTTTCGGCCGCCCCGCCCCGCCCGGCTTCCACTGTCCCGGATTCGCTGAGGAGCTTAAGGCGGCCTACTCGTTTCCGTCATGGCCTTAATTGAAATTATAACTGGAAATCCCCATTCCATGAAACGACACGACTCTCCGGCGGATTCTCCCCGCCGTCCCTCCCCCGTCCGAACCGGCTGTCTCCATCGGATTGCTTTCATGCTTTTGAGCGGGAATAAAAAGCGCCCGGACCACCGGGGTTCGGGCGCTTGATCCGTGCCTTTATGACTTTAACGCTTTGCGCGGTTAAGCCGGAGCTGGCGGGCAAGAATGATGATCATCAAGCAGGCTCCCGCCAATGTAATCAGACCCAGGAAGCCGGAGGATTCGCCGTATCCGGTCTGCGGTAAGCCTGTCGCTGCCAAGGTCCGCGTGGCGGTTCTTGCCGGAGGCGATGCGGTGCCCGTGGAGAGCGTCGCCGCGCCGGTGGGCGGCGCCGTCGCCGTATTGGTGACGGTGTTCTGGGAAATGGTCGCAAAAACCACGGGAGTGGCCGTCACAGTAGGGGACCGAGTGGGGGTCAGCGTGGGGGTGAAGGTGGCGGTGATGGCCGATGTCTGCAGGACCTGAGCTAGCCTGGTCTGAGTGGCCAGGAAGGCGGCCGTCTGCGTATCCTTCGCCTGGGCCGCCACGGTGGCGGTCAGATTCTGCGGCGGCGGCTGAGCCGGCTGCCCGCCCTGGGTGAGGAAATACAATGCGAAAATGGATACCAACGCGATGACGAAGATAACCCCCAGGATGATCGCCGCAATCAGGAACGTCCGGTTGCCGCTTTCCTCCGGCGGGGTCATGCCCATATCCGAGTCTTCGGCCATTGTCTTTTCTCCTCTTATTCCCGGGCTTGGAAGCAGGCTGTGCCTACTCCAGTATATCCAAATTTGCGATTGGCACACGTACCAGGCCGGTTTCCCCCAATTCCACGTCGGCGCAGTTCATGCGCATGCCGTTGGGCAGCTGCATCAGCCCCTCGGGCAGCGAAACGATCGTTCCCACGGCTCCGGCGTACGGGTCACGCAGCACCCGGACCCTCCGGCCCGCCACTAATTGTACAGCCTCCGACGGTACATCCGCCGAGCCGACCGCCGGGAGCGGGATGATCACCTCGGGCCGCAGACCTTTCCAGGAGTCCGGATGCTGCGCGTTGACGCTGGCTTCCCGTCCGACGTTGGTGGCGAACAATTCGAACACGGCGCTGTTCATCGGGGTCTGCCCGAATCCTTCGGTGAGGATCACCGGTAGGCCGACGGCTTGCGCCGCCGGGACGAGGGACGCGGGCATGCTGCCGGCGATCACCCCGCGCACCTGCAGCGAAGACAGACCGCGGAAGACGTTGGGATCCTCCAACCGCCCAGCGACAACAATCGATCCGCGCAAATCCATATTCATCTCCGCGACAGTCAGCACGGCGCCGCTGCCTTGCGTGGCCATCCGCATCGTTCCGTATTCCTGACGATCGTTGCCCCATACACCCTCCACCAACGCGCCGACCGTCTCCACGGTCACCGAGAGGTCGGGTTCCATGCTCACCACGGTTCCCGGTATTCCGGCGCGAAGTTCGAACGATTCGCCCAGACCTTCGTACAAAAGGCGGCCGTCGCCCTGCAGGACCACGCGCCCTTCCTCCGGCGCCCGCACCACCCTGCGCATCCAGCCGACTGGGCCGGCGAGGATATCGCCGCCGGAAACCTTTTCGTCCGGCTCCCGCCGCAGAAAGCGATCCGCCTTGGCGGGCGGCAATCCCAGGCCGTGGGCGATGTCGAACAGATAATGCACCGGCGCGAGGGTCGTCCGGCCGACGATATCCGTCGGGGAAACCTTCTGATTTACCCGCACCGTGATCGTACCGCGCGCCGGGAGAGTCCGCACCCGGCGGATGACGACCAAAAGTGAAACGTGGGTTTGCTGAGCGGTCTCCATAGACGATGGTTACACCGTGATCTGCGTCAGCCAGTCGTCCTGGCTTCTGCGATTTTTGGCCGGATCGGATTCCATTCCCAGCGGCCGCCCGCGCGCGTCGATGACCAACCCCGCCAAACCACCCTCCACGGCGAAGGTTCCGCCCTGGCCGTATCCGCCCATCCCCAGGTCGAAATGGCGGTGCAATTGAATGGTGATCTGGGCTTTCTGGCCGAGCGCGAGCGGAACGACTTCGATCGCTCCGAATTGCACGTCGCCGCGGATCTGGCGGCCGTCGGCGGATTGCAGCCGATACCGCAGCACCGGATCCCCGGTACGTGATTTTCCCACCGGGCAGATGGCCGTGCACAGGAGCGGAAAGGCAGGAGAATCCAGCACCTGGACGACCGCCAGCGGGTTGACCCTCGCCGCCGCGCCGAGCGCGCAAATCATGTTCTGGGCGTCCAAAATCAAATTGGTCACCCCCGGAGGCTGGAAAGCGTCGAGCAGGGTAAGCGCGGCAAACCCAGGTTTGGGCAGATTGGTGAACGCCGAACCGGAAGCCAGTATCGAGGCGACCGGCGGGAGTAATCCCGGCCACGGCCAGGAGAACGGCACACGCCAGGAGGGCGAAGCCGCGCGGATGGTGGCGCGAATCATTTCACGGACGATCGCGAGTTCTATCCGTAAATCCTCGGGCGTTTCGGGCACCGTGCGGGGGAAGAGGGATTTATTCCAAAGANNGGAGGGCGAAGCCGCGCGAACGGCGGCGCGAATCATCTCGCGGATAATCGCCATTTCAATCCGCAGGTCCTCGGCCGTGACGGGCACCGTGCGGGGGAAGAGCGACTTATTGCCGAGGTAGTTGCGCAGCGCGTCCTCGCGAAATTCCATCGGAAGCCAGCGGGCCACATCGCGGACCGTCGCGTACTCGAGCAGGCGCGGAGCGTTCCGGCCCAGGTTCAGATCCGGCCGCACGGAGAGTTCCATGGTGTCGCCGAACGCGGCGGCCAGGGTTATGGAACCGGCTCCCACCGAAATGCCCAGAGCACCTTTTTTCGGCGGGGCACTCCGCCCCTGCAGCTGCACGATCGTCCCCATCCCGAGCGGTGAAGGGGTCAGGACGCCGCCGGTCCAGGCCAGCAAGCCTTCGATTCCGCCCAATCGCGCGCGCAGAATCTGCGCGGTCATTTCGTTCAGCGCCACCCGGCCCGGATCGAGCGCTTCGGTTTCGAGCGACGGGCGGATGTTGCGCGCGGTTGTCACCGTACATTTGCAGTCCTTGAGCAGGTCCTGAACCTTCGCAACGACCGCGCTGTTGCCCATAAACAACACTTGCGGCTTGGATTCCTGCGGCATCATATAGATGCTCAATCCGACTATTTCCATCAGCCGCAGGATCGCTTCCGACGCCCCGCCCTCCGATCCGCCCGCCACCAAAATTAAATCCGGGTTGGCCTGGCAGAGCGCGTCCATGCGGCCTTCCTCGGTGCGTCGGTCGCCAAGGCTAACCTCCGTAACCACCCGCACCGGGGCCGATTCGGTCAGATTGCGCACACTGCGCAGGGAAATATCCGGCAGGAGGCCGACCAGCGCCACACGCACATCGGCTTGCAGCGAAAGAGTGAGCACCACGGCGTCCACGCCCGTCCCGCTGCCGTGCGAGGGGACGATCAATTGTCCGACTTCGTCGAAGAAATCGACGCCCACCAGATCGGAAAGTTGGTCCAGGGCGAAGCGAACTCCCTCCCCGACGTCGGAGTATGGGGCGTCGGCGGTGGTGGAGCTCTCCGCCGTGGCCAGCATGCGATATTGCCGCTCGACGAGATCCACCAGCGATGCGCGGGTATGGGATGTGCCGATGTTCAGGAGCAGCAGCGAATCCGCGTTCAGCTGGTTCGGTGGCGGCCCTTGGTCCGTCATCCCATCCCTCCGGTGGAAAAGATGATCAACGTCTGGACCACAAAATAAATCCGCTCGACGAGAATGGCCAGAGCGGAAAGCAGAGCGCCGGCGTACAGCGCGCCCAAGGTAATCGCCAAGAAAAATTTACCGACTTGCGCAATCTGCGCGATCCCCGGCGGCCGGACCGGTTCGGCGCCGCCCCGCGGCCGGGCGCTGAAATGGAAATACGCCAGCGTTGTCAGGGTGCCGATCAGAACGCACCAATTCTCCAGCATCGCCAGGATGTCCAGGTTGCCGCCGGGGTTGGAGGGCAGCAGGCTGGGCTCGGCGGCCGCCACCGCCTGGGGCAAAAAGGTGCCGGTTAGGGAGCCGCCGACCACGACCGCGGCGCCCACGCCCACCAGGAATGCCATCGGAATGAGAGCCAGCGACGAACCGCGGGGATCCAACCGCCCAAAGAGCATCAATCCGAGCACCATCAGAAGGATCAGGATCGGCAGTTTTTGGATCGGGCTGCCCAGGAGCGGGATAAGGTACTGGTTGAGCATCACCGAACTTAACATCACCGCCATGAGATATCCGGCGGAAACCCCCACCAGCGTATAGGCGCCCAGCCGGAACAGCAGGTTATCATCCAGCAGGAGATAGGAGAGGATGGCCACGGTGAAGAAGAAGCCGAGCGCCATGCCGCCGATCACTTCGATTTGATTCATTCTCCCACCTTCCGGGGTTTTCGAAATCTCCCCAGCGCCAGCGAGCCGATGACGCCCGCCACCAAGGTGATCAGGATCGCCAGCGTCCCGCCGGCGAACGACTGCCAGCGCATGGCCGCCACGCCCGAAGTGGCAAGGGTGGCGGGGAGAAACGCGGCGCGATAGGCCTGGGCTCCGGCGTATCCGGCCACGAGCCCCCAGATCGCCGGTTTGGAACCCTCGGTGTAGGGAAAGACCAGCGCGTCGGAGGCGGCGCTGACCATCGCGACGATCGGCGTATTTGGAGCCGTGGTATGCACCTGCTCGACCCAATCGCGCACGGATTGCGGACTGGCGGCAAGCACCAGGATCATGGAAAAATCGGAAAGACTGTTCACCGCAGCCAGGGAACCCTGGGTCCAATCCACATTCGAACCGTTGACGGTCTCCCGCAGATTCCCGGCAAGGCGCCGCAATCCGCCTGCTCCTCCGGGGACGTATCCGAAATTGGCGATCAGCGGAGGCATGCCGATTCCCTGCTCCTCGTTGAGCAAGCGCAATCCTTCTCCCAGCATCGTCCCATTCGGCTGCGAGGAAATGAACGCCACCTGGATTCCGCGCTGGGCCAGGTGTTCGAGCAGCGCCGATGCACCGGTCTCGATTTCAGGCGCAGCGGAGGCGTCGTATTCGAAGGCCACCAGCACCGGACGGTCGGCAGGCAGTTCCCCGACCAGAAGCCCTGCCTTTTTGTTCGCTTCCGGCTGGTAACCCGAGTTCGAAAAGAGCGACCCGCCGAAGAATGGAAAGATGATGGCCAGGATCAGCACGGCCGACATCGCCTTGCGCAGAAGCGGCATAAGCAGCATGGCCCGCACGGGTTTGCGGGAAGCGCGCACCTCGGGCTCGATTAACAACCGGCGTAATGTCTCGGTGAGCGTAAGCTGAGCAGGCGACGCGTCGATGTTTCCGGCCAGGATCGCGGGCCGGCGGGGTATCGCCACCACCGGCTCCGCCGAAAGCACGCCGCGTAAACCGGCCAGCGGTCCGACACTCTCCACCCGTTCCTCGTCCTCGGTGGGCATCGTCACCGATTGGATCGGGCGCATGGCTTCCAGCCACCGGGGCAATTCACCCTGCTCCAGGTTATCCGGCGTTGTCGCCGCCGCTCCGGGTCCGGCTTCCTTCCCCCCGGGCGCCGCCGCGCCCTTCCTTTGCATCCACTCGGGTAAAGTATCCGCCCGCAGCAGTTCATTGATGTCCGGGGCTGCGGCCGGGGATCCCGGTTGCGGGGATGGGGCGGGAGGCGCGCCATCCTTTTTAATATCTACCAGCCAATCCGGAATCTCCCCCTCACCGGCGGGCGAGACTTCCGGTTCGGTTCCGGCGTTGAATGCGCCGGAAATGGAAGGAAATGTGAAATCCCCGGCGGGTTGGCCCAAGGGGAAATCGGGCATTGCCTCTGAGGGAAAATCCCAATCCGTTTCCAGTGTGGGCGGTGTATCACCCGGCACCTGTGGGATCGGTGTCTGACTGAACGGTTGGATGGGAGGAGCCGGCGGTGCGCTCTCCAGGCCCGCCGAACGGAGGGAACCACCCTTCTTTGCTTCGGCGGAATCCTGCGCGTCGAGCAGACGGCCGGTGGAAGGCCGGCCAGGGGGTTCGCCGGGCTTGGCGGTTGGAGTCGGCGGAGTCTGTTCGAGCGCCGACGCGATGCCGCCCATCCAATCGGTGGATCCGAGCGGGGGTTCCACCGCGCTTTGGCGGTTTCCTTCCGACGCGTATTTCAACCAATCGGGAACCGCCCCTTGAGGTTCCTGCGGCGTTGCGGGTTCGACCGTGCGCGGTTCTTGCGGCGGTGCGGCGATTCCCCAAGGCGAATCGGAGGTCTGCGGCGGTGGCGCCGGCGTGGCGGGCGAGAGCGGCGAAGAGAAAAGGGACTGGTCATCGGCGTCGATCTGGCCGGTGTCTTCGGAGGTCTTCTCGCGGATTCTGGAGAGCCATTCCGGGAGTTCTCCCGGGGCTGCCGGCTCCGCTTCCGGTTGCGGAGGCGCTGCCGGCGCAAGCTCATCCTGGGTGCGGCGCGCCCTCAGGCGCTTGAGCCAGATCGGCTCCTCTGCTCCCTTGTCTTCTTCGGGTGCAGCGGGCGGACGATCCGCCGAGGTCTGGTTGCGCACTTTAGAGAGCCACTCGGGAGGCTCGGCGGCCGCTCCCGGCACGGGGGCGGATTGAGCAGGTGGACTTGCGGACGGAGGGATGAGCGGAGATTCCTTCCTGGCGTGGGGGCGGATTTTCGAGAGCCAATCCTCGGAAGGCTCAGCGGCTTTTTTAGGCGGCGGCACGGGCGCGGGTTCGCGCGTGGCTTTTTGCTTGGATGCGGGGGCGGCCGGCTTGGATTCTTTTCCCCCGCGGGCGTCGATTTTGGAAAGCCATTTGTCGGAAGGAGGAGGTGGTGCGGGCGGTTCCGGCGGAAGCATCGAGGTCTTCGGCCGGTTGCGCATCATATCCCCGCGCAGGTCCGACATCCAATCCGCTTCCTCCGGCCCGGATTTCGGAGCCGCCGCGGGAGGTTTCGAATCGCCGGCATGTACGGGTTTCAGGCGGGCTCCGCAATATTTGCACGCTTCGGAGTCCGCCGGGTTCGGCTTCCCGCACATCGGGCAGCGCAAATCCGCCATTATGTCTGCTCCGGGGCAATCCGCCCGCCGGCCACTATTCGGGAGTTATCGCTCATAGGGTCGGTCCGATCCCATCAGAATGCGCAATCCGGTGGCTGCGGCGCCAAGTGCCATCCCCAGAAGAATTCCCCTGCCTCCGCCGCTAGCTACCGACAAAAAGACGGAGGCAAGCATCTGGCGGTAATAATCCGGCCCCTTGAGCCATTCTTCCAGCAGGGAGGGTAGCGGGATGGCGGCAAACAACACGATGAGCGCCGCTCCCAGAAAGAAAAACGCCACCGCGTCGCGCCGCCGGTACAGGAGCCGCACACCGCCCACCAATAGGGCAAACACCACCAACGCCGAGAGGCTCGCCTCGAGCGGCAACTGGATGTTCCGTACGATCCAGATCGTAATCACATCTTTGCCCTGGATGATGGCGAAAAACACCACCAGAAAGGTCACCCACAGCGAGACGAACAACACCATGCTGTATCCGGCGCCCGGCCCTCCCCTGGCCGCTTTGCGCAGGTGGATCCGCGAAAGATTGATCACCCCCACCAGCAAGGCGATGCTGCTGAGGAACACCGCGATGTAAAGCAACCCGCCGCCCAGATCCACCAGCGGCTTGAAGGGAATGAAATATCCCGCCAGCGTGAGCAGACCGAAGAATACGACGATGCCGACGGAGAGGATGCTTCGGACCCGCATCAGAATAACCTCAGGAAAGTTGACGCAAGGGCTCCAAGCAGGATCGCCGCGATGGCGATCCAGCGCAGGACGTCCTGCGCCTGCAGGCTGGCGGCGTGGGTGTGGCTTACTTTAAGGTAGGCTCCCGCGGCGAACAGCTCCTCGCCGATCAGCGGATGATCGGTGGTGGCAAAAACCGCGGCCTGCCCGACCGGGTCGGTAACGGCTGCGATCACCGTCCCATGTTGTGCGCCGGCATCGGCGATCAGTGCGGCCTCCGCTCCCATCGCCCCGATGACGAAGGTGGCCGAGACCTTTTCGGTCGACGTCGTGATCATCGCGCCGGCTGTGTATCCGGCCGGTCCCAACCCGGCCAGCCGTCCGAGATCATGGTCGAATCGTTCCTCGACCCGCATCTGGCGGTAGGTGGAATACATCACGTCCTGCGAGAGCAGCGAGGTAAGGCCGTCGCTCGAGGTGACCACCGGCGGACGGTCGCTGATGCTGGCCGCCTGGGCCACCTTTGCCAGCGCCGAGAGTCCCGCCAGTTCCGCTTCCGCGCCGGGCCCGATGATCTGGCCTTCGCCCAGCGCCACGTGCACGCGCGTGCCGGCTTCCACCGACGCGCCGACGTCGGAAGACACTTCGTTATACCCCGGCAAATCGCGGAAGACCGGCCAGCGCCCGCGCTGCATCAGGTTGAAAATAAGAATCAACCCCGCAAGAATTAGCGCCAGGAAAAACGCGATCCACGGATAGTAAGCTTCCATTTAAAGACCTGTGTGTTCCTCCCGACCGCCGCCGTCGGGCTGCCGATCGGGTGCCGGACGGCCAGTGGTCTCCAGCATCTCCGCCACCTGCGCAATTCGCTCCTGGGGCCAGAATATTTCCAGGACAGGTTGGGAAAGCCACAGCCCCTGGGCGACGAACCACGCCAGCGCCGGTTCGGACCGGAGAACGTCGACGACGTCACCGACCGGAATTCCCGCTAATCTAATCGGATCTTCCTGCGGAGCCGCCATGCTTCTCGTTCGCCTTTCCACGCGCTGGAATTAAGCACGCCGGATTGATTAATCGGCGGCGTGGGACGGAACGCCCGGTATTTTGGTGCAATCGATATGCCAGGCGAAAAGCCCATATTTCGGCCTTTAATGTGAGTATAGCATAGAACATTCGTAAAATCGCGTCCCTGTTTGGGGCGAGTGGGATCGTTTACGGTTTTAGTGGAACCTGAAAAAAATACCAATCCATGATTGGAAATTAAAAATAAACCGGTTCTATGCCGAGTGGACCGGCGCGGTCTAAGACTGCGTCGACCTGGGTTTTCGTGGTTTATACAGCCCCTTCGTCACCGCTCCCATCAACCCGGATAGGAAGGAACGCTTGTCGACCGGGGTCAAGCGCAGCACCATTCTGCGCGTCAACAGGCGCTTGTGCGTCGCCCGGTCCAGGCAGCCGGCGATTTCCCGCATGGTGGCATCGCGCGTCATCCATTGGCGCGAGTCCAGAACATTAAGGTTGATCGGCAAGGTATATCCGCGCAGCGTTTTTTCCCGGTCGGTATTGTAAAACTGCTCGAAGTACGACATCACCAGTTCCCGCAATGACCGGAAGACCGGCTCGCGGGAGCGCAGCCCGGTGAAATTGGATTGCGCGATCGCTCCCCAGCACACATCCTGGCGGTAGACGGCCAGCAGGTGGTCGTCATCCCTGCTGTTGGGCAGAAGCTCCAGGATCAGCGGCGGGTATCCCATGCGCCGGAGCGCCGCCGCCGCAAACACCGCTCCGTCGAAACAATGCCCCTTTCGCTCGCGGAGGACGCGCAGCGGACAGCGATAGATCTCTTCCGAACTGTAGGTCACGCCGTCCAGGAACGCCTGCACTTCGGCGGGCGCGGTCAGCCGATCGAAGGTCCGGCGTTCGGATTTTGTCGCCTCTTTTTCAAAAACTGCCCATGAATGCATAAGTCATTTACTCCCAAGGAGATTCGATCGGATTGTTGTACGCGGATTACGCAGATATTTCGGATTACGTGGATTAATATACTGGATAAAATACTTTCCAAGTAGGAAGATTTTGGAATCCGTGCAATCCGTTTTTCCGCGCCTGCCCCGGGAGTGCGCAGCACGACCGGGGAAATCCCCGTACAAATTATCGCATTCAGCCATTCATTTCTATTTCCGCCGTATTAAAAGGAAGAGACAACCTACGGCTCGGGATCCGCTGCCGGTAAAGCCGGTGGTTCGGGGGTGCCGCCGGTGCCGAGCTGCAGCGCGGCGAGCCCCGTGGAAATCCGGCTGAGCATGGCGCGCATCTCGTCGCGCGAGTTGGACAGCATCGTGATGGCCTTCGAAAGCCGCCCTTCCATCTCCTCCTGCAGCGCGCCGACCGTCTGCTGCGCGGCGTCGAGGTAGGCCATCAGCTTTTGCAAATCGATGTCGCGGCTCGTCTTGAGCACCGTCTCCATGGTGAGCAACAGGTACGGCACGAACATGCTGTAACTGAGCAGGACAACGTTCATGCGCATCGATTCCACCTGGGCCTTCGGGCACAGGTCGAACACGGCGTCCGGTACCGTGGCGATGCCGAAACCGACGGTAATGCTGGGATCGATGTACTTCCTCACCTCGCGCGCTTTTTGCACAACCGCCCGCTCGATCTCCGCCTTGATCCGCTGCTTCTCCTGCGGATCCTGAGCGGCGAGGAACTCCTCAACGAGATTCGTGGCCGCCCACTTGCTGTCGATGGGGAGGATGAGGTTGTTGGGAAGCCGGAGGCCGAACTCCACCGACTTGTTGCCCACCTGGAAATCGCGGACCTGCCATTCGGCGGGAAGCTGCGAGAAGACCAGGTCCATGATATTTTCGCCGGCCGTCCCCTTGGTTTTCGTTCCGGCGATGACGTTTTCCAGTCTCCGGACGGATTCGGCGGTGAGTTGCTCCTGTTGCATGCGCGCGGCGGCATGCCCCTGGATCGCCGCGAGCGCATTCTGAGCCTCCGCGAGGCCGGCGCGGATGTCTCCCGCGGTCTGGTGAATTCCCTTGGCGATGGTGTCCGTCTCGGCCAGACGCACTCCCAAGGCGGAAACGTTCTGTCCGAAGCTCGCCTGATTTCTCTCGATGATCGCGACGCGGTCGGAGATCCCCCGGATATCGATTTGCATCCCGCCCAACCCCTGCGAAAAATTTGCGACCATGGTCTGGAAAGAGGAAGCATCCTGTGGTTTTCGCAGAAAAAGCGCCAGCAGCAGGATCAGGATGGCCAGAAGAAGGACCCCAAATCCAACCAGGCCGATCACCGTGACGATATCCATACCGTACTCTCCTCTCCCATAGATGATCCGGCGCGCATCATGGATATTCCTGTTCCTGGGAAACCCGGAGTACCGAAAATCGTTTATATCGATTGGTCAAACCGGTCTATCCGCTTTTCCCGGCCCGGAAATAGCTGACGAGAAATACAACGCTTAAAACCATTTGAAGAATCCAAATGGGAATTACCGAGCCGATGGATAAAAATCCCGAGACCCAAACCGCATGGCCTTCATTGAGGATCATCCCCGCGATGACCGGAAATACAGTGATGGGAAGAATCCCTCTCCGCTCAAGAGGTTTCCGATCCGCCCAGAGGAGCAGGACCGTCCAACCCAGCATCAGCAAAGCCCCCATGCCCATCGCGTAAAAATATTCGCGTCCCGGATGGAAGTCCCCCAGCCCGTTGGTGGCGGCGAAGACCGCGGGGAAAAGCATCTGGATCGCGGCCAAAAAGTCCAGGATCGCCCCCGCCCGGAAACTTAGCCGCAGCCACCGGATTTTATTTTCCAGCAATTTCTCCCTACTCAGACCGGCGCGGTCTTGGAGACCGCGTCGATCCTCTTTCTCCACGTCCCACCGCCGCCGGTTATGCGGAGGGGTGTTTTTTTAAGATTATATCGTCTCCCCTCGCGGCCCGTTTTCGCACAGCTTTTCCGTCGCCGAGATTTGACACTCTCCCCGCGCAAGATTATAGTGGAAGGGAAGCGCTCTTCCATCGGATAAACATGGCAGCCACGAAAACCATCGACCGCGTCATGATCGTCACCCTGCAGGGCGATACCGCCGATGCCCTTACCCGCGCGCTGACGAGCGCAGGGTTCCAGGTCACGATCGTCGAGAGCCGCGGCGGATTCCTGCTGGAACCGTCCTCCACGCTGATGATCGGATATTCCAGCGCGGATCAGGATACCCTATTGGGGAATATTCGCACACTGTGCTGCACTCGCAAACGGCTGGTGCCTGTACAGCCGGACGGCTCGCTGCTGCCCGCTCTTCCGCTGATGATCGAAGCCGAGGTGGGCGGGGCTGCGGTGATCGCGCTGCGGGTGGAGCGTTTTATCCAACTCTGAGAGGGTTGCGCGATGAAACTCATCCTTGCCGTGATCCGCGACGTCGACGATTCGCCGCTCACCGAACGACTGACCCGGGACGGATTCCGCTTCACCCGCATGGCCAGCACCGGCGGCTTCCTGCGCAAGGGGAACGTCACCCTGCTCATCGGCCTCCCGGAGGAGAAGATCGAGACAGTGATCGAGATCTTCCGGCAGACATGCTGCCCGGCCGAGGAAGGCCGCAACCGGGCGATCCTGTTCGCCGTCGACGCGCCGCTCTTCGAACAACTCTGATCGTGCCGTGAGCACTGATCCTTCCCCCGAATCCTGCGCCCCCCCGCAGGAATCTCCCCTTTCCCGCCTGCGCGGCGAGGTCGCGCTCGTCATCGCCGGCGGCCACTGGACCCGCGATCTGCCGCAAACGATTCAAACCAGCCTGCGCTGGTTCTGGTTCGACGGCGCCTTCGCCCTCGGGATCGATTCCGTCGTCACCACATATTTCATGCTGTATCTTGTCGCGCTCGGCGCGAGCAACGCGCAGGTCGGGCTTCTCGCCGCGCTCTCCGGCCTGGGCGCCGCCATCGCGCTTCTTCCGGGCGCGCTGCTGGTCGAACGGCTCGGCCACCGCAAGGAAATCGTCCTGGCCTCCGGCGGATCGGTCGGCCGCATCGCGATTCTTCTGGCGGCCTGCCTGCCGTTTTTGGTGCGAGGCGAAAGCGCGGTTATCCTCGCCATCGCCTTGAGCGTCCTGCGCGATACCTCCGGCAACCTCTCCCTGCCGGCTTGGACGTCGCTCGCGGCCGACATCGTCCCGCCCCAACAGCGCGGCCGGTATTTCAGTTCGCGCTCCATCGCCATGACCGTCACCGGGATGGTCACCGCCTTTATCGCCGGATGGATCATCAACCGCAGCGGAGGGACTTCCGGCTACCAGTGGGCTTTCCTGTTCGCGTTTTTCTTCGGCGCCGGTTCCTTCTTATGTTTTTCGCGCATCCAGGATCCCTCGCCCGCCCCGCCGCCGCGCATCGCGCGCGCCGACTCTTCGCCGATCCTTGGCAGCGTCCTGAAGCATCCCGTCTTTCTCGCGCTCTGCCTTCACAGCGCCGTGTGGAATTTCTCCTTCAACGTGGCGGCTCCCTTCTTTAACATTTACCTCGTCCACAACTTGCAAGCCAATGCCATCCAGGTGGGGGTCCTCGCCGCCGCCGGCAGCGTCGTCGGATTGCCGGCGCTGCGCTACTTCGGCCCGCTGGCCGACCGCTGGGGGCCGCGGCGGATCGTGTTGATCACCAGTCTGCTCATTCCCATCCTGCCGCTGGCGTGGGTCTTCGTTCCCTCACCGTGGTACGTCCTGGGGATCAACCTGCTTTCCGGTGCGCTGTGGGCCGGGTTCAGCCTGTGCCTGCTCAATCTGCTCCTGCAGATCGCCCCGGCCGAAGAGCGTGCGCGATACAGCGCCGTCCACCAGTTTGTCATCGCCATTGCCCTCGCGATCGGCGCGGCCACCGGCGGATGGGTGGTGACCGCGCTCGGCTTCAAAGCCGCGTTTTTGATTTCCGCAATCGGCCGCCTCATCGCCGCGCTGATTTTCGCCAAGTGGGTGAAACCATCGTAAATAACTTCACGGCCCGCAAGATTCAGTACGCGGATTTCCCCGGTCGTGCTGGGCACTCCTGGGGCAGGCGCTGAAAAACGGATCGCGCGGAATTATTTTTAGATTTGACAATTCGTGAAATCCGTAAAATCCCCGGAATCCGCGTACTATTAATGGGACACAAAACATATCCTTGAGGATTAATAAAATAACAGGGTTACGACCTGCGCGATCAATGGAAAGAAAAACGTTCAGAGCCCGAACGGAATGAACCGGCGCCAGCCCGTCCTCGCAGCCCGCTTCCCCGGAACCCGGACCGCAACGACGGTGATGTTATCGTGTCCGCCCCGGTTCCGCGCCAGATCGATCAACTCCTTCACCGAAAGGTCGAGGCGCGGATGGCGTAGCGAACGTTCGATCTCACTTTCGTTCACCAGATCGCTCAATCCATCGGAACAAAGCACCAATGCATCGCCATCCTCGAGCGCGCATCCCTGATGGACGGCGGTGGCGTCTGCCGGTTCGTCCTCGTCGAGGCGGAGGCGCTGATCCGGGATCGGGTCGTTGGGCCCGCCCAGGTGGCGGCGCAGCACATGCGCGTTCGGATGGATGCGGGCCTGCTGGGGGGTGAGCACGCCGCGTTCCACCGCCTCCTGGACCCAGGTGTGATCGATGCTCGCCTGGATCGTCTTGCCGCGACGGTGAAGATAGATGCGGCTGTCGCCGACAGTGGCGGTGTAGAGCCGGCCGCCGATCACCCACACGGCGGCGAGCGTGGTTCCCATCCCCCGCAGGGATTCCTCCTCCTGGGAGCGGTTGAACACAGCGCGCCCGGCACCCACCACCGCGCGCGATAATTCGCGGACGGGATCGGCGCAATGAACGGCGCTCAGATCGCGGACGACCTCCTCCACCACCATCTGCGAGGCCACCTCGCCGGCCGCGTGTCCGCCCACTCCGTCGGCCACCAGGGCCAGCGTGCCCGGCTGTCCGTCGCAGGGAATCTCGACGATCGCGAAGCGGTCCTCGTTGTTGGTCCGCACCAGGCCGATATTCGAATCCGCGGCCGTTTCCAAACGCAAGCGAGCGTTATCCTTCATCGGTGGTTTCCCCGTTCGCCGGGCGGCTTCCCCCGCTTTTTTGCTGGGGCGGTTTCAACCGCACCCGGAAAGCCGCGCGGCCGAAATTCAACCGGTCGCCGTCGCGCAGCGGAGCGCCCTCCGGCGGAATCTCCTCAAAATTGATCCAGCTGCCCGCGGCCGAGCCCAGATCGAACACCCACGGCACCCCGTCTCCCATTCTGGCAATGCGCGCGTGCGACGGCGAGACCGACGGATCGTCCAGGACTAGAACGGCCGCCCGCCCATCCCTGCCCAGCAACACGTCATCGGCGGCGACGGCCAGCGGCTTGCCGCCCCCCTCGAGCGGCTCGAGAATGGCGTAGGATTCCGTTTCCACCCGGACGGACTGCCCGGAGCGGTGGATATTTTCCCACAGATCCTGCCATCCCGTCCACCGGAGACCATGGCCGCGCCGGACGGGAGGGAACAACAGCGCGCCCGCGTCGTCCTCGGCTTGCGACCGGCGCAGGTTGGCGACGGCCGCGATCAACAGCCCGCCCGCCGCCGCCACCGCCAGTATTATGCTCAGCGGCAATAAATACCGGGCTCGGAACACCTCTCCCAGCGACGGGCGCCGGATTTCCAGGTCCACGTTCCGTTCCGCGGTTTGGCCCTCCAACCCGAGTTCGTCGCGCGCCGCCAGCCGCAGCGAGATGCTTCCGCTTTGCGTGTAGCCGCGCAAATCCCAATGGACTCCGGCGCACGGGCTTTCGGTGCACTCCGCCGCCAGCCGGTTATCGGCAAACAGCTGCATCGAAACGATCCGGCGCGGGTGTCCGTCGGGAAAGGTCACCTCCGCCTTGAGGTCCACCGCGCCGGGTTGGTACTCCTCCACCGGCTGCGAGACGTCACTGCCGGCGCGCACCAGCCGCTGGGGGAAATCGATCCAAGCCACCGCCGGCGGCTGCACGTCGATGGAAAATTGCAGCGGAGCGGATTCGGCCTGAAAGCCCGCGCCGTTCACCGCCACCGCGAGCGTGTGCTGCCCCGCGGATGCCGCCGAGGAGCGGTAATCCAAACGGTACTCCGTCCGCTGGGTGGCGATCATCCCGAGCAGCGTCGCGGGACCAGCGGGATTCTCCAGCGCCACGGAATATCCACCGCAGGCGGAGGCCAGCGCCGCCAATGCGTCCATGTCCCCCTTGGCCGAGGGCTCCGTGCGCGCCGACCAGATTCCGTACAGCGGCGCATGCAGCTCCGCGGCGCGGCTGCACAGGCCCTGACCGATATTTTCCCTCTGCGAAAGTTTCGAAGCCGAGAACACCAGCAGGAACACGCGCATCCCCGGCCGCGGCATCGGATCGCCGGCCGCGCCGAGCGCATCCACCAGCATGGAATCCAGGCTCCGCGGCGCGGGAAGCTGCGGAGTATAGGAGTTCAGCCCGCCGAGAAAGACGTCCCGGTCCGCCGTATGCGAGACGGGCGTCCCTTCCGGCGTGATCAGGGTCAGATCGTCGATCCCACTTTGGGGTAATCCGCCGAGCCAGTCGGCCATCGTACGGCGCAGCCGTTCGATGCGGGTATCGCCTTCGGGCAGGGCGTAGAGGATGTCAAGCCCCGGGTCGATCACGACGACCAGCCGCAGACCAGTCTGCTCGCCAACGATCATCACATCCTGCGCCAGGACGCTGTCTTCCTTTAAAGAAAGGTCCGCGGCAGCCAATCCCGCCGGGCGCGCGCCGAGGGCGTCCGACAAACCGAGATAAACGCGGATTTGCGGAAAGCCCGAACTGTCGAGGTTATGGAGGAACGCGGTGCTGCCTTCCGTTCCGGCGGCAATGCGCGGGCCAAGGAAGAGTGTGAAAAGCGCAAAGGGTAAAAACGCCAGGAAGCGGAATCGGCTCACGAGGAAGATTCTACCGCAGGGGTCTATACTCCCCCAACGCCAATCATCCGTAAAACCAACGATAATCCACCTATCTTTTGCGGCCACCCATAATAGATGTCATCCCGAAGCCGCTTTAGCGGCTGCCTGTCCTGAGCGAAGCGAAGGAAGGGATCGGTGACGCATTCCATATGTCTGCCTCTCCCAGCCCACGCGTTACCGATTCCTCGGCCTTCTTCGAAGGCCTCGGAATGACACTCGCAGAGTGTCACCTCTATGGAATGTCATCCCGAGCCGAAGGCGAGGGATCGGTGACTCTTTCCAGCAGTCTGTCTCCCCCAATCCACGCGTTACCGATTCCTCGCCCCGG
>PLND01000101.1 GCA_003141675.1 Anaerolineae bacterium
GCTGGACCGGCTGGTGGCGGATTACTCGGAAGCGCAGACCGGGTGTCCGGTGACCTATACCTATACGCCCGCCAGTGTCCGTACTTTACTTTGCGGATTCCGCATCGAGTCGATGTTCATCGACCATATCTTCCCATACCGCATCCAATACTACGCAAAATACCATTACGTCAAGAACTGGTATTTCCGCATCCTTCCCCGCGCTGTCTTCCGGGGAATGGAGCGTCATTTCGGCTGGCACCTGTGCGTGACGGCCCGCCTCGAATCCGCATGATCACCTTGTTCACGATCCCCAAACCGCTGGAGGGAGAGTTCCGCCGTCTGCAGGAGAATGCCGTCGGTTCCTGGCGCGTGCTTGGACCGGAGGTGGAGATCCTGCTCCTGGGAGACGAGCCGGGCTAGGCGGAACTCGCGGCCCGCCTGGGCGTGCGGCATTTGCCGGAATTGGCGCGGAACGATTACGGTACGCCGCGGGTCAACGATATCTTCCGCCGCGGGGAAGAGGCCGCGACGGAGCCGATCCTGTGTTATCTCAACGCGGATATCATTCTCGGATCGGATTTTCTACCGGCGGTTCGGATCGCGGCCGGTCTGCGCCAACGTTTTCTTATGGTCGGGCGGCGATGGAACCTGGACGTCGAAGAGAAGATCGATTTTTCCGATCCCGCCTGGGAGATCAAAATCCGCGACCAGGTGCGAGTGCGGGGCAGCCTGGAGGATCCCTCCGGAATCGATTATTTCATCTACCGGCAGGGGTTATGGCCGAGCATTCCCCCTTTCGCCGTGGGGCGGACAATGTGGGACAACTGGCTGATCTATTCCGCCCGGTCCCGAGGCGCGGCGGTCATCGACGCCACTGCTGTGCTGTGGGTGATCCACCAAAACCACGGATATGGGCATCATCCCCAGGGATGGAAAGGGGTATGGAAAGGACCGGAGGCCGAACAGAACATGGAGCTGTCGGGAGGGCTGGCGCACTACTTCACGATTGAAGATGCCACCCATATCCTGACCGATCGCGGTTTACGCCCCGCGCTGGATCGAGCCCATTTGCGGCGGAGCTGGCGAGTCCTGCCTGCACTTTGGGCGCCGGCCGCTTGGGCGGAGCGAATTTGGGCCGGAGGTTCCCACGCGGTCTATGCTTTGCGAGTCCGAGTGGCGCGCTGGCGCGGGCGGATCCCGCCGGAAGGGAAATCCTGATGTGCGGCATCACCGGATGGATCAGCCGCGAAGGGCTGAGTGAACTGGAGCGGGAGAAGGTCACGCGGATGAACTCCCTGCTCGAGCACCGCGGGCCGGACGGCGCGGGTGAGTTCCAGCATTCCAACCTCTCGATGGCTATGCGGCGGCTCAGCATCATCGATCTTCAGGGCGGCGGACAGCCCCTTTACAACGAAGATCACACGCTCGCGCTAATCCTCAACGGTGAAATCTATAATTTCATCGAACTCCGCGGCCAATTGCAGGCCCGGGGGCACGTCTTCCGCACCCGCTGCGACGCAGAGATGGTCCTGCATCTCTATGAGGAATACGGCGATGACTGCGTTCACAGCCTGCGGGGCATGTTTGCCTTCGCCCTGTGGGACGGCAAGCGCCGGCGGTTGCTCCTGGCGCGCGATCGGATGGGGGAGAAACCGCTCTATCTTTGGGAGGGAAAGGATCGGCTGATCTTCGCTTCCGAACTGAAAGCCCTTCTCCAATCCGGGGCGGTTCCTTTCGAACTAGACCCGGCCGGCGTCTCCCTCTTCTTCAATTACCAATACGTGCCCGAGCCCGCCACGCCGATCCGCGGCGTGCGCAAACTTCCGCCGGCGCACCTGCTCACCGTTGACCTCGACCCGTGGCAAATCACCGAGCGCCGCTATTGGAATATGGAAGACGCACCCCCGCTGAAGGGTTCGCCCGGAGAACTTTTGCGTGCCGAGCTTGAAACAGTAAGCGAGCTGGTGATCCGCTCGGACGTGCCCGTGGGCATCGCGCTCAGCGGCGGGTTGGATTCGGGAAGCATCGCGGTGCTGGCCGCGCGCAAGTATCCCGGCATCATGCATGCCTTCAGCGTGGGCTATCCGGGTTACCCTGGCGAGGACGAGCGTGTGGAGGCCAAGGCCTTAGCCGAATATCTGGGGATGCCCTTCCACGAAGTGGAAGTGGAAACCGGCCAGGTGGTGGATTTCTTCCCCGAACTGATCTTTTGGCACGACGACCCGATTGCCGACATCTCCGGATACGGTTACTATGCAGTGATGCGGCTTGCCAGAGAACACGGCGTGCCGGTCATGCTGCAAGGTCAAGGCGGAGATGAGCTCTTTTGGGGATACGAGTGGGTGCGGCAAGCGGCGAGGGAATCGCACCAGAAATCAGCTCTTCGGAAAAGGGGTTGGGCGGCGCTTCCCGAATATCTTCTTCCTGCCTTGCCCGGCAAGTGGACGCGGAATGGGTTACGGAAATGGGTGGAATCGGTTGGAGGGTTGCGCCCCGGTTGGGAACGTTTTCAACGGCATCGAGCCAGCCCGCCCGACAGGTTACGGTTTTACGATGTCTGCTATGATTTCGCCGCGCAGTATGGTTTTTATGAGGGGTTGTATACACCATTGTTTCGTGAGCGGTTGGAGGAAGCCAGCGCGTACGAACCATTTACCCGTCCCTGGCCGTGGCCGCCGGTGGATATCGTCACAACCCATTTGATTTGCGACACCTATCTCCTGGAAAACGGGATTACCCAGGGAGATCGGCTGAGCATGGCCTCCTCCGTGGAATTGCGCCTGCCGCTGGTGGATTACCGCCTTGTGGAAACCGTTATCGGCTTGCGGAAAACGCATTCCGACCGCATGCTGCAGCCCAAAGCATGGCTGAAAGCGGCAATGAAAGGCATACTGCCGGATTGGGTGATGAACCGTCCGAAGCGGGGTTTTTCTCCGCCGGTGCGTCTTTGGACCGCCGGGCTTTTTGAAGCCTATCGCCGCAATTTAAAAGATGGATATCTTGTCCAGGCTGGGATCCTCAAGCCTGAGGCCGAGCGGTTTTTGGCGGGCGATCCATCCCAATCCGATCTGATTGCGATGCTCTCCTTCCGGGCGCTTGTGTTCGAGATGTGGTGTCGGCGGTTTTCGTGACGGCGCGATCGTCCCGGCCGCCGATCAGTATTTTTTAGAGTAGAGGTGCAGGTATGGATGGAAAAAACATGCTCCGGACCGCGGCAGTCATCGGACTGGGCAAGCTGGGTTCACCGATGGCGGCCGCAATATCGGCCCACGGGGTCGCCGTCATCGGCGCGGATCTGGATGCGAGCAAGGTGGAAGCCATCAATCGCGGTGAACCCCCGGTGAACGAGACGAACCTCGCGGATTACATCCGCCGCGGCCGGGCGCAATTGCGCGCAACCGCCGATATCGAAGCGGCGGTTTCCGAAGCCGAGATCACCTTTGTCATCGTGCCCACGCCGAGCGAGCCGCACGGCGGATTTTCCCTGCGGAATGTGGTCTCGGCCTGCGAGGCGATCGGCCGCGGGTTGAAAAAGAAAAAGGGATTCCCGGTGGTGGTGATCACCTCCACGGTGATGCCCGGTTCAACCGGAGGGCCGATCCGGGAATGCCTGGAAAAACATTCCGGAAAAAAGACCGGCAAAGAATTTGGCCTGTGCTACAGCCCGGAATTCATTGCCCTGGGCAGCGTCATTCATGACTTCCTCAACCCCGATTTCATCCTCGTCGGGGAATCGGATCCCCGTTCGGGGGAAATCCTCGACGCGTTCTATCAGGCCGTGTGCGACAATCATCCGCATATCGCCCGCATGAACTATGTCAATGCCGAACTCTCCAAACTGGCGGTCAACACCTACGTCACCACCAAGATCGCCTACGCCAACATGCTGGCGCACATTTGCGAGCGCCTGCCGGGCGCCGACGTGGATGTGGTGACGGAGGCCATCGGCCACGACACCCGCATCGGAGTAAAATATCTCAAGGGCGCGGTCGGATACGGGGGTCCCTGCTTTCCGCGGGACAACCTGGCGATGGGTCGATTGGCGCGCGATCTGGGGGCGCAAGCGGCGTTGGCGGAGACGACGGATCACGAAAACCGGGCTGAGGTGCGACGGTTGGCGGATTTGGTGAAGAAGCACACACGCCCCGGTTCGAAGGTCGGCATTCTCGGGCTCTCCTATAAGCCTGACACGGAGGTGATCGAGGAATCCCAGGGGATCCTTCTGGCCCGGATGCTGATGGATGAGGAGTTGGAATTACTGGTGTATGATCCGATGGCCCTGAACGCGGCGCGAATGGTCCTGGGCGACGGCCCGACCTACGCCGCCAGCGCCGAAGATTTGGTTCGGCAATCGGATATCGTGGTCATCACCACGCCGTGGAAGGAATTCGCCCGGATCCCCGAGCGCGCGTTCTCCGGGCATCGGACGCGCCTCGTTCTGATCGACGCTTGGCGAATCGCGCCGGCTCTTTGGCGCAGCAAGACGCAATACATTCCCGTGGGCGTGCATACCTCTTCGTAGCGGGCACAGAGCCCGACTCCCATGATCACTTTCTCTACCACAGCCAAGCCCAATTGCCGGCCACGCCACCGTAACCCGGTACAACACCCCGGCGTGCTGCGAATGCCATCTCTATGCGGCGCCGGACGCCACCCACCGGATTGGCTCGGATGGAGATCGTACACGCTCTCCCCCCCAATATTTAACGGCACCACTTCCGCACGTTTCCCAATCTGTTGCGTGTGTGGATCCATGGACGGAAGCGCTGGAAACCGTCGTAAGGGCAGGTAAATACGAAAAGGGATGAACGAACCATGGTGACCTCGAAGGAAAGTTTCCCCCAAACCCGCCGGCCGCGATTCCGTTGGTTCGGACTTTTTACAACCACTCTTCTATTTGTATTCGGAATCGCGTGTCAATTGCCCGTGCTGACCGTGCGATTCCCCAGCCTGGACGACAGCGGATACCTTTTCGACGGCGTGAGACTGGTGGAGCAGGGAACATGGATGCCCCTGGGAAGCGGACCACTCTCCGGAATCCTCAACGGCGCGATCTACCTGTTCTTCCCCCACGATCACATGCTATTAGGCTACGTCTCCATACTCCGCAGGGTGATTTTGCTCATCGGCATCATGGCGGCGGCGGGCCTCGCCGCAAGAGCTGTCGGCGGCGTGCGGGCCGGATGGGCGGCGATGGCCGTCACGGCGGTGATGCGGCCTCTCTCGACGATCCTCATGGTCACGGCGGATTCCCTCTACGCCGCACTGGCCGGTTTGGGCTTCGCGGTTATCCTCTCCGCTTGGATCGCGGAAAAACAAAATGGGAAGAGTGCGCGCAACGGATACTGGATCGCTTCCGGACTGTTGATGGGATTGGCGGCCTTAGCGAGGTTGGATGGATTGCTGTTAGGGGTTTTCCTGATTCCTGTCCTGTGGTTTTTCCATGGGCGGAACCGGACGGCGGTGCGCGGGGCGGTGGTCTTCGCGGGAAGCTTTGCCCTGCCGGTGGTGATTTACGTTCTGATCTACGCCGCCTCCACCGGAAGTTGGGATCCGCAAATCGGACAGCGCAGTTATCTGGCGTTCGAGCAGGGGCACAACTTCCTGTACACCGACCATTATGAAGTCGTGCCGACTCCAAGCGCGTCCGATGTATACGGAACGGCCGCAGAAAACGGCAACAGCGTCCTACGGGCGATCGCCCGGAATCCGGGGGCGTTCCTCCGGCGATTGCCGCTGGTGGCGGCTAACGCGGTGCGCATGTTCTACGACGCGTACAGCATTTTGGGCGGAGCGATGTTTCTTTTTCTCGCCGCCGGCGGCGCGGTGGCGTTGTGGAAGCAATCCCGCCGCGCTGTTCTGGGCCTGGCCTTGCTGTGGTGCGTGCCGCTTCTGGGGTATACGCTGGCGTCCTATCGGCCGGGTTTCTTCGGCATGCTCCTTCCGGTCCTGCTTACCCTGGTCGTCGCCGGTTCCCTGCCGGTGATCGCGAATTTTCGAGCCTTGCTGAAAACGGAACAGGTTTCACTGCTGACCGTCTGGATGCTGGTCGCGGCGGCGATGATCGGTTCGCAGCTGGCGTTCATGGTGGGGCAGTTCCGCGGGTGGGGGAAGGCGAGGCGGGCAGAGAACCAGTATCAAAGCTGGCTTTCCGAACTTTCCAGCCAGGTGCCACTCGGCGAGTGCGTCATCGCGTTCAATGCCGCCGACGCCATTTATTCCAACCACTCGGTATATGGGAACTGGCAGCTCTTCTATGATGTTCGCAATCCGGAGGCATTACGGACAGCGATGGAAAACGCCGGTTGCCGCTATCTGGTTGCGGATACCGATCTGCAGACGTTGGCTCCGGAATTCGTTCCCGTCGCGGAAAAAGCCCTTCAATTGGAATATACCAGCCGGGACGGTTCGCGCAAAATTTACGAGTTGGTCCCCTGATCCGCCCATGGCGACCCCGGATATCAGCGTCATCATTCCCGTACTGAACATGCGCCGCTTTTTACCCGACGCGATCGAGTCCGTATACGTCCAGACCGAAACCGATTGGGAAATCATCCTGGTCGACGACGGATCGGACGATGGAAGCATGGAACTCGCGCTCGAGTATGTTCAACGCGATCCTTCGCGGGTCCGAGTGCTGGCGCCTTCCTCGCCTTCCTCCCGGGGGGCGAGCGCGGCCCGCAACCGGGGGCTCCAGATCGCCCGCGGCGATTTCATCGCCTTCCTGGATGCCGATGATATCTGGCTGCCGGAAAAATTGGAGCACCAGAGGACTCTTCTCGACCTGCATCCGGCCGCGGCGATGACCTTCGCGCGGGTCCATTATTTTTTCGAGAACCCCGCCGAGGGGACGGGATGGGATCAGGCGTTTGCTCCATTGGAAACCCGCGTGTATTTGCCGCCGGAGTTGACGATGGAATTCACCCGCAATGCGGATATCTATCCTTGCCCCACCGCCACCCTGATCCGGCGTTCGGCCCTGATGGAAGTGGGAGGATTCGAAGAGCGGTTCCGCAAAGTGCGGACCGATCTGGCGGTGTGGGTTAAGCTCAGCGTTTATTTTCCGGTCTATGCCGATTCGGCGTTTGTGGCCCGCTACCGGCAGCACGGTCAATCCTCCGTT
>PLND01000077.1 GCA_003141675.1 Anaerolineae bacterium
GTGGTGGCGGTGGCGGCGGTGGAAGATGGCACGCATTGATGAGAAGCGATGAGACCAAACCGCAACTAACCCGCAAGTTATTGCTGCGGGTGCTTTCCTACGCCCGGGCTTACCGTTGGCAAATTGCCGGCATGCTGGTGATGATTTTGCTCACCACGGGGCTGACACTGCTCACTCCGTTGATCTTCCGCCGCATGATCGACGTTGTCATCCCCAAAGGGGATCTGAATGGACTGGTACTGCTTGCGCTGGGGTTGCTGCTGATCCCCGTATTCCAGGGGTTGGTCGGCATTATGCAGCGCCGGTGGAACGCCCAGGTGGGCGAGGGCGTGATCTACGATCTGCGCGTGGCGCTGTTTGCCAAGCTCGAGCGCATGTCGCTGCGGTTTTTCACCAACACCCGGATCGGGGAGTTGATGAGCCGTTTGAATAACGACGTGGTCGGCGCGCAGGACGCCATCAGCAACACGATCGTCTCCATCGTCTCCAACAGCATCGAGGCGGTGGCGCTGCTGGGAGTGATGTTCGCACTGGAGTGGCGGCTGACGCTAGTGGGCGCGGCCATCCTCCCGCTGTTCCTGCTGGCGGCGAACCGGCTGGGAGCGCGCATGCGCGCCCTGGCGCGGCGGCAGATGGACCTGAACGCGCAGATGAACGCCCACATGAACGAGACCCTCAACATCGGCGGGGCCCTGCTGGTGAAGCTGTTCGGACGCGCGGCGGAGGAGGAAGCGCGCTTTGGCAAACGCGCCGCCGCGGTGCGCGAGGTGGGAATCCAGCGCGCCGTGATCGCCACGACGTTCTTCGCGATCGTCGGACTGGTGAGCGCGGTCGGAACCGCGGTGGTATACGGGTTCGGAGGATACCTCGTCATCCGCGGAACCTTCACGGTCGGCACGATCGTGGCGTTCGGCTCGTATCTGGGCAACCTGTATGGAACGCTCCAGTCGCTCTCGAACGCGCCGGTGGCGTTTTCCACGTCGGTGGTTTCCTTCGAGCGCGTGTTCGAGGTAATCGACCTACCCGAGGACATCGTTGAACAACCGGACGCAGTTGCGCTGCCTGCTCCGCGCGGGGAACTGGTCTTCGACGGCGTCGATTTCAAATACGAACTCGACGAATCCAAATTGCTCAGCGACGTGCGCCGCTACGGAAGCCTGGACGCCGTCACCACGGTGCTCTCCCTGGGGGGTAACGACCGGGGGTCGGGCGAGCGCGAAAAGATGGAATCGCCCGACGAGGAATTCCGCTCACAGGCGCGCGGAACGGCTTTGGAAGGCATCTCCTTCCGCGCCGGGCCGGGCGAACTGGTAGCGCTGGTCGGGCCGTCGGGCGCGGGGAAGACCACGCTCACCTATCTCATCCCGCGCCTGTACGATCCGACCGGCGGACGGATCCTATTGGACGGGCACGACCTGCGCGGCCTGACGCTGAATTCCCTGACGGCGGCGATCGGCATGGTGACGCAGGAAACCTATCTGTTTCACGATACCATCCGTACCAATCTGCTTTATGCGCGGCTGGACGCGTCGGGAGCGGAAATGGTGGAGGCGGCCAAAGCGGCGAATATTCACAACTTCATCGCGGAGCTTCCGGGCGGATACGACACGGTGGTGGGGGAGCGCGGCTACCGGCTCAGCGGCGGGGAACGCCAGCGCATCGCGCTGGCGCGGGTGATATTAAAAAATCCGCGCATCCTGGTTCTGGATGAAGCCACCAGCAGCCTCGACAGCGAGTCGGAACACCTCATCCAGGAGGCGCTCAAACGGGTGATGACCGGACGGACCAACATTGTCATCGCCCACCGCCTGAGCACCATCCTGGCCGCGGATCAAATTCTGGTGATGGACCGCGGGCGGATCGTAGAGCGCGGCACGCACCAGGAGCTTTTGGCGGGCGGCGGATTGTACGCGCAGCTTTATCAAACCCAGTTTCACCGCGAAGACAACCGCTGAGCGGGAAAGACATTTCTTCTGAATCCACGATATTAAAAAGAACATCGGGCCGCGTGGCCCGATGTTTCATTCTGGATTGGATTTACCAGCGAGGGAAACGGATTAATTGGGCATGTGGTCGTCGTAAGATTGCAGCGCCTTCATGTAATTGGCGCGTTCGAAAGCGGCCGGCTCGGTGACGGCTTTCTGGCTCATACTGCCCCGCATCTGCTGGATGGATTTGTATTCGTGCTCGGCCATCCATTGTTCGGCTTCCTTTAATATCCGTCCGGCATGCTCGAGTCCGTTCTGGAGCAGGGAGGAGGTGGTCATGGCCACGCTTGCCCCGGCCATCATCGCCTTGATCAGGTCCTGCCCGGTGTGCACGCCGCTGCTCAGCGCGAAGTCCGCTTTGACGCGGCCGTAAAGGACGGCGATCCAGCGCAGCGGCAGGAGCATATCGTCGGACGTGCTGAGTTTGAGGTGCGGAGCAACCGCAAGAGCGTCCAGGTCGAGGTCCGGCTGGTAAAACCGGTTGAAGAGAACCAGCCCGTTGGCTCCGGCGGAGACAAGCCGCCGGGCCATTTGCGGCAGAGCCGTGAAGAACGGGCTCAGCTTCACCGCCAAGGGGATCCGCACCTTGGCGCGGACGTCGCGCACCAGCCGCACGTATTCCTCTTCCAGCTCGGCGCCGCTCAGGTTCGGATCGGTGGACAGGTAATACATGTTCAATTCGAGGGCGCTGGCCCCGGCCTGCTCGATCTTGCGGGCGTACTCCACCCAGCCGCCGGTGGAAATTCCGTTCAGGGAGGCGATGATCGGGATCTCCACTGACTCGCGCGCTTTGCGGATCAGTTCGAGGTACGGTTCGGGCCCCATGTTGTAATGTTGTAGATCCGGGAAATAGGTGAGGGCTTCGGCGAAGGATTCCGTTCCGGCGCTGAGGAAGTGGTCGAGCTCGTTGCTTTCGAAGGTGATCTGTTCCTCGAAGAGCGAATGCAGGACGATTGCCGAGAGCCCGGCCGCTTCCATCCGCCGGATGTTGTCGAGTTTCTTCGGGAACGGAGAAGCCGAGGCGACGAGCGGGTTTTTTAGTTTCAGGCCGAGATAGGTTGTCGTCAGGTCGGTCATGTGGATCTCCTCTCTGGGTGCTTGGGTCCGAAAGGCAGACTTCTTATGTCACTCCGAGGCCGAAACGAAGTGGAGGCCGAGGAGTCGGAAACTAGTATTGGAAAATCGATCTTTCAAGTCCTTGCGTTACCGATTCCTCGCCCGCTTTGCGGCGGGCTCGGAATGACAACCTTCATATGTCATTCCGAGCCCGGACCGAAGGGAAGGGCGAGGAATCGATGGCACGTGGAAAGAAAATAGGAACGCGTCAAAAAGAGTCACCGATTCCTCGGGGCCTAAAGGCCACTCGGAATGACACTACGTAAGTGCGATTATTCCTTCGCGGGTGCCTCGCCTTCGACGTGCATTGCCGCCATCTGCTGGTAGAACGCCCAGCGCTGGGCATTGAGTTTTTTGGCCTGGCCCATCAACAGTTCGGCCCGGGTTTCGTCGCTCTGCAGGAGCATGCGGAAGCGCGTCTCGTTGTAGGCGTACTGATCGAGCGGGACGGTCGGATCCTTCGAGTCGAGAAGGAGCGGATTCTTTCCTTCCAGCGCCAGCGCCGGGTTGTAGCGCAGGAGCGGCCATTCGCCGGATTGCACCGCCAGGCGCTGCTGGTCGAGTCCCTTGCGCAAGTCGAACCCCTGATTGATGCAGTGGCTGTAGGCGAGGATCAGCGATGGGCCGTCGTAGGCTTCCGCTTCGAGGAAGGCTTTCAACGTATGCTGGTCGTTGGCTCCGAACGCCACGCGCGCCACGTACACGTAGCCGTACGACATCGCCATCAGGGCGAGGTCCTTCTTCCCGAGGGCTTTGCCCCGCGAAGCGAATTTGGCCACCGCCGCCAGCGGAGTGGATTTGGACGCCTGCCCGCCGGTGTTGGAATACACTTCAGTGTCCAGCACCAGGACGTTGACGTTGCGGCCGGAAGCCAGCACGTGGTCGAGCCCGCCGAAACCAATGTCGTATGCCCATCCGTCGCCGCCGACGATCCAGACGCTTTTGCGGGCCAGGCAGTCGGCCAGGCTGAGAAGATCCTTGGCTTTGGCGTCGGCCGAGCCCTGGAGTTTCTTACGCAGCGCGGCGATCCGCTCGCGCTGCGCGCGGATTCCCGCCTCGTCGCTCTGGTCGGCTTCCAGGAGACTCTTGACGAATTCTTCGCCGAGAGTCGGCGCCAACTGCTGTAAAAGTTCCTTCGCGTATTCGGTTTGCTTGTCGAGGGTGAGCCGCATACCCAGTCCGAATTCGGCGTTGTCTTCAAAGAGCGAATTCGACCAGGCCGGGCCGCGACCGTCGCGGTTGAAGGTGTAGGGCGTGGTGGGAAGGTTTCCGCCGTAGATCGAGGAACAGCCGGTGGCGTTGGCGATGACCATGCGGTCGCCGAAGAGCTGAGTGGCCAGTTTGATATAAGGGGTCTCGCCGCAGCCGGCGCATGCGCCGGAGAACTCGAACAGCGGTTGCAGGAGCTGCGAGTTCTTGATCGTGTTGGGTTGGAAGGCGGCTCGATCGGCTTCCGGCAGCCCGAGGAAGAAAGCCCAGTTGGAGTTCTCCTGCTCGCGCAGCGGCGGCTGGTCGGCCATGTTAATCGCTTTGCGGCTGACCTGGGTTTTATCTTTGGCCGGGCAGGCTTCGATGCANNTTAAAGGAAGACGGCGCCTTGGCCAAGAGGCCCGGTGCGTAAACTTTCTGGCGGATCACTGCGTGCGGGCATACCATGGAGCATTTGCCGCACTGGATGCACAAATCCGGCTCCCAGACCGGGATCTCGAGTGTGATGTTGCGCTTCTCCCATTGGGTCGTGCCGGTGGGGAAGGTTCCATCCAGCGGCATCGCGCTGACGGGAAGCGAATCGCCCTCGCCGGCAATCATCGGTCCGAGCACCTTTTTTACGAACTCGGGCGCGGCGTCGGGGACCGGCGCGCGCCGGGTGATCTTCGAATCGGCCTTGCGGCCGTCAAGCTTTACCTCGTTCAGGTGCGCCAGGGTCGCATCCACCGCTTCGAAGTTTTTCTTCACAACGGCTTCGCCGCGTTTGCCGTAGGTTTTCTTGATCGCCTTCTTGATTTCCTCGATCGCCTGCTCGCGCGGGAGGATGCCGGAAATGGCGAAGAAGCAGGTCTGCATGATGGTGTTGATGCGGCCGCCCATGCCGGTGTCCTGCGCCACTTGGTAAGCGTCGATGACGTAGAAGCGCAGTTTCTTTTCCAGGATTGCGCTTTGGGTCTCGCGCGGAAGGTGATCCCACACTTCCTCCGGCTTGTAGATGCTGTTGAGCAGGAACACGCCGCCGGGCTTGAGCGCCGAGAGCACGTCGTAGCGTTCGAGGAAGCTAAATTGGTGGCAGGCCAGGAAGTTGGCGTGCCGGATCAGCGAGGAGGCGTGGATCGGTTGCGGGCCGAACCGCAGGTAGGAGGTGGTCACCGATCCGGACTTCTTGGAGTCGTAGGCGAAGTAGCCCTGGGCGAAATTGGGGGTTTCCTCTCCGATGATTTTGATCGAGTTCTTGTTGGCGCCCACCGTGCCGTCGGATCCCAGCCCCCAGAAGATGCAACGGACGGTGGATTCGGATTCGGTCGAGTAATTCGGGTCGTACTCGAGGCTGGAGTGGGAAACGTCGTCGTTGATTCCGATCGTGAAGTGGTTCTTCGGAGCGGGCTTGGCCAATTCGTCGAAGATCGCCTTGACCATGCCGCCGGTGAATTCCTTCGACGCCAGGCCGTAACGCCCGCCGATGACGCGCGGCGCGGCGGTGAAGGGCGCGGTTTTCCGGGCAACCGCTTCGGTGACGGCGGCGACCGCATCGAGATAGAGCGGTTCGCTGGCGCCGGGTTCTTTGGTTCGGTCGAGGATGGCGATGCTCTTCACCGTGGCGGGCAGCGCTTTGGCAAAGTGATCCACCGAGAACGGCCGGTAGAGGTGCACTTTCAGGACGCCGACTTTCTCGCCCTGGCCGACCAGCGCCTCGACGGTCTCCTGCGCCATGTCGGTGCCGGAACCCATCAGCACAATCACGCGCTCGGCGGCCGGCGAGCCGACGTAGTCGAACAGGTGGTAGGCGCGGCCGGTGAGTGCGGCGAATTTGTCCATCGTCTGCTGGACGATCCCCGGGCAGGCGTCGTAATACGGGTTGGCTACTTCGCGCCCCTGGAAATAGACGTCCGGATTTTGCGCCGTTCCGCGGATTACGGGATGGTCCGGCGAGAGCGCGCGGCTGCGGTGGGCCCGGACCAGGTCATCATCAACCATCGCGTGCAGATCGTCGTCGGTTAGCCTTTCCAGCTTGCTCACCTCCGAAGAGGTGCGCCACCCGTCGAAAAAGTGGAGGAACGGGATCCGCGCGCGCAGCGTTGAGGCGTGGGCGATCGCCGCCAGATCCTGCGCTTCCTGAACCGAGCCAGAGGCCAGCATCGCCCAACCGGTCTGGCGCACCGACATCACGTCGGAGTGGTCGCCGAAGATCGACAGCGCGTGTGCGGCGATGGCCCGCGCCGCGACGTGGAAAACCGTCGGGGTGAGTTCGCCGGCGATCTTGTACATGTTGGGGATCATCAGCAACAGCCCCTGCGAGGCGGTGAAGGTGGTGCTGAGCGCGCCGGTTTGCAGCGCACCGTGAACCGCGCCCGCGGCTCCGCCTTCACTCTCCATCTCGATCACGGCCGGCACCGTTCCCCATAAGTTGGGCCGGCTTTCGCCGGACCACTGGTCCGCGAGTTCCCCCATGGCCGTGGAAGGCGTGATGGGGTAAATGGCGATCACTTCGCTTAGCTTATGGGCCACGTAGGCGGTCGCTTCGTTGCCGTCAATCGTAACGATCGGTCGTTTCATACATTCCTCCGGAAGTTTTTCGGCAGGATTCCGGTAAACTCCGCCTGGAAAATTCGGCACAGGCGGAGTCTCATGAGATCCTGGAGAGATTGGGTGATAAAAATTCCCAAGCCTCGATCAGGCTCGCGGATTTTTCACCATTATACTCCCTTTAATTGGACAAATTGGTTGAAAAACCGGTTCAATATAGTAAAATTTGGTTGATCTCGGCGTGTCCAAATCGAAGGTTTCCTTCTTTTGAAAACGAATCCGGTTGGGGCGGGTTTTGGAGAAAGTACACGGAATTCACCGAAAGAAACCGGAAAACACGGAAAATATTTTTTAAAAAATTTCGTATAATCCGTATACTGTTCTCCATCCTAAGATTATTTACACTGGCTCGGGACGAATCAGATCGCGGAGGGAAGAAATGTCCCCTTACTGGGATTGGAGTGTCGGAGTTATATTGTGGCTGCAGACGAATGCGGGGGGATTGAAACCTTTCATGCAAGCTCTTTCTTTTCTTGGGACCGAAGACTTTCTCCTTGTGCTGGGCTTGACCCTATATTGGTGCGTCGATGTTTCCCTGGGCTTGCGGTTGGGGCTGCTGCTGACCATCGGCGGGTCACTGGGCAGTTTACTTAAACTTGCATTCCATATGCCCCGTCCATATTGGTACGACCCGCGGGTGCAGCCGATGGCGAACGAACCCACCTACGGCATGCCGTCCGGTCATTCCATCACTGCGTGGTCCGTCGGACCGTGGCTTGGCAGCCGGATTCAAATGCCATGGGGCCTGGCGGCAGGCGTGCTGATTGCGCTTGGGGTATCCGTATCCAGAGTTTTTCTCGGAGTGCATTTTCCCGGGGACGTATTGGCCGGTCTTCTGGTCGGCCTGATCGTATGGTTCTTCGTCGATTGGGGCATCCGGCATATCGGACCCGTTCTGAAACGCGCGGGATTTCTTGCGCAATGCGGCGTGGCCGCAGCAACCTCCGCGTTTCTCCTGCTGGCGCAGGCGGGCCTTCAGTGGGGGATTCGTTTCGTGGTGGATCCGCTGGAGTGGGCTCGAAACGCCTCCCGATTGACCGCCGTTTCCCCCCGAAATCCAGCCGAATTTATCTCTTTGGCAGGATTAGTGCTGGGCTTGGGCGCAGGCTTGGCCTTCCAGCAGCGTTGGGCGCGGTTCCGCGCAGACGGCCCGGCCGGGAAGCGCGTCCTGCGCTTCCTCCTCGGATTATCCGTGATGCTGATCGTCTGGCGGGGATTGCCGATCCTGTGGAACGAGTATGTCCAACCGGCGACCATGGTGCTGCGATACATTCGCTATGCCCTGGTCGGATTTTGGGCGGTATTCCTCGCGCCGCTGATCTTCCTGCGGTTGGGGCTGGCCGGGAGTGAAAAGTAAATGCGACACGGTTAGGGAAAAACCGATCAGCTGACCCCTTCGAAAACCGTTCTGGGCGCAAGCACGGCTCCGATGAGCGAGGCCCCGGTGTGGGCGCCGAGAACGAGCGAAAGGCGGCTGGGCGGGAGCCAATAACACGCCAGTCGCTCGCCGACCGCCCGTTGCAACTCTACTGCGCCTTCCGGATTGAGTGCATGCACAATCTGGGCGCGGAAGGGACCGGCGGGGGGTAGCCTGCTCTCCATGATGTCCGGTAGAGTCTTGACGGCTCCGGAAATCGTCCGCGCCTGACCGTACTGAACATACATCCCGCTTTTCTTATCCACACCGATAATCGGTTTAATATCCAGCACCGAGGCGACCAGCCCCTTCAGGTGGCTGATCCGCCCGCCGTGAATCAAGTACTTCAATTCCTTGAGCGTGAATAACGTTTCGGTCGATGCGCGGATCCGCTCCAGCAGGGCGAGGATCCGCTCCATGGCCCAGCCGGCGCGGGCGGCGCGGGCCGCGGCTTCCACCTGCCAGCCGGCTCCGACCGAGAGGGTTTTGGTGTCGAAGAATGTGACCTTGGCTTCGGGCACCTCCACCGCAGCCGCGCGCGCTGAGTTGAGTGTTCCGCTCAGGCCGGAGGAAATATGGATCGATAGGATGGGCGGGGCGATTTTGGCCAGCCGGCGGTAAAGGTCCGCAAAGGTTGCCGGAGCAGGCTGTGATGTGGTGGGAAGTTCGCCGCCTGTTTCCAACCGGGTGTAAAAGGAGGCCGCATCCAATTCCGGACCTTCCTCAAAGGTGGATTGCCCCAACGTGACGCTCAGCGGCACAACGTGGATTCCAAGCTCCGCCTTCTGTTTGTCCGTCAAATTAAGGTCACATCCGCTGTCGGTGACGATTTGCATGGGATTCCTCCTGGGAGCATGCGCAGTCATTCCTGAACATTTGGATTATAAAAGGAAAACATGAAAATCCGTATCAACAGCGCGGAAAACCGCGTCGATCCAGCCGCGCTACTTTATTATCGGGTTTTCCCCGCTTGAATTTTCCTCCGGAGCAAGATCCTCTTCCAATACTATCCATTCTCCCAGTGAGTCCGAAACGCTTTTCGGCGCCCGGTCGTAATACAGGGTGAACACCCGCCCACCGTCGGTGCGCAGTGTGAAGTAATCCCTTCCCGCGCCGCGCGAACCGCGCTCGAAGGCGGCCTGCGCATGGGCAGGCGTCATGTTCAGCGCCGCGCGTCCGTGGCGTGAGTACTCGTGCCACTCGGAAAGAACCTGCGTTACCGCGAATGTTTCGCCGCGCCAGCGGAAGCGGGCGGGACTGCCGGGCTTTTTCAGGAGCGACGGCTGTTCCGTGAATTCGGGTTGGATCGGCTCACCGATAAACCGTTTCATTGAGGGGTCGGTTCCGGAAGAACGCGTACGACGGTGTAATCCGCATCCCCGTACACAACCATAAATGCGGGGCAGGTTGCCGGCATGTTCTCCGCGGGAATGACGAAAAGATATACGTTTTCTTCACGGGCCAGGACCTGGGCCTGGCTGCAACGGTCAGCGTCCGTTTGGTAGAAATCGTTCACGAGCATCAGTCGACGGTACCATTCCACGATGTCGGTATCGCGGTAGGGGATGGACTTCAGATCGACGAAAACCGGCGCGCCGGTCTCAATTCGGAAGGCTTCCATCCGGGGAGGAATGAAGTATACATCGCTCAGTACCGCATTGGCGCGTACGAAGTTCAGCATGGACTTGGCGGGATCGGATGCCGCCGCGGCCAAGTCCAAAGGCCCTCGCGCAATGCCTGCAATCAGAAGCAGGGCAATCGCCGTCACGCACGCTGCGGCGGCCAAGTGTGCGGCGAGATCGGAGGATCGTGGAACACGCGCGGCCGCCCATTGCAACCCAAAGGCGAGGAGTATCACTGACGAGAGCGGCACGAGAATGGAAGAGATCCGCCATGGGAAGACCAGCGCGAGGGAATCGTTTCCGGTTCCCCATTCCACCGCCGTCAGGATCAGCATGCCCAGAGAAGCGACGGCCAGGACGGGAAATAATCGTGTCTTCCGGACGAGGAGCAGCGCCGCCGCGAGCAGAGCGGCTTTGGCGATCACCGTCCAGCGAAACCACCACGAGATCTGGGCGTGCTGCGGGATGCGGTAGTGGGCCAGGATTTGTTCAGCCTGGCGGTATACCTCCGCAGACGAAGGTCCGAAGGTTGTAATGTCGTAGATCGCGACGGGAGCCACCGCCAGCAGGGTAAGGATTCCGAAGCCGAGGGCGGATTTCCAACTGCGCTCCTTCCATACAATCGCCGTCAGGTACCCCAGCGTCAGCAAAGCCCCCGCCATGAGATAGGTGGAGTGAAAATACACGGCGGCGGCCAGCGACAGGATCGAGAGTCCCTTCCTCCCGCGCAGGAAAAACAGGATCGAAAGAAGGAGGAATACGCCGAAGACACTGGGTTGGAATACTTGGCCGAGGACTTGCTGCTGGGCCACGCCGCCTTCGAACAGATAGGCGGCTTCGCCGTCCCAGATCCGGGAGAGGATGAAGCGGAACGCAGTTGAATGGATCCCCAGGAAGGCGGCAATGAAAACCAGCGATCGGATTGGAGAACGGCGCACTGCGAAGAGGAAATCCGCGATGCCGTATAACGCATAAAAATACACGCCCAGGATGAGGCCGTAATAAACATAGGCGGGCGCCTCGGAATGAAAGATCCGGAATGTGATATTCACCAGCGCGCTGAACACCGGGGTCGGGTCCGCCGTGCCGGCAAGCCAATCCTTGGAAAGGTATCCATACCCGGCTTGGGCGAGTCCGTGGAGGAAATATTGATATTGATTGGAGGTAAACAGCGGAAGTTGCGTGTACACCAGCGCGAACACAGCCGACCAGGCGACGAATGCCACTAGGCCGGCTGTGATTTTTTTTATCCTACTGTCACTGGACATGTAGACCCTTCGGGCGGTTCTGGGATGAGCGTCCCGGCAGGGTCACAACCCCGCGATGAATTCCTCCGTGCGCTTGCGGGCTTCGTCGTCGGTGTATTGCACCGGCGGGGT
>PLND01000091.1 GCA_003141675.1 Anaerolineae bacterium
ATTTGCGGCTGAGGATTATTCCATCCTATGGCTCCGAAAAAATCCGGAACTTTGCTGCCGAAAATCTCCCTGGTGACGCCTTCGTTTCAACAAGGCCGGTTCCTCGAAGACTGCATCCGGTCGGTGCTGAATCAAGAGTATCCGAATTTGGAATACTTCGTCATGGACGGCGGCTCGACCGACGAAAGCAAGAAAATTATCCGCCGACATGCCGACCGACTGACCTACTGGCGCAGCCACACCGACGGCGGGCACATGGATGCCGTCCAGGACGGCTTCTACCGCTCCACCGGGGAAATCATGGGGTGGCTGAATTCCGACGACCGGCTGACTCCCTGGGCGTTGCAGGTCGTGGCGGCCGTGTTCCGGCAATTCCCCGAAGTGCAATGGATTACCAGCATGTATCCAATGATCATGAACGCCGAAGGGCTGGTCCTGGGTGCCCGGCGCGTGGAGGGGTTTCACGCCGAAGCGTTCTACCGTGGGCGGAACGCGCCGTTCAATCCCCGCTTTTACTCGTGCATGATCCAACAGGAATCCACCTTCTGGCGGCGCGGACTTTGGGAAAAGAGTGGCGCGCAGGTGGACACGGGATTGCGTGTGGCCGGCGATTTCGAGCTGTGGTCGCGGTTTTTTGAACACGCCGAGCTATACACGCTCGCCGTTCCGCTGGGCATCTTCCGCGTCCAGCCCGATTCCTTTTCGTCCAGAGAATTCAAACCCTATATGGAAGTCTGCCGGCGGGTCCTGGCCGAATATTCGCACCGGCCTCCCTCCCGGCTGGAATCCTTTGCGCGCCGGATCGCGCGCGAATTGCCGGATCGTTGGCAGCCGCTGACCGACTTGGCGTATCCCGTCTCCCACATCGTGAAGGGATCGGGGGATGCGCCGTACGCCATTCGCAAGGCGTGGATCATCTGACACACCGGAGAAACTCACCGCATGAAATTTTCCATCGTCACGCCTTCCTTTAATCAGGGACGCTTCCTCGAACGGTCCATGCGTTCCGTTCTGGAGCAGGAGGAGAGCGATGTGGAGTACATCGTCGTTGACGGCGGATCTAAGGACGGGAGCGTATCGACGATTAAAAAATATTCCCGCCGCCTGGCATATTGGACGAGCCGGCCGGACCGCGGCTATGCTGATGCGCTGAACGATGGTTTCGCGCGCGCGCGCGGCGAGATCATGGGATGGCTCAACTCCGACGACATGCTCACCCCCTGGGCGCTGCGCGTCGCCGAAAGCGTCTTCCGCGCGCTGCCCGAAGTGCAATGGATCACCACGCTCTACCCGCTGGTGATGGACGAGGAAGGCATGGTCATCGCCTCCCGGCGCGCGGAGGGGTACAACGCCAAAGCTTTCTATCGCGCCCGGAACGTTCCGCTCGCACCCGGTTTCTACACCTCGGTGATCCAGCAGGAATCCACCTTCTGGCGGCGCGGGCTGTGGGAAAAGGCCGGCGCGCGGGTGGAAGCCGAATTGCGCATGGCGGCGGATTTCGAACTGTGGGCGCGGTTCTTTCAGCAGGCGGATCTGTATGCCGTCGGCGTCCCGCTGGGTTGCTTCCGTTTTCAGAAGGAGTCGTTCACCTCGAGCCGGATGGATTCCTATCTGGAAGAATGCCGCACAGTGTTGAACCGGTATTCGTATCGCGCCCCTTCCGGGATCGAAAGGACCGCGCGGCGGATCGCCCGGCATCTGCCGCCACGGCTTTATCCGTCAACGGGCCTAGCCTATCCGGTGGGCATCATCCGCCAGGAAGGCCGGGGGTCGCAGTGGAAAATCGCCCGCGAGTGGATCCTCTGAATCGGACATGGACTCGAACCTGAAACCACTTCGCATCCTGCAGGTGACGCCGTCGATCGAGGGCGGGGGCGGCGAGCAGATTTCGATGCGCTTGCACCGGGCATTCCAACGGTTGGGGCATCGGTCGATGCTGTTTACCGGCCGCGGAGTTCTTAACGCCGGAGAGGATCTTTACGTTTTTCCCAACCGGTGGGAAGAAACCCAGCGCGCACGGATGATCCAGGGGCTTTACCGTAAACTGCTCTCGCTCACCCGCGGCCGAGGGCAAAGCCGGTTGTTCCCGATTTTTGAAGCGCTTGCCTTCCCGCAAGTAACCTGGGATCTGTGGCGGGGTAACGAAGATTTCACCCAACCAGGGTCGCGGCGAATCCTTTCGCTCGTTCCTGAAAAACCCGACGTCGTGCTGTTACACAATTTGCACGCGCGCTGGAACCGCCGCGAAGGATTCTTCGACCTGGATTTTCTCCCGCAACTGAGCAGCTCCGTGCCGGTGATCCTCTTCCCGCAGGATCCCTGGCTCCTCACCGGCCACTGCGCGCATCCGATCGATTGCCCGCGCTGGCGCATCGGGTGCGGCCAGTGCCCGGACCTCGTGATCTATCCTTCCATCCGCCGTGACGCCACCGCGTGGAACTTCCGCCGCAAGCGGGCAATCTACGCGCGCAGCCGGCTCTATCTGGCCTCGCCTTCGCGCTGGCTGCTGGGGATGTTCATGGAAGCGCGAGTTCCCCTGGCCGGCGCGCGCCTGATCGACAACGGGGTAGATACCGCGCTCTTCCAGCCGGGTGACCGCCGGGCCGCGCGCGCGGAGCTGAATCTGGATCAGGACCGGCGCATCATCATGATCTCCGGAAATTACCTGCACATCAATCCCTGGAAGGGATACGCCTGGGTTCTGGAAACGGCCGAGCGTATCGGTTGGAGCCGGAACTTCCCGCCGACGGATTTCTTCTGCGTCGGGGACGAAGGGGAGACGTTGGTCTACGGCAAAGCCCGCGTGGTCTTCGCCGGCCATGTGAAGGATCCCGCCCGGATGCCCCTGTATTATCAGGCGGCGGATATTTACTTCCACCCGAGCCGTGCCGATACCGCTCCGTTCTCGGTGCTGGAAGCGATGGCAAGCGGACTGCCGGTCGTCGCTACCAACGTCGGAGGGATTCCGGAGCAGGTCGAGGATGGCAATAACGGGTTCCTCGTCCAACCCGGCGATACC
>PLND01000068.1:0-9810 GCA_003141675.1 Anaerolineae bacterium
TCCTCGTCCAACCCGGCGATACCCTGGCGATGGCCGAGAGATTGGGGAAGCTCATCTCCGATCCGAGTGCATGCGAAGCGATGGGCGCTTCCGGGCACTCCCGGACCTTGGAACAATTCGATTTTGATCGTCAGGTCGGGAATTTCCTCGACTGGATGCGCCTGTTAATCTCAGTTTATCGAACTCTTCCGTAAGAAAGCCTTCGAAATAGCGTTTTCGTCGCTCCCGGCCGCCAGAAAGGGAGGGGCAGGTGATCCGCCCCCTCCCTTCGGTATAATTCGATCGGGATATCCATGAATTCCTCCCCGTTGATTTCCATTGTGGTTCCGTCCTTCAACCAGGCGCTATACCTTGAGGAATGCCTCGGGTCGGTGTTGGATCAGGCCTATCCACGGCGGGAAATCATCGTCATCGACGGTGGCTCGAGCGACGGCAGCCGGGAAATCCTGCGGCGGCACGAACGGCGGCTGGAGTATTGGGTCAGCGAGGCGGACCGGGGCCAGGCGCACGCGGTGAATAAGGGCTGGGCGTGCGCCAAGGGGGACATCCTGGGGTGGCTCAACTCCGACGACTGTCTGGAAGCCGGAGCGTTGGATTCTGTTGCCGGGGCGTATGTATCGCAGCCTCGCGCGGCCCTTCTCTACGGCGACGTGCGCGAGATCGACGCGCAGGGTGGGGCGGTCGGCGGAAAGAAAATGGCGGGCTTCGGTCTCCGGTCGCTGCTGCTGGGAAAGAACATGGGCCAGCCCGGAGTGTTCATCCCCCGGCGTTCGTATGAAACGCTGGGCGGCCTGGATGAGTCGCTCCACTTCGCGCTTGACTTCGATTATTTCCTGCGAGTCTGGACCGCGTTTCCCGAAGGCGGAACGTACATCCCGCAGGTTCTGGCTTCCTCGCGCGTGTGGGAAGCCGCCAAGACCATTAAACAAGGCGGCCGGTTCGGCGATGAATACCGGATCGTGCTCGATGGATATTTCGCCCGCCCCGATCTTCCTCCCGCGGTCCGGGCGCTGCGCCGCCGGGCATTGGCGCGCTCGGTGTATTTCCGCCAGGCGCGACTCTATTTCCAAGGCGGCGACGCACGCCAGGGTGTGGCGTGGCTGGCGCGGGCCGCCTGGATGGAAGGCTCGCCGCTGGAGGCGGCGCGAATGATCCGCATGGCGATCGATGCCTGGAGGCAGAGAGGATTGTATGCAATCTAGGCCGTCGTTTCTGCGCAGCCACTGGCCTTTAATTTTACCGGTGGTTGTCTGGCTGGCCCTGTTTGCGGTCACCCTGGCGAAAATCCTCGCGATCACCGGCGGACGCATGGTGTACGCGTCGGACGACGTGTACATTCACATGGCCATCGCCAAAAATCTCGTCCTCCACGGGGTGTGGGGAGTAACTCCGTTTGGATTTACCTCCTGCGCCAGTTCGATCATTTGGCCGCTGGTGATCGCCTTTACCTATGTGCTGTTCGGGATCAACGAATGGAGCCCGATCCTTTTAAATTTATTGCTGTCACTGGCGGTACTGGCTGTCGTTTACCGTTTCCTGCGCGGACGCGGGCGGGGAGATCTGGTCTGCGCGGCGGTGTTACTCGCGCTTGTACTTTGCATTCCGATGACCGCGATTTCCTTCGACGGGATGGAGCACGTACTCCAGATTCTCGTTTTCGTCGTCTTCACCGAGCGGTTGTTCTTTGTTTTGAACCGGGAGACAAAGCAAAATTGGGACGCTTGGCTTCCGGTGCTGGCCGTCGGGCTGACGCTCGTCCGCTATGAAGGGATCTTCCTCGCCGGAGCGGCCGTGATGCTACTGGCCTGGAAGAAACAATGGAAGCTGTGCGCGGCGGTGGTCCTGGGTGCGGCGCTCCCCGTCGCGGGAATGGCGGCGGTTTCCATCGCCCACGGTTGGTATCCCATTCCGAATTCGGTGCTGATCAAGAGCGCACCGTTCACCGACATCATTCCCGAAACGCCGATCCAGACTCTCACACGGCCGTTCCGCTATCTTTCCGGGACCGATTACATCCTCTCGCTGGTGGTGCTGTTGATCCTCTCCTGGTTGGCAACCGCTCGCGAGCAACCGCGCCGGGATCTCTTCCGGCGTCTGGCGCCCGGCGCGTTTTTCCTGATGGTGGTTTTCGCCCATGGAACGCTGATCGACATGGAGTGGTTTTACCGGCACGCGGCGTATCTGATCACGCTCGGAATCCTGACCATCGAAATGACCTGGCCCGCGGGCGGGTTGCGGTGGCGGCTGCCCGCTTCCGGCGCAGCCCGATGGGCCGTCGGTATCCTTGCGGTTTTCCTCGCATATCCGCTACTGACCCGGGCAACGGGAGCGATCCTGGATACGCCGCTGGCGGCGCGGAATATCTATGAGATGCAATATCAGATGGCGCTCTTTTTAAATCGATATTTTCCGCAAGGACCTGTGGCGGCCAACGACATCGGCGCGGTTTCATACTACAACGATTTTTCCCTACTCGATTTGTACGGGCTGGCCTCGATGGACGTGGCCCGCGCGAAACTCGGCGGAACGTACGACACTGCCGAAATCGACCAGTTCACACAGGAAAGCGGCGCGCGCGTGGTGATTGTCTACGATTATTGGTTCGACCGCTACGGGGGACTGCCGGGGGCTTGGGTCAAGGCGGGGGAGTGGCACTTCACCGATTGCTACGTCTGCGGCGGAGACACCGTTTCGTTCTACGCGCCGTCCGCCGCGCAGGCCGACTCGCTGCGGGCGCAATTGGACGCGTTCCAGGATGTGCTTCCGGCGCGGGTGAAATATCAGCGGATTACGGGCGATGGGATTACGGAGGATGCGAATGGCGGATAAACCGATCAGTCCGAATGCGTCGCGTCTGCGTTCCGATTGGCCCCTGTGGACGGCGCTCGCTCTATTCCTCGTCCTCCTGTTGATCTCTTTCATCGGGCAGATCTCTTCGGGCCGATTGATTCTCCCTGAGGAGCCCGCGTATCAGCGTTTGATGGTTGCCAAAAACCTTGCCGCCCATTTCTCCTGGTCGATCAATCCGGGGGAATTCACATCCGCGTTTGGCACGCTGCTTTGGCCGGTGGTGCTTGCGCCGTTTTTCTTTTTACTCGGGGCCTCCACGCTTTGGCCGTGGCTGATCAACGCTGTCCTCTCCGTCCTCCTGATTGTTGCGGCCTACCGGGTCGTGCGCGAGTGGATCACGGCTCCGGGGGCTCAGGCTGCGTTGCTCGTCCTGTTGATCGTCGCCTTACCGCTCGGTGTGCTCTCCGCGTCGGGAATGGAGCAGGTGCTTTTCCTCCTCCTGCTGCTGATCTTCCTTGAATTATGGGCGCGCCGCATGGAGGAGAGCAGCCGCACCGGGATTCTTTCTTTGACCGTGATCGCCGTTCTCCTGGCGTCCACCCGCTACGAAGGGATGCTCCTGGTCGCGCTGGCCGCGTTTCTGCTTCTCCTGCGGAGGGATTTCCTTGCCGGGCTGATTGTCCCGATCGCCGCGGCTGCTCCGCTCGCGGTTTATGGATTGATCTCCTGGCGGGCGGGTTGGTTGCCCATTCCGGCCTCGGTCTATTTGCGGCGCGCGGAGTTGATCCCGGCGGATCTCTCGCAATTCCCGTCGGTTGTCTTCCGGTCGCTGGATGTGCTCGGTGTGCGCCCGGATCTGCGATCGATCGTGCTGCTCATCACCCTTATCCCCGCCTGGCTGGGTTTGACCGGCCGGCTCTCGTCTGTCCGAGAGCGCGCGTTCTTCGCGCCCTCACTCGCGCTGCTGGCGGCGATCGCCCATCTCACCCTGATCGGGGACCGGGAGATCCGGTACGACGCATGGTTGATCCTGATTTGCGGCTGGGCGATTCTACCCGCGCTGGGAAAAATCCTTCCGGAGGATTGGCAGACTTTTCGGAAGAACGTTGCGACTCTGGCCGCCGGCGGCGTGCTTGCCGTATTGTTGGGCTTTCCGCTGCTCAGTCGCGGCGTGCAGGGCATGTTCCTCTTCGCGGACACGATGAACGTAGAGAAGGGAATCGATCAATCCGCGGCGCGCTGGGCTTCGCAGTGCGCTTCCGATCCGGTGGCGACCGATGCGCCGGGGACGATTGCCTTCCTCACCGGCCGGCCGGTGGTGGATTTGAGCGGCTTCGTTTCGCTCAGCGCCTTCCGCATTCGGCGGGCTGGGAACATTACAGCGGAATGGATGCAAGCGGAAGCCGAACGGCATTCGGTATCGGCGGCTTTGATCTTTCAACCGATCATACAGGTTCCAGCTGGAACGATCTGGAAACGAACCGGAGGTTGGGCGTTGGTGAATTGTCCCCTTTGCCAGCCGGTTGAAATTTTCGCCATACGGGACGATCCCGCAATCACTTCCTGCACCGAATCGTTCATGGGGAATCTTCCCGCGGATGAAATTCTTCCCAAGCCTGCGGAGAGTGACGGTCCGTGAGAGAGCGCCCGGGTTTTGTGCAGCGTCATTCTTCCCTGATCGCGGCCTTTGGGATTGCGGCGGCCGGCGCGGCGGTTGTATTCCTCTTGATCCTGCGCGAAACCGGCGGGCGATTTATCTATAATCTGGACGATGCATACATTCATCTGGCCATCGCCAAACACATCGTGCAAAACGGGGTGTGGGGGGTGACGCCGTATGAATTTTCATCCTCTTCCAGTTCCATTCTCTGGCCGGTTCTTCTGGCGGCGGTGTTTAAAATCTTCGGTGTGCGGGAGATTCTGCCGCTGGGTATTGCCGTGGCTGCATCGGCGATCTTGATGACCATCCTCTACCGCGAATGGACGCAACGCGAAAGCCATCCGGGATGGACGCTGGCCCTGTTGATCGGTTGGATTCTTTTCCTGCCCCTCTGGCCCATCCTCTTTAATGGAATGGAAACGATGCTTCAGGCGCTGACGGCCGTAGCGCTGGGAGCCGTTGCGGTGCATTATCTCGCGGCCGAAAAACCCGGCCGCCTGCTTCCCCTCTGTCTGCTGGGAGCTTTGGCCTCCGCGGTGCGCTACGAAGGATGTTTTATCGCCGCGTCCGTCTGCGTTTTGCTGGCATTCCGCGGCCGGTGGAAGGCGGCGATCCTGGTCGGACTCTCGGCCGCATTGCCGGTCGTCCTGTATGGGATCTATTCGCTCGGTCAGGGCTGGTCCTTCCTGCCCAACTCGGTGCTGGTCAAGCACAGCGGCATCGATACAACCAGCCTCGCCGCCTTGTGGGGTGTTCTGGCGCGGCCGTTCCAGCCGATCATGAATATCGGCGTGCTGCAGCTGCCGGTCTGGCAATCCCTCGCCGTGATCGTTCTGATGATGCTCCTCCTGCGCGCGCGGACCGTTCCGCTGCGCGGCTTGTGGGATGACCGGTTACTGCCGGCCGTCCTGTTCTTGATGGTTGCCGTCCTGCATTCGTTGGGGATTGCCTCGGATTGGTTTTTCCGCTATCAGGCGTATTTGAACACCCTCGGAATCTGGGCCATCGGATGTGTTGGGATTCCCGTTGTCGATTGGGCTGCGCTTCGGCATCACGCGGCTTCGGCAATCACGGCGGCGTGCGCGGCCATCCTGGTGGCCGTCCCCCTGGGCAGTTCAGCGGTTCAGGCGATATGGGAGACGCCACTGGCTTCACGCAACATCTGGCAGCAACAATATCAGATGGGACTCTTCCTGAGGGAGTATTATCCGCAGGGGCGCGTGGCGGCGAACGATATCGGAGCGATTGACTTCCTGAACGATATTCATCTGATGGATCTTACCGGTTTGGCGTCCCGGTCGGCGATGCGGGCCGAGATCGATGGGTCGTGGCACCGGGACGTTGCGGGGACGCTGGATGCCCTTACCTCGGCGGAGGGTGTTCAAATCGCGGTGATCTATGACAACTGGTTTGATTACAATCCGGCGACGGGCCGGGCCGCGGTTCCCGCGCAATGGGAGCGGGTGGCAGCCTGGACTATCCCCGATAATATCGTTTGCGGTGGCGCGACCGTGACGTGGTACGCCGTCGTACCGGAAGGGGCGAACGCACTGCGTTCGGCGCTGGAACATTTCTCCGCCAGCCTCCCCGCGGGCGTGACGGTTCAACAATACCCGCTCCCGTAATGCGGCATTACCCGGTGGCGGATATGCATTCGGAATTCTTCACACGAGGATGACGGCTCCATGATCAAGCGATTCTCGCTTGCCGACCTTGCGGACCTTGGATGGATTGTGGCGATTACGCTCGCCGCCAGCCTGCTGATGTATTCCGGCTGGCGGGATCAATCCCCCTTCGACAGCCCGGATATCCTCGCCCATCAGGGCAACGCGATCGATCTGCTCCGCAACGGCGTCATCCCCTACCGCGGCCAGGGCCTTTCTTATTCAGGCTGGGGGCCGCCGGGCACTTCGTATCTGATGGTTCCGGGCGTGCTGCTCATGCCGGATCCGCGCCTGGCGGAAGTTCCCGGCGCGGTTCTGCTCCATTTCGGCACCCTGCTGTTCCTCTTCCTCATCGTCCGGGGCTCCCTCGGCCGCGGCGCGGCCTGGGCGGCCGTCGCGTTAGCGGGTCTCCTCCCGATCACCGGACCGACTCTCTGGCCCAACGGACATCCCTTCTTCGTTGTGGGAATGCTTTATTTCCTTATCCGCTGGGTGCGCGACCGCGCCCCACGCGCATTCTCCGCCGCATTGCTCCTGGCAGGGTTGGGAATGTACGTGTATTTCACCATCGCCCCGGCGCTGATCGCGATGGCCTTGATTGCGCTCATCTACCGCCGGCCGGTTTCGTGGCGCAGCTTTGCCGCCGCGCTGGCCGCGCTGATCGTCGTGTGGTGGCCGTATCTGCATTTCGAAGCCGGACGCGGGTTCACCGACATCGGCATTATGGTCCTGCGCCGGGATTTAACGGTTGCGCAGGCGCAACCTTCGACGCCGGTCTATTGCTACGCTTCGCTGCCCGGAGAATTGGATTTTCAGGATAGGGTCTATATGCCATGGACCGGAGAGAGTGATCCCCATCGGGTGATTTATCCCGGAGCGGGGAGAGGGGCGCAGTTTGAATTGCAGCTTTGCACGTTGTTGAATAAATCCGACCGGAATTTTGATTCCGGATATTTCCTCGTCAACGATCCGGCTTGGCCGGCCGGTCTGCTGTTTGGTGTGTATCTGACCGGATGCTGGGTCTTGGTGTTTGGCGCACTCCGCGGGGTAGAAAAAATTTCGAAAGGATGGAGCAGGGTCCGGGCGATCCCGGTCTGGAAGTTCCTGCTTGCGTGCGCGTTGGGAACCGCATTGATTTTCCTTCTCATCCGTCCGGCGGTACTCGGCACGCTGCTCGTCGGTGATCCGGATTGGAACCTTTCGGCGCGGCTGCTGCTGGCACAGATCAGCGCGTATGGAATCCTCCTGTGGATTTCCATGGGGATCGGTTTGCTGCTTGCCTCGCGCTGGGAGGATGCGCCGAAGGAAATGGGCGTCCTGGCGGCGATGATCGGCGGTTGCGGATTTCTTCTGGTTGTGCTTTCCGAAATCGAGCGATCTTGGCGTTTCTGGTGGTTTTGGCCGTTGCAATGCATCGCCATCGTGGCGGCGGCCGCGGGTTTGATCCAATGGATAAAGCCGTCCCGCGGGATAACGATTGCGGTGTGGATCCTCGCGGTCGGTCTGTTCTTCCCGTATCGATCGGTTATGGCAAAGACGGATTCCATTTTGCACTACGGATACGGCGGACGGGAAAGCGGCGAAATGCAGGCGTTGCAATGGCTGGCGGGAGCGGCCCGTAAAAATCCGGAGACGACGATATCGATCGGCGTGACAAGGTTCCAAGACGAAGGCGACATCACCCTGGCCTGGGGCTGGCTCGATTTCGGGCTGCGATATATCAATAAAGCTCCGAATGCTGTGGCTTCCGATATTGCGCCGGGAAACGATTACCGGGTTGTGGAATTTCTCGGGACGGATCGTGACGTTCACCCGGTCGGGTGCCTGTGGGATGGATACGATTTGGTCTGGGAAAGCCGGGGATACGCGATATGCGCCCGAACGCCGTAGCCGTTTCCGGACGCCGCCTGAGAATCGCGATTCCCGCCGGGATTTTCCCTCCGGATATCGGCGGTCCGGCTTCCTACGTTCCGCGCATTGCGGAAGCGCTTGTGGCGCGCGGGCATTCCGTCGAGGTGGTCGCGCTGGCGGACGACCCGGCCGCCGACGGCGTGTTTCCATTCCCGGTGCGGCGCATCCGGCGCCGGATGCTGCGTATCCCGCGGATGATAGAAACCATCCAAAGAATTTGCGGATTGGCGGGGGCCGCCGATCTGATTTACGCCAACGGCCTTTTCATCGAAGCGGCGATCGCCGCGGTGCTTACGGGAAAGCCGCTGGCGATGAAGGTGGTCGGGGATTGGGCATGGGAGCGCGCCCGAAATCAAGGGGTAGGAAGTCCAACCATTGAGGAATTCCAGGCTCGCCGTCAACCGCTGCGTTGGGAGATGATTAAATGGCTGCGTACCGTAGTAACCCGGCGCGCAGATTTGGTCATTGCACCAAGCCGTTATCTGGCGGGAATTATTTCGGCGTGGGGGGTTCCCGCGTCGAAAATTAAAACGATCTATAACGCCATGGAGGTTTTTCCCAATCCGCCACCGGTTTCGCTGCCGCCCTTCCGGGGACGAACGCTGATCACGGTGGCGCGGCTCGTGCCATGGAAAAGGATCGATGCGCTGATCGAATGGCTTTCCGTCCGAAGCGATTTGCGGCTGCTGGTAATCGGCGACGGACCGGAACGGACGAACCTGGAATTGTTGGCGGCCCGGAGCGGCGCGGCCGACAGGGTCGTTTTCACAGGTAACGTTTCACGCCAAGAAGTAATGGCCTATCTACAGGCGTCGGATCTCTTTGTGCTCAATAGTGACTACGAAGGATTGCCTCACGTCCTGCTGGAGGCATACGCTGCGGGAGTTCCGGTGGTTGCCACTTCCGTCGGCGGTACGGATGAGGTTGTGGAAAACGGACTTAATGGCTTCGTGGTTCCTCCGCGACGGATGGATCGGATGGCTGAGGCTGTCGATCGGCTGCTTTCCGATGATGCTCTTCGCGCGGCAGTTGCCGACAATGGACGGCGGACTCTGCACTCTCGTTTCCGATGGGAAACTCTTGTGGAGCAAACGGAGAACGCCTTAACGGCGATTTCACCGGAAAGAAAATCGCGCCCATGAACCTTCTCATGCTGGGCGTCGGCGATTCGGGGTTGGAGAATCCGGCAAGCGAACCGGTCCGCCGGCACCTGGAATATGCCAGACGGATGGGCGGGCATATCGATCTGATCGTCGATACGCCCCATCAAGGGTTAACCGACCACGGCGCGCTGACCGTTCACCGCACTGGTGTGGGCCGCGGCCGGTACTTGTGGGCGGCGTATGGAATGGCGCGGGAAGCGGCGAGGCAGCGTCCGCCGGACCTGATCGCATCGCAGGACCCATTCGCAACCGCACTGGTGGGGTTTTGGTTGCGGCGCGCGCTTGGCCGGCCGCTTCTGATCCAAAACCATTCGTGTTTTCTGTTCAACCGTTATTGGATCGCGGAGCGTCCGCTGACTTTCCGCGCGCTGCACCTTCTGGCCCGCTACCTGCTTCCGCGGGCCGATGCGTGGCGGGTGGTGAACACCGTCGAAAGGAAAATCTACATCGACCGGCTCCAGTTGCCCGCCGACCGGGTGCGGGTGCTTCCCGTCCCATGCGATCTGGAAGAATTCGAACAGAAACGGTTGTCGAATGCCGAAGCGAAAGCTCGAAACCGGTTGTCGTTCCCCGCTGGGACGCCGGTGATATTATGGGCCGGGCGACCGGTAAGATTTAAACG
>PLND01000068.1:9891-13411 GCA_003141675.1 Anaerolineae bacterium
GTTTTTCTCTACCCGTCGATTTACGAGGGGTTCGGGCGGGTGATGGTGGAGGCCGGCGCCGCCGGATTGCCAGTCGTCGCCACGGCAACGGCCGGCGCGAGGGATATTATCCGGGACGGGGAGACGGGTTATCTCGCGCCGATTGAGGATGCCCCGGCGCTTGCCGCCCGCGCGCGGGAATTGCTGGCTGACCCGGAACGGCGCGCAACGATGGGTGCCGCCGCGCGGAAATTCATCCGCGATCAATTCGATCCGGGCCGGTCGTATGACGCCGTTGTCTCACAGTGGCGCGAAGTTGCGGCGATGGGATTGACCAGGAAGTTATGAACGATATAAAAAGAACCCGGTTGCTGTATCTGCTTCCGCGCTACGACGCGGACTCGTCCGAGCATTTCTTTCACCTCTACGATTTCCTGAAAAAATTGCAGACCCGAATCCCGCTGGCGGTGGTTGTGGAAAGGACTTCCGGCATGCTGCCGCCGGATTTGCCGATGCGGCCGCTCCATATGCGCTTTCCGATTTTCCGGTTTGTGGAGGAAATTTTCGTATTTCTTGCCGCCCGGTTGCGCGGCATCCACGATTTTTATGTCCACTATTCATACACCGGGGCGATTGCTGCGGCGATCGTCGTCCGGCTATTCGGGGGACGAGCCTTTTATTGGAATTGCAGCCTGTATAGGGAATTCCCGCTTTCAAAAAATGCAACCTGGAGGGAACGGCTGCAACAGTCAGTTAATCTTTGGTTGTTGGAAACTTCCGTGCGGTGGTGCACGCATCTGGTGACGGGAACGCCGCGGGTGGCGGAATACTATGTGAGCCATGCACGCATTCCCGCACAGAAAATCCGCTTGCTCCCGAACTTTGTTGAGTTGGAACGGTTCCAAGGAATTTCCTGTGCCGAAGCACGGAAGAGATTAAACCTGGATCCAAATCGGAAGGTCGTTCTTTTTCTGCACCGCGTGGCGCGCCGAAAGGGCGCCCATTACCTTCCGGACATTGCTTCGATGGTCCTGCGCAAGGTGAAGCCGGTAACTTTTCTCGTCGCCGGCGGAGGCCTGTATTTGGAGGAATTGCGCCGTCGGGTGGAGCAGCAACCGTTGGCCGGCGCGTTCGACTTTCGCGGCTGGGTCCCGAATCGCGATGCCCCGCTGTATTATCGGGCGGCCGATCTCTACCTCATGCCGTCGGAGGAGGAGGGTTTTCCGCGCGTGCTGCTCGAAGCCATGGCGGCCGATTGCCCGTTTATCGCATTCGATATCGGAGGTGTGCGGGATATCGTCGCGCCCCAACAGGAAGAGTGCGTGATCCCGGCGGGAGACGTCGCCGCATTCGCCGCCGCCTGCGCCGACGCGCTGCTGGACCCCGCGCGCCTCGATGCCTGGGGTAAAGCCGGCGCGCGGCAGGTCGAACGATTCTCGGAGGAGCGTGTGCTCGAAGCGTTTGAACGCATGCTCGATGGGCAGCGGCTGGATTGGCGGGACTTTTTGTCCGGAGGGAGAACCGGATGACGGGTCGAGCGAAGAATCGGATTGCCTGGGTAGGCGGCTGGCATTACGCCCACAATAATCAGCGCTACGAGGAATTGATCCCGCGGCTTTCGAACGTCGATCGCTTTTATGTCCGCCTGCCACGTTTTTGGCCGTTGCGGGGGATCCGGCGGAGGATTTGGCTGCCACTTCTAGTCCGCTGGGTGGGAACGAGATACCCGCTGCTCTTTTGCACCGACTGGCGCCAGATACGCATGGTGCGCGCCCGCGTCGTGTGTGATCTCGACGACCCGGTCTTTTCCGTTGAAGAGATCTCCGCATTAAATCTTCCCAATGTGGCCGCCGTGGTGACCACCACCGAGCTAGTCCGGAAGAATCTACGGGAAGCGGGGGTACGCAGCCCGATCGAGGTCATACCGCAGGGTGTCGCGATCGGGCGGGTGGATCCGGACCGCGTGCGCGCCATCCGGCGCCAATATTCCCCGGACCCGGGTGAAGTCATTGTCGGATTGCATCAGCCGCATTTCGATTTTGCGTCCGAATTGCCGTTCGGATCGGTGGAACAGATGTATGCCGTCGATAATTTGCTGGATGCGATGATGATGGCGCGCGAGGAGAATCCGCGGCTCGTCCTGTGGCTGGTCGGTCGGCCCAGCCCGAAGGTCGGTGCGTTCGCCGCCGATCACAGCTGGGTTCGTTTGATCGGATACCAACGGCGGGCTGAACTCATGGAATATGTTTCAGCTTTTAATATCGGCGCCTACCCGCGCATCCTGGATCTGAAGGGACGCAGCAGCGTCAAGGTGTTGGAATACATGGCCTACGGCGTTCCGGTTGTGGGCTTCGACGTGGAAGAAATGCGCGGGATCGTGCAGGCGGGAGCGGGCATTGTCGCACCGGACGTCCCCTCGTTCACGGCGGCATTAATTTCACTGGGAGCGAATCCGCAGCAGAGGATGCGTATGGGAGAATTGGGAAAACAGGCGGCTGCTCCGAACCATTGGGATATTCTGTCTGAAAGATATGGCGTGCTCTTGGAGCAATGGGGTGTTCATGAAAAATAAAAACAGGGGATGGGAGGAGCCTTCCGCTTTGCCGGGAAACCGGGCGAATATAGATTCCCTTGCCGCCCTCGGACGGTTGGCGTCTACGTTTCGCAATGCAGGAATGCGATCGGTATTCAACGGCATCCGTGATGCAGTAGACGCCGTAGTCTTGCGATTGGATTTGCCTCCGCTTGGGGCGGAGATCGATGGCATCCGGTTGCGTGGTTTTTTACGACATCGGAGTTTCTTGGAGAATCTGGCCAGAGGCACGTATGAACCTTGCACTCGCAAGCTCTTTTCCGGGCTGTTGGCGGAAACGGATGTATTCGTAGATGCAGGCGCCCACATTGGATTGTTCAGCGTGCTGGCCAGCCGGAGGGGAGTGTCGGATCTGTCCGTGTTTTCCTTCGAGCCGGATCCGTATAATGGGAAAGCGCTTCGCTATAACCTTCGGAAAAACCGATGTGCAAACGTCCGCATGTTGCCGATGGCGGTTTCCGACACAACCGGCACCGCGCGGTTCCTGATCAGCGACGGCACCCTGGGCAGTTCGTTGATCCTAGGGCGCACGAATATCGGCGCCACGCATTCCCGGCTGGTGCCAACGGCGGCTCTGGATTTTACCCTGCAAGAGATCCCTTTGAAATCGCTGCTGATCAAACTGGATGTGGAAGGCGGGGAGATAATGGCGTTAAGGGGTATGTCTTCCGTGCTTCGGCGAGCGTCCAAAGTTGCAATGATATGCGAAATGAATCCCGCGGCACTGCAAGCCGGTGGGCAGACTCCGGCCGGCCTCGTTCATCTCCTCCAGACGCAGGGATTGGAAACGCTCTTTATTTCCGACGCGGAAGGCGGCTTGGTGCCGGTGACGGAAACGTTTGCCGCCAAAGGAAATTTATTGTGCCTGAAGGATTGGCCGATCCCGAAGGAATGGATGCGGCGCTGAATCCCCGGGTGCGTCGCCAACGACGATTCATGCCGGCGGGT
>PLND01000054.1:0-31588 GCA_003141675.1 Anaerolineae bacterium
TCGGCGTGGATGTACGAGATCTCCTTTAGTTTGAGCGCGCCCTCGTAAGCGATCGGCATGTTGGTCCCGCGGCCGAGAAAGATGCAGTGGGTTGTGTCTTTCAGGACGGCGGCCACCTTGGCTACTGCGTCTTCCCGCGCGAGGCATTCCCCCGCCAGGCCGGGCAGCCGGCGCAGTTCGGCCACCCTGCGCATCCGCTCATCCACAGGCAGCGTCCCGCGCAATTGCCCCAGCAGGACGGCGATCATATACAGGTCGACCAGCGGGGCGGTGAAGGCCTTGGTCGATGCCACTCCGATCTCGGGTCCGGTTTGCATCGAGAGGTACCCGTCGGCCATGCGCATCGCCTGCGACCCGATGACGTTGACGATGCTCCACAGCAGCGCTCCTTTCCGCCGCGCCTCCTCCATCGCCGCCAGCGTATCCGCCGTTTCGCCGGATTGCGAGATGGCAAGTACCAGCGTGTCTTTGTCCAGGATCGGATCCCGGTATCGAAGTTCCGAGGCGATGTCCAATTCGGCCGGGATTCGCGCCAAGCGTTCGATCAGCAGCCGCCCGATCATTCCGGCATGGGCTGCGGTTCCGCAGCCGGTGAGAATTACGCGGTTGATCCGCCGGGCGAGCTCCGGGGTGAGGTTCAGACTGGGAAGAAAGATTTCGCCGCGCTCGAAATCCACCCGCCCGGCCATCGTGTCGCCCAGCGAGCGCACCTGCTCGTGGATTTCCTTCTGCATGAAGTGCTGGTAGTTCCCTTTCTCGGCGGCCACCGCGTCCCATTCGACCGTTTGTACCGGGATCTCGAGCGGCACGCCGTCCAGCGTCTGGGCGACGAACCCGTTTTCCTTCACCAACGCAATCTGGCCGGAATCCAGGAATGCCATTTTGCGGGTGTGATCCAGGAGCGCGGGCATGTCCGAGGCGATGAACATTTCGCCCTCGCCTACGCCGATCGTCACGCCGCCGGCGTTGCCGAGCCGCGCAGCCACGATCCTGTCCGGCTCCCGCGAGGAGATCACCACGATGCCGTGCGCGCCGCGCAGACGCCCGACGGCCTGGCGGACCGCTTCGAACAAGGGCGCCCCGGCGATCACGTAGCGTTCGATCAACTGGGCGATCACTTCGGTGTCGGTATCGGACCGGAAGACCACGCCTGCGGCGGTCAATTCCTTTTTCAGTTCCTGGAAATTCTCGACGATGCCGTTGTGCACCACCACGATCGCGCCCGACGCGCTGGCGTGGGGATGGGCATTGCGTTCGCTGGGCTCACCGTGGGTGGCCCAGCGGGTATGGCCGATCCCGATCTCTCCGTGAACGGGGTGAAGCTGCACGTTGCGGATCAGGTTGGAAAGCTTCCCGGCCGCGCGGCGCAGAACGATTTTTCCGTCCTGCACCACGGCGATCCCGGCCGAATCGTAACCGCGGTATTCCAGTCGTTTCAACCCGTCGAGCAAAATCGGGGCGGCGTCTTGCGAACCGATGTAGGCGACTATTCCACACATTGCGGAAAACCTCCGAAAGGCCGCCGGCTGCCGGCGGATGCACCCCATTTGCGGACTGATGGCAAAGCGCGCACCCCGGAAAGAGGACCGCAACTCTGCGCTCGCTGCGTGGAAATAGAAAAACGCCAACCCGCGGGGCAGCCGATCGTGTGATTTGTTGGAATGGGATTTTATAGCCACGTCGCCGGATTTTTCTTCCCGGTTGCCAGGGAAGCGTTGATCCGGAGATTATTACAGGAACCGTCCTGCCTTGGGGGGAAGAATTCGGGTAATGGCTTGCCCGGAGGGTATCCGCTGATCCGTCGATTTTCTCCTGAAACGTTCACCCAGGATTAGCCCGGTGGTGAAACCGGGAGCCCTCGCCTCGTCAACCGGCTCGCGCCGGCCCATGCGCTTTTCTTCCCGAAATAGATGTCACCTCCTTTTCGAAGATGTAAAAATTCTACCACCGAAGGAGATCGGGATTGAAGGGGTGGAGCTCCCGTCGGGGAGGCTCCGCCGGATTAAGGCGCCGATTGGTGTCGCGGAAAACAGCCTATAAACGGCCGATTAATATGGTGTTTATGCTGTTTTTATCGGCTTCTTACGGTGTTCTTTTTAGCTGGACGGTACAGTGAATATTAATTTTCAGCTTCGCGACAATTTAAGAGGCAAAAACCGATCCCCCGGCAGGATATTCCAGGGGGAGATATTTATGTCGATACCCCTTCGTTTGTTGATTGTGGAAGATTCTTCCGACGACGCGGAACTGCTCGAACGCGAACTGCGGCGTTCCGGGTACGATCTGGCGGCGACGCGCGTGCGCGACGAAGAGCATTTTCTCATCGCCCTGCAAAACCGGCCGGAGATCGTCCTCATGGACTACTGCCTCCCGGGTTTCGACGCGCTCAAAGGGCTTTCGATTCTCAAGCAACGCTCACCCGAAACCCCTTGCATTGTGGTCAGCGGAACAGTGAACGACGAAACGGCCATGCAATGCATCCACCAGGGTGCGGCGGATTATCTGTTAAAGGACCGGCTGGCCAGGCTGAGCACCGCTGTGGACCGGGTGATCCGCGAGAAGGAAGCCGGCAAAGAGAAGCGCAAGACGGAACTGGCGCTTCAAGAAAGCGAGGAGCAATTCCTGCGCCTGGCGGAGAACGCGGAAGATATCATCTTCCGCTACCGGCTGGGAAAGGATCAGAAATTTCTCTATCTCAACCCTTCGGTGAAGAAAATCACTGGATACACGTCGGAGGAGTTCTACTCGCGCCCCCAGCTTTGGTCGGAGCGAATCCTCTCCACCGGAAAAGATCCCGGCCGGGAGAATGGAACCGACGGTACGGGCTCCTCGCTCTCGCGCTCCGGATCAAAAATCCGCTTCCTGCGCAAGGATGGAAAAACCGTCTGGCTGGAGCAGCGCGTGGTGCAGGTCGGGATCGGCTCCCCGGAGAAGCAAACCGTCGAAGGAATCATCCGCGACATCACCGAACGGGAACAGCGCGACCGGGAATTAAATGCCGTCGTTTCGGTGGCGAGCGCGATGCGATCCGCCCCAACCCGCAGCGAGATCTATCCGGTGATCCTTCAGCAATTGAAGGACTTGCTCAAGGCGGAAGGCACCGCCCTGGCCATGAAAGACCTGCTCGGCGACGACATGGTGGTGGAACTTGCCACCGGGGTATGGGCGGATCGAAAAGGGAAACACGTCGGACAGGATTTCCCCGCTTCGGCAGGAATCAACCAGCCGGTTCGCAACGCCAAAGATTGGATGAACGGGCTGGCGGACGTGGTTTGCGTGCCAATGGTCTCCCAGGGACAGACGATCGGGGCCCTGTGGGTTGGATGCAACAATGAGATCAACGAAGAGGAGTTGCGAATTCTTACGGCGGTGGCGGATATTGCCGCCAATGCCCTGCGCCGGGCCGCGTTGCACGAACAGACCCAGCGCCGGTTGCAGCATATCACCGCCTTGCGGGCGATCGATATGGCGATCACCTCCAGCCTGGATTTACGGGTAACGCTGAACTTCTTCCTGGATCAGGTGACCATCCGGCTGGGAATTCACGCCGCTTCGGTCCTGCTCCTGGATCCGCGCACCCAGACCCTGCAATTCGCCGCCGGGCGGGGGTTCCACAGTCCGGCGGTGCATCAAACCAAGGTGAGGCTTGGCGAAGGCGTGGCCGGCCGGGCGGCACTCGAACGCCGGCTGGTCAGCGTCCCGGATCTGGCAAAATCCGACGAGGCTTTCCGGCGCGCCCCGCTCCTGACCGAAGAGGGTTTTGTTTCCTACTTCGCCGCACCGCTGGTGTCGAAGGGTCAGGTGAAAGGCGTTTTGGAAATCTTCAACCGTGCGCCGCTCGAACCGGACAACGAGTGGCTGGAATTCCTCGACACCCTGGCTGTCCAGGCCGCGATCGCTATCGACAATGCCTCGCTATTCGAAGGCTTGCAGAAATCCAACCTCGATCTCGCCATGGCCTACGACGCCACCATTGAAGGCTGGTCCCGCGCGCTGGATTTGCGCGACCGGGAAACCGAGGGCCACACGATCCGGGTGACGGAGATGACTCTGCGCCTGGCGCGCACGATGGGCGTGGGCGAGGACGAACTGGTCCAAATCCGGCGCGGGGCGCTATTGCACGACATCGGAAAGATGGGAATCCCGGACAACATCCTGCTCAAGCCCGGGCCGCTTTCGGATGAGGAATGGGAAACCATGCGCCGCCATCCGGAATATGCCTACGAGTTGCTATCGCTGGTAAATTACCTGCGGCCGGCGCTGCTCATTCCGTATTGCCACCACGAGAAATGGGACGGCAGCGGATATCCCCGTGGATTGCGCGAGGAAGCCATTCCCCTCTCGGCGCGAATATTCGCCGTCGTGGATGTTTGGGATGCTTTGCGTTCGGAACGGCCGTATCGAAAAGCTTGGCCCGAGGTCAAGGTGCGGGATTATCTTCGGGGCGAAACCGGAAAGCATTTCGACCCGCAGGTATTGAATATGTTCTTATCGATGCTGGAACAGGAAGAAACCTTCTCCCCGGCCGCGGGGAGAGAGTAATTAGAGGAGCCCCAGGATTTTACGGATCGCCCCCACCGCACGCTCGCGTTCGAACGGCTTGACAAGGTAATCTTTCGCTCCCGCCCGGATCGCCTCCAATACCATCGTTTCCTGGCCTGGAGAAGCCAGCATAATGACCTTGGCTCTTGGGTTTACCGCCAAGATCTCTTTTAAGGCGGTTACCCCGTCCTTTTCCGGCATGACCAGATCCAGGAGCACCGCGTCCGGTTTTTCGTTTGTAAACAATTCCACGGCCTTTATGCCGTTTTCCGCTTCCAAGACGCCAAACCCCTCCACGGCGAGCATCCGGGCAGTCCGGACTCGCAGGAATTCGCCGTCATCGGCAATCAATATTTTAGGCATATACTCCCTCCCGACCTTCGGAGAGAATCCTCTAATGCGGATCGTCGCAGGATTCAGCGCCGCCCGCCGGCCGATCCCAATACCACCTGATTCTATCGCATCCGATACAAAACCGCTTACGAGGCCGCCGGTCCGGAAAAGGCGCTTTTTCCCGGCGGCGCGCCGCCGGGATGATCCATTGAATCCATCGATTCGTGCGCCGATATGGATATCTTTTTCCCATCGTCGCCGCGTGGGATTGTGCGCCTGCAAAACTCTGGTGAAGATCATCCCGGCGGAGCTCCCGCGCTTTGGTTAATGAGGGCTTCGCGCCGAAAGTATTTATTCCCTTTTTATTTACGCTTCGCCGGAAAAACGTCATACTGATCATTGACCGGGGCGATCCAAATCCTTCAGGAGCCGGATAGATATTATGCATAAAAACACATCTTCTACGTCCTTCCCGCTCGATGCGGATCAAATGGCGCCCGCGCAGTTGATCGGCATGGCCTATGAACTGGCCATTCTGGCCTGCCAGCGGGGAGATGAGGATCAATCCGTCCGCACCATTTTAATGTTACAGGACGCGATGTGCTCGGCTGGCCCCGGGGATTCCGCAGATCTGATGCGATTCTACGGCTGGTGCCTGGATCGGATTCGCAGGGGGGATTATCGCGTCGCCGCGGAAACCCTATCGACGCTCCGTGACGCCTGGGAAAAAACACAGTAGCGCGGATCAGGCGAGTGCGCGGCGAAATAACGAGCCGGAAGGGAACGCCTAAAAACCGCCGCATTCATTCCGGAGGCGGGGGCGGCTCCGGTTCCCCGGATTCTTTCGCGAGGAGATCGCGAAGACCCTGAAATGCGGGCGGATCCGCCATCGACCTGAGTTTCTTCGCCAACCGGTTCTGCAGTTGAATGACGTCGATCAGTTCCTTGCGGAAAATGGCGGTTTCGCGGGGAGCTTTGATCTCAAGTTTTATCTTACTCCCCTTCCACGCCGAGAATCGTCACCACGATGTTGCCGCCGATGACAATGCTTTCCTCGCAACGCCTCGCGAGGACAAGCATGCCGCGCCTCCCTGCTCTTTCAAACTGCTCTCCGGTTTCCAGACTATATCAAGCGATAATTTATCGTCCGGCGCGCTTCGCAATGGATTCAGGAAAACCGGGGGAATAATTTTTTTACCGATTATCGGACCAGGGGGTTAAACAAACCGTTCGTCCAGCAACCGATTGATTAATAAGGAAATTTCGCCGGCATGTGGATCGCCGTATACCGGGGCCCCGTCGATTAGGAAAGCGACTGGAAGCTGGCTGTGGCGCAGAAAATTAAAGAGTTCACCATAGGAACGAGTTTCGTCCAGTTTCGTGATGACCAGACCACCGATGCCCAGGCCGGCATACGCGCGGTAAATATCCTGCAGGTCGGATTCCTTACCGGTGGCCGGCGCCACCAGCAACAGATGCCGTTCCGGAATTTCGGCAAACAGCGCATTGAGTGCTTCCAGATCATCCTTGCGGTAGGGATTGCATCCGGGTGTGTCGATCAGGAACAGATCAGAGTCGGAAGTCCAGCGGAGGAAGGACGCCAGGGCCTCTGGGCTGTAAGCCAGGTGCAGGGGGATCCCCAACGGGGCTGTGAACGCCTGGGCCTTTGCGATGGCTCCGGCCCGCAGCGTGTCGGTCGAAACCCAGTGCACCTGCTTCCCGAGGGATTTGTATCCGTACGCCGCGATCTTCGCGCAGGCTCCGGTTTTCCCGGAACCGCTGACCCCGACGATGCCGATCACCCGGTTGTGCAAAAGGCAGGCGTCGTTATCGGAGCGCAGGTTTGCATGCAATTCCTGACGCACCAGTTCACGCGTGAGAGCGGCGTCCTCCAACGCGATGGGATTCGACCGTTCCCGGATGGATCGGACCATATTCCGGAGCCATCCTTCGTCCACGCCTTGGGCGCGGAGCCGCTCGAGGAGGATAAAAAGAGGCCGAGGAGGATCCGTTACGGGTCCTCCGCCCGGTTGTTCATTGGCACTAGACTGGCGCGATGAAGATTCGGATATTCCACCCATGGAGGATTCCGGCCGACGGAAAGGAATCGCCCGGGGAGTTGAACCCGTACTCGGGGAATCCGGGCCGGGTTGAGGGTCCGCGAACGGAGTGAATGATTCGGATTCGGCAGGAGAATCGACGGCGGAGGGCATGGCCACCACTTCCACCTCGCAGTGCCGCCAGAGTTGCCAGGCGGGTTTCGGTATGGAAGGATGGACCGCGACGATCAGGGCTTCGTTGCCCAGGGCTTTTTCGACGGCGGCAAGTGCGGCGGTCATGGTTTTCGCCCGAAACGCGCGCGGTGCCATTCCGTTCATTGCACCCCGGGGTTTTTCGTAAGCGCCGCCTTTATGATTCAACATTTACCTGCTCGCATTCCAGATTCGGCTGAGGGGTATTGTCATCGGAAAGAATTGCCGTTTTTCCAATGGAAATACCCCTCAGCAGGGTATTGTCAGCATATCCGGACCGGAGGAACGATGCCGTAAACGAATAATGAATGACCGATGAATTCATAATTAATTAAGTAGATTTAGGAAAGTCTGGCCCATCGGATTTTGCTTTGGATGGAATTAATTCACCCCTTATTTCCGCAAATCAATCTTGCCAGGACTTTCGATTGCCCTGGCGCAGTCGGAGAGAAAACCTACCATAGAATCTTCCGGGAAAAACAGCCGAATTATTCCCTTCCCTGAACTTAACTATCTTTTTATGGCTCCGCCGAGGCTGCGAACTTAACATCAGGGTGAGGGAATACACAACGAATCCATCGGGCTTGGATTCTTTACCGCATTTAATCGGTTTCATCCTGCATGGTTTGGTGTCCGTGAATATATGTTTCGTTTTTTTTTTCGCATCCACCGGACCAATGCGTGAGATCCGGGAGTATCTTCCCGAAGGATTGTACGGATAGAGCAGAATCGGGATTGGAGAAAAGCAATGTTCACGTTTGGCAATATGCAGATGGATCGTTTCGAATACCGATCCGCATCCCCGGTGGAGTACGGGTAAGGATATGCCGGATATAACCTATCCACCCACTGTGCGTTTGGTGACGACTGACCACGGAGAAGACGCTTCCCGCATGGATCGGTCGCCGGACCGGCCGGGCGGGACGTATCACGTCCTGCTGGTGGATGACGATGATAATTATTCCTCGCTGGTGAAAGACGTCCTTGGATTTGCGGACAATTATTTTCTCGACCGCGCGCCCAATCTGCACGGGATGTGGTCGCTGCTGGAGCGCAATACATACGACGCGCTGCTCCTCGATTACAGCTTCCCGGACGGTTCCGGATTGGAAGCGTTGCGCCAGTTGATTGAACGGAAGCTGCAGGTGCCGGTCATCATCGTTACCGGCCGGGGCGACGAACGGGTGGCGGCCCAGGCCATCCAGCAGGGAGCGATCGATTATCTGGTGAAGAGTCCGGAGACTGTGTTCGAACTTCCGGTGATCATCAGCAAGGCCGTGCGGAACTACGCCTACCAAGTGGAGCGGGTCAAGTCGCTGGAGAAGATCCGCTATCAGGCGCTGCTCCTAGACAACGTCCGGGACGCGGTGGTGGTGTGGAATTCCGCCGGGAACATCACATATTGGAATCCCGCGGCGGAGGAGCTGTACGGTTGGCCGGCGTCGGAACGGATGGGGCTTCCCGTGGCGAAGGTCTATGCGGCCCTGTTTTCTCCGCCTCCGGATCCGGTTTCTTTCGATGCGAATCTTCCGGTCGAAGTGGAACGGTGCGCGCAAACCCGCCGGAGGGAGACGGTTTGGATCGGGTCACGCGTCACCGAATTGCACGACGAATTCACCGGCGGGGCATTGCTGGGTTTTATGGACGTCACCCGCGATATCACCGCCCGAAAGAAGGCGGAGGAACAGATCCAGGCGGCGCAGGCGAGTCTCGTGGAATCGGCTCGCCTGGCGGCGATCGGGGAATTGGCCGCCGGGGTGGCGCATCAAATCAATAATCCACTCACCGCGATCATCGCCGAGGCGCAAATCCTCGGGCGCGGATCGGCGGTGGAGACTCCGGGGCGCGAGAGCGCTGCGATCATTGAGCAAGCCGGATGGAAAGCGCAACAGGCCGTCCAGGATTTGCTCGAGTTTTCCCGCTCGACGCCGGATACGCTACAATGCCTTTCCGTCAATGAGACCATCCAGATCGCGGTGCGCATGGTCGGGGCGCCGATTCAAGCTGCGGGAGGCGGTTTGGAAATCCGGTTGGAGGATAACCTGCCTCCCGTGCAGGGATATCCTACCCGCTTGCAGGACGTCTGGGTGAACTTGCTGCTCCTGGCAAGGGATGCGACCTCCGACGGCCGCCCGCATAAAATTTTCGTCCGGTCCAAGGCGCGCGGGAAGGAAGTAGTTGTCGTGGAGGTGGGCGACGACGGAACCGCCATCCCGCCTTCCGAGTTGGAATCCCTGTTTGAGCCGCATTTCACCGGAGCCGTGGCGGGCCGGGGCAACGGGATGGAATACTGCATTTGCCGGGAAATCATCCGCCAACATGGCGGCCAAATCCGCGCAAACAGCGCGGCAGATTTTGGTACAATCATCGAAGTGTCGCTGCCCGTGGAGGTTGAAAATGGAACTGGCGAACATTCTAGTCATTGAAGACGACGATATCGTAGCCCGAACCATTGAACGCAGCCTTCGGGGGGAGGAATTCCGCGTGGATTTGGCGTCCAGCGGAGTGGAAGGATTGAAGGCCGCCCGGCGCAACCGGCCCGAGTTGATCATCCTGGATGTGATTATGCCCGGGATGGACGGATTCGCGGTCTGCCGGGAAATCCGGGCCGATCCGGTCCTGACCCACATCCCCGTCCTTTTCTTGACGGCAAAAATCAAGGACGAGGACAAGATCACCGGGTTTAATGCCGGGGCGGACGATTACCTGTGCAAACCCTTCAATATCGACGAATTAATTCTGCGCGTGCGGGCCATCCTGCGGCGAACCCAGCGGCCGGCGTCCGCCGGAACGACTCAGGGGACCACGGTTTCGGTCGGGGAATACTCGCTCGACACCGCCACGTTCGAATTACACACGCCGCACCGGGGCAAGGTCCGGCTGACGCCGGTCCAATACGACTTGCTCTACCATCTGATGAGCCACCCCGGCCAGATTTATTCCCCGATGCGATTATTAAATGAAGTCTGGGATTACCCCACGGATACGGGATCCCCGGATTTGGTCCGCGTGCACGTGAAAAACCTGCGCGAGTTGGTGGAACTGGACCCGCGCACTCCCGCGTTCATCCGGACGGTTCCCGGATACGGCTATACGGTCAGCATCGATCCGAATTAGGCATTCCCCCATGGGATCAAAGAAAGCGGATTCCAAAAACGTTCCTCCCCGGCCGGGGAGGGCGCGCCTTGAAGATTCGCGTAGGCCCGTCTCTCCTGCGGCAATCGCGGATCTTCCGGTTGCGGTGGGCATCCCGACCGACCTGGAAGGGTTGCGCGCCGCCGCGTCGGAATCCCTTGCCTATATTCTTCAAGCGGTGAAACGCGCCGGAGGGGCTCTTCTCATCCAGACCGAAGAGGATGCGAAGCCTGTGCATATTGCGATGCAGAATCCTCCCGCATCATGGAAAGGCCTTCCGGAAACCCGCGGCCACCCCCTGTTAAAAGTTATCCGCGCGGTACTGACCTCCGGAATGGAAGGAGCGCCGGACCCCGTCTTGGACCTGGCGGCCGCCATACCGCTTCTCGCGCGCTCCTCGCGGCAGGGAATCCTGCTCGTTGCGGGCGCACCTCTGACGGCCGCCGAACACGCGCGCCTGGTGGAACTGGCGCGCGCGGCGGGCCGGATGATGAAGATCTCACGCTCGTCGCAGGCGCTGCATACGGCGGACAAGGAACTAGCATCGTTGCACATGATTGCCACGATCCTGGCCTCCAACCTCGAGTTGGACGAGGTCCAGAAGGCGATGGTGGAGGGCGTTCAGCAGATCCTAGATTGCGAGGTCGGGTGCCTGATCCTGGTCGACGAATCCTTGGGCCAGTATGAACGCAAAGTGATGACCGATGGGCCGGATTGGATCCGGCGCGAGATTCTTCCGCTGGGCGACGGGTGGATTTCCGAAAGCATGCGTGCCACCCGGCCGATTCGGGTGGATAGGGCGGGAGCTGATCCGCGCCTTTGCGCGGATGCGGAAGCGACACTCGGTGTTCAGCTCCGATCGAATCTGTGCGCTCCGTTGCGGGCCGGAGACGAATCGATTGGATTGCTGGATATGATCAACAAACGCGGGGGTCCGTTCTCCCCGTATGACCAGGAATTGATCAGCCTGCTGGCCACCTCAATCGCCAACGCGGTCTACAACCAGCGGTTAATTCAGCAGATGAAAGTGGTCAACATCGATTTGAAATCCAGCCGCGAGGAGTTGTTGAATTCCCGCAACACGCTGCGGGCTTTGTTCGACAACATCCCCGCCTCGCTGTACATTGTGGATCGCGCATACGCTCTGCGGGCGATCAATCGCAGCCGGGCCAAACAGGCGCGGTCCAGGCCGAACCTGCTGGTCAGCCGGTGTTGCTACGAGGCGCTGTTCGGACGGATCGCGCCCTGCACCGGGTGCCTGGTGGCGCAAACGCTTCACGACGGCCAAAGCACAACCCGCGCGCTGCGCCTGGCGGATGCGGAGGGCGAAGCCAAGGAATGGGAGATCAGCACCTATCCGATCCTGGACGAGTATGGCGAGGTGGTCCAGGTGGTCCTGTTTGAGGAGGATGTGACCGAGCGCCGCCATCTGGAGGCGAACCTCGCGCAATCGGAGAAGCTGGCGGCCGTCGGCCAGCTTGCCGCCGGCGTGGCGCACGAGATCAACAACCCGCTGACGGCGGTGATTGCCAACGCCCAGCTCATGCAACGCGCGATCCCGCCCGACAGCGACTTACAGGAATCGGTGGAGTTGATCCTGATCGCCGGAAGCCGGGCGGCCCAGGTGGTACGGAACCTGCTGGATTTCGCCCGCAAGGAACAATACCGGTTCGACCGCATGGACGTCAACGAGACAATCCGTCGAACACTGGAGCTTGTCCAGCACGAGGTGATATCGCGGTCGATCAATTTAAAATTCGAACCGGATCCGGATCTTCCGCGCGTTCTGGCCAGCAGCGATCATCTTCAGGGCGTGTGGCTCAATCTGCTCCTTAACGCGTTCGACGCCCTCGATGGAAAGCCGGGAGAAATCAGGGTTTCCACGCGGCGTCAGCCCCGCGAGGTTCAGGTGGTGTTCGAAGACAGCGGCAAGGGCATTCCCGCGGAAAACCTTCCCCGAATTTTCGAGCCTTTCTTCACGACCAAACTCCCCGGCCAGGGCACCGGGCTCGGCCTCTCCGTCTGCCATCAGGTGATCAAACAGCACAACGGGAGAATCCTGGTGGATAGCGAGATCGGACGCGGAACCAAGTTCACAGTGATTCTGCCTATTCCCTAAAACTTTTCGATCGAATTCGTCGATATTAAAATGTGGAGACCCTTAGGATTTTACAAACCCTAAGGGTCTTTTATCCTGGCGGGAATAGGATGTTACAATTAACTGTTATGAATAAAACCATGCGCCGATGGTCAATTCTTTTTCTGTTCTTGCTTGCCGGTTGCGCCGGTTCCTCCAGCCCCGCGCTCACCGTGGAGAATTATTTCCGCGCGCTGGTGGCCAAGGATGCCCAAAAGGCGATCGGCCTTTCCTGCGCCGCTTGGGAAAGCAACGCCAGCACCGACGCCGATACGTTTTCCATATATCCGGCGACGCTGGAAAATATGTCCTGCCAGGACGCGGGCACGCAGGGGGATTTCCATCTTGTGAAGTGCACCGGGAAGGCTATTTTGGATTACAACGGCGAGAAACAGACGGTCGACCTTTCGGCCCGGGTTTATAAAGTGGCTCGGGAAGGCGGGGAATGGAGAATGTGCGGGTACCAATGAAGCCGTGGATTCGGTCTACACTCCTCTCCCGGGAGAACCTGTATGCCCTACTGCTCTGCCTGGCCGTCATCCTGGTGATTATCCTTACGGCGGATCAATCCCCGTTATGGATCTATCAGGGATTTTAAATCTCCGTACGAAACCCCTACTTCGCGGCGCATGACCTTCGTTAATATCCTCGGCTTTGCAATGATTTCTCTGCTGGCGGGTGTTTGGCCCCGCGCGCGCGCAGGGCTCGCGCTTCTTGCCAGCCTGTTGGCGCTGTATTGGATGCAGCCGGCTATTCCGATCCGGAATTTGGATTTCTGGCTTCCCACGGCGTCAATCGGCCTTTCGGCCTGCGTTTGGATCATCACGTTTCGCAGGAAGGAAAATCCGGTTCTGGCCGATCGTCCGCAAACGGCTTTTTTCCGGCGGATCGATCTCCGCGGAAATCTCGGGACCGTTTTGATTCTCCTGGGGGTGGTCCTGGCCGTTGCCCTGTCGCGATATTTAAACCTCGCGGTTTACCTGACGCCGTCCACGCCCCCTGAGTTGGGTCAGGTGATTACCGGGCTGCTGATTCTCTTGATCCTGATGGCGGGATTGTCCGCGGTCTCCAAACGCCGCTGGGCCGCCCCGGCGGCGATCCTCGTGATCCTGGGAATCTTTCTGATCCTGAAGACGGATGCGCTGGCCCAGGCGGCCGCGGCACTTCTGCGGCGGACGACCGGCCAGTCCGCGGCCCTTGCCTCGGCGATGGACATCCGCTGGCTGGGTTTTTCCTACCTGGCTTTCCGCCAGCTTCATGTCCTGCGCGACCGGATGACAGGCAGGTTGCCCGAGTGCTCGCTGCGCGAGTTCATGACCTATAGCGTGTTCTTCCCGGCCATTGCCTCCGGCCCGATCGACCGCGTCGAGCGGTTCCTGACGGACCTCCGGTCGCAGGCTTCCCTCTCGGCGCCGACGTTTCGGACCGGAGGGGAACGCATCGTTATCGGAATCTTCAAAAAATTTGTCCTTGCCGACACGCTGGCGATTCTGGCGCTCACCGCGGTGACTGCATCCCAAATCCATTCCGCGTTCTGGATGTGGATTTGCCTTTACGCGTATGCATTCCGGATTTATTTCGATTTCTCCGGATATATCGACATTGCCCTGGGACTGGGCCGGTGGATGGGGTTTGCGCTACCGGAAAATTTCAACCGCCCGTATCTGCAATCCAACCTGACGGCTTTCTGGAACTCCTGGCACATCACCCTGGCGCAATGGTTCCGTTCGTATTTCTTCAACCCGCTGACGCGGGCGCTGCGTTCTTCGCGTAAGTTACCCGTCTGGATGGTCATCCTGGCGGCGCAATTGGCCACCATGGTGTTGATCGGCTTATGGCACGGGGTGACCTGGAATTTTGCGCTGTGGGGCTGCTGGCACGGCATAGGCCTTTTCGTACACAACCGGTGGGGCGAATGGAGCCGCGACCGCGTCGCAAAGCTTGAGAGCCGGCCGGTATGGAAGAAGGCGTACACTGCGCTTTCCACCCTAATCACGTTTCATTACGTGGTTCTGGGATGGGTGTGGTTTGCGCTTCCGTCGGTGGAAAGTTCGGGGAAGGTTTTTCTCCGGCTGTTTGGAATATCCGGGTGAGCGAGGCTGCGCACTTCGATGTCTGACACGGGACGTTTTATCCGCAACGTATTGATAAAAGCCCTATTGCTGTTCCTTGCGATCAGCGGGATATTCGCATTGATCCATCCGATGGCGGCGCTGGGCCGCCTCTCCATCTACAACCGACTGGTTCCGGGCCGGGTGCGGCTCCCATACGGCGAACACCCGCAATCGGACTACAACCTGAGCCTGTTTAACCTGGATGCGATGTTCGCCTCACATGAGATTTCCGCCCGGCCCGTTCCCGGGGAGTTCCGCATTGTGTTGATTGGGGATTCCTCCACTTGGGGTTTCCTCCTGCCGCCGGATCAAACCATGGCCGCATCGATCAACCGGCGCGGGGTGGACAATATCCACGTGTACAACATCGGCTATCCGACGATGTCGGTCACGAAGGATCTGCTGATGATGCAATCCGCTCTTCGTTATCATCCGGATCTGATCATTTGGCTCGTCACGCTGGAATCCCTGCCGCAGGATACGCAGCTCGATTCCCCCATTTTGCAGCACAACGCCGATGCGGTCCGCGCGCTGATCACTCGCTACAGGCTGCGGTCGGATGCATCCGATCCGCGATTGATCACGCCGACCTTCTGGGACCGGACGATTCCCGGCGAGCGCCGGGAGCTTGCGGATCTCGTGAGGCTGCAACTCTACGGCTTGCTGTGGGCAGCCACCGGCGTCGACCAATCCTTTCCGGCGCATTACGATCCGCCGCAAAAGGACCTGGATCCGGATGCGAGTTTTGACGGGCGGTTGCCCCCGTCGCTTTCGCCCGACGACCTGGCGCTGGATGTGCTCAGCGCAGGCCGCGAGATGGCCGGCAATGTTCCCATGTGGATCGTCAACGAGCCGATCTACGTGAGCACCGGGCGCAACAGCGACATCCGGTATAATTTTTTCTACCCGCGCTGGGCGTATGATCAATACCGCGGCCTTCTGGAGGGGTGGTGCCGGGCGCAGGCCGTGAATTATCTGGATGCATGGGATGCGATTCCGGCGGAAGATTTTTCCAACAGCGCCATTCACCGCACGCCGGCGGGGGAAACCCTGTTGGCCGATTGGCTGGAGGCGGCGATTGTAAAGGACGGGAATGTTCGCTAACAGAGTACAGATAGACAAGATGGGTGTCATTGCGAGCCCCGCCCCGGCTCCGCCGTTGCGAGGCCGGGGGAGCGAAGCGACGAAGCAATCTGGGGTTTCCGATGCGGAAAACGAGATTGCTTCGCTCCCTTCGGTCGCTCGCAATGACAACTTCCGACTTTTTTCGCACCCTGCCAAGAGATTTGATTTAACTTTGGTTGGGTGCGTTTGCCTGGCCGCGGCTCTGGCCGGGTGCGGCGTCCATCCGGCCGCAACGTTGCCGGTGACGAACGCGGCCACCGAAGCCGCGACGGGATCGGGTGCGGCGACCGTGGGACCCGCGACGATTAATCCGACGATCGGCCCAACGGAAGGCAGCACCTCCACACCGCGTCCTACCCTTGCGCCCGATGCGTGGAAAACCCTACCAACGATTCCCGCCTTTAGCGAACGGGCCATGGAGATCTACCGCCGCGGCCTGGCGCTCGGGCGCAATCCAAACGTCTTTTCCAAGATCGGGGATTGCCAGAATATCACCACGTATTTCCTCGCCGATTTCGAGAACCCGGATAAATATCGCCTGGGTCAATATGCGGATCTGCAACCCACGATCGATTGGTTCAAAGGATCCTTCGGCCGCAAGAGTCTCTCCGTACATGGCGGAATGAACGTGGCCGCCGTCCTCTCTCCGCTGTGGGCCGACCCAGACTCCTGCAATGCGGGTGAGAATCCAATGGCGTGCGAGCTGCGGGTGAACAACCCCGGCATCGTGATCATCAGCGAGGAAGAAGCCTGGTCGGGTGACGTCGCAAAATATGGAACATACCTGCGCCAGGTGATCGAATACACCATCGCCCAGGGGGTGGTGCCGATCCTGGCGACCAAGGCCGACAACCTCGAAGGCGGAAACCGGATCGACGCGCTGATCGCGGGTCTGGCGTGGGAGTACGACATTCCGCTTTGGAATTTCTGGGGGTCCGTGCAATGGCTTCCCACGCACGGCCTCAGCCAGGACGGTTTCCATCTTACCCAGGGGTACAATTTCAAAAATTATTTTTTCGATCAGCCGTCCGCGGACTGGAGCGGATGGATGGAACGCAACCTGACCGCGCTGCAGGTGCTGGACGCGGCGCGGCGGGAATTGGACATGCAATCCGCCCCGTGACCGGGAGAGGCCCACCATGACCGACGAAATCGAAATGACCCTGGCGAAATACATCGCCGAAAAAATCCTCAAACAACCCAAGCGTGTGATCAGCTCCGAAGACCGGTTGATCTCCTCCGGGCTGATCGACTCCTTTCATCTGGTGGATCTGGCGCTCTTTGTCGAGGAAACGTTTCGGGTACGAATGGACGACACCGAGTTGAACGCCCAGACCTTCGACAACCTCGCGGCCCTCGCGGCGATCATCCGCGCCCGGCAGACGCCCCAGTGACCACGTTCTTCCAACGGCTCCGCGAGCTGTACGAAAATTCCCCCGACCAAACTGTCCTCCATTGGATGGATGCGCGGCAACCGGAGCATCCGATCTCCTACCGGGAGCTCATCCATGGCGCGGCGGGTTACGCCAGCGCGCTCCAGGATGCCGGCGTGCAACCCGGCGAAGTGGTCGTGCTCATCCTCCAGCATTCCGAGGCGCTGGTCTATTCCTTCTTCGGCGCGATCCTGCATGGAGCGATCCCGGCGATCATGCCGTTCCTCACCGAGAAGCTCGCGCCTGAGGCGTACCGGCGCTCGCTGAAATCCCTCTTTGCGGTGACCGCGCCCGCGGCCGTCGTCACCTACCCCGAATTCCTCTCCGAGGTGCAAGCTGCGATTTCCTCCGGCGGGCCAGTGCGCAAAGTGCTGCTCTCGACGGAGATCGGCCCGCGGGCGGAGCCGGATTTTTCCGCGATGCGCGGGCGGGAACGCGCGCCCGAAGACGTTGTGCTGCTGCAGCATTCCTCCGGCACGACCGGCTTGCAGAAGGGCGTGGCGCTTTCGCACGCCGCCGTGTTCCGGCAATTGGATACCTACGCGGAGGCCATCCGCCTCGGTTCCGGCGATACGATTGTCTCCTGGTTGCCGCTGTATCACGACATGGGCCTGATCGCAGGGTTCATACTGCCCGTGCTGCGGGGAATCCCCCTGGTGCTGATGTCGCCGTTCGACTGGGTGCGTGCTCCGTATAAGCTCTTCCAGGCGGTCTCCCGCCACCGCGGAACCCTTACCTGGCTACCGAACTTCGCTTTCAACTTCTGCGCGCAAAAAATCCGCAACCGCGATCTGGAAGGCGTGGACCTTTCCTCCTGGCGGGCGGTGATCAACTGCTCCGAGCCGATGCACTATAAAAGCCATGTGATGTTTCTGGAGCGGTTCCGTGCGCAGAGTCTGAAACCCGAAGCGATGGCAACCTGTTACGCCATGGCCGAAAATGTTTTTGCCGTGACCCAGGGCGGGATCGATGCGCCCCTCACCGTGGATGCCGTAAGCCAGCGCGGGCTGCTTGTCGACCGGATCGCGCGTCCGGCGGCCGATCGGGAAGCCGCAATGAACATGCTTTCGTGCGGCCGACCCCTGGCCAATGTGGAAGTGAAGATCGTGGACGATTCCCGCCGGGAGCTGCCCGCGCGTCATTTGGGGGAAGTCATGCTGCGCAGCGACTGCATGCTCACCGGGTATTACCGGCGGCCGGATCTCACGGAGAAAGCTTTCCTGGACGGCTGGTTCCTCACCGGCGACCTGGGATATTTGGCCGAGGGCGAGGTGTACATCACCGGCCGCAAGAAAGATCTGATCATCGTCGGCGGGAAGAACGTCTATCCTCAGGATCTGGAGTCGCTGGCCTCCGACGTTCCGGGCGTCCATCCCGGGCGAGTGGTGGCATTCGGGGTCTTCAGCGAGGAACTCGGCACCGAGGAAGTGATGATGGTGGCCGAGATGGAGGCCGGGGAGATCCCGCAGATCGAAATGGAAGAAACTGCACAGCGGTTATCGGAGGAGATCCGCCGCCGGGTGACCCAGGGCTCCGACATCGCCTTGCGACAGGTGAGGATTGTGCCGCAGGGTTGGCTGCTCAAGACCAGCTCCGGAAAGATCGCACGCGGTGCGAACCGGGAAAAATTTTTATCCGAAGAGAACGGTTAAAACCGGACCTTCCGATGACAATTCCATCATCATCATCGGTGTAGGATCTTCCCTACGGTTTTAGTAAATCTTCCGCAATCTGCTTGATCCCCAAGGAAAGGGGATGATTCGGCGTCGATGTCACCATCGGGATTCCTTTGTTTGCGCTGATCGTCACTTCCCGGCCGCCGCTTACGAGTTTATAGCTGATTTTATACTTCAAGGCCCGTTCAATATCTGCGACTTCCAATCCTACCTTCGAATCACTCCGGTTCAGGACAAGTTTCAGCCTCTCGGGCGGAATTTTTAGTTTGGTCACCAAGTCCAGAAAGCGGCTTGTGCTCATCAAAGTGCCGATTTCCGGTACGATGATCAGCAGGATGGTATTGGCCATTTCCAGAACCTCCAGCGTCCGTTCGTCATAGCTCCCATGACAATCCACAACCACCTCGTCATATTGTTCAACCAGCAATTGCAAAACCTTTTTGATGTGCGGCGCCGTGACGAGCTCGGCTTCTTCCGGGTGAAAGGGGCAGAGCAACACATGGATGCCGGAGATGTGATGAACCATTACGTTTTGAAACGCATTCTGATCGAGATCGTCGATGATTGGAATTAATTCCATAATGTTGTGCGTAGTGGACATGTTAAGGTGCACGCCCACGAGGCCGAAGGAATAATCAGCGTCCATGAGCGCCACCCGTTTGCCGGATATTTGACGGAGCGCAACCGCCAGATTAGTGCAGATGATCGTCTTGCCTACGCCGCCTTTGGCGGCGAAAATGGCGGTTATCCGTCCCGGAGTGTGTGATTGCACTTGGGGAGGGACAGGTTTCTGGGTCAGGCTCAGCAGGTTCTTAACGCGGTATAGCAATTCTTCGGGAGGGTATGGCAGCGTTATATAATCGTTCGCACCGACTTTAAACCCCGCCATCCGATCCGCCAGATCTCCTTGACAGACTTGAAGGATGATCGGTAAAAGGCGAGTGTCCGGGTTTTGACGCAATTGCTGACAAAAGGCGTAACCATCCATTCCCGGTAGAACGACATTCATAATGATCAAGTCCGGCATTTGACGCGTGATCAGGGCGTAAGCCGCCTCCGCCGTTTCACTCTGCAGGATGACATAGCCCTGTTGAGACAGCATATCGGATATTCCGTTGCGCACTGTACGGTCGTCGTCAACGATGAGGATGAGTGTGGGGATAGGTTTATTCATTTTTCCCTCCAGATAATTGCAAGAATTTTTCTTTCACTGGCAGGCCATAGGATGCTTGCTTTTCCTTCCCTCGAATATCAACCCTTTTTTGAAAAAGCGAAAAAAAACCAAATCCGCTAGGTAATTATGCTCATAAGCTATTGTATGTGTTTTAAACGAAACTGCAACTTAGCTAACAATGACGGAGGTCACTTTCGATCTATCATTGCTGACCGGCTGCTTGCTTCTTCCGGTAATTTGACAGAAAAACCAACAATTCGAAATCGGGTAAAAATGCGGTCTGGAGACATCAATCCCTTAAGCTCAAAAAAACGGGTTTAATGGGATTAAACCTCGGAATACCAGCTTTTTCTGTTCCACTGAGGGCTGCCAATTAAAGAAAAACCCAAAGTCAAACATATCCGGCGATGTCAATTAACCTGTTTGCGACTTGGACAATTTTGGTGGACAGGGGGTTATACCCCGGGAACCGGGGCGGAGGACCGCATCCCTTCCGGTGGATTGGTCCGGCGGGGAATATCGTGTAAATCGGGTTTTGCCTCTTGACATCGGTCTTTTACGAACCTATAATTTTCGAAATTAAACCCTCGTTAGGCGAGGCGTCTGCGCGAGACACAGGCCGCTGCCCTGAAAAGTCGAGAGACACCAAAGGGTAGACCAGGCAAAGCCGGATTAAGGCTTTGTCCGAAGCGGCTAGGACCGGGAAACCGGTTTCATACGCTACGCAGTGCCAAAGCTCAACCAGTGTGGGTGATCGGATAAACACATTTGTGCGTGTTTACTATCCCCGGTTGAGCATTGGGGATTTTTTATTTCCCCGCTGTCACCGAACGATGGAAAAAATAAAAAAAATTTTAACAGTCCTCCCGCGGGAAGTGCAGGTGGTTGGAGGGGCTCGCTCCCGGTCGGGTCTGACGGCAGAAAATGCCGGTCGGAGAAAAAAGTGGCGCTTGCTCTCCTGCGACCTAATCACCCGTCCTCCGGGGAATACTCGCGCCCGAGGTGATTCCATGCCTTACATCAGTGTCCTGATCGGCAGACCGGTCGTTGACGTCGATTGCGTTCCGGTCGGCAACCTGGAAGATGTCATCGCCGCGGCGCGCGGGGACATGACCCATCCGCAGATTCTGGCCGTCGTCGTCCGGGCGGGAAAACAGGAAATGATCGTGCCGATGGACCAGGTGGCCGTGCTGCTTGCGCCCTCCATTCCGCTTTCCAGACGACGGGTCGAAATCTCGCCCTACACGGTATCGGATCAGGATATGTACCTGGCACGCGACGTTCTGGACAAGCAGATTATCGACACCGACGGCGTGCGCGTTGTGCGCGTCAATGATTTGGAATTCGCGCGGGTCAACAACAACTATTACCTTGCCAACGTCGACATCGGGCGGCTGGGCCTCCTCCGCCGCCTGTGGCCCGGGCTGGCCGACTGGATGGAACGCCGCAGCGGAAAACCTCAGCCGGGCGGAACCATCTCGTGGGATCACGTGGAACTGCTGCAAGGCGACCAGCCGATGCGGTTGAAAGTTCCCGGGGACAAGATCTCGGAATTGCATCCGGCCGATTTGGCGGAGATCATTTCCGACCTGGCCCGCCCCGAAAGCGACAAGCTGCTCGGGACACTTGACGTCAGCATGGTAGCCGACACCCTCGAGGAGGTGGAACCGGATTTCCAGGCGCGGCTCCTGGAGACGATGCCCGACGAAAAGGTGGCCGACGTGCTGGAGGAGATGGCTCCCGACGAAGCCGCCGACCTGCTGGCCGAGTTCTCGCAGGACCGCAGCAAGGAACTGCTCAACCTGATGGAACGGGAAGATGCGGAGGACGTTCGCAAGCTGCTCACGTACCCGATCGACACCGCCGGCGGCCTAATGAACACCGAGTTTTTCTCCGTGCCTTCCACCCTCTCCGCCGGCGAAACCATAGAGACTCTGCGCCGGACGGCGAGCGAGGCGGAGACGATCTATTACATTTACGTCACCGAGACGAACGGGAAAATGGTGGGGGTCATCTCGCTGCGCGAACTGGTCATGGCCGATCCAGCCACGCCGATCAGGGATTTCATGCATAAGCGTTTGGTCGCCGTCACGCTGGACGACAGCCAGGAAGATATCGCCCAGGCGGTGTCGAAGTACAACTTGCTCGCCGTGCCGGTTGTGGATAACGAGGGAAGAATCCAGGGCATCGTCACCGCCGACGACGCGCTGGATAAAATCATCCCGACCGCCTGGAAGAAGAAGCTCCCCCGCCTGTATCACTAACCCTGATCGGAGAAAGACACAATGCGCCTGTGGATGCGCTGGAAGCCGATTCGCATACGGCTTCTGCTGCTGCTCTCGGTTATCGGTCCGGGAATTATCACCGCCAACGTGGACAACGACGCCGGCGGCATCACCACCTATTCGGTGGCCGGGGCGCATTTCGGCAACTCGCTGCTCTGGATGCTGCCGCTGGTGGCGATCGCGCTGATCCTGATCCAGGAAATGAGCGCGCGCCTGGGCGTGGTCACCGGCAAGGGATTGGCCGACCTGATCCGGGAGTCGCTCGGCATCCGCGCCACTGCGGTTATCATTGCAATCGTCGTTTTTGCCAACATCGCCAATACGGTCAGCGAGTTCGCCGGCGTGGCGGCCAGCATGGAAATTTTCGGAGTGACAAAATTTCTATCGGTTCCGATCGCGGCCGTGGCCGTCTGGCTGCTGATCGTCAAAGCCAACTATAAAATCGTCGAGCGGGTGTTTCTGATCGCCAGCGCTATATACCTGGCGTATATCGCATCGGGGATCATGGCCCATCCAAATTGGACCAAAGTGGCGGCGGATTTTGTGACCCCTTCCTTTAAATTCGAACTCGCGTACGTCACCATTTTCGTCACCGCCATCGGAACCACCATCGCCCCCTGGATGCAGTTCTATCAGCAGGCGTCGATCGTCGACAAGGGAATAAAGCCGGCGGATTACGTCTACGAACGCATCGACGTAATCGTGGGCTCGATCTTCGCGGTTGTCGTCGCGGGCTTCATCATCGTCGCCTGTTCGGCCACCATCTTCGCGGCCGGGAAGCATATCGAAACCGCCAAGGACGCGGCCCTCGCGCTGGCGCCGCTGGCGGGAAAGTATGCTTCCACCCTCTTCGCCTTCGGCCTGCTGAATGCGAGCGTTTTCTCCGCGGCGATCCTGCCGCTTTCCACCGCCTACGTGGTGTGCGAGGCGTTCGGATGGGAAAGCGGGGTGGACAAGTCCTTCTCCCAAGCTCCGGTTTTCTTCGGCACCTACACCGCGCTGATTGCGATCGGCGCGGCGATCATCCTGCTGCCGATCCCCTCGCTGATCCAGGCGATGATGGCCAGCCAGACGTTGAACGGGGTCGTGCTGCCGGTCATTCTCATCGTCATGCTGCGCCTGATCAACGACCGCCGCTTGATGGGAAAATTCGTCAACGGCCGGGTGTTTAATTTCCTCGCCTGGTCCGTCGTGGCGATACTGATTTTCCTGACGATCGTTCTGATCGGGCTGAGCGTGATGGGCTGGCTGAGGGTTGCGGTTCCGGGAATGTAGCAGGGACCCCCGATGGAACGTCGAGTAAAAAGGCGACCCCCACGCTTCGCAGTTCATGTTGCCATCAAAAGAAAACCCCGATGGCAACATACTCCGCGAGGGCAGGCGCCGGGTCGCCCGCGGAACGAGAAACGCCAAGGCATCGGCTTGGCGTTTTCTTATTCCGTGAGGCGACGGTGGGATTCGGACCCACGGTCGGGGTTTTGCAGACCCCTGCCTTACCACTTGGCTACGTCGCCGGATAGATACGCCCCGTTGCCGGGGCGTTGACTATAGGGGCGGCCGGTGGGCCGCCCGCTGCAACCGATCTGCATATCGCCGGTGTGCTACGGAATCGTAATCTGCAGCCGGGGCAACGATCTTGATGAGAGCGGGCGAGGGGATTCGGACCCCCGATCTTCTCCTTGGCAAGGAGACGTTCTACCACTGAACCACGCCCGCAAGACCGCTTTCGCGGAGGTGCCGAGACCCAGGATCGAACTGGGGACACCGCGATTTTCAGTCGCGTGCTCTACCAACTGAGCTATCTCGGCCGAAATTTCGAAGGGAAGACCAATAATCATTGAGTGGGCGGAATTCTACCTGCCGCCAAAAGGAATGTCAAGCAAAAGTCGGTGCAGTGGAATGACGATAAAGTCGTTATCAGAACAAGAAACTCGCTTTCCGGCGGTACTGACGGCTGTTGACTTCATTGTTGGAAAATATCATATTTTGCGCTAAATTCGGACCAAATCGATATTAATATCTTAAAAGAAATATCGATTTAACAACTCAAGCCGGAACTGGAGTAATTATCCGTTCGATGACGATAAAAAGCCCGGATATAATAAATCACCGGCATGGTTGATTCGCAAATGCGCACGAACGAGCCAGGGCAGGATATTCCTTGTACCTGATCCCCCGCGGGCTCCGGGATTTTATAACGAGACGAGTTACAGAGAGGTCGAATGAAGCCCTTCGCCAGCTTCTTTTCCCGCAAACCGAAACCATCAGCGCAACAGGACGCACAAGGGACGCCGGCAGAATATTGGACCCTCAAGCCCGAGGAACTCCTTTCCTCGCTGCGCACCACGAATACCGGCCTCCAAAGTGCGGACGCCGAGCAACGTCTGAAGCAAGACGGGCTGAACACCATTAAGGCAAAACAACAGACTACCGCCTTGGGGCTTTTCCTGAGTCAGTTTAAAAGCCCGCTGGTCCTCATCCTCATCTTCGCCGCGATTGTCTCGCTCTTGGTGGGCGAGTGGATCGATGCCAGCATTGTGTTGGCCGTGGTCCTCGGCAGCACGATGCTCGGCTTCGTCCAAGAATACAGCGCCAGCAACGCCGTCGAGAAACTGCGGTCACAGATCACAATCAAATCCAGCGTGCTCCGCGGAGGAGCGCCACAAATGCTGCCTTCGGAACAAGTGGTGAGGGGCGATGTGGTCGTGCTCTCGGCGGGCAGCTTGATCCCCGCCGACGGTGTCGTGCTGGCGGCCAATGATTTCTTTATCAACCAGGCGGTGCTTACCGGTGAAACCTTCCCGGTGGAAAAACAGCCGGGGATCGTTCCCGCCAAGGCCAGCCTGGCGGAACGCACCAACTGCGTCTTCATGGGCACCAGTGTCGGCAGCGGGACCGCCCAGGTGCTGATTGTGCAGACGGGTAAGGCCACGGTGTTCGGCCAAATTGCGCAACGGCTGAGCCTGCGCCCGCCGGAAACCGAATTCGAACACGGCATCCATCAATTCGGCAATCTGCTCACGCAAGTCATGCTGGTGATGGTGGTCATTGTCTTGGCGGTCAACCTTTTTCTCGCCAAACCGCTGATGGACTCGCTTCTTTTTTCGCTCGCCCTCGCGGTAGGCCTGACGCCCGAACTCCTGCCGGCCATCATCAGCATCACGCTCTCCCGCGGCGCGCAGCAAATGGCCAAACGCGGCGTGATCGTGAGCCGGCTGAACTCCATCGAGAATTTCGGCGGCATGGACGTGCTGTGCACCGACAAGACCGGCACGCTCACGGAAGGCGTCGTCCGGCTCGATGGCGCGGTCGATCCTGCGGGGCAGCCGTCCAAAGCCGTACTGCGGTACGCGTATCTCAACGCACACTTCCAGACCGGGCTAACCAACCCCCTGGATGAGGCGATTCAAGCGTACGCGCAGCAGGCGGCGTCAGATATCAGCACTGAAAAAAAGGTGGACGAAATCCCTTACGATTTCGTGCGCAAGCGCCTGAGCATCGTCACGGCCGATCCCCAAGGCGGGCGCACCCTGATTACCAAAGGCGCCCTGGACAACGTTCTAAGCATCTGCGGCAGCGTACAAACCGGCGATGGCGACCAACCGCTGGACGCTGCCAGACAGGCGGGGATTCAACAACAATACAGTGATTGGAGCGCCAAAGGCTTCCGAGTGCTCGGCGTGGCGGCGAAGAAGGTAACTGCGCGGCCGGAAGCCTATTCACGTGCCGATGAAGCCGCGCTCGCCTTCGCCGGCTTTCTGCTCTTCTTCGATCCGCCGAAGGCCGATGTGCGCCAAGTCATCGTCGATCTGGCGAAACGCGGTGTGCAACTCAAGATCATCACCGGCGACAACCAGAAGGTGGCGCGGCATGTCGCGGAGGCGGTGAACCTGCCGGTTCTGGGCGTATTGACCGGCGGCGAACTGGCCGGAGTGCGCGACGAGGCTCTCTGGCACCTGGCCGAACGCACCACGATCTTCGCGGAAGTGGATCCCAACCAGAAGGAACGGATCATCCTGGCGCTGCAGAAGACCGGCCACGTGGTCGGGTATATGGGCGACGGCATCAACGATGCGCCGGCCCTGCACGCCGCGGACGTGGGCATCTCGGTGAACACCGCGGTGGATGTGGCCAAGGAAGCCGCCGACTTTGTCCTGCTGAAAACGGATTTGGGCATCTTGCGCGAGGGCATCGATGAGGGCCGCAAGACCTTTGCCAACACGCTCAAGTACGTCCTCACCACCATCAGCGCCAACTTCGGCAACATGTTCAGCATGGGAGGAGCCTCCTTGCTCTTGCCCTTTTTACCCATGCTGGCTCCACAGATCCTGCTTAACAACTTCCTTTCCGACATTCCCGCCACGACCATCGCCGGCGACAATGTTGACCCGGAGTGGGTGGAGAAGCCGCACCGCTGGAATACCCGTTTTATCCGCAACTATATGGTGCTCTTCGGCCTCGTCAGTTCGATCTTCGACTTCCTGACCTTCGGAACATTACTATTTATCTATCATGCTTCGCCGGAGGAATTCCAGACCGGATGGTTCATCGAGAGCCTGTTGACGGAGCTGGTCATCGCGCTCGTCGTGCGAACGCGCCATCTCTTCTTCCGCAGCCGCCCGGGCACGCTCCTGCTGACGAGTTCGTTGATCTTTATGGGTATCACGCTCGTTATGCCCTATCTGCCGTTCCATTCGCTGTTTGGTTTCGTCCCCTTGCCCGCTCCGCTCATGCTGACGGTGATCGGACTGACGGCGCTCTATGTTCTGGCCACTGAGTTGGCCAAGAAGTATTTCTACTCCCGGGCGGGGAATGCTTCGGTATAGGGCAAGTTCATGCTGATGGCGTGTTGAGAGGCCCATGAGAAGATGGTTCAAACCAAACCGGCGGTTCCTGCTCCATTGCATTTGATTCGTTCGCTCGTTTCGGTGACCGTGGGGAGTTTACTTCTGCGGACGGCCGCCGGCGCAATGGGCGAGAATATTCAATTTTATTTAAACTCCATCCACGACGCCGCCCGGTCTGGCGCAAATCCGTTGCGCCTTATCGCCGGCGCTTCCCACGTGTATTCCATCTCCTACACGCTCGGCGGAATTATCATCGGATCGTTCTTTGTGGCGGAATTATTCGGGTCGCTTTTTTTCGGCGCCTGGAGCGACCGGTTCGGACGCAAGCTTTTCATCATCCTGGGTCCGCTCTTCGGCGCCATCGCGGTTCAAATCACGGCCCTGACCACGGTTATCTGGCTGCTGATCGTGACGCGAATCCTCGAGGGGCTTTCGACGGCGAGCAACGCGCCGGCCACGTTGGGATATCTGGCGGATGCCACCGCCCATTCTCCCAAGCTCCGCGCCCGGGCCGTGGGGTATTATGAAATCGCCACCATCGGCGGGATCGCGCTGGGCTTTTCCGTCGGCGGCTGGCTGTGGCGCAATTTCGGATCGCCCAAGATCCTGGCCGGGATACCCGTCACCAGCCCGGCCTTTGCGCTCAACGCGATCATCTATCTTGCCAGCATGCTGGTTTTGCTTTACGGGATACGCGATATCCGCGAACGGCCCGAATCGGGACAACCGCGGACCCATATTAAAGAAACGCTGAAAAATTATTGGCGGATTTTCACAAGCCCGCGGGTGACCGGCTTCGCGCCCGCCTGGATCGCGATCAACGCGGTACTCGGAATTTGGATCAACCTGACGGCACGCATTCTCACCGATCGGAATCTCCGGCCGCATCAGTTGTTGGTCGGATTGTTCAACAGTCTTCAGGCCGGGAATGTCCGCGCGGTGTACGCCCTCTTCTTCATCCTCGGCATCCTTCTGTGGAGCATCTTCTTCCCGCACGTCCGCAGAACAACGGCGATGATCGTCGGGATCGGCGGGTTGTTCGTTTCGGATTTTCTGCTTTGGGCGATCAACCACCAGCCGTCGTTGAACGTTCCGCTCGTTCCGATCCTGGCGGTATTCCTCGTCATCAGCATCATGATTCAGAGCGGATTTACTCCGGCCGCGCTGGCCTACCTTGCCGATATCACCGAGGATCATTCCTCCAACCGCGGCGCCATCATGGGGCTCTATTCCGTCTTTCTGGGATTGGGCCAGTTCCTGGGAGCCAGCCTCGGCGGGCCGTTTGTGGATTTGGCCGGTGCGGATGGCATGATTTTATCGACGGTGCTGCTGGGGATCTTCGCGGGAGGAATGATCCTCTGGCTGCGCGCGGCGGAAAACCGAAGAATCCGATTGACGGAGCAAACAATGATATCCGGTCCGGCGTAATCAACTACCCGAGCCCCGATACGATGCGTCCTGCTTTGTGGATCGACGTCGTGCGGATCGGGTTCGCCGTTGTCTTCTTTGGAATTGGCGTCGCCCGCTTCCGGTACGACTAAATTCCACGGTAGTTGAATGGATAGTACAAACTCCGCCCTGAAAAATTTTTCAGGGCGGAGGCTTTCTTCCTCTATCTTTTTGAATCTTGAAAGCCCGGCTTTTACCGGGCGCGGTTAAGAGCACGGAGCTTTAGCTCCGGGTGTCCGCCCGGCGATAAATCGCCGTGCTCTCAACTGCGCCCGCCCTCGCGCTTGTCCTCGCGAAGCGGGGAAAGCGAGGGCCGGGTAAACCCGGCTTGAAATCATTCACCCGACTTTGTCCATAAGCCTCTATCAGGGTGCTGAAAAACAAGATAGATGTCATTGCGAGCGACCGNNGCGAAGCAATCTGGTTTTTCCTCATTGGAAACCCCGGATTGTTTCGTCGCTTCGCTCCTCGCAATGACAAATCCCGACTTTTTCCATAAGCTTCTATGATGAATTTCTTGCTTGGTCGAAGAAAAACATTATTACAAACATCGACCACTTCTCCGGCCCTTTTCCCGCTCCCCGCCGGCAGTTTTCAGGCGATATAATACGGACCGATCCGTCGTTTCCGGCCACCCCCACCCGGGACGGAAGAAGAGCTTTCCTCCCCAGGAGAAACCATCATGCGTTACGGAAAATTCGACGATCAGCAGAGGGAGTACGTCATCACCCGGCCGGACACGCCGCTGCCGTGGATCAATTATCTGGGATGCGAAGCGTACTTCGGCATCATTTCCAACACCGCCGGGGGCTATTCCTTTTACAAGGACGCGCGCCTGCGCAGGATCACCCGCTACCGCTACAACAATGCGCCCTTCGATATGGGCGGGCGGTATATCTACATCCGCGACAACGCCAGCGGAAAATTCTGGTCTCCTTCCTGGATGCCCACCCGGCATGCGGCGGAAAAATATTTTTGCCGGCACGGCATGGGTTACACCGTCATCGGGTCCACGTTCGGGAAGATCGAGGCGCAAACCCGCTATTTCGTACCCTTGGGCGAGAATTTGGAAATTTGGCAGACCACGATCACCAACCGCCGGAAGACCCCCGTCAAACTTTCCCTCTTCTCCTCGGTGGAATTCTGCCTGTGGGACGCCTGGGATGACCAGACGAATTTCCAGCGGAATTTCTCGACCGGGCAAGTGGAGATAGAGGGCGGCGTGATCTACCATAAGACGGAGTATCGCGAGCGCCGTGATCACTTCGCCTACTTTGCCTGCTCCGAAAAACTCGCCGGCTTCGACACCCAGCGGGAGTCCTTCCTCGGCGCCTACCGCGGCTGGGAGAATCCAGCGGCGGTGGAGCGGGGCAAATCGGGGGATACGGAGGCGCACGGCTGGGCGCCGATCGGATCGCACCACGTTAAGCTCAACCTCAAAGCGGGCGAATCCAAACAGATCGTCTTCCTGCTCGGATACCAGGAGAATCCCGCGGATCGCAAGTTCGATCCGCCGTCTTCGCAGACGATCAACAAGCAATCCGTTCGGCCGGTGATCGAAAAATATCTGAATTCGGACAACGCTGATTCAGCCTTCCGCGCCTTGCGGCAGTATTGGGACGAAACCCTCTCGACGGTCCAGGTGCAAACACCGGACGTGCACACAAACCGCATGGTCAACATCTGGAACGCGTACCAGTGCATGGCCACGTTCAACATATCACGGTCGGCCTCCTTATATGAATCCGGCGTCGGCCGTGGCCTGGGATTCCGCGATTCCAACCAGGATCTGCTCGGGTTCGTCCAAATGGTCCCGTCGCGCGCCCGCGAGCGGGTGCTGGATCTGGCCGCGACGCAACTTAAAACCGGCGGAGCCTTCCACCAATTCCAGCCCCTTACCAAGCGCGGCAACAACGAAATCGGCGGCGACTTCAACGACGACCCGCTCTGGCTGGTGCTGGGGGTATCCGCGTACCTCAAGGAAACCGGGGATTTTTCCATCCTCGATGAACCGGTCCCCTTCGACAACGAACACGGCAGCGAAAAACCGCTCTACGATCATCTCCAGCGCAGCCTGCAATACACCCTGCACCGCCTCGGCCCGCACCGCCTGCCGCTGATCGGGCGGGCGGATTGGAACGACTGCCTCAACCTCAACTGTTTTTCGGATACATCGGGGCAATCGTTCCAGACGACGACCAACAAGGAAGGCAAAGTGGCGGAGTCGGTGTTCATCGCCGGGCTATTCGTTCTTGCGGCGCGGGAGATGGCGGATATTTCGGACGCGCGCAACCGCCGCGGCGACGCCAAACGCTACCGCGCGGAGGCGGAGCGGATGAAGGAAACCGTGCGCGAGCATGGATGGGACGGCGAGTGGTTCCTGCGCGCCTACGACGCCCTGGGCCGCAAAGTGGGATCCAAAGAATGCGCGGAAGGGCAGATCTTCATCGAAAGCCAGGGCATGTGCATCATGGCGGGGATCGGGTTGCGGGAAGGCATGGCGCAGAAGGCGCTCGAGTCGGTTGGCAAGCGCCTGGCCACCAAGCATGGGATCATGCTCAACCAGCCTGCGTTCACCCGCTATTACATCGAATACGGCGAGATTTCCTCCTACCCGCCCGGCTACAAGGAGAACGCGGGAATCTTCTGCCACAACAATCCGTGGATCATCATCGCCGAGGCGCTCGCCGGAAACGGGGATCACGCCTTCGATTACTATTCCCGGATCAATCCATCGGCACGGGAAGGGATCAGCGATCTGCACCGTTGCGAGCCGTACGTGTACGCGCAAATGATCGCCGGGCGAGATGCGCCCACCCACGGCGAGGCGAAGAACTCCTGGCTGACCGGAACCGCGGCTTGGAATTTTTACGCGGTCACGCAATACATCCTGGGAATCCGGCCGACGCTGCACGGCCTGCAGGTTGCACCGGTCCTTCCCTCGCGCTGGAACGGCTTTCGCGCCGTCCGCAAATTCCGGGGCGTGACGTATACGATCGCCGTCAAGCGAAAGGGGAAAGGGAATTCGATCTCGCTCGTGGTGGACGGCAAACCCTTGGCCGGAGACGTGGTTCCGCTGCCTTCGA